>NZ_MAEI01000054.1 GCF_009933255.1 Enterococcus diestrammenae | reverse complement strand
GCCCATGCTGGGCAAACAAAAGAGGAGCAGCCCGATTTTTCGAGACTGCTCCTCAAATCACTCATTTAATGACACTTTTCAAACTCCCCAAACCAAAACTCTTACACCCGATTAACCGGCCATTCCGGGTTGCCCCCGGAAAGCACGCGATGGATTTCTTGAGCGGCATGAAGCGCCATCCGGTCCATGGTTTCCACGGTGTTAGACGCGATATGAGGCGTCAACAAGACGTTTTCCATGCTGTAAAACGGATGATCCAACGGCAATGGTTCTTGGGAATAGACGTCCAAGGCCGCACCAGCGATATCGCCGTTTTCTAAAGCAGCGATCAAAGCAGGTTCATCTACCAGACTACCGCGGGCGACATTGATTAGTGAGGCACTGTTTTTCATTTTCTTGAATTCCGCAGCCCCAAATGAGCCTTCTGTTTCAGCTGTAGCAGGCAGGTGCAAGGAAACAAAATCAGCTTTTGCCAAGAGTTCGTCACGGGAAACCAACTGGCCGTATTCACACGCTTTGATAAAAGGGTCATGGACTAAGACGTCGACATCCAACGCTCCCATTTTCCGCGCAAATTCCCGACCGATTTTGCCGTAGCCCACGAGGCCGACTGTTTTGCCAGCAAGGTCCATGCCTTTGTTCTGATTTTTGTAGAAGAAATCCCCTTGGCGCATGTGATCCACGTCAGATTGGATGCGTTTGGCCAAATTTAATAACAAAGTCAAGGTGGTTTCAGCCACAGAGCTTGCGTTAGCCATCGGGGTGATGGTCACCCAAACGCCAGCTTCTGTTGCACTGGCTATATCCACATTGTCAAAGCCAACGCCATGGCGGGCAATGACTTTCAAGTTTGGCAGTTGCTGGATGATTTCTTTTGTAAAGGGCATCAGTCGCAGCAAGACCCCTTCTGCTCCTTGGGCTTCTTCCACGACGGTGCCAGCATCGGTGCTGGTACCCATCACGATTTCATAGCCGCGGTCTTGCAAGTAAGTTTTGCCGACTTCTGCGATATCTTGGGGAATGTAAACTTTTTTTGCCATCGATAGTTCCTCCAGTTTGCTCTCTCCCGATTTTAACATGGACTGTCGCCACCGGGTATTTTTTCGTCAAAAGGGCCGCCAAGGGAAGTCCCTTCAGCGGCAGATAAGTTTAAAAGTTTGGTTTAGAAGAAAGTTTTGAAGACTGAGACAATCGCCAAAATGGTGGTTGCTGCCAACACGATGTTTTCAAAGAGGTTATTGCGGTTTTCACCCATGAATTTCTTGCTGTTGGTGACATACAAGACACCACAAGCGATGGCTGGCACGATAACCACGTTCAAGGAGTTGACAAACAAGGTCATGTAAACTTGACCTGGCATAGCTGGCAAGGACCAGATGAAGGCCGTTGCCATCAAACCGATGACTACGATTGGATAAATTTTATCGTATTGGAATTTTTCGTAGCGCCCTTTCCGACTAGGCATCAATTCATTCAAGTTGGCGATGGCTAATTTGCCAAAACCGATAGCAGAACTTGCTGCCGCGGAGAACAAGGCACCGAACACGCCCAAGTAGAAGATTTTCGCACCAACGACGCCTAAGTAAAGTTCCAAAGCAGTACCGATGTCTTGCAAGGAGTTCACTTCGATACCATTCGGACGCAAGATATCCGCCCCGACGATCCAAACACAAAGCACCAAAATAGCCCCAGCTACCACAGAAAACAGCAAGCTCTTGGTTTGCCCTTTCATGTCTTCAGGGTTGCGGACGCCCCCTTCTGACAAGTTGATGCCGTGGAATAAGTTTGCCAAGGAACCAGCAGTGGCTCCGACTAAACCTAAGACTACCAACATGACATCATATGTCCCGCTAGATTCTGGCAATTGGAACAAGAAAGTGCCCCGAACGATTTCGGCTGGATCCGGTTGGCAATAAATGGCCAACGCGATGAAGACTGCCACCAATACTGCCAAGAAAATTTTGAAGATGGATTCTAGTTTGGCAAAGACACTGCGACCTAATAATAACACGATAATAACAGCTAAAATACCTGACCACATCGTCGCTGGGCCAAAACCTAAGAACCATCCTAAAGATTGTCCCGCCCCTTTTAAGATATACCCAATCGTCAAGTTCCCCATCACTAAAGCCGCGATGCCTAAGAAAATTGGATAAATTTTACTGATACTTGCAAAAGCTTCCACCATCGAGCCACCTTTGATATTCATCAATTCAAAGCGCGTCATGGTATTTACAATCACAAAACGGATCAAAAATGAGATGACCAAAATCCACATCAAGGCATAGCCGTATGTCGAGCCTGATACGGCCGAACTGATGATGTCCCCGGCCCCTAGCCAAGAAAAGACGGTAATCACGGCTGGTCCAATGGTTTTCAAGAAATCTTTTAATTTGTGGCCCCCTGCTTTTTGACCGCTAACTGGGTTTTCAGGAGTCGCTTGTACATTTTTTTCCACGGTGTTTCCTCCGTTCAACTAATTTCAAATTTGGTTTTTATTGTGAAATTCTATACAAATGAAGCTAAAAATTTTAAGCCGGTTTCACCAATACTACCCTTTATATAAAAGCGGTTACAAGTTGTTCACTAGTGCTGGCGAAACCCGCAAAGCTTGCGAGGACGGAAGAGTTGTTGGGAGCCCGTCCTCGTTTGCCTGCGTATCAATTAGCCTTGCAACTTCATATCATTCATCAGTTCATAGAAGTTGGCAATCGCTGAATGATCTTTCTTTTCTAAGCCGTGTGCTTTCAAAGATTGCATGATGTCCATCGCCAAAGAGCTAAATGGTGTCGCAACGTTGACCGCGTGAGAAGTTTCCAAGACGTTTTGCATGTCTTTAATGTGCAACTCGATGCGGAATCCTGGTTCGAAATCACCAGAGAAGATTTTGTTGGATTTTTGATCCATGACAGTACTGCCCGCCAACCCGCTGCGGATTGCTTGGTAGACGGCTTCTGGATCGACATTTGCTTTTTTCGCCAAGGAGTAGGCTTCTGAAATCGCGGCGATGTTGATGGCGACGATCATTTGGTTAGCCAATTTGGTGATGTTACCAGCGCCGACTTCCCCGACACGAGTCACAGTCGAAGCCATGGTGTTCAACAATTCTTCGTAACGATTGAAGACTTCTTGGTTCCCACCTAACATGACAGCAATCGTACCATCGATGGCTTTAGGTTCGCCACCAGAAACCGGTGCATCCAAGAACGTCACCTCTTGTTTGGCCAAACGTTCAGCAAAGGCTTGGCTGGCTTTTGGTGCGATGGAACTCATGTCGATGACTGTCGCCCCGGGACGCAAGCCTTCTGCAATCCCATTTTCGGCAAATAAGGCCGCTTCGACGTTTGGTGAGTTTGGCAACATGGTGATGACCACATCGGCTTCTTCGGCGGCAGCTTTTCCGCTGTCAGCTGCCTTCGCGCCGTGAGCCACCAAATCGTCAATCGCTTCTTGATTAAAGTCAAAAACCGTCACTTCATAGCCTGCTTTGACGACATTTTTTGCCATGGGACGTCCCATAATTCCTAAACCTACAAATCCAACTTTCATTATTCATTCACCTTTCTCATATCATTAATGCACGGGCTGCTGTTTCTCCCGCGTTGATCACGTTGATTTTGACATGGTCCATGGCCTCTGCTAAGGTCATGGGCCGATTGACTGCCCCCAGCACCAAATCGATGCCGGCTTCATAAAGCGGTGCCAACTCATCCGCTGCGCCGCCGACGATGGCAATCACCGGCAAATCATAGCGCTTCGCCATTTTGGCAATGCCAATCGGGGCTTTGCCGTTGATACTCTGAGCATCCATAAAGCCTTCGCCGGTAATGACGGCATTGGCGGTAGCCATCTGCTTCTCGACTTGTAGCAGCTCGAGGATTTTGTCGATACCTTGGTAAAAGTCCGCCTGACAAAAAGCCATCAAAGCCGTCCCTACCCCACCGGCAGCGCCAGCACCGGCTCTGGCACCGATATCTTCCCCGACTAAGTCAGAAATCCGCTGGCGATACTGTTGCATCCACCCATCGACTTCTGCCATTCGATGTTCCGGTAAGCCTTTTTGCCCACCGTAAATGCGGATTGCGCCATTGTCTCCTGTCAAAGGATTGGCCACGTCTGACAGCATGTGAAAAGCTGTCTGGGACACCCGAGGATCCAGCTGGGAAATATCAATCGTAGCCAACTCTGCCAAGCCGGCTGCCCCCGGAGCGATTTCCTGTCCGTGGGCATCTTTGAAAGAGACTCCCAACGCTTGGGCCATCCCCACGCCACCATCATTGGTAGCACTGCCGCCGATGCCGACATAGATTTCCTTGGCCCCTTGATCCAGGGCTGCCACGATCAATTGCCCTAAGCCGTAGCTGGAAGCTTGCAACGCATTGGCTTCCGTTTGCTCAATCAAGGTAATCCCGCTAGCTTTGGCCATTTCAATAAAGGCCACTTGCTGGTCGGTGATCCCAAAGAAGGCCTTGGTGGCTTCACCGAGGGGATTGTTGACTTCGACTGTCAGACACCGCCCATTTAAAGCTAGCATCAAGGCCGCAATCGTCCCCTCGCCACCATCAGCAATCGGTATTTTCGTCACTTGAATGTCTGGTTGCACCCGGTGAATCCCGCTTTCCAACCAATCTGCCAATTCCAAGCTGGTGGCACTACCTTTGAAGGAATCCATGGCAATCACAATTTTTTTTGGTTCCATGATGTCCCTCCTCTACTTATAAAAAGCCGCCTGCTTTCATCTCGTTTTTCATCTTTTCCAAAATAACTCCGGTGGTGGCTTCCGTCGGTAAAATCGAAGCCCCCATGTCCAAGCCCATCAAGTTGGCCATATCTTTGGTGGCTGCCGGGAAACTGGCGGCATCTTGGGATAACCGAATCGGATTCAATTTGAATTGATTCTCCAAGGCTCCTTTAAGATCCCCCGCGACAAATTTGTCGTAAATGCCTGCCACCAACTCGGTGTACATATTGGCGGTGGAACAAACGCTCCCCACTGCTCCCACTGCCAAGGCTGGATAGACAATCGTGTCTTTTCCCGCCATCACCCGGAAGTCCACGTCTTGGTTTTGGCGGATGACTTCACTTAAGTAAGTCACGTCACCGCTGGAATCCTTCATCCCCACGATATTGGCCACATCATGAGCCAAACGACGAACGACTGGCAAACTCATAGTGTAACCAGCTCGTCCAGGATTGTTATAGAGTAGGACCATGGTTTCGGGTACGGCTTCCGCAATCTTCCGGAAGTGGTTGTACAAGGCTTCGTCAGTGGGTTTGATAAACATCGGTTGCAAAATGGAAATCCCAGCTACTGGCAGTTCCGCCGCTTTTTTCGCTAGCGCCACACTGTGACTGGTGCGAATCTTGCCCATTCCGAAGAAGACCGGCACCCGACCATTGGCTTCCTCGCAAATGATGCGGGTGGCTTGCACCATTTCCTCGTCTTCAAACATGTAAAACTCGCTGTTACTACCAAAGGCTAAAATGCCGTGAACACCGTGATCAATCACGTGGTTGACGATTTTTCGCAAGCGGGTTTCATCGATTTTTTCCTCGGCATCCACCGGGGTAATCAAGGGCACGATAATCCCTTTGATCTTCTCTATCTCAAACTTCATTTCGTCATTTCCTCTCTCCATCTAGGACTTCACGGGCTAGCCGCACCGTCGCGGCCGGCCCCTGACAGCCTAGCTTGTTAACGCACCAAAGATGGCCGTTTTGGATCAAACTCCCAGCCAGGGATCAAGTACTGCATGGCGATGGCATCGTTTCTGGCACCGAGGCCTTTTTCCAAATACAAAGCATGAGCCGCGGCCAATTTTTCCCGATCCAATTCCAAGCCTAGCCCTGGAACATCTTTAGGAACGGCAATCGCTCCGTCATGGATTTCTGGTGAGTGCTTGGTCAAGCCTTGGCCATCTTGCCAAATCCAGTGGGTATCGGCAGCATTGACTTCACCTGGCGCTGCGGCACAAGTGTGGGCCACCATTGCCAAGGAAATATCGAAGTGATTGTTGGAATGGACGCCCCATGTGTAGTCGAAATCGTGACACATTTGCGCCACCCGCACGCTACCTTGCATCGTCCAAAAATGCGGATCCGCCAACGGAATCGTCACACTATCCAAACGAATGGAAGCTTTCATCTCCCGCCAATCGGTTGCCACCATATTGGTTGCTGTCGGACAACCAGTCAGGCGTCGGAATTCTGCCATCGTTTCCCGACCGGAAAAGACGCCTTCCGCCCCACATGGATCTTCCACGTAAGCTACGATATCTTTTAAGTCTTTAGCATATTCCAATGCGTCTTTCAACAACCAGCCGCCATTAGGATCCAAGGTGATGCGGGCATTTGGAAAGGCTTCTTTCAAGGCCCGTACTGCTTTGACTTCTTCTGGTCCCGGTAACACGCCGCCTTTTAGTTTGAAATCTTCAAAGCCATAACGCTCATGGGCCGCTTTCGCCAAAGCCACAATCGCTTCTGGCGTCATCGCCTCTTCCCGGCGCAAACGTCCCCACGCATCGGAGTCATCATCATGTTCCAAATAAGGCAAGTCGGTTTTGTTTTTATCCGCCACATAGAACAAATAGCCTAAGAACTTCACGGATTCCCGTACTTGACCATCCCCTAAAAGAGCCGCCACAGGGACGTTTAAGTGCTGGCCTAACAAGTCCAACAAAGGTGCTTCCACCGCGGTCATCACATGCACCGTCGTCCGCAAGTCAAAGGTTTGGGCTCCCCGACCGCCTTCATCTAGCTGACTGTATTTGTCTTGAATGTCTTTTACAATGTTTTTATATTCGCCAACCGGTCGGCCCACGACTAACTCTTGAACCGCTTCCAAAGTTGTTCTAATTTTTTCGCCTCCAGGAACTTCCCCTAACCCGGTGCGTCCTTGATCATCAGTTAAAATCACGATATTCCGTGTAAAGTAAGGACCGTGGGCACCACTGAGATTCATCAGCATGCTGTCATAGCCGGCTACTGGTACGACTTCCATTTTTACAATTTTGGGAACCATCTTGCTACCTCCACTTTCTTGATGGCTTGATTATATCTTCACAAAGACAGCAGGGCTATATTACCAACACCAAAGATTTTTCGAAAAACCCCCTTTTAAATGTTACAGCGAACAACTATCAAAGGGCGAAGTAAATCAAAGCCTTGATAGAACAAGGGATTTCTTCCTAATCAGAAAATTTGTAAGGTTTCTGGAACATGAAAGAGATTTTTTGCGTAATAAAAAAAGCTTTTCGCCAAAAAGCTTAAGCACTTTTTGGGGAAAAGCTGGATATTTGATGTTCTTCATCGGCATTCGAAGTCTGCTATTTTTGCCAATTTCCCTTACCTGGTAAAAGCGATTTACTATCACGAATAGATACATTATAATAAAGTATATCCAAAAAGGAGATGTGATTACTATGAGTCATGTAGATACCGATAAAAAATATAAGGTGCGAAAATCAGGAAATAGTGATGTCACCACCATTCCCCTCGAAGTCAAGGAGAAGCTAAATTTGAAAACTGGCGAATCGATTCGTTATCTTTTTGAAACGGACGGCTCTGTAAAAATTGTCAAAGCGGAAGATGAAGTTGATGTGGATGCCATTGTCGACTCCGTGATGGTGCAATACGAGAAAGCTATCAAGGATTTGGTTGACTTATGAGATATTTGACAGTAAAAGATATCGTAAAAATCAACACCAAACTAATTACAACCGTTTCTTCAGGGGAGCTAATCGGGATCAAGGACGCAGCCGCCTTGGATATGGCGGTAAATCAACCGCAACAAGAGGTTTTTGGTGAAGCCTTATACCCAACAATCCATGATAAAGCTGCGATTTTAGCTATCAATCTAGCGAAAAGGCACCCCTTTCAAAACGGCAATAAGCGCACCGCCCTCGTGGCGATGCTCACCTTATTTATGATGAATGGGTATACCACGAAATTTACACAAGAAGAAGCCGTCCAGTTCATTTTAAACATCACAACTAGCCAGCAAGCATTTGATGAAATGAAGGAAGCCGTGGCAAATGATCTAAAAACATCGGGAAAAGTAGAAAAAATACGTTAGGAAAGCTTTTTAGACGCTTCCTGAAGAGGGGCAAGCCTTAAAGGTCAAGCGGTCCTTGTTACCGTCAACCCAATTCTTGCGGGGCTAAATTTCACCTTTTTCGTAACATCACTATGATAGCGGGAGACATTAGCCTGTATAGCGCATAAATTTTATAAGCCGTCATCTATAAAAAACGTCCAAAGACCACCCTGAGTCTTTGGACGTTTTTACGATACTTTCCTATACATACTGGCTGGGCGCCCTAGTTTTCTGGCGCCGCTGCTTGTTCTTCTTTAAACCTACGACACAAGTCTTGGATTTCGCTGTAGATTTCGGCAACTTCGTCAAGATCTCGCGCATTGGCCCCCGAAGCTAATGGGTGGCCGCCGCCGTGGTGTCGTTTGGCGATTTCATTGATCACTGGGCCTTTTGAACGTAGGCGCACGCGGTAGTAGCCTTCTGGTTGCCAGACAAAGAGGGCCCAAGCCAAAATGCTATCCACCGTGCCTGGTAACGGCACTAAAGCGGCTGTTTCCGAATCCACGACGCCGTATTTTTCCAGCAATTCCTGTGGCAAAATCACTTGGCCCGCGCCATTGTCATCGGCTTCGATATGCTGGTAGACGTAGCCGGATAGATGAGCAACTTTCAAGGAAATCTGTTGCAGCTGACGATTGAGCAACGCCGCGTCAAAACCGTATTCCAATAGCCGTCCGGAAATCGCCAACGTATGGGCGGTGGTCGCCGGATACAAGAAGCGACCGGTGTCCCCCACGATGCCGGCATACAGCAGGCGGGCGGCCGCTTGATTGACTACCAGTTCTTCTGGAAAAGATAAGGCAAAATCCGCAACCATCTCACTACAGCTGGAAGCTTTGGTATTGACCCACACCAAATCGCCATAGGGTTCGTCATTGGGGTGGTGATCGATTTTCACCAGTCGTTCCCCAAATTCAAAACGCTGATCGCTAATCCGGGGAGAATTGGCGGTATCGGTGACAATCACCAAGGCGCCTTGGTACAGATGATCAGCTACCTCATCCATTTCTGCCAAATAGTCCAGCCCTTCCACGGGGCCGCCGACTTGGTAAATCTCTTTTGTGGGAAAACTGGCCCGTAAGACTTCGGCCAACCCCACTTGGGAACCGAGGGCATCGGGATCTGGTCGCATGTGGCGATGGATGATGATGCGATCGTAGTCTTTGATGGCTTGTAAAATTTCTTGTCGAATACTGCTCATTAGATGTTCCTCATTTCAAATTTTCTCGTGCAACTTAGGGGCGTTCCAAAACTTGGCAGACCACGATGGCTTTGGCCACCAACGTGTTTTCGATGTAAATCTCGATGTCCAACTTTGCCGAACGCCGGCCTAATTCCAAAATCCGCGGGCGAATCACCAACTGGCTTTCTAGCTGAATCAAGCGGAAATAATGTAGATTGATCTGTTCAATCCAGGTGTTGCGGCGTTGATTGAAATACAACGTACGTTTGACGGCATTGGCCACCACTTCATTCAGCACGCCCATGGAAATCGTGCCGACTTCATTGACCATCTGGGGCGAGACGGTAAAAAGAAACTCCGGCATCTCTTTTTTCTTGCCGTCGCCATCGTGATCGATCAGCTGAATCTCACCGGTAATCTGGTCGCTGATGGTATCTGACATCTGGGTTTGCCGCTGCACCAGCTGCATCGCCTTCATGACATCTTGCCGAGAAACCAAGCCCACCAAACTCAAATCATCGGAAACCACCGGCATCACTTCCAAGCCATCCCAGATCATCTGGTGACTGACGGAGGCGACACTCATTTCCCGTTTGACAAAATTCGGGTCTTTGGTCATGACTTTTTCGATGGTCAGCTTATCGGATTTTTCCAAGATATCTTTAGCGGTGACGATTCCCACGAGGCGCATGCTGCGATTCACCACCGGAAAGCGGGAATGACTGCTGCGGTCAGCGAGTTTTTTGTAATCTTTCACCGTGTCTTGGCTGTTTAAGTACAAGGTCTTTTCCAAAGGCACATAAATATCAGACACCAACATGATATCTTTTTTAATCAACTGGTCAGATAACGCCCGGTTGATCATCGTCGCCACGGTAAAGGTATCATAGGTGGTACTCATCACCGGCATCGCTACCTTGTCTGCCAGGCGAGCAATTTCCGCCGATGTCCCGAAACCACCGGTAATCAAGACGGCCGCCCCATGTTCCAAGGCCAAGCGATGGACTTCTTCTCGGTTGCCGACAATCATCAAGGAACCCGGAGTAATATAACGCTCCATGGCCTCTTCTTTCATGGCTCCGATGACAAATTTGTTCAAGACTTTGTTCAGCCCGTCTGCGCCACCTAAGACGTCCCCTTCAATAATTTGGACCACTTCGCCAAAAGTTAGGCGTTCAATATGTTTTTTTAATTTTCGTTCGATACGAATCGTTCCCACCCGCTGAATGGTGGACACCAAGCCGATATTTTCCGCGTCTTTGATGGCCCGGTATGCCGTCCCTTCACTGACGTTTAGCGCTTTGGCGATCCCCCGCACCGAGATCCGGTCGCCGATGGGTAGACTTTCGATATGGTTTAAAATCAGGTCGTGTTTTGTTGCCAACAGAGTCAACTCTTTTCTATAGGTTAATGGCCGTTTGCTTGCTACATCCGGTTTGAAAGATTATAAAGTCACGGTTTCGCCGGGGTGCATGATTTCTCCCACCGACGCTTCCAACATGCCCACAAATTGTTGCGGATCTTGTTGGATCACTGGGAAGGTATTGTAATGAATCGGCACAACTTTTTTCGCCTGGATACTGGCTGCCGCCACCGCCGCTTCGGCTGGCCCCATGGTAAAATTATCGCCAATCGGCAAGAAGGCCAAATCCACCTCGAAGTACTCGCCGATCAATTCCATATCGCGAAAATAACTCGTATCCCCCGCGTGATAGATGGTTTTGCCTTCGATTTCCAAAATCAAACCAGCTGCTTCTCCCATATAAACCATCTGGCCCGCCACTTCTAGTCCGGTACTATGCAGCGCCGACACCAGCTTCACTCGTCCAAAAGGAAAGGTAAAGCGACCACCGATATTCATGCCGTGGGTCTTTTTCACCCCTTGAGTTTCTGCATAATGGCAGACTTCCACCATCCCCACCACCGTCGCCTCACAGGCTTTGGCAATCGCCACCATATCCCCGATGTGATCGGAATGGCCGTGGGTAATCAGGATATAATCTGCTTGGACCGCCTCCGCAGGGATATCGGCTAAAGTATTGCCGGTAAAAAACGGATCGATCACAATACAGCATCCTGTTTCGGTCACAATGGAAACCACTGAGTGACCATGATATGTGATTTTCATAGAAGGAATCCTCCTCTAAGTCTTGGCTTTTTTGACCATCACTTGCCTGAAATAACTAGTCAACGAGACCTTACTGTAACAGTTTCATTATAACAGATAAAACAGCAAAACGGACAGAGAGAATGCTTTGGGGAAGGAACACCTGATATTCTTCAGCTTGTGTCGGTTACGTCTTCATTTCAACAAGTGATACTTTGTGAAGTCAATAAAAAAGCTACCGACAGAGTTGCTCGCAACAATAGCCGGTAACTTTTGTTTTTTTAAATGGCACTCTTTAAATGGCTCGCAGTGCGAAATACCCATTGTGACAATATCTTGCCAGATTTTTCTATAAACTTTTTCCAAATTGTCTGAAATTAGCTGACAAGCACTTACAGGTTAAGCTTTAGGAATAATGATCCCGCTCTCTTTCCCGTTCTCGTTCAATTTGTTTTAAGCGCTGTGCCTGTGAATGGAGGTAGCCATTGGCATTTCGTCCAAACGTGTCGCTGCTGGTATTGACAAAAGGGAGAATTCGAATAAATCCCTTTATCACCCGGATAAGGGAAGTGGGCTTCTTTACTTTCATCATTGCACCGTTGCCAAAAATCTATAAATATTTCTAACCAACTATAAATGTTGTCAGATTTATGTTTATTTCCTGTTTCTACGTGTCCGATTTTGCCATTTGCTCGCTACTCTCGTTTGCTATAACACTCCGCAGGCGTTAATTCGGATACAACGAATCCTACATATCTACGTTTCTGTCTCAGTAGAAGCTCATAGATTACGCACTATAACTAGCTAAATTCAGACTTGCATTATAATCTCTATCCGCTGTATAGCCGCATTCTTCACAGTGATAGATACGATCAGATAGTTTTAAGTCTACTTTTTTGTGCCCACATTCATGGCATAGCTTAGAACTTGGATAAAACTTACCTGCTTCTACTAATTCAATACCATAATTTTCACATTTATATTGAAGCTGTCGCTTGAATTCATAGAATTTTTGTTGTGCAACTGATTTTGCTAAGTATTTATTTTTCATCATTCCTTTTACATTCAAGGTTTCTACAACGATTCTTGATGGTTTGGTTTTCACTATCTCCGTTGTTGTTTGATGTAAATGGTTCTGACGAATATTCGCTAGTTTTCGATGTGTATGCCGAATTTTATTTTCTAATTTATAGATGTTACACGTTTTGACAAATCGGTTTCCCTCCTTATTCTTCTCATATTTCCGAGAAACGTTGCGCTGTAACCGACGTAAGCGTTTCTCAAGTTTTTTAACTTTGCTTGATTTGTTAATGTTTTTGTAGACTTTGCCATTGGAAACAATGGCTAAATCTTTGATGCCAAGGTCAATCCCCAGTATTTCACCTGTTAAGTTCTGCACTGGTTTATCTTCCTCAATACTAACTGAAATATACCAATACTTTCCATCGAAACTAATTCGTGGATTGGAATACTTTGTGTTCATTGGGATTTGTTCGCTGGTTTTTACCCAACCAATTTTTTCAAGTAAAATTGATTTTGACTTCACTTTCAGCTTGATGTTGTCATTATAAAAAGCTGGTTTCGACTTCTTTTTTGACTTGAATCGTGGTTTTTCAGCCTTTAAATGACTTTTGCCCGTCATCCCATCAAACCATTTTTTGTAGGCATCACACGCGTCTTTCACTGCCTGTTTGGCAATATTATTTGATACTTTATTCAACCACATATATTTTGGACGCTTTTTCATTTTTGTGATGTGCTTGCGTAAGTCGTTATTACTAATAAACTTTCCGCCGAACCGATGATTCATTTCTTGCATTTTCAACGTCCAGTTAAAAATCCATCGAGCAGTTCCAGCCGATTGCCATAGTTGTTTTTCTTGTTCTTTAGTCGGGCGTAGTCTTACTTTCTTGGCTCGTATCATCTTCCATCAACTCCTTAATCATCTCCTTAGCTTTATTTCCTCGTTTTCCTTGTAACCGGCAACTAAAAGTAACAATTTGAATTAAGTCCTCGACTAATTCCTGTTCTTCCGTCTTTTCTGTATTGTCAATAATTTCTATTTCTGTGCCATATTTATTACAAAGATTTTCAATAAGTTCATAACCAAAACGGATTAAGCGGTCTTTGTACAGAACCACTACCTTGTCTATTTCTCCATTGGTAATTCTGTCAATTAATTGGGTTAATCCTTTTTTGTTGTAGTTGATTCCACTACCGATATCTTGAATAATGTCAAATTGATACCCTCGTGCAATCATGTAAGTTTTAACATTCTCTATCTGTTGTTCCAAGTCATCTTTTTGTTTATTTGAACTTACTCTACAATAACCGATGCTTATTCTCTTTGGTTTCTTTCTTCCAGCGATTCCTAGGAATTGATTTCGTTGTTCTTCAGAATAATAACGAGTCCCACCCTGTGAGACATGAGCAGGCTTTAACTCACCTTTTTTATCCCAATTTCTCAATGTTTGCGGCGTTACGCCTATTTGTTTTCCAAATTCTCCTATCGAATACATAGTCATAATCTTCACCTCAATATGATTATACCAAATATCGATATTATAAATAATATATTTATAGGTATTTATATATTTTACTCAACTGTAATTAGCCTTCTTAATCGACTGGATTTGTTACAGATAGTATACCAAGAAAGCAGTCTGACTGACGTAGTCTGCTGAATACTTTCGTTGGGGTAAAAAATGATGTTGGTAGAGGATTGAAAAAAAACAGCGTGTCACCTTGATTTAGCTGCTAAACCCTTGACGACACACTCCCACATTTGCTTATTGATCACACAGCCTCTACTGCTAATTGATACAACTCTCGCTTCCGTTATTTTCTGTCCGGATTGTCAAACAATCGCAAAACTTCTGCCATTCCAACGCTCTCGCCGCCTTGGTTTTTCCAAGATTTATACGCCACGTTAGCAATTTGGCTATCGTACCAGTCCTGCTACTGATCGATGGAATAAGTCAATAACAAGTTTGACAGACTGATGCCATGAAAAACTGCTAGTTGTTGTAACCATGCTTTTTCTGCGCGGTCACTGAAACAGTAATCGTCGCCATCAAAGCTCTTCCCTTTTCTCTTTTAAGCACTGCTAAAACTGCAATTTCAACTGTTTCGTTTGGAAAATCCGACCCACCACAATCACTTGCCGCGCTTCATCTACCCGATAAAACAGTGCCAACGCCTTGCCGATAACGATCCGATGCGTCGGCTGAGTAAAACCATACACTTCAGAAACTTCAGGGTACATCTGCGGAAAGTGTCTGACCTTCTGTAAACTCTCATAAATCAACGTCACAAAACGGGAAATCTCCGCCTCAGTAAATAACAGCTCCTCTTCCCACCAGCTGACCAACTCCGCTAAACTCTGGTAAAACTGCTGAGTATACCCAATCGTAAAAACCGCCATCTCACTTCCCCCAACCATACTTGCCAAAGCGCTCCTTCAGCTGATCCTCAGAGACCATCTTGGCAGCCTCATACTCGGCAAAGCTTTCCTCAATTAATTGGCGGTCATGTTCACGGGCGGTTTCCGTAGTATCCAAGAGATAGCCATTGCCCTTTTTCTCATAAGTTAGGATATCGCCTTCTTTTAGCTCCCAATCTTTAGGAAAAATCGCCCCCAAGGAATTGCCAATCTTGCGGATTTTCAGTTCACCCATCTGGTCCACGTCCTTTCTTACGTTAACATTATAACACGTTATAACCATGTTGAAAAGCCTTTCACCAAACGAAAAAACCCCAGCTGCTAGATGTTTCCATCTATAGCTGGCGGCTTTTTCTGGTTTGTTATCAAAACTCTGGAGGTCCTTGGAAAGCTTCCTCTAGAGGTTGAACGCTGATGTTATTTGCTTCGATAGCACCACTTTTCAAAGTGACGGCAGAGGAGGCTAGATTTCAATATTCAAGTATTTGGCGATTTGTTCCACATCTTTGTCGCCGCGACCAGAGATGTTGATGATGACCACTTGATCAGGGGCCATGCGGGGCACTCGTTTGCAAGCTTCGGCGACGGCATGGGAGCTTTCGATGGCGGGGATGATACCTTCTGCTTTGGACAAGGTCAAGAAGGCTTGGACCGCTTCCTCATCGGTAATCGCCACGTACTCGGCGCGACCGCTGTCTTTCAAATAGGCGTGTTCTGGCCCCACCCCCGGATAATCCAAGCCAGCCGAGATGGAATACACAGGCGCCACCTTGCCCGCTTCGTCAAAGATACCATAAGTGTTCATGCCGTCCAAGACCCCGATGGACCCTACCGTCATAGTAGCTGCGTGTCGCGGCGTATCGACGCCTTCTCCCGCGGCCTCGGCTCCCACTAGCTGCACCTCGGGATCATCGAGGTATTCGGCAAATGAGCCAATCGCATTGGAGCCGCCCCCGACACAAGCAATCACCATATCCGGTAGCCGTCCTTCTTTTGCCAAAATTTGGCGCTTGGATTCCTGGCTAATCACCCGTTGGAAATCCTTGACCATCAGCGGATAGGGGTGGGGGCCGACTGCCGAGCCAATCACGTAAAACGTATCATCGAGGTTTTCCATCAAGTCTTCAAACGCAGCATCCACTGCGTCTTTCAACGTTTGGGTGCCTCGTGTCACGGAAACCACCGTCGCCCCTAACATTTCCATCCGAAAGACGTTCAATTTTTGCCGCTCGCAATCTTCGGCTCCCATGTACACCACGCACTCAAAGCCAAAGCGAGCCGCCGCTGCCGCTGTGGCCACCCCATGTTGGCCGGCACCGGTTTCTGCGATGATGCGGGTTTTGCCCATCCGTTTGGCTAATAACATCTGGCCGAGCACGTTATTTAACTTATGAGCGCCTAAATGGTTTAAGTCTTCTCGTTTTAAATAAATTTTTGCTCCGCCTAATTGCTGCGTCAATTTTTCCGCAAAATACAGCGGGGTTTCCCGACCGGAATAGTCTTTCAGTAAGCTTTGGTATTCCTCCTGAAATGTCGGATCGAGCTTGGCTGCTTCATAGGATGCGGCGATTTCATCCATCGCCACCTTGATATGGGGCGGCACAAATTGGCCACCAAAATCACCGTAAAATCCTGTCATCTCTTTCAATTCTTTTGTTTCCATGAGTCATTCCTCCAATAGTTTTTTTGATTTTTTGTGGGGTCTACTTGTCGGGCGAGCTGGCCATTCCTGTCTCTCGCCTTTCGCTTCACTCCAAGTTTTCGAGAAGCTTCCCCTCGAAAACAGACAATCCGGACTAACAAGTCACCCGTGCCCCGAAAAAGTTTTTGCAGGGGCCTCGGCGTCCAGTACCGACTTACGCCTTTCGCTTCACTCCAAGTTTTCGAGAAGCTTCCCCTCGAAAACAGACAATCCAGACTAATGAGTCACCCGTGCCCCGAAAAAGTCAAAAAAGACGACCGGTTTGCTTTTTCGCTCACCGGTCGTCCATTGAAGGGATTTCCCGGCACAGATGACTTTTCGCCTACGCTAAAGTTGCATCTATGCCTTCGCACACACGCAACGTCAACTATGCCAGTTCCACCAATATGTCAAAGTTGCTCGTATTGTCATGTACATGTCCTCTTTTCTGTTTAAGTTGTGTCAAAGTATAGCAAGGATTTTTCAGAATTGCAAGAATCTTTTTTGAAAAACGATAAGAACTTTTATTTCACTAGCTTCAAAAAGGGGTTTCTCACGTCGATTTTTTCCTCAAAGCTTAGACATATCAAGCTTTTACAGTGCGGCTTCGGGCTTTTTTTATGCGCCAGAGGGTCAAGACAAAGGCCACCAAACACAATAAAAAGGAACCAAAGAAGGTGATTTTCATACCAAATAAGAAGACATCCGGACGGTTAGCAATATACGTCGTGACTTTCTTTCCTAATTTGGCGGACATGGCTTGGTACAAAATCGTGGTGGACAAAGCAATCCCGATAACCATCCCGAAATTACGGGCAAAGGAATTCAAAGACCCCGCCACGCCAAAGTTTTCCTTCGTGACCGCGCTCATCACCATGGTGTTGTTGGGGGATTGAAACAAGGCATTGCCAATCCCGCCGGCTGCCGTTCCCACCACATAAAACCACAGCGGGGAATCAATTGCCAAAAACACGTACAACAACTGAGACAAGGCGAGAATCCCTAGCCCCCACAACACCAAGATTTCCGGTCCCAAACGATCCGTCAGGTAACCACTAATCGGTGCCCCCAACACCATCGTGAAGGGAAAGACCATCATCAACAAGCCGGCATAGCTAGGACTGAGACCACGAGCATTTTGCAAATAGAACGGAATCACCACGTTGACGAAGAAGTTTTTATGAAAAAATCAATAAAGCCGTAAACAAACTCAGACTAAACATCCGATTTTGAAAAATTTGAAAAGAAATCAACGGGTAACGCACCTTGGTTTCCACTCGCAAAAAACGAAGAAACGCTAGTAGTGCCACCGCAAATAATACCAGCGGCACCGGATGCAAAAAGCCTTGTTCTTGCCCCAGGAAAATCCCGCCGAAAAAGCTAATCACCGTAGTGGCAAAATAAACGAAACCTCCTTTGTCGATACTGTGACCACTCATGGTGATATCCTTTGGCAAAAACTTCTCGGCAATCACCATGGTCAAGATGCCAATCGGAACATTAATCCAAAAAATATACGACCAAGTAAACTGAGCTAAAATCACGCCGCCTAATCCTGGTCCAGCAATCGAACCCAAGGAAACAAAGGCGCCGATCGCTCCCAGTGCCCGTCCCCTTTCGTGAATGGGAAAGACCTCTGTGACAATCCCGGTGTTGGTGGCCATCGTCATGCTAGCCCCAATGCCCTGAATCATGCGGGCAAATAACAAAAAGCCGAGAGACTGATTGAAGCCACACAAGAACGATCCCGTGACAAAAATCAGCGTTCCTACTCGAAAAACTTTAATCTTCCCACGACTGTCCCCACCTTACCAAACAATAACAAACACGAGCAAACAATCATCAAATAAACCGAAACCACCCATTCCGCTTGATTCATGGGTACCGCTAAGTCCTTTGAAATCGTCGGCAAGGCGATATTGACGATACTCGTATCTAAGGTCGACATGAAGGTAAACATCGCCACCGCCACTAAAATCCACCAACGATTTTTTTGAACTTGGGCATCTTCTTGATAGGTTTTCATAACAGCACTTCCTTTCTCCACTACCACTTTCCGAGGCTATTAGCGCCCCTCTCATCTTTAGTATACTGTTTTTTTGAAAGCTAGCAGAAAAAATGAGTAAAAATGACAAAAAATAACTGGTAATTTGCAGGTATTTCGGAAAATAAAAACGCGAAGAGGCGCCTAAATCCAGGCTAACCTCCCCGCGCTATCGCTTCGTCCCACAGCATGGAATTGCCGCGAAATTTTGTGAATCTATCCATCACTAAAACTGGTATACTGCCATTTTTCTTGTGAAATGACAAAATCTTTCTGTCTGCAAATCAGCCCTCGGAGACTTGTCTATCATTCACTGTTTAGGTCCAATAAAAAAACGACGAATCCCCGGAACAAACCATAAGAGCACAAAAAAGATAGCAAATGCCAGCAAGACCTGCAGAATCACCGACAGTCCCGGAAATAATAATTCAAGAATCACGTACACCAAGATGCCGGCGACGATCGTCCGTAGCGTGTATTTATTTGTTTTCACGAAAAAACCTCCTAAAAGCCTTAGTAAGCTTATGTCTATCAGTGTACCCAAAGCAGTCTGTAGGGTCAATGTTGACAGCCTAATGACGGCGACGGCAGCTTTCATTTTGCTCTGAGCATTAAGGAGAGCTCAGAGCAAAGCACTTATCCGGTAGCAATTTCCCCTCATTTCCTAGGATACAAGGGGCATTTCGCATCCTTAGCTTCCTTAGCTTCCTTCAAGAGAGCACAATTGTTGTGTTCACTTGCAAGGCCAAGCTTCATTGCGTTTGGCTATAAAAAACACCTTATCTGCCAAAACAGGATAAGGTGTTTAAAGAGTCAGAGCTTAACGTCGTTTATTGTTCCGTTGGGTGGCTTCCATGATGACTGGTAGCACCACTGGGCGGCGTTTAGTTTGTTCAAAGAGGTAACGGCCCACCCGATCGCGGATGTCTTGTTTGAGTTTGGCCCACTCAAAATCGTCGTCTTGTAGGTGTTTTTCCACGATTTCCGTGACTAAGTCGGCACTTTCCCGAATCAAATCCCGGCTGGCTTTGACATAGACGAAGCCGCGAGAGGTAATCTGCGGATGAGAAACGATTTTTTTCTCCCGCCGATTGATGGTGCAAACAGCGATAAAGATGCCATCTTCTGACAAAATCTTGCGGTCCCGCAAGACGATATTGCCGATATCCCCTACACCGATGCCATCGATCAGGACATTTTCTGCTGGCACAGCGCCCCCAGGAGTCAATTTGCCCTGCTTGTATTCTAAGACATCGCCACGAGCGGTGATGAAAATATTGCTGTAGTCCATGCCGACTTTATGCGCCAACTCCGCATGGGCAGCCAACTGACGGTATTCCCCTTGGACTGGGATGAAATACTGCGGACGCATCAAGTTGAGCATCAACTGCAAGTTATCAGGGTTGGCATGACCGGAAACCCGCAGATTATCGGAAATTTGTTTGACAGTCCCGCCTGCTCGGAAGACGATATCTTCGGTTTTGGCGACACTGGTTTCCATAGCGGTGGTAGGGGTAGTGGCGATATAAGCCAAATCCCCTTCTTGAATCCGCAATGTCCGATGCGTGCCGTTCGCCATTTTTTGCAAGGCTTTGATCGGTTCGCCCATCCGTCCGGTTTCCATGATGATCAACTGTTCTGGCGGGTATTTTTTCATTTCTTTTTGGGTGATGAACATGTCTTCTTCCGACACTTCTAGCTTACCCAGTTTCATGGCGGTGCGCAAAATCCGACCGAAATCTTGACCGGTTAAGACAACTTTGCGGCCAGCTTTATGGGCGGCGTTTAGGACTTGTTGCACCCGTTGCAAGTTGGAGGCCACCATAGCAACGATGATCCGCCCTTCCCAAAATTGGATGGTGTCGGACACTTCTTCGCCGATCGTCCGCTCTGAAGCCACTGGTGCAGGATTTTCGGCATTGGAAGACGTGGACAATAACGCCAGAACCCCTTCTTTGCCGATTTCTCCCAGACGGGCAAAATCCGTTTGATACAGTGGCACTGCCCCTTGGTCAAACTTGAAATCGCCAGTGTAGACGATGTTGCCTTCTGCAGTTTTCAAACTAATCCCTACCGAATCAGGAATCGAGTGGGTAGTGCGGAAAAAGCTGACCACTCCAGTGCCAAAATCGATTTCCGTATGTTCATCGATCACATGGAAATCCTTAAATTTCTTGGTACCTTCATTTTTGTGAACATTGATTTTGGCCAATTCGATGGTCAGTTTCGTCCCGAACACCGGCACTTCCACCCGTTCCAACAAATAAGGCAAGGCCCCGATTGCATCGGCGTGACCGTGAGTCAAGAAGACCCCCACCACTCGCTCAGCATTTTCTTCTAAATACGTAAAGTCAGGAATCACAGTGTCGATCCCCAATAATTCATTGTCAGGATATTTCAGACCACAGTCAAAAATGAAAATATCCCCATCTACTTCTGTTAAATACATATTTTTCCCATTTTCCCGGACACCGGACAAGGGAATAATCTTGATGTCGCTCAAAAATCTCACCTATTCTTTCTTTGATTTGTCGCGCCAATTGCCGACAGCAGACCATGCGAAGAGATTTTCTTGAGGGCCGGAAAAGCCAATCCCCCTACCACTAGGGTGAAAAATGGGTTCTGGTTTGTTTTCACAGGCCGCGGAAAATCCTCAAGGGACAGTCTCAGTCTTGAAAATTGTTGCGAGGTTATTGTTATACTAAGTTATCTGAGGCAGCCGGTCGCTACGAGAGGGAGACACAGCTCACTTACAGATTGGTCAATCACATGCCTAAGCATCCATTACATATTATACACGAAAACAGCGGATTTGTTGAGGTTTGTGGCAAGGGTTAAGAAAAATGTTGGAAAGTTTGATGAAAAGTTTCTTTTTCCCGGGTGGCTGGTTGGCGTAATAACCAATTCGTCAAAAGAAACCAAAAACTTTTTTGAATACGTTTACAATTTGTTAGGTTAGGCGTATGATGGCCTTGTAACAAATAACACAAATAAAACTACCAGTTGGACTTGGCGGTCTTCGCCTTAGTCCAATGGTATACGGCACGAGTATCAAATTGATTTTTCGCACTTTGAAAAATCAGTACAAAATATTGAGTAAGGAGTGGAGTTCATTGTTTGATATCAAGGGGAAAGTTGCTGTAGTCGTGGGGGCTTCCAGTGGTTTGGGGGCGGATGCGGCCCGAGCTTACGGGAAAAACGGCGCCAAGGTTGCCTTATTGGCGCGGCGAGAAGAAAAGTTAGCAGATGTCGCTAGAAAATTGCAAGAAGCTGGCGTGGATACTTTTATCCACAAATGCGACGTCACCGATGAAACCAGTGTCAAAACGGCAATCACCGCGGTCCATGATCATTTTGGGCGCATCGACATTTTGCTAAACAACGCAGGGGTAGCCGTCCGTGGCGGCGTGCATCAATTGTCAGAAGCGGACTGGGATAAGTCCATGGATACCAATGTGAAAGGGATTTTCTTGGCTTCAAAATACGCGGTCCCTTACATGATGGCGCAAAATTACGGCAAAATCATCAACATTGCCTCCATCAATGCCGTTATCGCTGACAAACAAGACGTCTTCATCCGCCATTCTTATAACGCTTCAAAAGCTGCCGTTTTAGGCCTAACTAAAGGAATGGCTGCTTCTTATGGTCGTTATAATATCACGGTCAACGCCATCGGTCCTGGGTTATTTGAATCAGAAATGACCGAAAACACCCTCTTTAAATCAGAGGACTTCCTCAACAGCTACAACTACCAAAATCCGCTGGGGCGTCCAGGAAAACGAGGCGAACTCAACGGTACCATTCTTTATTTCTCCAGCGACATGTCCTCTTATGTCTCCGGTCAATTTATAGTGGTCGACGGCGGGATGAGTATTGTTTAGAAACCACTAAGTAAAAAGCGGTTCTTCCCAGAAAAAGTTTGGGAGGAACCGCCTTTTTTATTTGTTTTTAAAACGTTGAATCGTCACTAAATCACTAATTAAAAAACATAGAAGAGCGGCCAATAACCCCGCCCAGAAAAAGCGGCGATTGCTGGGTTGATTTAAGGCAAAATAGCTGATACTTCCCCCGACACCGACCACCAATAACAAAATACCACACAGCCGGTTTGAAAAGCACCACACTTTTTTACCTAATGCTTTGTAAGCTAAGCCTTTATACCCAAAGCCCACTTCTGGTTTCGTCGCAAAATATAACGCTGCTCCACCTAGTATCATCATACAAATAAACAAGATCATCATGCCATTGTTCCTCCAGTATTTCTTGCTTCAAACTTTTTCTATTGTGGCATAGCCAGGAGAGCTTGGCAATCCCCCAGCCACCTTTTGCCTACAAGGTTTTATCAAAGTGCATCAAGGCCCATGTGCGAAAAGCAAAAATAGCAAAAGGCGCTAGATATAGCAGACCAAACAAGATTGGCAATAACTGTTGGGCTTGTGACCATTGATGGATCAGTCCAATCCGCTGAACAAAGCCAAAGCTACCCAGCGTCAACAAAGCCATCACCGCCACCGCGACAATCATAATGGCATGCAAGGTCAGGGCATCGGCTTTAGCAGTTACCGCTTGCCAGCGTTCGTCATTTTGATTGGCTCGGCGCCTACTGTCTTCATATTTCGCCGCAAAAAGCGACACCGCCGCCAAAGCAAACATGGCAAGCATTCTGGTAAATTCATTCATCCTTTTCCGCCTCCTGTGCAAATACGTCGGTGATGGCTACTTGAAAGACTTTGGCAATCGTAAAAGCCAACTCCAAAGACGGCGTGTATTTGTATTTTTCAATGGAGATTATCGCTTGCCGAGAAACCCCGACCCGCTGCGCCAGCTCTTCTTGAGTCCAGTCCCGCTCTGCCCGCAAAACTTTGATCCGATTTTTAATCAAAGTCATCACCTCGTTTCTTTATGTAAACAAGTCATTACTTTTAGAGTGTAATGAATCCCTTACAGGATGTCAATAAGTCTTTACATTTTTGGTCAAAAAAAGAGCCTCGTTTTTAAAAGAGGACCTTTTAATCCGTTCACGAAATTATCTAAATAGCTCAGAATGACTGCCAGTTCTTTCAAAAATAATGGTTTGATCATAATAATAAAAAATAACAACCCAATCGCTGTTCCTTCCACCTATGTGGATATCCCAACGTTTGGGAATTTAATTTTTGGGTTCCAAGGGGTGAAGCTGATACTCTCCCCCTAATTCTTCTTCATTAATCAACAACTCCATGGCCTTTTGTAGCTTTCTTAGAGGTTTTCCTTGCTTAATCAACTTTTTGACATCTTTATCAAAGCGTGTCGTCGTTTTATAATTCAACATGGGATTCCTCAGCTGCTTCTTTTTTCATTCTGGCAAAGTAGCTGTCTAAATCTTCATTATTCGCTAAGTCTTTTTGTTCAATCAATTTAGCCGTTTCTTTAAAAGCTTGCGCCGTTTCAGCAGTAGGTTTAAAAGATAACGTTTCAATATCAAAAGGAAATTTACCGGTTTTTACAAATTTCGTCAAAAAAATTTTTACTGCAACAGATGTGTTCATGCCAACTTCATCAAACATTTTATCTGCCTCATGCTTCAAATCATCGTCAATTCTGATGGTTGCCATTATCATCCCTCCTAATCCCCTATCATTATACCACAAAACCGAATAAACGTATACATTAGTTTACAATCAGCTACATTTATCTCCAATTCCATCTTAATTATTCAAAATCCTCTAGGCATAGAAGGCTCATTCGACTGGCTAAGAACGATTATAAATCTTCAAATGTTTCCAGCAATAAAATACCAAGAACCATAAGGCAAATATCACAACCATTTTTTTTTATTTCTCCCTGCTTCAACTCGTTTGCCACTGCTGCCATTCCGCCCGCAGAAGGCCGTATTTCACAGAATCGTAGTAGCGCCCTTGCCAATAGCGCACCTGACGAATCACGCCTTCTTTTTGCATCCCCACTTTGTCTCCTAGCCGCATCATTCCCGGATTACCAGACCAGGTGGTAAAACCGATGTGAGGCAAATAGTCAAATCGGTTAAAAAGTTCCGTCAGCCACAACTTCAACGCCCTCTCGCCGATTTTTTGCCCCCAACACTGGCGATCGTAAAGCACAATGCCGATCTCCAACCACTGCCGCAAGTCACCATCTGACCAATAAGCAGAAACCTCTCCCACTAACTCACCTTGCCACTGGATTCCGCGACGTAAGGGATTGTCCAAGGCCTTCTGTCCCCAACCTTCTCGATAGGTTTGCCAGTCTTGAAGCGGGTCTTAAAAGTAAGGTCCGTTATATTTCAGCCACTCCAAATCCGCTTTGGGACCATAACTAAGGGCCCATAGTTCAGGCAAATCCGCCACTTGAATTGATCGGATCATCAAGTTTTCATCAGCATTATCCATGGAAATCACGCCTTCTTTCGCAAGTTATCTTTTGTTAATTGTAGCAAGCCGCTCCTCAAAAGACTAGCCAAATCGACAGAAAAAAACCAAGCTAGCAAGGCCCGCCTGCCCACAGCTAGCCTGCTTACTTGGTTATTTTATAAGGACATCTTCAGCCAACTGCTCGGGTTTTACCGAGCCAAAATGCCTTCGATGGCTGCGATTTCGCCACCATTAAAGGTGAGATTTTCCGCAGCTTTTAAGTTGTCTTCCAAATGCTCGACACTGGTGGTCCCAATGATGACGCTAGTGACCACCGGATCTTTCAACAACCAAGCCAACGCTAGCTGACTGAGGGTTTGGCCTCTTTGGCTGGCAACGTTGTTCAAATCATTGAGCTTTTGGACCAAAACTTCCTTGCCTTGATCCAGCAAGTCTTTGTTGGTGCGATGCAACGCTACCGTGTCAGGAATTCCTTGTAAATAACGCTCTGACAACAAGCCTTCCGCCAGTGGGCCATAGGCAATCAGACCGGCACCGGCATCTTGTAAAACCTGTAATAGTCCGGTTTCTTCTGGTTCATTTTTTAGCATATTGGCACTCATCTGATCCAAAACAAAAGGTGTTTTCAACTCTTTGAATAACGCGATGGCTTCTTGTAGCTGGGGTTTTTCATAGTTGGACACCCCGACGTAGAGGGCCTTGCCTTGACGCACGATATCATCTAGCGCCTTGACGGTTTCGGCAATCGGCGTGCGGTCGTCGTAACGGTGAGCGTAATAAATATCTACGTAATCCAGATTCATTCGCCGCAACGAATCGTCAATGCCTTGCAACAACGACTTGCGGGAGGTGCCGATACCAAAAGGGCCATCGTGAATCTCGTAGCCGGCCTTGGAAGAAATCACCAGCTCGTTGCGATACGGCCCCAAATCTTGCTTGATAATTTCGCCAAACAGGGACTCTGTGGAGCCAAAATCGGCACCATCATTGCCGTAATTGTTCGCCAAATCAAAGTGAAAGACGCCTTTGTCAAAGGCCTTTAAAATAACTTCTCGTCGCTCACGCAATGGATCGCGACTCCCAAAATGACGCCAGAGCCCCAAGGAAATCGGTGGCAACATCAGCCCCGTATCCCCGGCATGACGCACCTGCACTCCGTCATAACGTTTTTCCGCTGCTTTGTACATCTGCAAACACCCTTTCTGATGATTGATGATTGGTAGTTGATCTGGAGCAAAGATAACAGCGCTTTCAATCCAAATCAAAAATTTACCGCTACTTTTTTGGTAGCGGCCAACCAATCTTTGCTTCATCATATCAGAAAGCCACCAGATTAGGCAAACATTTAAGTATAATGTACTTAAATAGCATTTAAGGGAAAAGTATTGCTGTTTTTGTTAATCAATAGCAAAGCGCCGGCCATTTTCACTACTAAAAAACAAGGAAACCACTTCTTTTGCTCCGAAATGGTTTCCTCATTTTATTGAAAATCTTCTGCCGTCACTGCGACTGAGGGATAGTGAGCCAACGTGGTCAAATCCGTGTCCCATGGGCAACTGTAGACCATATACCAACTGCTGGGGTCGCTGGCTTTCAAATCCCGTAAACGTCTTTCAGCTAAAGTCGCATCTAAAGTGAGAAAAACAACCGAAACCACGGCAATTTTGGTTGTAGGTGAATTAGCAGGCAACGCCCTCTGCTCACTGGCTCCGTTTCCTTCACCATTCTCAGGCTGTGTCTTTTCTACATGCCCTTTGACGATTATTTTAACCGGACCTACACCAGTCAAACCTAATTGGATCATCGCCGCTTCAGCATTTTCTCCAGTTGTTTCCTGTTCTGGTTGATTTTTTGCTGTCATCTTTTTTTAAACCCCTTCTCACCCCTAATTTTATAACACTCCTACTGCTGTCAATAGACCGATCAGCACCCCTAACCCCAGCACGACCCAACCGGATGCGCGTGCCAATTTTTGCTGCTCAGCGGTGTAGTCGCCTTTAGCTTTGACCGGTACAATGCTGGATAAAAAATACATTTTGAAAGCGACAATTAGCAGTCCGCCGAAGACCAGTACTGCCGCCAACAGATAGTTCGCCATGGTTAACGTCAAGACATCATTGATTTCTAACGCACCAATTCCTAACACGGCGATGACGGCTAAAGCGATTCCTAAATAACGTTTCATCTGCTCTCACTCCTTAGGTTGACCCATAATGGCGGTGCTCTTTTCTACTTTCAGAATACGCTTTCCTTCAATACCTGTCAAAAGAGTTTCCCCATTCAAAGAGAGATTAAGCTTTTCTTCAGATAACAAAAGCGAACCTCAGCATAGCCCTGAGATTCGCTTCTTTTTTATTAATCAGTGTTACGGCACCCGCACCAAGTCCAGCTCGTGCAAGGTTTCTGCGATTTGGACCGAATTCCAAGCGGCGCCTTTTAGCAAGTTGTCTGAAACAACCCACATGTGCAGGCCTTCTGCTACGTCGAGGTCCCGACGCAAGCGGCCTACGAAGGTTTCTTTTTTACCCACCGAATTTAGCGCTTGGGGGTAGATTTGTTGGCTGGGATCGTCTTCCAAGACGACGCCTGGCGCTTTGGCTAAGAGTTCTTTCACCGCAGAGACCGGGATGACTTTTTCGGTTTCGATATAGACGGACTCGGAATGACCGGCAAAGACTGGGATCCGCACACAGGTTGCGGCCACTTTGATAGTGTCGTCCTCCATGATTTTGCGGGT
This sequence comes from Enterococcus diestrammenae, assembly GCF_009933255.1. Classification (GTDB taxonomy): domain Bacteria; phylum Bacillota; class Bacilli; order Lactobacillales; family Enterococcaceae; genus Enterococcus_C; species Enterococcus_C diestrammenae. The sequence goes on along the minus strand of NZ_MAEI01000054.1, from coordinate 411,697 downwards.
TTCGTTGATCATCTTCCACTCTTCATAGGTGTAGTCTTCTTCCGCAAACACGTCGATTTGTGGCAGCGCGTTGAAAGCAATCGGATAGTGTTTTTTGTCCCCACCACAAGGCAAAATTTCCGGTTGCAAGTCGGCTACCGGAGTGCCTGACAGATAAGCTTGCGACTCCCGTTTCAGCTCTGCCATCGCTTTTGCACCGGCACCAGAGACGGCTTGATAAGTGGAAACGATGATCCGCTTCAGGCCAGCTACTTGGCGAATCGGCTCCAAGGCGACCATCATTTGGATAGTGGAACAGTTGGGATTGGCGATGATTCCCTTGTGTGCCTTCAATGCCTCGCTATTGACTTCTGGCACCACCAAAGGCACTTCGGGATCCATCCGGAAAGCGCTGGTGTTATCCACAACCACAGCCCCCCGTTTGACTGCTTCTGGGGCAAATTTTTTGGAAATGCCGCCTCCCGCAGAAAACAAGGCAATGTCTACGCCTTCAAAAGATTCCGGTACCAATTCTTCAATTACTAAGTCTTGTCCTTTAAATTGGCGCGTCTGGCCAGCTGAACGGGCCGATGCCAACAATTTTACTTCTCCCAATGGTAAGGTGGACTGTGCCAGCATTTCAATCATGCGGGTCCCCACCGCGCCAGTCGCTCCCACAACCGCAACATTATAACCAGTCATTCACAACACCCCTATGTCATATTTGTGCCATTCTACCACATTCCCCACGGAAAAACAGCTGATTTCCCTAAAATTGTCAGAAAAATCCGAACGAATTAGCCAAACCGCGACGTACTTCGGTCGTAATCATTTAAGTCGATGGGCGCTTGTTCCACATCATCCTGCCGGGTGCAATCAAAAAGCTGCTCTCTCAATAAAAAATTGAAAGAGCAGCTGCTTTTACTGATAGCTTGCCAAACTTCACGCTAATTAGTAGCGACGTAGCCCCGGCCTTACCGTCTTTTGGGCGAGTCTGGTACTTTTTTCAGGTGCCTCAGCTTTCGTTAGGATCGTTGCGGGCATCTTCATGCGTCGGATGCACCGTACCTTTGACGTGATCTGGTCCGGCATAGATGGTATAAAGTTTCAAAGGTTCTGTCCCGGTGTTTTCCACATTGTGCCAAGTATCGGCAGGCACAAAGATGGCGTCATCGTCTTTGACTGGTTGTTGAAAAGTCAGATTGTCTGCGGCGGGTCCCATTTTGCACAAGCCTGTCCCGGATTCGATGCGCAAAAATTGATCGATGCCGTGGTGGATTTCAAGGCCGATGTCATCGCCAGGTTGGATGGCCATCACGGTGACTTGCAACTTATCGCCGGTCCAGATGGTCGTCCGGTAATTGTCGTTTTCAAGGGTCAATGCTTCAATGTCTGCTACAACTGGTTGTTTTCCACGATCTGAATAATCTAAGCTCATTTAAAAAACCTCCTAGTTATTTTTGAGTGACGTATGCTCCAACCACCCTACTTGTATTGTAACAGGAAGCCGTTGAAAGCCTTACCGAAAGCCCTTAACTGACAACGATAATCAGTTATTCTGATCTTTGCTATCAAGGGGCACTGACATCGCGCTGCGGGTCCGCTACAACCGAACTCCTCCAAAAATTTACTCTTCAATCGCGGCTTTTCGGGAATTGATTGCCTTGAAAAGAGTCATGTCAAACTTCTCGCTGCGGTCGTAGTTGTACAGGCCGTTGCGCTCTTGTTCCACATCATACAGCTGGGTATAACAGAAACCGAAGATCTGCGGATTGTCCAATAAGACATCCGTCAAGCCTTGGTAGCGCGCGATAAACTCGGCTTCCGTCTTCGGTGCATCCCCGTAGCCCCACGCTTTTTCAGGATCAGATGCTGGGTCCCATTTGATGCCCCCGTATTCGCTGACATTGATCGGCTGGCCTTTGGTATAGCTTTGGCGAGCATCGTGTTCATCGCGAAAGACGCCATTGGGCCATTTTTCCCCGTCAAAATGAGTGGCAAACTCAGCCGGGTCTTGGCAGTAGTCGTGGATGTCGTAAATATCTGTGATGACATGGTAGTTGCCGCTAGTGTCGATGACCGGACGGGTCGGATCGATTTGCTTCGTCACTCGGTAGACCAGCTCCAGGGTTTCATTGCGCTGCGGACGATTTTCGTAGTTCCAGGTTTCATTCATCGGACACCAAGTCACGATGGCCGGATGGTTGAAATCCCGGGCCAGCAGTTCTTGCCATTCCGGTAAAAAGGCGTAGACATTGGCCGCCTGGGACAAGTCCAGCCCCCAGTTAGCCATCTCTCCCCAAACCAGGTAGCCAGCTCGGTCAGCATGGTACAAAAAGCGGGCTTCGAAGGCTTTTTCGTGGAGGCGGGCACCGTTGAAACCCGCCGCCAGCGCAAGTTGGATATCTTGTTGCAAGGCTTCGTCAGTCGGCGCGGTGTAGATGCCATCTGGGTAAAATCCTTGATCCAATACCGTCCGTTGGAAAACCGCTTGGCCATTTAACAGGAACTTGTAGCCAGCCATCGCCACTTCTCGCAAGCCAAAATAACTGCTTACCTCATCGGTGCCATAGCGGAAAGTGACATCATACAACCGCCCGGCGCCGACTTCCCAGAGGTGCTCTTCAGCTAAAGGCAGGGTCAAGGTGGTGAAATTACCGGTCACCGCCACCGTTGTTTCAGCCATCGGTCGCCCTTGGTAGCTGACGGCCACCGTCAACTCTTCTGTTGGCAGGCCAGTTGTTTTGACGGCCATGGTGACGCTGGTTTGCGCCACATTTGGGAAATACTGCACTTCCTCCACGTGACTGGCTGCCATGATTTCCAGCCAAACCGTCTGCCAAATCCCGGTAGTCCGGGTATAATCACAGCCACCGGAATAAAAATTCCCCGACTGTTTGCCTCGAGGCTGGCGCCCGCTGCGAGTGTCATCTTCCGCATAGACGGTGATGGTGTTGACTCCGCTGACCAGCACATCTTGGATATCAAAGGCAAAAGACGCGTAACCGCCTTTGTGGGTCCCCACCGACTGGCCATTGACATAGACTTCACAGAAATAATCGACAGCCCCAAAATGCAGGCGCATCGTTGGGCGCTGACCTGCCTCATCTAGCGCCAACTCTTCCGCTGTGATTTCGATTTCCCGTTGGTACCAACAAGCCGGGATAAAGTCCGGGTAGCCAATCCCGCTGAGGCTGGATTCGGGACAGAAAGGCACGATGATTTCATGGTCGAAAGGATCTTGATTTGGCGCGGTCAACTGATTTTCAAAGATATTTTCCGCGGTAGCCAAGGGTTTTGGTGCCGGTCCGGGAGTTGTGGTAGTCACTTCATAAAACTTGCGGTTCTGGCCGCTTTTGCCAAAGTCAAAGGCAAAGCGCCAGGGACCATTCAGATTGCGCCAATTGTCCCGCAACATTTGCGGTTGTGGGTGTTCTGGACGAGGGATAGTGTGAGATACGGTCATAATTGAGACCTCCATTAATTGTTATTGGTTGTCAGTGGGGGCTTGGTGAGGCGTAATGAATACTACGCAAGACAGCGCCGGCCATTGACGTTTTTCAAATACAGGTATAGTATACGACCCAAAGCAGCAAAATCCATGCAAGATAACGCCATCAAAGTGAGGAAAACACGCAGATATGAAAGAATACATCTTAAGCTTTTTACCGGAACAATTTGCCGCTCCGGAACAGTTTCGCGTCGAACTAGCCGGCATCACCTTCCCTTTTGCCGACTACCAAGTCGATCGTTGGCAGTCCCTCGTGACCACCATCGAGTTTGTCATCGCTGGCAAAGGCGAGGTGCGCATCGATGACCACCGCTTTCAAGTTCAGGCGGGGGATTGTTATTTATTACCCGCCGGTCACGACCACTGGTACCGCTCCGACGACCGGCAGCCGCTGCACAAAATCTGGATCAATGTCGCCGGCACTGTCGTGGAGCAGTTGTTGCAAGCCTATCACTTACACCAGCACTACCACTTCCCCCAAACCGACCGCTTTACTCTTTTCAACCAGCTGCTCGCCCTTTGCGAACAAGCACCCATGACCCCCACCCAGCGGAGTCGTCATTGCAGCTTACTGTTTCATGAACTACTGATCAGCCTCGCAGAAACCCTGCCTCAGTCCCATCAGCTGGTGCCAGCAGATTTGTGGCGTGCCAAAGTCTATCTGGACAATCACCTGCAAGCTGGAAACGTCAGCGTGGCGGCTGTCGCCCGCACCGCTAATCTCTCCACCTCCCAGCTGACTCGCCAGTTTAAACGCTGGTTCCATCAGACCCCCTATGAGTATTATTTGACGAAAAAGATTCAGCTGGCCCAGTTATTATTGAAGGAAACCCTCCTCAGCGTCCAAGAAATCGCCGACCGTCTCGGCTTTTCTGACGAACACTATTTTTCCAACCTCTTTCGCCAAAAAACCGGCTACTCTCCTACCGGTTGGCGCAGACGGGGGCAACCAGAAAAAACTAAAAGCTAAGGAGCTGGTGCAGTTGCCACATGATTAAAGCGCAACCGACACCAGATGTCTTTCTCATTTCAAAAGGAGCTTGTTTGTGAAACTCAAAAAGACCGTCTCCCCGAAAGGAAACGGTCCACGAATCAATAACAAATTCTCTAACCCCGTTCGTCGCGTGCCTGCACCAAAGTTTGGATCGCTGCGTAAACCGGTCCGGCAATCATAAAGACCGTCCAGCTCCACGCCCAAGCATGCGCGCCAAAGGATAACAAGAAGTAAAAGAGAACTACCGCCGGCCAATAAACGATGGTAAAGGCAGTAAACAATGGATGTTGGCGTTCTGTTGCAGAGGGTTGTGGGTAGTCATCTTTAGCCGCCTCCAGCACCTGCCCATTGGCAAACTTGCGGTAGTAGGCGTAAATGATCGACCCGTAGATAATCATAAAAGCGCCCAAGCCCAAGATAGCAAAAAATAACGCTGCGCCAAATGCTGGCTGATAACTATAGGAGAAAAGGAAAATCGGTGCAAAAGACAAAACCAAAGCCGCAATCCCACCAATCAATGAAAAGCTAAAACTCTTGCGATACGCTCCCACATGGTAAGCCGCTGCCAGCTGGACTTCCTCATCATACGGACGCCCCGCAAGTGGTTTGGCCCCCCGGCTAAAGAGCATCCCCCCATGGATCAACGACGCCACCGCCGCCGCGATCCCGATAAACAAAATCGTCGCCCCGATCCCTTCACTCATGGAGGCCATGAAAAAGATCATCCCGGCAAATCCTAGAGCGCCGAGCAAAATTCCCCCAGCAATGCGCAGCGCAAATTGGCGAATCATCTGCCAAAACTCCTCCACCTCCGCCAAGCTTACCGCTGACCCATAGCCTCGTCGGCCTCCCGCTTGCCGCCAGTTGAAATCTTCGGGATCAGGAACCGCCTTCGACCATGCTCCTTCTGTCGCCGCAGCCTCTTTTTCCGCTTGTTGGGACTGGGCAAACGCTCCGGCTGCACCAGACTCTCCGGCATCCTCTGCTTCTTCCTGCGCCAACTCCAGCTCTTCTCGCAATTCATCGATGGAGCCAAACTCGGAAATCACCGCCCCGATGGCTTCATTTTCACTCTTGCCTTCTTCAATCAATCCATGGTAATGATCTTCCATCGTCGCTAACAAATCCGCTTTCGCCTGTTGGGTCTGGGGCGTTTTTGGCAATGTTAGAAATAACGTTTCTAAATAATTTTTGATGGTATCCATATCCTTCAACCCTTTCCACTATCCATCTACACCCCGGAAGATACCCCCGGCGTCGATGTTTCCACTTGTTGATTTGGTGTTGCCCCGGTGGATAAAAAACGATCCACCACTTGTTTGGTCAGCTGCCATTCACTGACTTTTGCGGCTAAATACTGACGACCGCTGGCAGTGATTCGATAATAGGTGCGCTTTTTGCCATGAGTCACCTCGCCCGGATAAGCCTCGATGAACCCCTGCTTCCCCAGCCGGGTAAAAGCCGAATACAAGGTAGTCTCCTTGATGACATAGCCTTCGTCGGTGCGGCCCTTGATCTCCCGCGAAATCTCATAGCCATAAGAATCCCCTTCTGCCAATAAAGTCAAAATAATCGCGTCATTGTACCCACGAATCCCATCACTTGAAATCACACCGCCACCTCCTTTGTGGTTTGTCTCCTGACGGAAAACCAAAAGTACTCCATCTGTCAAAGTAATCATACCATGTTTACTACGACAGGTGAAGTAAAAAAAGACCACTGCCTAAAAATCAGACTTTGGTCCTAGATCAGAGGGATTCGGATGAGGGATTAAAAGTTTTGCAACGCATAAGCACAATTTCGATGATTTTCGAAACTTTTGCAACACATACTCCAAACTTTTTGGGTTTCGTAGTATACTGTCAAAAATGACTTAGAAAAAACGGAGGATTCCCATGGCAAAAGTAGAAAGTTTTGAACTGGATCACAATCAAGTATTAGCCCCATACGTCCGTCTGGCCGGCGCCGAGGACCAAGACGGCGCCCATATCGAAAAATACGATTTGCGCTTGTTGCAACCCAATCAAGAGGCCTTGCCCACCAGCGCGCTGCACACTTTGGAACATCTGTTGGCAGTCAACTTGCGGGATTACCTGACGGGCGTCATCGATTTGTCGCCGATGGGTTGCCGCACCGGCTTTTACCTGATTCTTTGGGGCCATCATACCACCGAAGAAGTACGGGACGCCTTGAAGCTTGTATTAGAAAAACACGTGGTGGCAACGGATTTCGTCCCTGCCGTCTCTGCCAAAGAATGTGGCAACTACCGGGACCATTCCCTCTTTTCCGCCCAAGAATACGCCAAACAAGTCTTGGCCCAAGGGATTTCCAGCGATCCGTTTGAGCGAAAAGTGTAAGGAATCAGAATTAAGATAGTCAGTTTTCAGCAAAAATGTTATAAATTTCGGTGTATAGAATAGCTACAACTAGTTTTCCACAGAGATGTGGATAAGTATTTTAAACCCGTCGAATTCGACGGGTTTAAACTGAAATGGCACAAACCCAAATGATTACATTTCTTAAAAATAAGGCTGGTATTAAAAAACTTGAAACTCTTTCATAGTATTTTATTCAATAAATAATTCATCGAAAAAACTGCGAGAAACCCAGCCCCCACCGGTCTTCTCGCAGTTTTTTTATGTATTTTTACGGCAATGACACGCCATAAACCGCCAAGAAAATCGCGGCGAAAAAGGTACCGATCAACATGATGGCCGCCCCTGAAAGGCAAATCGTCCCCACCAAGGCATCTTGCCGGACTTGCTTGATCCCCCGGGCCAATAAATAACTACTCCCCGCAATAACTAAACACATTACAAATAACACAAATTTATGTTCTAGTAACGCTTGTGCATAGGCCGGACTGCCAAAAATTTTCGTCAAAACACTTTCCATATTTTTTCACCCCACACTTTTACCATCATTGGTCTACCACTTTTTAATTATAACATTTCTTTTCTAATATAAAACAACAAAATATTGGAAACAAACGTTTTTTAATAACAAAAAAAGCTATTTTCTAGCCAGACAGAAGCGACACTTTTAGCTTTGAACTGACCAAGTGTCTCATTCCAGAACTAGAAAATAGCTCTCATTTTATTTGACGATGATTTTCTTGTTATGATTCACCAAATAACGCGACGGCTTTTTCTGCCATGCGTTGTCCATAAGTGGCAAAAAGGGATTGGTATTGCTCCAAATCCTCCGACAACGCCACCGGTCCGAGATGGATGACTGGTTGTCCTAACGAATCACCGCCAGAGTACACCACCATCCCCGCCACCAACAAATGGTGCAAAATCGATTGGATGGCGATATCGCCACCGCCATGGGAAAAGTGAGCAGTGGCAAAGGCTCCTCCCAGTTTTCCGGCTAATGGATACTTGTGGCCAGCGGTTTCCAACCAACATTTCACCACACCAGCCAAGTCTGCCATATATGTCGGTGTTCCCAATAAGACGCAGTCGCTAGCCGTCAACCACTGGACATCTGGCGCTTCCATGGGAAATACCGCCGCTTCCACCCCTGCTACTTGGCGAGCCCCCGCCGCCACGATTTCGGCCATCTCTTTGGTATGACCGATTTTTGTATAGTACAACACCGTTATTTTCATGATTTGCCTCCGTTATCTACAAAGTTTCTCAGTAAGTTGTTTTGGATCCCCTTACATTTTAGCACTTTCCACCGGCAGCAGACGCCTTTTTTTCAAAGTCCGTCTTATTCATCATTTTCTAAGCTTCTCTCATCTTGACGGCAAGAGGCTTTTTTTAATGTCGATAGATAAGGTTGGTTATCTGAAAAGCCAGGAATCCCAAGGGCTGTGCGTTTTCTTTAACATATCGGGCTTTTTACGCTATAATAACGGTGAAGAGAATTTTGGGGAAGATTCTCACAACAACGTGTCAGGGAGTTATTTCCTTCACACATCACTTTAATCCTGCTGGCCTAACCAACCAGCAGGATTTTTTTATTTTTAAAAATCCCCTTCCCACAGTTAAAAAACAAAAACTTCACCACCCACTTGACCTTGATTCCTCTGACCACTCTCGATAAACGTTATACTTTTATCGTTTATCAATATATTTTTATTGATTTACATAAATCATCGTGGTAATCTCAACTCATCAAACAGATTGAGGTGACCTTTATGAAACTCAAAACACGCTTATTGAAACTAGCTTTGGTTGGTTTAGGGGCTTTTCTCTTGGTCTTGGCTACGATTTTCACCATGAGCTTAATCACAGAAGGCACCATCGGCATGTCGGCTATCGCTTGGCTCTTCTTTGCCGCTGTGGGCTTGACGGCCTTTTTTGGTCTATGGACGTTAGTTTACCTGTACCAAATCGTGGACTTGATTGCTAAAAATAACTCTTTTTCTGAGAGAACACTGGTCTTAGTCGCCAAAGTCAAACACCGGATTTTAGCAGCGGCCATCAGCTTTTGTGGTATCCTGCCCTTTGTGGCCCAGGCGGCAGACCTTGATGACGCCCCCGGCCTGATCTTAGTGGGACTGGGACTGATTTTGCTCCCTTTTGCGGCCTACCTTTTCTCCTTGATCGTCGAGGAGTTATTTAAAAACGCTATTTCCCTAAAAAATGAACAAGACCTCACCATCTGAGGCAGAAAGGAGTCCCCGATGAAAATCGTTGTCAACCTTGATGTGATGCTAGCCAAGCGCAAGATGAGCCTGACGGAACTGGCGGATAAAGTCGGCGTCACCATGAGCAACCTCTCCATCTTAAAAAACGGGAAAGCCAAAGCCGTGCGCTTTTCGACGCTAGCCAGCCTCTGCGAAGTCTTGGATTGCCAGCCTGGTGACCTCCTAGCTGCCGAACCCGCTGAAACCCAGGAGCCAAAATAACAAACCGATCTAGCTATTTAAGCAATTGCTAGGCAAAATACAAACAGGAAGACTCCCTAGCTTATCAATAAGCTTCGGAAGTCTTCCTTTTTTGTATTTAAAACGTAAAATCCGCCGGCCGAGTTGACACCAAGCCAAAATGATAGGCAATCGCCGCCACGATCCGCTGGCTGGCAGTCCCGTCACCATATGGATTGGCAGCATGGGCCATCTTGTGGTAAGCCGCCTCATCGGTGAGCATCGCCGTCACCGCTTGGTAGACCGCCGTTTCCTCGGTACCCACTAGCCGTACCGTGCCGGCTTGCACCCCTTCCGGCCGCTCGGTGGTTTCCCGCAGCACCAACACCGGCACCCCTAGCCCAGGGGCCTCTTCTTGGAGACCACCGGAGTCCGTCAATACCAACTGGCACTCCGCCATCAAGTTTTGGAAAGCCACCACATCCAAAGGTTCGATCAGCTCCACCTGGTCCAAGTCCCCTAGAATCTCTTGGGCGAGTTTTCGCACGGCTGGATTTTTGTGCATTGGAAAGACGACCCGTGCCTCGGGCTGTTCGGCTAACACTTGGCGCAAAGCCCGGAAGACTTGCGCCATCGGTTCTCCAAGGTTTTCCCGGCGATGCATCGTCACCAAAATCTTCGGCGCTCCTGCCACTTTGCGTCCAGGAGCCCAAGCCGCCGCCGTCAACTGGGGCCGAGCAGCCACCGTGTAGCCCATGGCATCGATGGCGGTATTGCCCGTCACAAAAATCCCCGCCGCCTCTTTGCCTTCTTTCAACAAATTGTCCCGACTCTGCTGGGTAGGGGCAAAATACAGTTGGGCAAAGACGTCGATCAGCTGGCGATTGGCCTCTTCGGGAAAAGGCTGTGCCAAATCCCACGTCCGCAAGCCGGCCTCCACATGTCCCACCGGAATCTGCCGGTAAAACGCCGACAAACCCGCCGCAAACGCCGTCGTGGTATCGCCATGCACCAAGACCAAATCCGGTTGCGCCTCTTCCAAGACCGCTCCAAACTTGCTCAAGATGCGGGTGGTAATCTCCTCGATCGTCTGCCCCGCCTTCATAATCGCCAAATCATAAGCCGGCTTAATCGCAAATACCTCCAGCACCTGGTCCAGCATTTCCCGATGCTGCCCGGTCACCGCCACTTGGGTCTCACACCACTCAGTCGCTTCCAAAGCCTTCACCAAGGGCGCCATCTTGATGGCTTCCGGTCGTGTTCCGAAAACCGTCATCACTTTGATTTTTTTCATCTGCCAATCCTCGCTTCTATCCTTTACGCCAAAAACTCCCGAAACTCCTCATAAATCAGGCATTCATTGAATGATTCCTTGTCTCAAGGATACGGGAAAGCTGGCGAAATGGCAACTGGGAAAGGGGGGCTAAAGGTGACAGAAAAGCACCTTTTCCATTTTGAACCTACCATTTTAAAACGGTAACTTCTTTTGGATTTAGAAAACGCATCACCAAATTTTCCATCAAAAAAAGCCCAACCCCTTCCCCGGTCAGGCTTGCTCCTAGTTCTTCCATCTCCGACTCCCTTGTCAGCCAGCGGTAGTCAGAGCCGACAAGAGTTCCAGCCCAGCTTGCTTATGACTTACCGCTTATGGCTTGGCGCTTGCGACTGTTTTTTTTGCTTTTAGCCACGTTGCCCGCCACATTCAACACGTCCCACGTGCGGGCAAAAGGTGGAGCGTACAACAAGTCCAGCAGCCCCAGCTGTTTCGTGGTCATTTCCATCGTGATGGCGGCCGCCAAGGTGTCGATGCGTAGGGCGGCCCCGTTTTCTCCTGCAATCTGGGCTCCCAGCAGGCACAGGGTTTGGTTGTCATAAATCAGTTTGACCCGGATATCTTTTTGCCCCGGATAGTAATCCGTCTGGTTTTTGTCATCGATCACCACGGTGTTGTAGTCATAGCCCAGCTTGTCGGCGTCGGCTACCGTGATCCCAGTACGGGCGGCTTCCAATTCCATAAATTTGACTCCCGCCGTGCCTAACGTACCGGGATAATGACTGTCAGCCCCCGTCATCACTTCGCCGGCGATGCGCCCCAGTTTATTCGCCCCAGTGGCTAGGGGAATAAAGCGGTCGTCGCCGGTCACCAGATGTGGCACTGTCGCACAATCCCCGGCAGCCCAGACGTCAGGCACATTGGTCCGTCCTTGATCGTCCACTATCAGCGCGCCATTGGCAAGTTTGGCAAACGCTGGTCCCAAAAAGTCTGTCGCCGGTTTCACACCGATGGCTACCACCACCAAATCCGTCCTGTACTCCCCCTGATCGGTCACGACTTGCGTCACCCGGCAGTTACCCTCGGCATCAAGACTACCCACCAAATCCTGCACACCTTCTGCGAGATGCAATGAGACTCCCGCTTGCCGCAGTTTTGCCTCGATGACTTCGCTGATTTCTTCATCAAAAGAATCCTGCAATAGATGGTCATCCAACTGAATCAAGCAGACTTTTTTGCCTTGATGCAAGAAGGCCTCGGCACACTCCACCCCGATAAAGCCGCCACCGATGATGGTCACCTGGTACACCTCTTCCAGGCGCAAATAGGTCTTCAAAGCCCGCCCATCCCCCAGCGTTTTCAAAGTAAAGAGATTCTCGAAGGCCGCGCCATCCAGCTGGGTGGTCACCGGTGGCATGATTGGTGTGGCACCACTGGCTACCAACAATTGATCATAGCTGTCCACGAAAGTCTCATCGTGGAAATTGTCCCGCACGGTCACCGTCTTTGTTGTCGTATCCACCGCGACAACTTCGTGGAACAGCTTCACGGCAATCCCCATCTTCTCAAAAGCTGCCTGTTCCCGCGCAATCATCTGATGGGAATCATGAAAATAATCCCCCACATAATAAGGCAAGCCACAGGCGCCAAAGCTGACCACCTCACCTTTTTCATAGACGGTAATCAGAGGGTCTTTCGCCATTTTTTGAATCTTCACTGCCGCACTCATTCCCGCCGCTGTACCACCGATAATAATTGTTTTCATATCGTTGCTCCTTCTTACTCTTTTACTGATGGGATTTACGCCATCATTTTTTAGAAAACGCGGGGACCTGTTGCTGGCGCCCCCGCGTAATTTTTATTATGCTCCGCCCTTCAGTAAAAACTCTGAATGGCAGGATCAAGGGCTTCTAACCCTGCATTATACTTCTCTCACGGGCACATCCCCGTCGTTGTAGACATTCATATCGATTTCCCCGAGGAGTTTTGCCGAGCACAAGCCAGCAGTCATAGACCCTGACACGTTTAATGCCGTCCGTCCCATATCGATCATCGGTTCAATGGAAATCAACAACCCGGCTAGCCCCACCGGCAAGTTCATGGAGCTCAACACGATCAAGGCCGCAAAAGTCGCCCCACCGCCGACACCGGCTACCCCAAAGGAAGAAATCATCACGATGATCACCAACTACACGATAAAGCTAGGTGACAAAGGATCGATATTGACAGTCGGGGCAATCATCACCGCTAACATCGCAGGATAAATCCCGGCACAGCCGTTTTGCCCGATGGTAGCACCAAACGTCGCCGCAAAGTTGGCTACTTTTTCGGAAACTCCCATCTTTTGCGTCTGAGCTTCGATATTCATCGGAATCGCCCCCGCAGAAGTCCGGGAAGTGAAAGCAAAGACTAAGGTTGTCCACGCTTTTTTCAGATACATGGCAGGATTCAAGCCAAAAATCGTCAACAACACCAAATGCACCACAAACATCAAGAGAATCGCCGTATAAGATGCCAGTACAAAGGTTCCCAAGTTCAAAATCCCTTTTACATCCGTCTTAGCAATGGTGGAGGTCATCAGCGCTGCCACCCCATACGGTGTCATGCGCAAGATCAACGTCACCATCCGCATCACCACGGCATAAGCGGCATTGACCACTTTGGTAAACAGCTCCGCCTCTTCTTTTTTCTTTTTCTTAATCTGCAAAGCTGCTACCCCGACAAAAGCTGAGAAAATCACGACCGCGATGGTGGACGTACTGCGGGCGCCAGTCATATCGGCAAAAGGATTGGTAGGAATGAATTCCACCACTTTTTGGGGAATCGACATTTCTTCCACATTGGCCAAGTTTTCTTCCAAATAAGCAGCCCGATCCGCTTCTGACTGCCCCGCTTGGATGGAATTGGCATCCAAGTGGAACAAATTGGCACTCAAAATTCCCAAGCTACCAGCGATTAAGGTAGTGAACATCAAGACGCCGATGATGGTGCCGGCAAGTTTTCCCAGTCCTTTAGTGGAACTAAGATTGTTGATGGCACTGACGATGGAGACCATCACTAACGGCATGACGATCATTTTTAAGAGCGCCACGTAACCATTTCCCACGATGCCAAACCAGTTGGTGGATTCTGCCACCACGGGATGACTCGCCCCATAAATCATCTGCAGCGCCGTCCCGAAGACGATCCCGATGCCCAAGCCGACAAAGACCCGCTTGGAAAAGGAAACATGTTTTTTGGCCATGCGGTTTAATACCACTAAAATCACCAGCATGATGGCGATATTGGCCCCAATTAAGAATAAGTCCATGAAAAACCCTCACTTTCATATTGAAAATCTAATAGTGCTGAACGAACCAGAGCAGCTAGTAAAACGCGATTTTTGGCGTAATTTTAATTACTCCGTCCGTGAAGCCAAACCTAATCGACCCGCTCTAGCTAGAGGTCAGCCCCTCTCGCTAGCCGACGGTGGTAGCTACGGGAATCTGCGCCAAGGATTGGGCGAGATCTGCCAACAAATCCTCTGCATCCTCGATTCCCACCGATAAACGCAACAAGCCCTCAGTGATGCCTTGTCGCGCTCGCTCTTCCGGTGGCACACAGGCATGACTCATAGTCGCCGGATAGGACAAAATCGACTCGACGCCGCCAAGACTCACCGCCGTGATGGGCAACTTCAGCGCCTTAGAAAACGCCAAAACCGCCGTCTGGTCAGCCAACTCGAAAGACAACACCGCCCCACCGCTACTAGCCTGGGACAGATGAATCTCATGGCCCAAATGACTAGCCAATCCTGGATAATACACCGCCTTCACCTGAGGAGCCGCCGCCAAAAAAGTCGCAATTTTAGCCGCCGTGGCTGCCGCTTGAGCCATCCGCAACCCCATCGTCTTCAGCCCTCGTAGGACTAGCCAACAATCTTCAACCCCTAAAATACTCCCTAAAACCGTCTGCTGGGCGCGTATCCCCTCCGCCAAGGCAAGATCATTGACCACTACCAACCCCGCCACCACATCACTATGGCCGTTGAGAAATTTGGTCGCACTATGAATAACAATATCCACACCTAAAGATAACGGCGATTGGAACTGCGGTGTCATAAAGGTGTTATCTATGATCGTCAACAGCTCATGTTTTTGCGCCAAAGCCACCACCTGCTTGATATCAGTAATCTTCAGCAAAGGATTGGAAGGGGTCTCGAGGTAGAGTGCTTTTGTTTCCGGTAAGATTGCTTGTTCCCAGCTATGCAGATCGGTCTCATCCACATAAGTCACGGAAATGCCAAAGCGTTTCAGCACCGTCTCCGCCAAGGTAAAAGTCCCACCATAGATGCTCTTACACATGACGAGGTGATCTCCTTGGCTAAATTGCAACAAGACACTGGCAATCGCCGCCATCCCCGAAGCAAAAGCAAAGCCACATTTGCCCCCTTCAATCGCTGCAATCGCCTCTTCCAAGGCCTGTCTGGTCGGATTACCAAAGCGGGAATAGGTAAATGCCTGTGGCTGGTCAATCCCAGCTTGTTTAAAAGTCGAAGCTTGGTACAAGGGGATTGAAGAAGCACCAGTCTCCTCATCAAAAACCGGGTAACCGTGAATCAACTGTGTATTAATAGCCATTATGTATGTCTCCTTTCGCGTCATCGCTTCTTTGATTCCGCTATTTCTTTAAAGTAATCGGCGCTTCTGCAATGGGGAAGCTAGATACCTTAATTAATAATTACGCATCTCACCTGTTTTAAAGTTCCTGTTCGCCCTCACGCAACTTGCGTCAGCGCGTCTTAAAAACTAGTTTGATACGTTATGTTTTAAATTATAGCAAACGCTTCCAATCGTTGTTGGATAACAAGAACAATCTAACGAATTATTTAAAGCGTTTTCATTTGTGAAGGGGTGGCGGGTTAGTGTGTAATAATTATTAAGCAAAAAATCCGTTTCGCAACACACCCCTGAGGCACGGACGCTACCTCAGGGGTGTCTCCTTATTCTCTCTAGTCACAGAAACAGGTTATCTGTGTTTTTATAACTATCGCTAGCGAAGCACCAACCACAGATGCCTCAGCCAAATAAACCAACTGCCCCACATTGCCAAGAAAAGAGCGATAAATCGCCAATCACTTACCAAGCTGCGGCGGGGCCACCCGCTAACTCCAGCAATGTCACGAAGCTCCAGCAATTTTCCCATCTGCCACCGAATACGATCCTTCCGCTCCCGCCAATCTCGCCTCACCCCTTGCCAAAAGTAGCAAAGCATGGCAAACCAGATACGGAGGCGCACTTCTTGCATGGTCACTATCCAGAGCCAATGCCGATACCAGCGATAATTTAGCCAGCGCAACTGGCGTTTGTGCTTGGCTTTGTCTGCTTTTTGTGCAGCGATGGCGTCATCCAGTGAATCCCTCATGGCCGCCAGTTTTGGCGACCAGGAGCTTGGCTTTTGCGCTGGCATTTCTACCGAGGGCGGTGCGGCATTTTCTCCTATCCTTTGTACGGTTTTCGGTACCGCTTGTTGTATTGATGATTTTTCCGGTTTGTGCATCGGACTTTGTGCTAGGCGCTCATCCGTTCCGTGCACCGGTCTTTGTGCCGGACGTTCCCCCACGCTGTGAACCGAGCTTTGTGCCGGATGTTCTCCCGCGCTGGGTATCTGACTTTGCACTGGATGTTCCCCCGATTTCTCGGGGGCTTGTGGGGGGTGTATTTTTGAGTATCGGGATTGCATTGGTCTCATCTGGGGCCTCCTGCTTCGTTAGCACTGTCTGTTACACTTCATCTTCAAACAACGGGGTTTCGATGGTTTCGATATACTTGGCGCCTTTGACTTCGACGTAGAGTTTCACGTCGTCTTTTTCAAAGAGGGCCAAATCCCGCAAGCTTTCCATCGCTGTTCGCACAGTTGGTTCGTCCAAATTGGTGGCAGCCAAACGGGGTTCGAGATTGTGTTTTTTGCCTTCGCTGTTTAGAAATGTCATTCGTAGTTTTTTCATCTTGTATTCCTCCATTTTCGTTTTAATAAAGTCTTTTTTCTTGAAAATAACTAGTGCTAGGAAGATGCCCCAGTGGTAAAACCACGGTTTATGAAGTAGATTCTAGCACCTAGTTGTTTTTCCCTAAGTTACCATTACAACTTTTCTACCATTACTGGTTGTTATTTGACGTATTCGGTTTTGGTCGTCTCCACTACGCTCATGACATCGCTGTCTTCTGGCAGTAATGGTGCCCAGATATCAATCAGGCTGATAACCTTAGCTTCAGCAGGGTCTTTGATACAATAGTTCAAGGATTGTTTCGTCAAATTCTTTTGATCCGGTTCTTGAATCATGATTCCTAAGCCAGTTTCTAAATGTGTTTTCATAACGTTTCCCTCCATAATGTGTGATTGGGAAAAGACAGTGCTTTCCCCTATTGGTTGCTTGCGTTAATTGTGACAACCAGACCTTCCTCCACGACAGGGAAAGATTGTTCCTATCATCAGTTGGCTGACTGTCGACGGTTCCCCCAAGCTGGAACCGGTGAACTGCTTTTCGTCAGAGACGGTGCACCCTCCCTCACGTCTGGAAGTTCGTTTTTTTAGGCCTCTATATATACAACGTAAATAACAGCTGATTTATCAAAAGTTTTCGCAAAACTTTTTAAAAATCTTTCGTAAACAGGTGCGATAATAACTAAGTAAAGCCGGACTCACCGGTGGTTTCTGGCTTTTGGCCTGCCATAATTTTTCCAACTGGCCCTGTTGCTTGGGCTTCAAGGAGTTCCAAAATCCCATCAATAGTGCATCTCGCTCTAGAACGGCGGCGGCATCAAGGTGTTCCTCTGGTGTTGTTTGTAACAGTTCTTCTACCGGCAGCTCCAGCACTTCTTCTTTGACGTGGCGGGTCTGGTAGCGGCGAATATCTGATAGCCTCCACAACAAATGGCTAAACAACCAGCTTTCATTGTAAGCTGTCAAAAAGCCGATCCGATCCGGCGCTTCTTTCATCAGCTGGAACAAGACCAGTGACAACTCCTGCCAATAATCTTCAAAATAACTATGTGCAGGAAAAACACCCCCACGGCGTAGCACCCGAAACATTAGCCCATGATACTCTTTAAATAACTCTTCCATCTCTTCGTTTGTCATATCCATCCCCATTTCTTGTTATTAATAGAGGCCAAGGGTAGCAAAGAAATTGGTCGCGCTTACAAAACGTACTATTTCTGAAGCTGTTGGTTTTCCGTGGGTGGCGCCTGCGTAATAATCATTGCGCCCTCCCCCCGGCTACTTCCCCAAACCACACAAACCCCCGCTCTTCCTCAACTACACACCAAAACACCAAACCTCAAAAATATCCACGCATTTTACACTACACATCCCAGTTACTCCGCTCCCTGAAGAAACAGCGCACCGCTCAAAGCACCCCTCAAAGCACCCCTCACCACCCTTCACCCTCCAAAACACCAGCCAAATCCCTCACTTCCAGACCCCTGCCGCCTGGCGAAAGACCGCCGCTTCAAAGCCCTGGGTCTCATCATGAATCCACGCCAACTCCGCCTCCGTCAGCTGATAACTATCCCCAGCTTGCGGCACAACAGGTGTCAGTTGTTGCATTTTTTTCAGCATTTTCAGCCAACCTTGGCGATCCTCCCGGCCATCAGGGTAAGCGGCCCAATCTTCCACCGGTTGCCGCCGATAAGGCCGCCCGTCGCGACCGTAGTTTGTGGTATTTTTCCCACTGGTGGACGAACGACGTGAGCCTGAGGGAGTCACATCTTTGGTACTTTTAGCCCCTTTTCCCCCTTTAGTGCCCGCTGTTTGCTTACTCTCCCGGCGGCGTTTATGGGTTGCTTCGGCTGCTTGATGTTGGGCTTCTGCCAGCTGTTGTCGCTTGGCCTCGTTTTTTTGGAGACACTCCCGCTCAAATGCCCGGGCCTGGGCCACATCTGTGACCCCCGCCTGCTGCCAGCGCTTCAGGTAGCCCTTGACAAAAGGCAAACTACAGGAGCTGGCGATCTGTTGGGCACTAGCGATTTTCAGCACCGCCACCACCAACTCATCACCATAGTTGCGCAATAGACGAGTCAACTCCGCTTGGGTGGCGACATTGGGCCCGGCCCACAGTTGTTGCCACAACGCAAAACTTGCGGTCTTTTGTAATACCCATTTCGTTAAATCATCGCTTTCCCCGCTAGCGTCCCCTTGCTCCGAGGCAGCGTCCGCGCTAGCTACACTCCCTTTTTCAGCCGCGGCTACCGGCTTAGGACTTAGTTTTTCGCTAGCTTTGCCTCGATCTGCGCCTACCGCCAGTCCGTCCGCCACCGCAATTTCCCTTGCTGCCACCGTTTCACCGCCGTTTGCTTGCCCATTTGTCACTGACTCATTTGTCACTGACTCATTTGCCAACGTCCTTACGGCTTTTTCAGCTTCTGCGAATTTGTCGGCTGATTTATCTGGTGTTTTCCCCTGAGCCACCACTACTTCTGCCTCCACTAGCACCGGGGTCACCGCCTCGACTTCGGCACTTTCCGCAGCACTTTCCGCAGCACTTTTTGCCCCCGTTACACCACTGGTTGCCACCGCTGGCTGTTCAACCACTACTGGCTGTTCGGCGGCCATCACTGCCTCCCCACTCTCGCCAGCCGTCATCCCGACCGCCACCGCATCTGCTTCCTCCCGGCTGTCGACTGGCGCTTCCGCCGTTGCCACCTCAGCCTTCGTTTCCGGCATTTCGACAGCCGCTAGCGCCGTTTCCCACTCGCCGGTCCCCGTCTCGGCCTCCAGCAACCCGCATTCCTCACCGACTGCGGGTTCTTGCAACAACGCGCCAATCCCGGCTTCGTAGCCCTTGATGGCTGTCGCTGTCTGTTGCACCAGCTGGCCCAAATCCTCGGCTGCCGGGGATTCTGTCGTCGCTAGCGCCTCCGCCTCCAGCGCCACAACGTCCTCCCCGATGACCAAGTTTTCCCGCTCGGATTCGGAGATGAGCAGGTAGTTTTTGTTGAGAAAGACCGTTTTGCGCCGCCGAGTAGCCGTGATGAATTTCTTTTGGATATCCACTGCCGTCAAGATCCGGTGCCTCCGAAAGCTTTCCAAGTCAAAAAAGCCCACCGCTAGCGCTTTTTCCACCACATTGAGCACCTGCTCGTGGGGGACTTGCCCGTGATAAGCCACTAGATCTAACACCTCGGTATTCCAAGGCATGAAGTAACCCTCCTCCCCATAGATACGGGACAAGAGGGTCATCAGCGTATCCATCGTCCCCAGCCCACACTTTTGCTTGATCAGCCACACCTTGCTCTCCGTCAAAAACGCCACATCCGTCGGGAAATAATCCAGCCCCTGCTTGATTGGTCGCACCATCCGCATGTCCTCCTCTTGCCAAAACGCTGCCGCCGCATTTTTGGCCCTTTACAAGTACAACGAAAATCACGGGAGTTATTTCAAAAAAAATAAAAAATTTTTTTAAAAATATTTTTTAACGATTCTTGCTCCCTCCTCAGAGACTGCTGGCAGCTTTTATCAGCTAGCGAAATCTCCAGCAAGTAGGACCTTTTCTTTAGTTTGATTTGATGTGCTTTTCTTTAGGGGTTATTGTCGTCAAGAACGCTTTTGCCTTGATCTGACAAGCTTTTTGACCACAAAAAAAGCCGGCCACCGCTGCCGACTCCGCCCTCTCATCTTTAAATTGCCGCGACTACCAGGACTCCCTCAAAATGGCTTTCGTTAAAAATAAAAAGTGACGCTTTTTTCTGGTTCACAGATTTTTTTGGAAATTTGTTTGCGTATCTACTTTTGCGAGGGTCATGGAAAAGCACAGTCAACCACGGTTTATCACGGAGCAGATTTTCCGCGAGTATGCTTGGTGGTTGACACCGGCTTTTCCTGCCTATCAACACTATAAAGGAGATTTTTTATGAAACATCATACTCACGCAACACCTATCAATAGTCCCGCTCCCCAAATGCGGCAACACACCTATGACTTGACCAAGTTACTACCCTTGATCGATTCTTTATTCGACTGGGGCGCGGCTGTCACACCCGACTCCGACGACGAGCCGGTCATCGATAGCCTGATCCTCTCCCAGATGACCAATCAACTGCCTGTGGAGCACGAGTTTGACCATAGCAAGCTCCTCTTGGCAGTTTTGCCAGTCGCCCCACGTTTTCTAGGAGAGCCCCCTTTGCAGCTGGTGATCACCACCGATTCGCTGCATCTGCTGGACCGGACCCAGGCTCAGATCATCAACGATTCCTTCAAGCACCACGAGCATATCGCCTTTGACAATGCCTTTCGCTCCGCTGCGGCCACCTTGCTAAAAGGCATGCACTGCGTCCATGCCAGTCACAACATCCCGATGGCCAACTGGCGCTTTACCCTGATACCCTTGAAACCCTCAGAGCACTGGGAAAATCAACGCCTGTGGATCAACCCTGCCACCATCGAAAACTACTCCCAGGACTTGACGAAAGGGCACCACGACTGCACCCAGGCCAATAAACTGCTGATCACCACCTATGGCTTGATGCTCAAAGGCCCCGTGCGTCCCGACACCCTGAAAAGCCAAATCATCCGGGGCATCCTGATCCACTCCGCCCGCAAACGCATGCACGAAGCCGTCTCTCCCGGCAGTGACACGCCGCTGATGAGCTACCTGGAGTATCCCAGCACCCCGCTGCTCAACCGGATCTTTGGCGGCCTCACCACCTACCATATCCCCGGCACCCGCAGCCAGCTGATGGACACTTATCGCGTCCACACCAGCCTCGCCGACAATCGCAGCTGGGTCCGCAAAGAAGAACACGCCCAAGAAAAGCATCGTAAGTGGCACCAAGAGATGGAACTGGCGGATAAGAAACATCGTTGCCAGATTTGTGGGAGGGAGTGAGGAAATCAAAAGCCCTCGACGATCATCGTCGAGGGCTTTTGGTTATTGATGTTTATTTTCGAAACTGTGCTTCAAGGGATAAAGCTTTGGCTGTAAAATCAGTAAAATAAGTATCCACACCCAAAGTAATAGCTGATTTTATCTCATTGGTGGTATCAAGGGTCCAAGCATTGAACATTTTATGCTTGTCGTGGACCAATTTCACGTTCTCTTCATTCATCAAACTTTTATTGACGGAAATGATATCAACATTTTTATTAGCCACAGCTGCGGCCAGTTCTTCTTGTTTTTTCACTAGCAATAATTTCGGCATCTCAGGGTAAACTTCTTCAAGCTTATCCAGTGGCTCATGACTCGACGCTTGTACGATAATTTTGTCTTTAAGATTATTTTTTGCAACAATCTCTTGAAAAAGTGCCGTCTGCTGATCATTTTCTTTAAGCTCAATTACATAATTCACTTGCTCGCCATACCGATCAAAGACACTTTGCAATGTCAAAATCGCTTCCCCACTAGTCGTCTTTAGAGCATCGATTTCTTGATCAGTCAGGTCGGCATATAGCTTATCCACACCGGTAATTTTCTTAGCAGATAAATCATGAGAAACATAAAGTGTTCCCTCTTTTGAAGTAACCAAATCTTGCTCAATATAGTTGGAGCCATACTGAATAGCTAAATCATACGCCGAAAAAGTATGCTCAACTTCTTCACCAGAAGCGCCACGGTGAGAATAAACATGCTTAGCAGCTTGCTCGGCTTGCATTTTGTTATGGATAAAATACCCATTGACAGCCAATGATGCCACTAATAGTACTCCCAAAAAAGCAAGTCCGATTCTCCAAACCGGACTCTTGCTTTTTGATGCGTGATTTTTTTGTCGAGACGCTAAATTAGTATTATCGTTTTTCATCCTTTACTCCATTCACATTTGTTTCGGTTCTTCCTTTAAAAATGAACAATTTACTAAAAAGGTAATTAGCCACAACGACAAAAATTTGGGTAATCATCTTCGCCCAGAAATCATTTAGATGGACGATATTCACTAATAACAGCATCATTCCCATATCAATAGCATAAGACAACAATCGATAAAAGATAAACTTGCCAAATTCGACAGCTAACTCGCCAGCTGTTTCTGTCCTAGAATGAAAGACCCAAATTTTATTGGTAACGAAGGCAAAGAGTACTGCTGCTAGCCACGAGATGGTGTTTGACGGGACAAGGCTCAGGTGTAGCAAATCACGCGCAATAAAGAAGGCTATAAAATTGACTACAGTAGTGAGACCACCAAAAAAGAGATAGATGAAAACCTCCCATAGTTTGCGTTTTTCGAGTTCGTTGCGGAAGCGGGTGTAGAGTTTCATTGAGTTATTCCTTTCATAGTTTTATTGGCAAAATAATATAAATGAGATAGCCATAGATTCTCAATTTCTTAACTAACGATCAACATATATTATTAAAAATCATTTCGTAGACATCTCCTATTTGATTCAGGTTTAAATACTTGAATTGTAACAAACTATTTTCTGGAAATTCTAATGGTATTTTCTTGAAAGAAATTCGTTGGTTTTATTACAAAACTGATTATTAATAATAAATATTTCTATGCAGTTGTAGAAAACACAGCGAGCAATTAGAAGTTCATAAAGAATCATACTTATTCAAAAAAGCCAATCAGCCTCTATCAATACTGGCATTAGATAATTCGAATAAAATCCAAGATGCACTATGAATCATAAATGTTCCGAAGGTCACTCTTTCAGAACAGGAACACATCTTTCTAGCTTTACTCTTAAAGTTCATAAATTCAAATTGTGAGAATTATCATTAATGAAATATGGTCACGAGTATAAAATGATTTTTAACACAAGTGATTTGCCAAATCGTAAATATACACAAAAAAATACGGATATACTAATCACAGTAAATAGCTTAAGGTTTGTCTTTTATAATAAACATACAGCTATCTTTGTACCAAATAATTATATGACTAACAATCGAATTATCCCTAAAAAACAAAAAGCAACAAGTGAAACTAACGCTATAAAGATTGATGTAATGACATACATCGGAGCTCGATAAGATACTTCAATCATATTACTACCTTTTGAAAAGGGGATAATAATTGCTCCTAAATTATTGGTTTCGGGTTCAAATGTTTTTCCATCCATTTTGATTATAGTATCTTTATACTTAATAATCGGTACTACTTTGTTCTCTTCAGTTTCAGATATCCACCTTACTATTAACTTCCCATCCTTAACTTCTTTATCAAAAAAACTATTTTGATTAATAATCGAATCCCAATATAATGTATAAAAATCAGCTTGTTCATACTCAATATTATCTAACGGTTTTTTCGTCGGCAAATAATCTGGAGTGCCCTTATGAATAAATGAAAAAACTTCATTGAGATTTGATGACGCTAAAACTTCACGCATTTTCTCAGGTGTTATATCCGATGGTAGTTTATTTGGCGAAGCTAAAACATTGTTACTACTCCATGTTGTCATCCTATCAGAAATTCTATTTTGGGCAGCAGTTATAGAAATTATGGAAAATACACACAAAGTTACAATTCCTAGTTTCGATTCCCATTTATTAACTGTTATTCCAAAAGCGATAATCAATAATGTAGCTGGAATGACTTGAAATCTAGATGGAAATTGAATTGTTGACTGTAAAGAAGGTAGCAAGTTACCTATAAGTTGCCAAGGAAACCAAGAGCTAGACAAAAATAAGAATATTGCTCCGGTGATAGTAATTATTTTCACTAATAAATTAGTTGAGTCCCAGTGAAGTATTGTAATAAAAATCTGACCAAGATATAGGAAAGCAAAAATAAATCCTATGTTTACCTGACTGTTATTCGTAAGTGATGAAAGGTTAATCATGCTTTCATATAAATTTCTAGGTGCGGTTTGGATGAGATTGTTATTGTTCATAAGTTGAAAGAGACCGATAAATACATTTAGACTAATTAAAACTGCAATTAAAATAGAAATGAGAATTTTAATGATAAATATGCTCTTTCTTCTATGAGTAATCAGGGAGTACAAAACAAACGGAACTAATGCTAAGGTTACCAAAAATGATGAAAAAATATGTGTCTGAATCAAAATTCCCATTGAAATTCCTAAACCAAGCACAGAAAAATCTCGTTTTCCATCATTCACCATTTCTATACCATAATAAAGTACCCAAGGGACTACCGCTGCCCCTACAGAAGTAAAAGATCCGGCATAATTCCAAGAGGCCAAAAAATAAGTACTCATAAATAAAGCACCACAAGAAATACCAACCAAATCTGATAGATGAATCTTTTTAGCTATTCTAAACACTCCTAGAGCCCCAATAACATTT
Source organism: Enterococcus diestrammenae (assembly GCF_009933255.1). Lineage (GTDB taxonomy): Bacteria > Bacillota > Bacilli > Lactobacillales > Enterococcaceae > Enterococcus_C > Enterococcus_C diestrammenae. The sequence continues at coordinate 386,894 of NZ_MAEI01000054.1, read as the reverse complement.
ATTAGGAATGAGGTAATAAGTTGAAATTTTACCCAACTTCCAGAAATCAGTAGTATTACTCCAAGAAAATATGCCATGAATGGACCATAGGCTGCATTTACAATTCTTCCAGATTGATCAAAACCGTAAATCGAAATAAAATAACTATAATCTCCACTTTTTAGTTGCATCATTACATCATAGATACGATTCATATGAAATATCGAATCAACTCCCAAAACAAATCCTTTAGTGTATATTTGCGAGCTTTGTATGATTAGAGAAATAAGTGAAAAAAAGATGAATGTCACAAAAAAAGATAGTTTGCTTGACCTTAATTCATTTCTCTTCCTTCTATGCTCTCCTATGTGCATTAAAAAACCCTCCTAAATTAATAATAAATGCGAAAAAGGCGCATCGTTTTAGCGCCTTCTACTTTATATACTATCGATCTTTTTCTGTTTCCTTCACAATATACACCGGTCGTTTCTTCGTTTCCAAAAAAATCTTACCAATATACTTACCGATAATCCCCAAACACAACAACTGTAGACCACCAACAAATAGCATAATACAAACCATTGAAGGCCATCCCGTCGTTGGATCACCAAATACCAAAGCACGAATGATAATAAAAATCATGGCAATTATCGACCCAACGCAAGAAAGCGCACCAACAAACGAGGCAATATTCAGCGGTGCTTCAGAAAAATTGACAATACCATCAATGGAGTATTTAAACAAACTCCAAAATGACCAAGAAGTCTCTCCTGCCACCCGTTCACGATTTTCATAGGCTAAATATTTTGTTTTAAACCCTACCCAACTAAAAATCCCTTTTGAGAAGCGATTATATTCAGTCAACTCAAGAATCGCATCCACCATTTGGCGAGTCATCAGCCGAAAGTCTCGCGCCCCATCTACCATTTCAGTATCCGCAATCTTGTTAATCAGTTTATAGAAAGTTTTCGCAAAAAAACTGCGAATTTTGGGCTCACCAGATCGATCAGTACGACGAGTTCCGATACAGTCATAGTCTTCCTTCTCTATCAAACGAATCATTTCTGGCAACAACTCAGGAGGATCCTGCAAGTCCGCATCCATCACTGTGACTAAATCACCTGTAGCTGCTTGTAACCCTGCATATAATGCGGCTTCTTTCCCAAAATTTCGAGAAAAAGAAAGATAGCGGACACTCTCTGGATATTGCTTGTGCGCTTGTCTTAGAACAGCTAGCGTGTTGTCACGGGAACCGTCATTAACAAAGATATACTCAATTTTATGACTAATTTCTTGACGGATTTTTTCTACTTCTGCTAAAAACAACGGAACGGACTCTTCTTCGTTGTAGCACGGGACGATGATTGATAGCATTCTGACTTCTCCTCTATAAAATCAATATCATATTTATTACAGTTTAGTAATTAATTCTTGCAAGTATTCCTTCAACCCAACCTTAATCTCTGGATGTTGCAACCCATACTCGATATTGGCTTCCAACATTCCCAACTTGTCACCAACATCATAACGCTTGCCGGTAAATTCATGCGCAAAAACTCGTTGATAGTTGTTCAAGGTGTCAATGGCATCCGTCAATTGAATTTCGCCACCAGCCCCAGGTTTTTGATTTTCCAAGATTTCAAAAATTTCTGGACGCAGCAAGTACCGACCAATGATTGCTAAATCACTAGGCGCATCATCTGGATTTGGTTTTTCGACAAAGTTCTTCACGTCATATAAACCTGGTTCAACTTGTGAAATTGGGTTGATAATTCCATATTTTGAAGTCTCTTCATGAGGAACTTTCATGACTGCCAAGGTTGAAGCATTGGTTTTTTCATAGTCGTTGATCAATTGTTTGGTCAATGGCACCTTGTCTTGCATGATGTCATCTCCAAGCATGACAACAAAAGGTTCATCCCCTACGAAAGCTTTCGCACACAACACCGCATGTCCTAAACCCAGTGGATGTTTTTGGCGAATGAAATGCAAGTTGATGCCAGTAGTTTCTTCCACCAAAGCGAGCAACTCTGTTTTGCCTTTAGATGACAAGTTTTGTTCTAATTCCACGTTAGAGTCAAAGTGATCTTCAATCGGACGTTTGCCTTTCCCAGTCACGATCAGAATGTCTTCAATACCCGATTCCAAAGCCTCTTCAACAATAAATTGAATCGTTGGCTTGTCTACGATGGGCAACATTTCCTTGGCAATTGCCTTGGTTGCTGGTAAAAAACGTGTGCCCAAGCCCGCTGCCGGAATGACCGCTTTACGTACTTTTTTCATTAATTCGTCAATCCTTTTCTATAGAAATTGTTCTTATAGTTTTGATTATCATGGTATCTCCATTATCTTCTCGTAAAATATTAAACATAGATTCCATATATATCATATAAAATCTCTATCAGGAATATCTTTATTTTCTATACAATGCCTCTACTGACAAAGCTTTGGCTGTATAATCAGTGAAGTACCTGTCCACTCCAAGAGTAATCGTATTCTTAATTTCAGAAGATGTATTGTCCAGGCATTCATATACTTATTGCTATCATCGATATTCCTGATATTTTTAGCATTAATCAGCTTCTTATTGGCTGCTATAATATCCACTTCTTCAGCATTTAGGGCTTCATCCAATTCACTTTGATAATTCACCAAAAGTAATTTCATCATATCGGGAAAAACAACAACAAGTTTCTTTATCGGGACTAAACTAAATGACTGGACGATAATGTTTTTTTCGAGATAATTTTTTTACAATCTCTTCGAATAATTTCGTTTGCTGATCGTTTTCCTTAGTTCAATTACATATTTAACTCTTGTTTGATATCAACCAAAAACATCTCGTAACGATAAAATTGATTCACCGATAATCGTCTTTAGTACATTAATCTCCACATCGGTCATATCACTAAACTGCTTATCAACACCGGTTAAGCGTTTTGCTGATAAATCATGCGAGACATAAAGAGTCCCTTGTTTTGACGTAACAAGATCTTGTTCAATGTATTTAGAGCCATATTGGATTGCTAAAATCATATGATAAAAAATGAATCTTCCAACTCCTCCAAAGCATCACGATGTGAAAAAATATGCTCTGCAGCGTGTAAGTATTTTAATCTATTACAAGCAAAGAAAATATTCTCTATGATAGAGAGGCTAGCTATAAATACGATAAGGACCATCAAGCTTTTTTTAATCTTTTCTTATGAGATTGTACTTTTTTACTAGTATAAGTTTTTCTATTCAAGTTCGTCCCCTTTTCCCATCAATAAAATTATTCTGTTAGTCCTCTTCAAAATAAATATAATTCCATTTATCTAATAATGACTATCGTGTCAAACAGTTCATATCCTGAACGCATTTTACGTTATAGCATTAATTTAATTCCATACACTTAACAGTAATATATGATTATCGGCACAACAATCAGTAAGAACAAATAAAACAGTATTAAGTCAATGTTTTCTTACATATCTATTAATCAAAAATTTCCAAAAAATAAATATAATAATTGAGAAAACACTTAAAAATATGGATACTTTTAACAATGGTGTTTGATATCTAATCACTATACTATGCTTGCCACTTTTTTCAATATCAAATCCTAAAAAGCCACTATTAACAATAAAAGTATCTATTTTTTTCCCATCTACTTCGACTTGCCATCCATCAGAAAAAGGTATTGAACTTGATATAATTTTTCGAGTATTAAAATTTGACGTAGCAGTAATTAAGCCATTATTTATCTCTAGATCGCCTAAACTACTTCTATCCAATTCATCAAAGTGGCGATAAGTATCTTTTGAAACGCAGCTCTTAAAAACTTCAATTTTTCCTAAGTCAATATTCATTGTTGAACTAAGCTGTATAGTTAATGGTTCATTGGAAATACTGAAATTATTACTATTTCCTAGATTAAAAAGCATGGAGTCAACAGGAACGAACGATGAAGGTTCATGATTTCCATAAATATACTTTAAATTTAATAGTTTCTCACCCTGAAAAATACTAATTGTCGATCCTGAAGGTGAAACTTTTGATTCTTCTTTAATAGCATCTACTAAACTACCAATAGTTTTTGGATGTTGATTAATATACTCTTTAATATTCTGAAATGAATTAACATAGGTTATTTTTGGATTTGATATTCGAATGAAGTATTCGAACTCTTCTTCTGAGTTAGTTGAACTATCATTAAGTTCAATTGTATATTTCATTTCGTCTTTACTTACAATAATCGGTACTTCTTCCACAGCAGCATCAGAAGGTGAAATATTTTTATACTTATCAAATATCTCTGGATTTTCTTTATCGTCAATAGCAACAGCAATCGGCAATAATTGCTCTCGTACAACTCCATTCTGAGAATTATGAGTACTTGTAACTTTATCTATTCCATATAATAAAGGGAGGGCGTGCTTACTTTCAAACAAATATACTGTTTGGTCATTAAATGTCCTTTTAGATTTAAGATCATATCCAAGTGGTCTATCATCCATTTGCTTACTAATCAAGTACTTAATTCCCAAATAATCAGATAATACTGATCTGTTATCTAAATTTCGAAGTGGCTCAGTCATTACCATATCTGTATTTTCATAATAACTTGAAAAATTCCCTAAATTTTCATTTTGAAGTGAAAAATAAGAATTAACCATAGGAATTCCACTCCAGGCACCGACATTGGAACGATTATTAATTGCCGAGCCTAAACTTGGATTATTAGCTTTTCTAGTATTTGAGAGCCTATAAAAACTTTGTGAGTTCACTACTTTTTTTAAATCAGAAGTCATACCATATAGGTAATCATCATAGTACTTATTCGTTGCTTCTCTATCAATATGACCTGCTGCGTAGTTATTTCCAAATTCTGAATTATAATAAAACCCGCTAAATGTAACATTAAACAATGTAATAGCTACGAGATAACATTTAACTAGTGGTACAGATTTTATTGTATGTCGAGAAAAAGGTAATATTGCAAGTAATACAGCTAGAATTAATAGTAAAAATGCAACATATGGACTAATTTCTTTACCTAATCCATTAGTAAAATTAGCCAACACAACAAATAGTGATGAAGCTATAGATATTATAATAAATTGTTTTTTTGTAATCTTAGTTATTGAATCGATAAAAATAGCAGTTGCAAATGCTAACGGGATACCTAAAAGAAACTCCCATCTGAGAGAAGGTGTAGCTAATCCATTAATCGTTGCAGCAAAAATTGGTGAAATAAAACCTAATCCAAGTAAGATAAGACCAATACAGACATTTCTATACTTCCTAAAATTCATAAACACATAACAAACTGCTGGTAGCGTAATTAATGCATATGTTCCGTGAAATTCATATGATCGATTAAATGGCGGTAATAAATATGTGCTAAAAAAATTAATATAAAATTTTAGTGGATATAATATTGTCCCGTTTGCAAAGGGTACTTCAGCTCTTGTAGAGTGGAGGAACGCATATACTGTTGGAATTAAGAAAATCGATGACATACCAATTCCTAACAATAATTTGATAGCTACGTTTAAAACCATCTTCCATCTTTCAAAATATCCCTTCTCTTTGTCGAAAAGCATCATAAAAAAGTAAACTGCACCTGCAATTATCACAAAAACTGCAAAATAAAAATTACTTACTAACGCCCACATTAAGATGACCGAGATTAGGAAACTTCTTCTATCAGCGAATAGACGATCAATACTCAATAAAAAGAATGGTAGTACAACAATAGGGGTAAGGAACATTGGATGAGAAGTCGATGAATGGATAGTATAACCACAAATGAGATATACAAACGTTCCGCCAAGAATTCCGAAAGTTGAATATATTTTTTTATTTTTCAACAATAAAAGCATTCCCAATCCAGCAACATACAGTTTACTAATCATAATTACACAAAAAGTAGTGTCATAATTATCAAATAATAAACCAATATAAGTAAAAATATCGCCCATACCATAGTAACTATAAATCTGAAATTGATCCGCTCCAATTCCTAAATTCCATGACCAAAAATCCGTAAAAGAAAAATTACCATTAAGAATTTCTCCTAGAATTATCCGTATATTTTTTATAGCTACAATATGCTGTTGTAACGCATCATATCTGTGGATTAAGCTCTTATTTTGAAGATGGTATGGCAAAAGTATAAATCCAGTAACCAAAATAAATATTATTGAGTACTGGGCCCAAATTCCGATTCTATGCTTTTTTGCCATTATCCAAATAACCTCCATTGAGCCTCATTAACTATATGTCAATTTTTATATGAGGCATCATCTTTTTTTACTGTCTTTGATATAACTTCTTCTTTAAAATATAACGGTCTATTTTTAGTTTCTGTAAAAATTCGTCCAAGATATTCTCCCAGAATACCAATAGAAATTAACTGACAGCCGCCAAGAAACAGCATGACTATTATTATTGTTGGAAATCCTGAAGTATCTGAACCGAAAGCCAAAGTTTTTATCAATACATAAATCATATATATAAAAGCTACCAATGAAGCTACAAACCCAAAATACATTGATATCTTTAGCGGGGCTGTCGTATACGAGGTAATTCCTTCCATAGCCAATCGAAATAACGATTTGAAACTCCATTTGGTCTCACCAAATAATCGTTCCGCTGCATCAAACTCAATAGCTACTTTTTTAAAACCTACCCAATTATAAAGTCCTTTGGTGTAACGTTGAGATTCCCTCAATAGTTGCAATGCAGATACCACTTTTTTATCCAACAAACGAAAATCTCCTGCATCCGCATTTACTGGCGTATCAGATACATGTTGCAATACTTTATAAAACAATTTCGAAGTAAACTTCTTGAATGTCGATTCTCCATGTCGTTTTTTTCTTTTAGCATATACATCCTCATACCCCAGTTCCCATAAATTAATCATCTCCGGGATTAATGTCGGAGGGTGTTGTAAATCTGCGTCGATTGTAATCACTGCATCATGATCTGAATAATCAAATCCAGCAGCCATAGCAATTTCCTTCCCGTAGTTTCGAGATAGATCAATTAATGAAACAATATCTGTTTCATTAATTAGTTGCTTCACTGTGTCAACAGTATTATCCGAACTCCCATCATTAATGAATAAGATTTCAAACCGATATTTTTCCTTTAATGGATCAATGACCTTCAACAATGATTTATAAAGTGGATATATATTTGGTTCTTCATTATACGCTGGTACAGAAATCAATATAGATTTCAATAATTTTACCTCCTAAAAATTAAGAATACATAGCACTTGAAAGTTCAACAATTCTATTCCTCAAACAATTATGACTTATTGTCTTAGCTCTTTACGCTAAAACTAATTTTTCAAAGCGTATTCTAAATACGCTTCGATTCCTCTAGTAACAGAATATTTCGGAAAAAAGCCTAAACGATTTAAATTACTTATGTCTGAATACGAATCTTGAATATCCCCATCACGTTTTTCTTCATAATTGACACTAATTGATTTATTAAGATAGTTACGATATACACTAACTATATCATTTAATGAGGTTGCATTCCCTGTCCCCACATTATAAACATTACCTAGACTATCTACGGAATCAGCTACCAATAGCAGTGCATCGACTACATCATCAATATAAACAAAATCTCTTCTCTGTTCACCATCTCCAAAAATCGTAAAAGAAGATTCTTCCCCATTCAAAAGAGTTTCATAACGATCCGTTAAAATAGATAGGACTCCAGAATAAGGTGAATTTGGATTCTGATTTGGTCCATAAACATTGAAAAAGCGAACAGCACTAGTTGGCAAATTATATAAACTATTATAGTTAAGCACATACCTTTCAGCTGCAAACTTATCAACAGCATAAGGAGTTAAAGGTTTAATAGTTGACGTTTCCAATTTTGGCAATGTAGGCTCATCCCCATACACAGCAGCAGAAGAAGAAAAGACCAATCGTTTCAGATTTTTTTGATTCTTACGACATAGTTCTAACAGTAACAAGACGCTCTCAAAATTCACTTCATGTGTTTCAACAGGACGAACAACAGAATCCGCAACGCTCGCTACCGCTGCAAGATGAAAAATATAGTCAAATTGATTTTCATTAAAAATTTTAGTCATAAGTTGCTCATCAGTTACACTACCTTCAATAAAATCTACATTTGTTTTGTTGATATCTTTGATTTTTGTGATATCTCCCATTGAGAGATCATCCACAATCACTACGTTATTATCCTTTGAAATACGATTTACTAAGGTTGATCCTATAAAACCAGCCCCACCAGTTACTAAATAATTATACATTTTTCTTCCTCCACTCAAAATACTACAACACTGCTATTATCCCTGAAAATCAAGAGAATCTCAACTATCATTTTTAAGTCATTTTTTCAATAAATTTTCCCAAATATTAAGGGATTTTTCTGCTTTTTCCACAAAATCATCCCCCGCTTTAGGAACTTCTCCCTTAAGGAACGCTTGCATCCCCTCTAAAATCCCCTCTGTACTGTTTTCCACAATCAGGGTACAAGGTTGTCCATCGAGGGCTTCGACTGTCTCAGGGACAGCTGTCATCACCACAGGCGTACCTAGAGCGAGGGACTCGAAGACCACCATGCCAAACCCTTCGTAACGACTGCTGAAGACGAAACAATCCGCCGCCGCCACCAAATTGTAAGGCGCAGCAAGTTGTGAAAAAAGATAGATATCGTCTTTGCGCTTGCTGTTAGCGATTTGGTCCTTGATGGCTGCCTCTTCAGGTCCATAACTACCGATAATCACCAAACGTGTAGTAGTATCTGCTAGCTGCTCAAAGGCGGTGACTAAACGGTCTAGTCCCTTTTGCTTCGAGAAGCGTCCGATATTGATAAATACTCGGACACGATCATCGCCAAAGTCATTTAACAAGCGTTGCGGGATTTCCTCTGGGAGTGGTTCTTGAGCTAAAAGGCGCACTCTTTCAGGATTCAATAAGACATTCATCACCGTCACGGAAGCTTCTGGTACTAGTTTCTTGATCTTCTCACCGATGATCTGGGATACACAGACCACATGATTAGCTTCGCGATACGCGTCAAAGATGACCTTTTGTTTCAAGCTACGGTTCACCTGAAATTCTTGCTCCATATCTGTATGCACCACGATCATCGTCTGGATTCCCAGAGGTTGTAGCGCCCAAGTCCATACCGCATAGGAGCGATCATAGCCAGGGTAATGAACAAAATCCGTCACCTTGAGATTCGGATAAATCCGCTGAAAATCCCGACGATACATCGCGGCCATCTTTTCTTTGCCAGACGGGAGCTCTGCCATGTAAGCAAATGTTTGTAGCATCTCCCCCACAGTCGCCTGCGTCTTGCCTGCTTCGATAAAAGTATGCACCCCGGCTGGTAGCTGACGGATAACTGCTTCACGACTAGCTTCGATCAGACCATCTGGCCAGGTCAAGATATAGTTGCGCTTACTCAGATCCACAGCACTTAACAAGTTTAACAAAGAGTTCGTAATACCGTTATTGTCAAATTTATACGCATAAATCAAGACATTGTCTTTGCCATTCCATTGGGGATATTCATGAATAAGATTTTCAGACTTTTCCCCCTGCAAAAGGTACTGCAAAACAACTTGCGTCCCATTGGCAAAGTCGTAGGGATTGAAATGCTGGTTCAACTCACTCCAATCGGTTGTCCCCGATTGGTGAAGGTGATGGACTAACGCTGAAACGGTGGCAACTTGTGGGAAAGGAACCTCAGCTAATGGAAAATACAGTCCTCGGGTGGCTTCGTACTCTGTTTGATCATAAGTAAATAAGACAATCTCGCGACCCGTTACCGCAAAATCAAACATGATCGAGGAATAATCCGTAATCAACTTTTCCGTCGTCGCCAGAAATTGATAGACTTCTTGCTCTGCCGGGAAAGCTTTGACCTTTTGCAAACCAAGACTTGCAATATCAAGTTGAGCCGCTTCGTAAGGATGGAGCTTCACGTAAAGCTCTTCCCCATCAGTCAACTCCCGATCCAGCTCTGACAAATGATTGCGGATTTCCGTCACATCTTGCCGGTCATCCCGCCAAGTAGGCATATACACATAACGCCCCGGCACCACTTTCGATTGATCGAACAAGACGGCATTTCTAGGTGAAGGCGCCACTACAAAGGCATTGTCCACAATCTCAGCGATGCCAAAGTCCACGGCTAGTTTGTCTTTTGTGAACTCATTATTGACTAAGACCAGATCCGCAGCTGCGAGGTTTCGCTGGACATTGCCATACCATTGGACTTGGGTAGCTTTCCCTAGACATTTCAGTGGCGTGCCATGCCAAAAAAGGTAGTACTTCTGTTCTGGACGTTTATGAAAAAAGGCCCAAAAAGAAGTATCATTGATCAAAATTTCCGAAGTTGCCAAACACTTAAGGTACTCGCTACTCAGATGTTCCACGCAGTAATCCTGTAGCTCAGTCGGTACTTGAGCCGTCTTTTGCACGGCAATCCGCACCTGATACTCAGGATAACGTGCCACCAACTCAGTGGCTAAAGCATAGATATGTCCTTCAATCCCCCGACCATGAGCACCTTCCAAAAGGATTGCTTTTTTTTGGATAGGTTGCTTACGAAAGTGGAGATAGCGGAGTTCGTGGGGCGTCATTAGATTATTTTTTATTTTTGATAGAAGCGACATCTGTCTTTCCGTCCTATTCTAAAATATTTTTTAATAGATATAGTCTACCATTCTTTGGGTAAGTTTCAATTCATTCCCACAAAAAAAGCCCTGTCGAAATCTGAGTTCCGACAGAGCAATTTTTAGGCAAGACAGTTATTCGATAAAGTGATAGAAACTAGCCACCGCCTGACGATTGTATTCATAAGCATCAAACGTATCAAAGTGACGATTTAGATAATCCCCTGCAAGAAGCGTATCAGCTATCGCTTCACTCGTCGTCCCCTCAATCAAAATCCCTCGCGTACCATCTTTCAAAACATCCCGGTTAGCTGGAATATCGGAGGCAATAATCGTCATTCCTAGAGTCATGGCCTCAAGTAAAACCATTGGCTGCCCTTCATATAAGGAAGGTAAGATAAAGCAGTCACACTGAACCAAGATTTCAAATGGATTTGGTTTTTGACCCAACAAGAAAACTTTCTCCTGTAAGCCAGAGGTCATTATCAAATCTAGTAATTCATCTTTAAGAACACCATCACCCATAATATACAATCTAGCATCAGGTTGTTCTTGCACAAATGTTTTAAAGGCTAAAATCAGATTTGCTTGGTTTTTCTCCGGTGATAACCGGCCAATATTGACAAAATTTTGATAAGCTGGATTGATTGGTAGAATGGTATCTCCGTTGATATCTGTTAGCATATTGTTTTTGATAATTGTTACTGCACTCTCAGGGGCATATGCATACCGATTTGTATCTAAATCAATCCGATAAATCATCCCTTCAATTGTTTCATACATCTGGGTTGCTGGATAACCTATATGATAATCGATTGACATATTCACCGGATTTTCCAAAGTTAATGATTGATACAGTACATTATTTTCCTTAAGCTTCAACACTACATCAATATCTGTAGTTGCTAATAGCACATCTTTTGAAGCATCAATCTGGATTACTTTATCAACAGAAATCCAACCAATCGTTCGTCCATCTTTTTCCAATTGGTAGCTAGCCCCTTTTGCGGTAATAGCTTTAGTCACTACATGAAGGACACTTTTATTTAGTTGCTTAAGGTCCACTACTTGGGGACGATTATCAAAAAGACCAATCGGACGTGCCCAGACTATATCTCCTTCATTCAGACTCACTCTTCCATAAAAATCTTCTGTAAAACGCATCAAGGTATTTTCTTTGATTTTGAAAGAAAGTGAATGATTCACTTTGTATGACATTGCTTTATAGTAAGAGCGTACTGCTGTCGTTGCATGAGAGTAAACATCCTTCGCGGCTGCAATATCCACCCATCCTAAAAGCTCACCTCGAACCCAAACATCCACATAAGCAGAACGCATGGTTCGTACTAACCATTTTGAGTGAAAATAAATTCCTCGCGTGGATCGAGCATCAGTCACTTCTACATTTTCCTTCACGGTATCTTTTGGTTCTTTCCAGATCAAATGGTTTCCGGGATAAATCATACGGTATAAACTCTCATGAGGAGTTTTCTCCAATACAGGGTCTAATCCTGGTACTATAAATTGCTCTTCAATCCAACCAATCAAAATATGCTCTTTTAAGGTTTTTACATAGCATCGGCCAGCTACCTCTGCTCGAGCCGCAGTTTCAATTCTTTCACCAGGTATGAAGGAATAAATAGTTTCTTGTTTCTTTTCAATACATGATAAATCTTGATACACTGGAACTCTAGACTCTATAACATTCCCCACACCGGCTTCTTTGTGTAGCTTAAAGTCAACTGTAGGAGTTGTTGTCTCGTCAATACTATCATCAGCTTCAAGTTTTCCAGCCAAAGTCAAAATTCGAGTTGGATCAATAGTGTTAATACAGTATTGAAATTTATCAGGATTGTTAACAAATTGAGCCAATGATTCTCGATTCACTGACATTGTAGCCTTTGAAACACTTAAGATATAATCAAACTGATTATATAATCTAAATAACGCATTTAAGTTCAAATAATGAACTTTCCGTCCCTCAATTACTTTATTTGAATCGGAAAACAAATCATTATGCTGATAAACTATTTTTGTTTTAGCCTCGGCAAAGGCCGTATAAATTCCCCAATAAAAACTATAGCCACTAAAGTCTATCGCCGCTTTGAAACTTGTATTGCCTAAAGCGCGTCTACTTTCTCGACGATATCCCCGTTCCGGCAATTCTTTTAAACGTTGCGGATTTTGTGGATCCGAGCGGAACTTATCATCTGCCAAATCTTCAGAAAAACGTAACAAAGGATTTCCCGGACGAAATAGTAACCGTACCTGCTTGGGTAGGCGTGCTAAATTAGTTAAAATGATATCTTCATAATCTCTTGTAGTTCGTAACAACAGCGAAACATCATACTTCTCATAATCTAAATTGTGCATCAGATTAATAAAACTTGAGGTAATCCCATTATTTTCCATACTTCCAGGGTAAAAAACTAGACGCTCCTTACCATTTTCTGTTGGAACAACCTTTAATTCTTCATCTACTCCTAAGAAGATCTGATTAATCAGGCGTTTAGCAACTTGCCCATCATCATACTGGCAGAAAGTCTGTCGATAAGAAGAAACAACAGCTTCATACCCATTTTCCTGCTTTTTGGTATAATCCTTAAGTTGTTCGCACAAAACCATAATCGTTGTGGAAAGTGGTCCTGGTAGGCTATCCAAAGGTAAATAAACTCCACGATCACCAATGTATTGTTCATAATCTGGACAATAAAAGAAGATTGGCTTTTCTTCTACCAAAAAATCAAAGAAAATTGATGAATAGTCTGTAACTAAAATATCCACAACAGACAACAATTCATTAACATCAAAGAAGTCGGAGATCAGCACACCTGCTAGTTCCTCAAGATCTTTCACAAATGGATAGAGATATGGGTGAACTTTCACAAAAAGTTGATAGTCCTTTCCTAGTTCCTGTTGAAGATAGTCAAATTCAGCAATCAATTGTTTAATATTATTTGCCGGTGAGGTAATTGAACTGCCACTCCATGTTGGGCAATATAAGATTGTCGGCCGACCGTCCAAAGTAATACCGAAATACGATAACTTTTCGTCCATATTAGTTAGTGGATGATACGTATTATCAATTCGCGGATAACCACTTTCCATTAGTTGGCCTTGATAAATACCCTCTAGTTTATAGCCGTTCGTAAAAATTTTTGAAGTATGAGCATTAGGACTTAACAAGTAATCCGTCATCAAATAGTTACGGAGTACATTTTGAGATTGAGATGGATTTCCAGGAATATCAAAGCCCATATATTTAAGAGGTGTACCATGCCAAGTATTGATGTATATTTGTTCATCTTTTTTAATGAAGAAATTTTGAAAAGTTGAGTTATTAATTAAATACTTATAAGATGCTAGACATTCCAAATAGTCATCACTATTGCGGATAACGTAACTAATCTGATTCGTCACCTTATTTGGAATCAACTCGACTATTTTTTCAATAATAGCCTTGGCAGCTATATTGTTTTCATTAATTACAATCGTGTGTCTAAAATCTTTAAATTCAGTATTGGTCACCAGTTCTTGAAAAATGCGATATGGAGAGTCGACAAAACTGTTGCCATCACGACTCTCATACAATACTGTTTTTTCTTGAATGGGCGCCTCATCATATAGTTCCGCGTATTTATAGCGGATATTGTGAGTGCGACTAGTATATTTATGGAAGTACTTTCGCATTACACTTTTTATTTCCATCGTCTGATATGCCAAAAAGCGGCATACCCTCCTCTCTTTTTTATCATGAACATATTATACGTTATAACACAGAAAAGCCGAAGGAAAATCCTTCAGCTTCTGTTTATAAGAACAATCAGTGATTTCAATTCTGCTATGACTCCTATTTATCGACTATAAAAAGCGATAAAAATCTGCAATAGCTTTTCTATTATACTCAAATGGATCAAAATCACCTTGAACCTTATGCTCATACTCTTTTTCTTGTAAAGTTTTCAAGATGTCAGCAGGCTCAGTTCCATCAATATATACACCATACTCGCCATTATTCAAGACATCACGGGTAGCTGGAATATCTGTCGCAATGATCTTCATTTTGAGCGTTAAAGCTTCCAGAAGTACCATTGGCTGTCCCTCATAAAGAGACGGTAAGATAAAGTAATCACATTGTGCCATCAGACTAAAAGGATTTGAGCGTTGCCCAAGTAAGAATACTTCATTTTCAACGTTCAGTTCTGCGATAGTCTCAAGCAACTCATTTTTTAAAATGCCATCTCCTAAAAGATACAAACGTGCTTCAGGTTCATTTTTCACAAATTGTGCAAAAGCCTTAATTAAATTAACCTGATTTTTTTCTGGGGATAATCTTCCCATAGTAACATAGTTCTTATGGTCTGCCGAAATAGGTTCAATCAAATTTCCATTAATATCTTTTAGTACGTTTTTCTCAATCATGACACAATCGTCGGTACGTACAAAACCCTCACTAAAATATTCTGTCTCAGTTAGGTGGAAAAACTCTCCATTAATAGTTGTTATTTTTGAATCAATATGGAAAGTTTTATTATTTGCTACCAATGCCGCAGAAGGTACTAGCGTTTCATCTGACAAAGAAATTTTTACAGGATTTGGTTCTTTACTCGCAATATAAATATATGAATCCATCACAGAACGTTTAAGGATATCACTATTTTTTAGTTCCACAGGCGTAGTCAATTCTTTGTTTATCCAACCAATTTGCTTGCCCTCAAAGAAAATATTCAAACTAACTTTTTCACCAGCAATTGCCGTTTGCTTGACATGGAAAACAGAATCCTTCGTCCAGGATTTTACTTCAGTCACGTTTTTATTGGTAAACATTCCCAACGGTTTTTTCCAAATTTCTTTACTATGACTAGGGTCAATTGATACATAAAAATCACTTCCCTCATAAGAGTCAGTGTTTTCATTTAGTTTATACCTCAATTGATAATTAACCTTTTTCGATAAAATCGTAAAATAGAATTTTTTATTTGCACTACTCTTTTTATCCAAAATCTTTTGACTGCTTCGAACATCAACCCAACCGTATACTTCACCATTAAAAATAACGTTAATATATACTGACCTTGAAGTCGTTACTTTTTCAGTTGAATTAAAATATAATCCTTTTAGTGTTTCTGCTTTAGTAATTTTGTAGTTTTCATCTTGTGTATTATAAGGATATTTCCATATCACATGATTACCCGGCCGAGTTAACCGATTTAAAGTAACATATGATTCTCTCTCAACAATCGGATCAAATGTAATTTCAATCTCTTCTGAAGACACCCAGCCAGCACGAATATTGTCAACTAACACTTGATAATATTCTACCTCATCCATTACTACCGATGAAGTCACTCGGATTTCCTGATGGAAAACTTCAATTTTATAAAATTTTTGAATTGGAATATTATCTAATTTTGCAAAGCAGTGAAGAAACTTCCCAATTGAAAATCCATAATCATTTCGTTTTCGAATTGTATAACATGGCTCTTCATTACAGTCTTCTCCCTCATTCTGTCCCTCTTCTCCTGCACCAAGTGATAAGATTCTTTCAGGATTAATAGTATTAATACAATACTGGAATTTATTTAAGTCATTAACCAGATAAGCAAGGTTGTTTTTATTAACCTCCATCACAGCTTTTGATACACTTAATATATAGCTGTATTTATCATACAATCTAAACATAGAATTTAGATTAAGATAATGTATTTTTTTACCATTGACTTCCCGATTAGAGTCTGCAACGATATCGCTGTGAACAAATACAAGTTTTGTTTTCGCATTAGAAAAGGCTGTATATACTCCCCAATAAAAACTATATCCACTAAAATCAATTGCAACATCAAATTTTGAATTTCCAACAACCCTCATAAATTCTCTCTGATATCCAGTATCATCAAGTGCTTGATAAAATTCGTCATTGAGCGGATCCGCTTTAAATTGCTTGTCATTTAGTAATTCAGCTTCTGTGTATAGCAAAGCCCCACCTTTAAAAATTAATCGGGCATGGTTTGGCAACTTACTAATATTGCCATAGCATTCCGCTTTATTTCGAGAAGGAATTTGGAGTAAAACAGAAATGTCGTATTGTGTTTCATCAATATTATTAATTAAATTTACCAAACTCGAGGTAATGCCATTATTGTTCATTCCCCCTGGATAAACTAGCAATCTTTTCTTACCATTTTGAGTTTCATATTTTGAAATATCAGCAGAATTATCTTTCAAAAAAATCTTTTTAATCAAGCGCTCAGTAACGTGTCCATCATCATAAGCACAGTATTTATTCACAAAATCTTTTCTTACCCGTTCGAATCCCGTTAAGCCACTTTGATCGTAATTAGAGATACATTCACAAAGTTCCATGATTGTTGGTGAAACGGAACCAGGTAAGTCTTTCAAAGGAATATAAACCCCACGAGATCCAATATATTGCTCATAATCTGGGCAATAGAAGAAAATCGGTTTATCTTGGATTAAGAAATCAAAGAAAATAGAAGAGTAGTCCGTGATAAGAATATCTACAACTGGAAGAAATTCATTTACATCCAAATAGTCAGAAACTAAATATCCCTTGAGTTCAGGAATATCTTTTACAAACTTATAAACAAATGGATGTACTTTTACAAACACTTGATATGTTTGTCCTATTCTACTTTTCAAGTATTCAAATTCACTAATCAACTGCTGAATATCATTATCCGGTTTTAAAATTGAAGAACCACTCCAAGTCGGGGAAAACAATGCTACTTTTTTCCCGTCCAAATGAAGGCCAAAAAATTCGAGTTTCTCTTCAATATCATTTATTGGATTGATTGTATTATCCATTCTTGGATAGCCAGATAGGAGTAACTCACCATCATAAAGACCATTTAGTTTGTAACTCTTTCCAAAAATATCAGCGGTGTGGAGATTGGGAGATAGTAAATAATCGCTCATCAAAAAGTTACGTAAGACATTATACGAACCAGCAGGGCTTCCTGGAATATCAAATCCCATATGCTTTAAAGGTGTCCCATGCCAAGTATTAATATAGATTTGATCCGCTTTTTTTAAAAAGAAATTTTGAAATGTCGCATTATTAATAAGATATTTACATGTACTTAAACACTCGATATATTCATCTGAATTTCGTTCTACAAAATGAATATTTTCTGTAACCTTATTAGGAATCATTTCTACAACATCACATATATGCTGAACACTCTCTTCATTCACCGTAATAAAATGAGAATAATTAGCAAACTCTGGATTAGTAACTAATTCAAGAAAGAAACGGTATGGAGAGTCAACAAAACTATTTCCATCACGACTTTCGTATAAAACGCTATTATTATCAACTTCTAGTTCTGAATATGCCTCTGCATATTTTTGTACTAGTGTTTTTATCATCTTAGGTTCGTGGAACTTAGTAGCTTCTAAGTTTACTTCTTGTATATCCGTTTTTTTCAAAAAAATATCCATCAATTTTTTTTTCATAATATGATATGTAAACCAGACCCTATCTGGTTAAACATTTTCTCCTCCTCAAATAAAAACAAGTAACACTTTAATATCTTAGCAAAAACCTAGCCATTAAAACAGCTAGGTTTTTACTAAGATAATTTGATTATGCTCAAACGCATCCCGAGCAATTATTCACCCTGATTTTTTTTCTTCGCTTCCAAATCCTTCTTGATCTGAGAAGTCGAAATCTCCGGTGTCCGTGGTAGATAAACCACAGATGCATCTGTTTCATCCTCGATAAAGTCGAACTTACCAACCCAATCGTCACCCATCACGAAAGTATCCACATGGTATTCCTTGATGTCCGAAACTTTTTGTTCCCAAGAATTTTCTGGAATGACCAGATCCACATAGCGGATGGCTTCCAAGAGTTGTTTGCGCTTTTCGTAGGAAAAATAGCATTTCTTTTGCTTTTCATTCCAGTTAAATTCATCAGAAGACAAGACCACGATCAAGTAGTCCCCTAGTGATTTCGCCCGACGCAATAAATTGATATGCCCATAGTGCAATAAATCAAACGTTCCATAAGTGATAACGCGTTTCATGTAATTTCCTCCTCGAATAACGGTGATTAAACCAAATCAACAAATTTACTTCTGAATTTCAAATGTAAGTGGCAACCCACTAGCAAAATAATCAAAGTCATGCCCCAGAAAATCAAACCGTAAGTGCCCTTTTCCCAAAACCAGCCTTTTGATAGGTAGCCATCCCGAAAACCATCGATAATGTAATAAAAAGGATTTAGCTTCAAGATTTTTACCAACCAAACTGGCAAGTTGCGATTTTCGATGTTCCAGATTGTCCCAGACACGTAAAAAAGCAATCGTAACACGGATTGAAGCATAATATGATAATCTCGTACCAAAACGGTAATCGTAGAGTTCAATACACCAAAAGCAAACAGCAAGACAATCATGCAGAAGAAGTAATAAATCAGCTGGGTCCAATAAATCGTAGGATACTTCCCAAAAATAGCCAAGACAATAATAGTGATCGCAGTCATCGGCCAAAAAGTTGAGAGATTGCTGACCATATTCGTAGTAGGCAATATACTCAATGGAAACTTCATCTTGGAAACGACGTTGACTTGGCGATAAATACTATTGGATCCGCCAAGCATGGAGGAATTGATGAAAAACCAAGCAGTCATCCCAATTAACATCCATCCGAAAAACGGTACTCCATCAACAAGATTCTTTCCATTGACACCCACACCAAACACTAGGTAATAAATGCCAATCTGAATCGCTGGGTTCAAAATCTGCCACAACAGGCCCAAATAATGGCTTTGATACGTGGCTTTTTCTTCGTACCGAGACAACCGGAATATCGTCCGGATATTAGCAACTTGTTCTTTTATAATTAACCAAACTTCAGACAACTGTACGTCCTCCTTGCCATTGTTTCTCGTCTTGGAATTGATAATGAGCGACCAGAACAGGATTCGTATCTTCCTTTTCACTCATCGTTAATAATGGTAGCGAATCGCCGCTTTCATCCGGCAATGCGATAACAGTTGCTTTCTGATTCAAATCACTATTGAATTTTCGATTGAAACTATCCCCAAACTTCTCCAACTGCTTCTGAATAAACTCAATCGGTGACTCCATAATTCCTGACAAAGCCGCCCCATTGAAGCTGACGATGGAGGCAAACAAAGTAATGACAATCGTCAATCCTAAGATGACTCTAGTGCTGACCGCCATCTTCTCACCGATTTTACTCCGTTGTGTCAAAGTTTCGATGGCTTGCAGTTCAGCAGCATCTCCTTTGGCTTTTTCCCGTTCAGCCAGGGTCTCAAGGTTAAAGGTTTTTTGAGCATTCTTTTGTTCGTTTTGGTACTTGATTTTTTCGTTTTTGCTCAAGCCTTTGAACCAGTTGGTAAATTCTTTGTATTCCTCGACAACTTCTGGCGTCGGACCAAATGCCCGCATCTCGCCATAGTGCATCCAAATAGTACGGTCACAAAGTTTTTGGACTTGACCGAGGGAGTGACTGACAAAGACGATGGTTTTGCCTTGGGCTTTGAACTCCAAAATCTTGTCGACACATTTTTGATAGAAGGTTTCGTCCCCGACGGACAAGGCTTCGTCGATAATCAGGATATCCGGGTTTTGATGCACGGCGATGGCAAAGCCCAACCGTGATTTCATCCCGCTGGAATAACTCTTGACTGGCTGATTGATAAAATCTCCTAAGTCGGCAAAAGCGATGATGTCGTCCATCTGTTCATCGATTTCCTTATGGGACAAGCCGCTCATCAAAGATTTCAACCGAATGTTTTCAATCCCGGTGAGTTGGGCTTTCAATCCGGCACCGATGGCGATAATCGAGGTGTCGCCGTTGATCTCTAGCTCACCCGATGTCGGGGGAATGATCCCTGAGATGACGTTTGATAGGGTGGATTTCCCGGAGCCATTGACCCCGATCAGCCCCACGCTCTCTCCGTCATAAATCGTGAAGTCTACCCCTTTGATGGCCCAAAACGTCTCCACGTCTTGTTTGCCGATGTGAAAGAGGCGCTTGATCTTATCGGATTTTTTCTTCAGTAGATCAAATTCTTTCGTCAGAAGCCGGGCTCTGATCTTGACTTTCTTACTTTCCAAATGAAATTCTCCTTATTAAAAAATCTGACTGGCTGAGGCACTGCCCAGACTGCGTAGGAAGCGATAACCACAAAAAAAGCCGGCCTCCCTTGCTCCTAGCAACGGCGACCGGCGATAAAAGTCTGTTCCTTCATCAGCTCAAGTGCTCCAGTTGCTATCACCACTTACTCACCTAGAATCCTCTAGGTAAGGTGGTCTCTGATCAGCCGTTTGAAACTAGGCTGGGGACATCCCTTGAGTTGATTTGTGCATCACTGCTTCTTCCATGTAAACTCACTGCTTGGCGCTGGGCCTAGCAACTGCTTTGTTTATGGTAAGTGAGCAATCTTAGCCAAGTAAGCTGGCTTGGATGTCTGGCCTATTACGAACAAAGACCATTTTACCATAAAATGTCAATCTTAGCCGTTGTTTTTTGGTTCGGCTTTGGATTCCTGCGATTTATTGGCTTTTTCTTGGCTGACCGCTTCAGCCCGGCGTTGGCTCTCTGCCGCCATCGCCCGCGAATGGCCCCGCATACGCCAGCTTTTCACCATGTATTGGACGATCTGCACTAAGCGTTCGGGACGGCGATATTTTAAGGAACGGTAAAGCCATTCGATGTTTAGTTTGATGAAAATCTGTGGCGCCCGTTTGACGGTACCGGATAAGACATCAAAGGTCCCTCCCACATCGAGATAGACGCTGGCATTGAGGCGGTCGATTTGATCTTCCAAAAATAGCTCTTGCTTCGGTGAACCCAAGGCGACAAAGAGAAAGTCCGGCTTGGTGGCATTGATTTTATCAGCGATTTCCGCAGCTTTGAGCTTGGTATAGCCATCGATGAAGCCTGCGACGGTCAGCTGAGGATAATCTTTTTTGATGTTTTCGGCAGCCAGTTTCACCACTTCTTTTTTGGCACCATAGAGGAAAATCCGGCAGCCATGAGCATCGGCATAGTGGAGACAATCGTCCATCACGTCGATGCCGGTGACCCGCTCGCGGATATTGCCCCCGAGGTATTTGGACATCTTCACCACGCCCACCCCATCAGGTAAGCGGTGGGTGGCCCGCAAGATGTAGTCTCGGACTTTGGGAAACTGGTCCACTTGCATGGCGATTTGGGGATTGACACTGGTGACGATCATCTTCTGATCCGAGGCGAGGTAACGGGGCAGGTCCGCTACGATATCTTGCCGCGTCAGATTGTCCACCGGCAAGCCGCTGATATATTCCGTTTCCATCCTTCTAGTCACCTCCGACTGTTTACTCTATGTAACGACTGCTAGGGGCTCCTATCAGTCGGTCAAGCTCTTGATTAATTTTACCACACGAGAGACGGCCTGTCCGTCATTATACCGATGCCAGCTGTCCCGGATAGTCGCTGGCGAAAAAGCCTCCTCTTGATCCTGTCCACTGGTCCCAGGAGACGGAGCTACCACCAGCGTCTCGACTAGCTGTTGCAAAGCCTCTGATGTCTCGGCAATCCGAGGAGTCATCTGCTTTTGAAAGCTAGCTTGTAAGCCAGTGGTCCTTTGGTAATGGGCCAAATCTGGGCAGAAAAACAGATAAGGTGCATCCGGCTGCATCAACATAAAATCAAAGACGCAGGAGGAATAATCGGTGATCAAGGCATCGCCTCGGGCCATCAACTCAGTCAATGTCCCCTTGGCTGGCTGCAGATTGCCCCCGTCAGGAATCGGGATGGCCGCTTCAGCATGGGGGTGTAATTTCACCACAAACGTCACGTCCGGCGCCAGCTGAGCAAAGGCCTTAAAGGCAGCATCAGTCACAGCGCGCATTTCTTCTATAGTATCACGATAGGTGGGGACATACAATATCCTTTTTCCCTTGGTAGCGCTTTGATGGTCGCTGGTTGCCCCTGCTAGTTTAGAGAGAGCCTGAGAAATTGGCTGCGGGGCTGGTTGAGTAGTCAACTGATCATCTACCTGCTGCAACGACTGGCTCATCGCCGGCTGAAAATGGTCCGTCCGGGGTACCCCCAGACGACACAACACCTCGTCGGGTAAGTGGTAGCAGTCCTTAAACACCTGCGCCATCATTTCAGAGCCCACCACCACATGGGTAAAGCTATCGTACACCCGCTGGAAACGCCGCTGATCTCCCCGACTACGAGTCGCTGTCTTGGGATCGCCCCAGCCAAACTCCTTGATGGCCCCTGTCGCATGCCAAATCTGGATAATCTTGCGGTTGGGGGCGGCCAATTCCGCTAGCTCAGGGAAATAATTATCCACCACCACCACTTGGGCTTGCTTTAGCTTGCGAAACGTGTCCCCTAGCAAGAGTTCTTTTGGGGTGTAAAGGGCTGTCGCTAGCTGCCCAGCCGGTAGCTTTCGGGCCAGATTTGCTGCGGCTTCCGTCATGTTGGGCGTATGGCACAGCAAAAAACTGTCGCCATAAGTTTGCGCCAGTTCTTGGATCAACCCGGCATCATTGTCGGCAAAACTCATCAGATAAGCCACCTGCACGTCACCGTTGGAGGTGTTGCGGCGAGGCCGGATAAAATGGCGTAACAGCCATAAATACAAATTTTTCATAATGGGTCCTTTCCAATTGGCGGCGAGTTGGCGGCAAGTCACTGTCCTACATTGGCCCCCTCCGCCTTCCAAGAAACGTTACTAAAATGATGGGTTCACAGCCAAATTTTGACACATCCCTTGCCATCTGTCAAAAAGCAGCTGGTTAAGCTTCGACATGCAATCTGGCAGGCGGTGAGTCGAGGGGGTGGTCCTAACTTTTGCAGACATAAAGAAACCGCAGCGAGTCATTTCTCACTGCGGTTTGATCTTAATTAAAAATCTTCACTTGGACTTGGCGGCGGCCCCAATCGGAACATGCCCCTAAATCAGTGATATGGACGTCGATGATATTGCCTTTGATGGCGCCACCGGTATCCAAGGCAACGGCGATTCCGTATCCTTCTACTTCCACGACAGTCCCCAGCGGAATCACGCTTGGGTCGACAGCCACGGCTTGTGGGTTGGTCCGTAAATCGGTACCTGAAGCGGTATAAGGTGATGCTCCAGCTTCCATCCAAGAATAGGCCGTGCTTTCAAAGGTAGCTACCCGGTAGTCGCCAGAGGTTTGAGTATCCTCGCTTTCCTCTGCCTCCGTGCTGTCTTCGGTTTCTGGTGCACTAGCTTCTGGTTGTTCTTCGCTTTCAGCTGGCGCTTCGACAGTTGGTTCACTGGAGGTACTGCTTTCCTCGCTACTTTCTTTAGCACTGCTGCTTGCTTCAGCCGCTTTCGCATCGGCTTCGGCTTTGGCAGCGGCTGCTTGATCGGCTTCGGCTTTGGCTGCTTTTTCGGCTTCCGCTTTTTCGGCAGCGGCAGCTTTTTCAGCGGCGGCCTTTTCGGCTTTGGCTTTGGCGGCAGCCGCTTTTTCCTTCGCAGCTTTTTCTTTGGCAGCTTTTTCAGCAGCTAGGCGATCTTTTTCGACTTCCTTGGATTTCGCGATGTCGGCTAAGGTTGCCTGGTTATTTTTTAGCTGTTGTTGCAAGTCAGCGATGCGCTCTTCCAACTCAGCCGCTTGGGTTTCCAAGTTAGCCTCGTTTTCTTTAAGGTCCGCTTGCTTGGCTTCCACTTCTTTTTGGAGAGCCACCAGCTTTTCATTTTCAGCGTGGAGGCTATCGATTTTCTCTTTTTCCGAGGATTGTAGCTGGTTGATAGCGACAGCTCGGTTGATAAAATCGGTGATGCTTTCCGCGTCCAATAGCGCGGTCCAGTTATACTCCATCCCGCCGTTAACTTGGATGGATTTCAGCCGATCCGCGACGACGGTCCGGCGTTTGGCAATTGTTTCTTGTGTGGTCACGATTTCCGCTTTGGCTTTTTCGATAGCGGCTTGATTTTCCGCTACGGCCTCCCGGGCTTCGGTGACTTTGTCGTAGGTCTCATTGGCGGCGGTCAATGCCGTCTGGACCTCACCAGAAATTTCTTCACTTTGTTGCATTACGGCGTTTTCTTTACGATTCAGCTCATCGAGAGTTTCTCCGCTGGCTACAACCGGTGCGACCAAGTTTAAACATAAGAGTCCAACAAGGGCCACAGTCAATCTCTGCTTCAAAAATCCAACACCCCTTCAACGATTTTCAAAAACACATCTCCTCATAGGTGACAGGCACCCATGACTTCCAATCTGATTCATTATACAAAGAGAAATCGGCGGAATTGTTTCATTCTCTTAACAATTTGTTACAAGTCTGCCCCAAAAGTGGTGGTGCGCCTCTGATTTTTTTGAAAAAAAATAGAAAAAGTGGGGAGCTTGACCTCTTCTCCCCACTTTTCCTTTGTAACAAAAACGTAATATTATTTTCTTTTTTTGCGAAGATTTTCCGACAATCGTTTCAATTCTTCTAGGTTTTTGACATTTTCTAAGCGCAAACCAGGGAAACTTTTCAGCAATCGTCGTTGGTTGAAGTTCAACCGTGGCAGATTGGCCATCTCCTCAGGGTGTTCCCGCAAATAGCTAGCCCATTCCAAACGCCGGGACACTTCTTTTTTGGAGGTTTCCAAGCCCGTCCTCAGTTCTTCGGTGCGTTTTTCTACCGTTTGGTTCAAGCGTTGCACCGCACTTTGGAAAGCTGCCAAGTTGGCCAGAGTATAGCCCAAATCCATGGAGATGATGCACAGGAGCACCACCGGCAAATAAAAGCCAAACTGTTCCGACAGCCGTTGCACCAGTTGTTCCACTACTGGCTGTACGACACGAACGATGAAGACGCAGCCGACACCCCAAAATAACGATACCGGAATCGCCACTCGCCCGTTGATGTTCAAGGGCACGTCTTTGTAATCCCACCAAGAAGCATGAAATAGTTTCTCCAACGCAAAACTCGTAACATACTCCAACAGCGTCACCAAGACCGCCGCACTGACATACAATAACAATAAATTGTCATGAAGAGGCTGTAAAAAGTACAGCACCGCCAAGACCCCAAAGCCATAAATTGGCGTGATCGGTCCCACCAAAAATCCCCGGTAAACAAAATGATGGGCCTTCAAGGAGCAATACACCGTCTCCCATAGCCACCCAATCAAGGAATAAATAAAAAAGAGCAAGACGACTTGAATAAAATCTTCCATAATCCTTCCTTTCTACTGTCAGCACTTAGGCCAGACAGTTGCTTGATGGCCCTAGTATACCGTACTTTTCCGCTGGTAACCAAGGAGGACCCTTTTTTTGCGCCATTTCCTGATTGACATTTCCCCCCTGACCGGACATGCTTAAAGAGAAAGAACATGGTCATCAGGTGCCTGCCTGCTCATCAGGATTTTTGATCTTTGCACACCAGTAACCGCCGACACTACAAACCCCACAGAAAGGAAGTAAGCCAATGCCTATTAAACTCATCGCCGTCGACATGGATGGCACCTTTTTGAACAATCAGCAAGATTACGATCGTCGTTGGTTTCAAGAGTTGTATCCCCAGCTCCAAGCACAAGGCATCAAATTTGTCGTCGCTAGCGGCAATCAGTATTACCAACTCCGCTCCTTTTTCCCGGAAATCGCCTCACAACTGGCCTTTGTCGCGGAAAACGGCGCCTACGTGGTGGAAGCCGAGGAAGAAGTTTTCTGCGGAGAACTGGCTGCCGAAACCATCCAGGAAGTTTTAGCCGAGCTAGCTAATTATGCGGAGGTCCACACCCTGATATGCGGGAAAAATAGTGCCTATGTCCAAGACGGCGAGGACCCAACCTTTATTCAACACGCCAGCCGCTATTACCATCGCCTAACCACCGTGGCAAATCTCAGAGACTTACCTGAAGATACGTTATTTAAGTTTGCCCTCAGCACTACTGTGGCCAATGTCGAACCGTTGATTGCCAGTCTCTCGGCGAAATTTGCCGGCCGGATAACGCCGGTCTCCAGTGGTCACGGAGATGTCGACTTGATCATTCCGGGCATTCACAAAGCCAATGGTCTAAAGCGTCTCCAAGCCCACTGGCAGATTGCCGATGAGGAAGTGGCGGCATTTGGCGATAGTGGCAATGACCTGGAAATGCTCCAACACGCCGGCTTTAGCTACGCCATGGCCAACGCCCAACCAGCCGTCAAAGCCAGTGCCAAAACCATCATCGCTTCCAATCAAGAACAAGGTGTGTTGCAACAAATCGAAAAAATCTTGGCAGAGACAAACCAAGAGCATATCCCCTCATGACCCTTTAAGATGCCCCACTTCAAGGTAAGCATTTGGCTGGAGGCGGACAGTATGCGTTCGTCTAAAATCGTAGGAAGCGCCCAGACGAACCCTTCGACTAGCTGCGCTCACTAAGTTTTTCTAAGAGACCCGCGATTTCTTTAGCGGTCTCTTTTTTTTCGTACGAGCAGCCTCTTTCTCCTAGCAAGCCATCCCCTGATCTTCCGTTTTTTCCAGCAAAAAAACTGGCCTCTTTTGCTTCCCGGCATTTTCCGCTAAAATAGGAAGATAAGTGACTGCTGGCCGATCTTTTTCTGGCTAGGCGGTGAAAAAGGAGTGTTCCTGTGATTAAGCTATTGCCCTATGCCAAGGACTATCGCAAACAGATTATTCTTGGTCCATTTTTCAAATTTTTAGAAGCTGTCTTTGAACTGTTTTTACCTTTATTGATGGCGCGGCTCGTGGATCAAGGAATTCGGACCAATGATTCCGGCGAGGTCTGGCGCATGATGATAGCCATGGTGGTGCTGTCGGTGGTGGGCTTGGGCTGTGCGGTGATTTGCCAGTATTTTTCCTCCATCGCTTCTCAAGGCTTCGGCACGGAGCTACGCAATCAATTGATGAAGAAAATCAACCAACTGGATCACCAAGCCCTCAATCGCTTCGGTACCGACACCTTAATCACCCGCATGACCAACGATGTCAATCAGCTGCAACTGGCTTTGGCGATGTTGATCCGGCTAGTGGTGCGGGCGCCGTTTCTCAGTGTCGGGGCCGTGATCATGGCCTTTGTAATCGATTGGCAAGCCGGCCTGGTGTTTTTGATCACCTTGCCTTTCTTCTGTCTCGTGTTATTTTTCATCATTCGGGGGACTGTCCCTTTGTACAAACAAGTCCAACAAAAGCTGGACCACCTCAACCAGCTGGTGACCCAAAATCTTAGCGGGGTGCGGGTGATTCGGGCCTTTGCGCGCCGGGAGCGGGAAGTCCAACATTTTGCTAGTAGCACCGACGATTTGGCCCGAGTCAATATTCGCGTCGCCAATTTGTCAGCATTGTTGACACCCGCCACGACGTTGATCATGAATCTCGGTATTTTAGTCTTGTTTTATCTCGGTGGTTTCAAAGTCGATAGCGGCCACCTCGCCCAAGGACAGATTCTCGCCTTGGTAAACTACATGAATCAGATGTTGTTGGCCTTGATCGTCGTCAGCAACTTGGTAATTATCTTTACCCGAGCGGCGGCTTCCGCCCAACGTGTCAATGACGTGCTCGCCACCACCCCGCTGATTCGGGAAACGGCGGCTGGCGCGACACCGCTAGCGGCGACTTCACCAGGCTTTGCTTCCACGACAGCTACTGAAAAAGCCGGGGCCACCATCGCCTTTGACCAGGTAGACTTTCGCTTTGCCCAGGATTACGGTCTGGTATTGCAAGACCTCACTTTTAGCGTTTCTGCGGGCAGCACGGTGGGTATCATCGGCCCTACCGGTAGTGGCAAATCCGCGTTAACTCAGCTGATTCCCCGTTTTTATGATGTAGCCAATGGAGCTGTCGCAGTCGATGGCTTGGACGTCCGCAAATGGTCCCTATCTCACTTGCGGCAACAAATCGCCATGGTTCCTCAAACCGCTGTGCTCTTCAGCGGAACCATTCGGGAAAACCTCCAATGGGGCAAAGCCGACGCCAGCGACGAAGACTGTTGGCAAGCGCTGCAATTAGCCCAAGCCGCTGATTTTGTAAAAGCTTTACCGCAAGGCTTGGACACGCCGATTTTTGAAGGTGGCAAAAACTTCTCCGGTGGGCAAAAACAACGCTTGACCATCGCCCGTGCAGTGATTGCCAAACCGGCGCTCTTGATTTTGGACGATTCCCTAAGCGCCTTGGACTATCAAACGGATTTAAATTTGCGTCGGGCCTTGGCAACAGATTTGCAAGGGACCGTCATGATCGTCTCGCAGCGGGTCCGTTCCATCGCTGAAGCCGATCAGATCCTCGTGCTGGAGGAAGGCCGGCTGGTGGGTGTCGGGACCCATCAAGAATTGGTGCAGTCAAACGCCGCCTATCAAGCCATCGTAGCCTCTCAGGAAGAAGGTGCTGTGTCATGAAAACCACCAAACAAAAAGCTTTAAAACGCTTCATGCCTTATCTCATGGCCTACCCCAGTTACTTTATAACAGCCATGGTATTGGGAGTCGTCGCTGGCGGCACCTCCGTCTTTATGACTTGGCAAATCGGTCGCGGGATTGATCGCCTGATTGGTGCCGGCCAAGTGGATTTTGCCGGCTTACGCTTGGTCCTGTTCCAATTTGCTAGCGTCGTTCTTTTGACAGTCCTCAGCCAATTGTTGATTCAACGACTGGGCAATCGCGTCGCTTATTTGTCGGCAGCCGCTCTCCGCAAAGAAGCCTTTCAGAAGCTAAACAAGCTGCCCTTACGCTATTACGATCAGACGGCTCATGGGGATATCGTCAGCCGCTTTACCAATGACATGGACAACATCTCTGTGGCGGTCTCCGCGGTGTTCAACCAAGTCTTTTCCGGCTTGGCAATCGTAGGCATCGCTTTAGTGGTAATGTTAAACATGAGCCTCGTCCTCACCGCCGTCGTCCTCTTTGCTACGCCGGTGATCTTCTTGGTAAGCTGGTGGGTCGCCAAAAGTTCCCAGCAAGATTTCGTCTCGCAACAAGCCATCGTGGGGGATATCTCCGGCTTCGTCACCGAGATGGTGGGCAATCAAAAAATCGTCAAGGCTTTTCACCACGAAGCTGCCAACCAAACAGCTTTCGAAGCCCTCAACCAAGAGCTTTATGTACGCGGACAACGGGCCCAATTCTCCTCTTCATTGACCAATCCCATGTCTCGTTTTGTGGATCATTTGGCCTATGTGGCGGTAGGTTTCGTAGGGGCGTTGTTGGTCCTTCAAGGTAGCCAACTGGTAACCGTCGGGATGATTTCCAGTTTCACCATCTATGCTAGCCAATTTACCAAGCCTTTTATCGAACTCTCCGGTATCACCACCCAGATTCAAACCGCTTTGGCTGGCTTGAGTCGGACTTTTGAAATCATCGACCAGCCGGAAGAACGTCCGGATAGCCCAGATGCCAAGACCTTGACGGCTGTCCGGGGAGCTGTGACTTTTGCCAATGTCGCTTTTAGCTACGACCCGCAACAGCCGCTGATTCGCGATTTCAGCTTTAGCGCCAAGCCCGGCGAAACGGTCGCAATCGTAGGGAAAACCGGGGCCGGCAAGTCCACCTTGGTCAATTTGCTGATGCGCTTTTACGAAGTGGATGCCGGGGTCATCACCATCGACGACCACGACATCAACTACCTGACCCGAGACAGTCTGCGGCAAAGCTTCGGCATGGTGCTTCAGGACACTTGGCTTTTTGATAGCACCCTGCGCGACAACTTGACTTACGGCAAGCCCGACGCTACTGAAGACGAGATTTGGGCTGCCCTCAAGAAAACCTATATGTCCGAATACGTGCTGCGACTGCCAGCCGGTCTGGATACCATCATCGGTGAACAAGGCCTCAAAATCAGTGACGGCCAGCGCCAGCTTTTGACCATCGCCCGCACCATGATTGCCCGGCCGGCGATGTTAATCCTCGATGAAGCCACCAGTTCTGTGGACACCCTCACCGAGCGCAATATCCAGGCCGCCTTTTTGGAAATGATGGCCGGCCGTACCAGCTTTGTCATCGCCCACCGCCTCGCCACCATCCAGGCCGCCGATCATATCCTCGTGATGGAAGCCGGGGCCATCGTCGAACAAGGCACCCATCAAGAACTCCTCGCCTTAGATGGGTATTACAAGCGCCTTTATCAAGCACAATTTGAGCAATAAGAAAGCACCCTTCCTACTGATGCTATGTCATCAGCGGGAAGGGTGCTTTTTACCTATAAGTCGGACTGATTAAAAAAAGGAATCATTTTGATTGAAAAAATTCTCAAAGCCCTCAGGAAGTTGTTGTTGAATCGGTAAATTCTCCACCATTTGCCCCAACAACAAACGGTTGATAACCACGGTGACCAAGACCACGATCAATAACGCAATCACCGTCGTATAAAAACGATTAACTTTCAAGCTAGTCGCCGGTGTTCGCCAAATATTACCTAAAAACGACGCCACCACGAGGAACAAGGATACCGTAATCAGAGCCAAGCCCATCTCTGGCAAGTATGGCAAAACAAATGTTACCACCAGGGCTAAAAGGCTGAGGTATACGGAAAAGGCGGCTGGGGTGATGATTTCCGTCAAAGCCTCTCCAACAGAAAGCTTTCGGGAATTGACCTTGGCTGCCACATAATAATAGACCAACACCATCACTGCCACACTCAGGATCAAATCCAACAAAATTTCAAAAAAGAACAACAACTGGGGACCATTATAACGATAACTCAAGCCTATCAACTGGACTTGGGTCAGTATTTGCTGAACCGTCGTACTCAACAGCCGACTGATGGCCACCCCATTGGCCAGTAAAATTATCACCAAACTGATGAGGCTGTAGGACAACGGACCTTGGTGTTGATTCAATCTCGGGGCTTTAAGATTCCCATGAAGCCACTGAAAATAGCCAGATGCGTAGGCTTTGGTCTTCGTCGCCGCCGTCAACAACTCCTCTTCTGGGCTACTAGTTTCAGAAAAAGTGGGGCCAGACGAATTTTTCTTCTGAGCGGTGGTAGCGGGCGGGGCTGGCTCTGGGATTGGAGCTGGCTCTGGGATTGGAGCTGCTGTCGAAGTTGCATCCGAAGTTGCGTCCAAATCTGAGTCTAGATCTGAATTTGAATCCGAATCTGGCTGGGAGCCATCCACTTCCCCAGCCTCCAGATGAGACGCCGGTGCATTCCCCATTGCTTGCTCATCCTCTTCAGTCTGCTGGTGGAAATCTGTTTCCACTTTTGCGGCAACTGGCGCCAGCTCCTCGTCAGCAGCTTGACTTGCAGTAGGGATGTTCTCGGCTGGATTGCCTGCATTCGGATTGTCTGCATTCGGACTATCTCCGACTAAATTATTTTCAGTTGGGGTGCTATCCGCTGGAATCCCCTCAACTAGCTGATCATTAGCTGAATGACTTTCAGTTAGGTTGCTTTCCCTTCTACTTCCCGTTGGATTGCCGTCAACAGCGCCTTGGCTTGCTGCATCGGTAAGCACCTCTGTTTGCTCCTCAGCTAACGCCCCACGGTTTTCTGCAGCAGGCAGCTCGTGGCCACATGTCGGACAAAACTGGGCCTCTTCGGGAACTTGGGCCCCACAATTTGGACAGTTATTCATAACTCGCTCCTTTATACGGCGGCTTCTTTGCCACCGACTATTCTAACCTATGATACCACAGAAAAACCCCCGCTCCTTAGCAAAAGTTCCCTGGGCTTGTGACACAGCCCCCGAACTTTTTTAGGAGAAGGGGTGATTGCAATTATTCAGTGGCTAATAGACCCAGCTCGGCTTTCCACGTCAAAACCCGCCGAACCGAAGCATCCAAGTCCTCCTGGCTGTATTCGCCATCTTCCACCGCTTCAATAATCCGCGGAATCTGCACAGCATAAGTCGAGGACAAAATCAGGTCGTTGCCAGCTTGCAAGGCCGCTAGCCCCGCCTCTTCTTGGGTGATAAAGTTTGCCAAACCGGCCATGTCCATGTCGTCGGTCATAATCACGCCTTTAAAGCCTAAATCCTTCCGCAACACCTCATGAATCGCTGGTGAAATCGAAGCTGGCCTTTGATCATCGATGGCGGTGACGATATTGTGGGAAACCAAAATACTATCGACACCGGCTTTAATTCCCGCGATAAAAGGCTTGAAATCATTACTTTCCAACTCCGACGAAGGACGGCTATCCGTCACAATCGACGTGTGGCTGTCCGCATTGTTGCCATAACCGGGAAAATGCTTCAAGGTGGAACCAGATCCGGTGCCCGCCAAGGCCTCCACCACCGTCGTCACGTACTTTTCCGTCCCGGCTGCATCCATGCCGATGGTACGATCATAGATGAAAGCGTTGGGATCTGTCGCCACATCGGCTATCGGGAAAAGCCCCGTATCGATGCCGAAGTCCTTCAACTGTTGCGCTTTGCTGACCGTATCGTCGGTGATGGCCTGCCAGCCCCCTGCTTGATACAGGCTTTGAGGGGATTGAAACGGCGGATCCACCAACAGCGAGTTGCGGCTCAAGCGGCTAACAGTCCCGCCTTCCTCGTCGGCACCGATCAACAAAGGATACTTAGAGGCCTCGCGAAAGCTAGCAATCTTATCTTTTAACTCGGTTGCCGTCACGCCTTCCACATCCCGTCCAAATAACAGGTAACCGCCTAAATCATAGGTTTGCAACGACTCGATTTGACCAGTTTCCGGTACCCGAGCCAAAAACAGTTGCCCGACTTTTTCCGAAAGACTCATCTGATCCAATAACGCTGTCACCGGATCGTTTTTTGCTTCACTAGTAGCCGTCGTTTCCTTGGTTTCAGACGCAGAAGTCGCCGTCTCACTGTCTTTTTGACTAGAATTTGCCGGTTGGCTTGTACTAGATTTGACGCTGCTGGCCGTCGTACTATCAGCCGTGCCCCCATCAAAATACCCGGTGAAAAACAATACCGCCAACGCTACCGGAATCACGATCAGCGCCGCCACCCCCAGCACCACTAGAATTTGTTTAAATGCTCGCATCTTTTCTCCTCCAAAATCTGCTTTCACGACTTGCGGCCACTAACCGGATGTCAAAAGCGTCACACATTTCTCACTGTGCCTATGATAGCATAATTGCCACAAGTT
This sequence comes from Enterococcus diestrammenae, assembly GCF_009933255.1. Lineage (GTDB taxonomy): Bacteria > Bacillota > Bacilli > Lactobacillales > Enterococcaceae > Enterococcus_C > Enterococcus_C diestrammenae. The sequence continues at coordinate 353,222 of NZ_MAEI01000054.1, read as the reverse complement.
TCGAGAAAAATACCCCCTATGAAAATGCTGAGCGAAAAAATCATGGGCTTTCTTAAAAATTCAGCCTCCCCATCATTTTCACAATGGAGCCTCTAGTAAAGCAAAAATACTAGCATAGGCAAGGCAACCTTGTCAGCCAGGCTATTTCAGACTTTTGAAGCATATTAGAAAGGCTGAAGGAACTCGTTCAGCTCTCGAGAATTAAGGAGGAACCGACTCATGATAAAGAACATTATGTGTCGATTCCTCCTTAATTCTAGAAGATGCTAGTTGGACTTAGCGTTCTTTGCTTAGGCCAACTGTATGCGCAAGCTGGGCTAGTTCGTGAAGCCAGACATCGTTAGACTTGGTATTATAGTCCAAAAAAAACCGTGATCAAAATGATCACGGTTGGTAGCGTTTGGGATGATAACGCCGAAGCTTAGGCAAAACGTTTGGCCAATCGTTTGTAAGGAACTGCCCGTCCGACATAATACAGTAGCGCCGTTTGCACTGGTAACATGATCACTGCTTTTAACAAGCGAGTGCTCCAAAAAGCCCAGTTTAATGGCACTTGATACATCATATGCAACCACAGTGGCGTCAGCAATAACGTAATCAGCAACGTATTAATCAACGTCACCAGAAAAGCACTCTGCCATTTGACTTCTTTTCGGTAGAAAAACCAACCATAAAGGGCGCCACCAATCACCGCATTGAGGGTGAAGCCAGGAAAATAAGGTGCTTTCGCAAAAAAGCCCATGCCGATGACATCCGCTAAACCAGCGCCGATGCCTGACCAAAACGGTCCAAAAAGCATCCCCATCACCATCTCTGGCACAAATTGAAAACTAATTTTCAGAAAAGTTGTTTCAAAACCTAAAATCCGCGACAACACAATCGTCATCGCAATCAACAGACCCATCAAGGCAATCTTGTGGGCATCCATCTTTTGTTTCATTGTCAGCATCTCCTTTAAGAGCTGCTACAGCAAACTGCAGCGAATGCGGAAACAAAACCGCGAAAGACTCAGCCGGCCAAAGCTTATCTCTCTTCGTCAAAGAGGCAACATCCCATCCTCTAAGCACTTAACGCTTCATTTCCTACTCTGAATTTGGACCAGCGCATCGCTCATCCACTGCCAATATAGCACGCTTTTTTCCCTGCTACAATCCTTTTGCTTGGGTTTGTTAAGATTTTTCTGTTAATTTTCGGAAAAACCGATGCAACAGCTCTTCTACTAAAAAAATCCCGCCAGCACAACGATTGCCGACAGGATTTTTTGGTTGTTGATCCTTACGCTGCTGATTTTTTCCGGAAAAGATTCTTCGCCGCGGTAAAGACTGGAATCGTAAATTGCTTGCTGACTGCTGCGGTGACAAAGTAAGCGATGTTGTAATCCACCAATGAGTGAATCAAGCCTCCCACACCCATCAAAACAAAGAAGAAATAGAATGCGCCGCCTTGATAACTGCCAGCATTTCCTAAATCCACCAAGTTAAAGGCCAAGACCACCAAGACTTCCACTGCGCTATGAATCAAACCAACGATTAGATTAAATAACTGAAACTTGATATTTACCAACTGGAACTTGCCATTGGTCAACACGGTTTCCGGATGTTTTTGCAAATACCAGGCCCCCAACACCGCAAAAACGATATGGCTGGCCGCGCGCAAAGTGACTACAATTGGCAAACTACTCATGAAAAAGCCCACCGTTGTTCCAATCGCTACCATCACCGCTAACAACGGCGAGAAAAACATCGAGATAAATAACGGCACATGACTCCCCAACGTAAAGGAAGCGGGACCGATGACGACTTTCGGCATCACATTGGGAATCAAGATCGCCAAAGCAATTAACAGCGCCCCCACGGTAATTTCACGAACTGACATTTTTTTCATTGCATTTCCTCCAATTTTGTCTGTGACAGCAAACACAGCCATTACCACCAAATTCCCCAAACCAATCGGCCTTCTACCACTGTCATGACACTTTGATTGTTTACAGTTTACTGGTAGCCAAGGCAACTGTCAAGACACTATCGAAAAAGAAATGAAACTTTTTTGCAAGTTTCCAATTATTGGTGTTATCAACCTGAACACAAGGGGCAATCGCTGCTACTTAATCGCATTTAAAGCGTGGTATGCTTATCAAAAAAAGGCGGAACTAACTCCTTCAACTCTTGAGAATCAAAGCGAAATCGCCAGATGATGCTCTTTATCATGTGTCGGTTTTAACTTAACTTGAGAAGATGCGAATTGGACTTAGCGACTTTTGCTTAGTCCAACTGTCTGCAGTAGCTGAGCTAGTTCGTGAAGCCAAACATGGTTAGACCTGGTATTATAAAAAAGCTGCCCGCTCTTTTTTGAGCAAGACAGCTTTCTTTTCGATTATTTCAAGGCTTCCATAGCATTGCTCAACCGACCAAATTCCTCCAAGGACAAGGTTTCTCCCCGCCGTTTTGGATCGATTGCCGCCTGTTCAAGACTGTTAGTCAGCCAAGTTTTTGTGGCCTCATCTTTGCCGTAGCTGTGAATCAGATTATTCCACAAAGTCTTGCGGCGCAATTGGAAGGCCGCTTTGGTGAGCTTGAAGAAGGCTTTTTCGTTCGTCACGGTTACCGCTGGTTGCGGCCGTCGCGTCAATTTCAAAATAGCCGAATCCACGTTAGGTTGTGGCACAAAGACGGTTTTAGGCACGATAAAAGCTAGCTTTGCTTCCATATAATACTGGACGGCAATGGTCAAGGAACCATAAGCTTTGGTCCCCGGGGCCGCTGAAATCCGGTCAGCGACTTCCTTTTGCATCATAACTACCATTTCCGCCACCGCCAGCTCCGATTCCAAAAAGTGCATCATGATCGGCGTGGTGATGTAATAAGGCAAGTTCGCCACCACTTTGATGGGCAAGTCTTCTGTGAATACCTCTTGTGTTACTTGCGGCAAGTTGGCTTGTAGCACGTCTTGATGCCGCACCGTGACGTTGGGGTAGTCTCTTAACGTATCCGCCAAGACAGGAATCAAGCGGTCGTCGATTTCAAAGGCCAATACTTGGTGGGCTTTACGGGCCAAATGTTCGGTCAACGCGCCGATTCCCGGGCCGACTTCGATGACGTTGGTCTGGTCATCAATGCCGCCTGTTTCCACGATTTTTCGCAAAATATTCGGTTCCGTCAAAAAGTTTTGTCCTAAGCTTTTCTTAAAAGTAAACCCATGCTTTTGCAGGATTTCTTTGGTTTTGGAAGGTGTCGCGATGTCACGGTTATCTTTCATAATTATCCTCGTTTTCTAATTCCTCTAGTAATACCTAGCTTTTACTTAAAAATACCGGCGATAGCGCCTATTCTTCGTTATCCAAGTCTGCCAACACCTGACCCATGGCATCCGCCAGTTCGGCTTCTGTTATCCGAAACATAGCCAGACGTTTTTCTAACTGTTTGCTATTGGTATAGCCAATCCGCAAATAATCCCCTAGCTTTTCTCGTCGTAGCTTCGACCCAGCTCCGGCTATTAAACCATACTGCATCAAGGTTTGTCTAGCGATTTTCGGTTCATCTGCAGCGGCCACTTCCGCTGCTGTCAAGGGGGTGACGACTTTTTTCAAAGCTTCCAAAATCGCTTCATCGCTGGCATGTTCCACCCCGAGACTGCCTCGATTGTTGCCAGGGACCGCCTGTTTTCGAGATAAAAAAGCATGTTTGGCATCAGGAACTACTTCCATGATGGTTTTGCGAATCTTTTCCCCCGAAAAATCCGGGTCGGTAAAGACGATGACGCCTCGAGTTTCCTGGGCGTGTTGGATTTGTTCCAAAATCTCATCATTAATCGCCGAGCCAATGGTTTCGATGGTATCCACCGGCAACACTTCTTGGAGGCGCCGCGTGTCATCTTTGCCCTCCACTACGATGATTTCTTCAATTTGAAAGCCCTCAGTCGGTTGGCTCAGCGCTCCGGCTAACTGCTGGGTGGCTCGTTTTTGTTGCCGTTTTTGGCGGCGTTGGTTGTCGTCGGTCATCACAAATCCCTTTCCTATCAATCCGCCAAGCGAAACAGGCGTTGAGCATTTTCGTAAGTCTGTTTTGCCACTGCTTCTGGTGCCATTTCCCGTAATTGGGCGATTTTTTCCACTACATAAAAAGTGTACCCTGGCTCATTGCGCTTGCCCCGATAAGGAACAGGGGCCAAATAAGGGGCGTCAGTTTCCACCAATAACCGCTCCAAAGGCACACCGGTCGCGGCTTCTTGCACATCCAGAGCTTTTTTGAAAGTCACCACGCCAGAAAAAGAAATATGCATTCCTAAATCCAAAAAGCGCTTGGCCCACTCCAAATCCCCACTGTAACTATGCATAATCCCACCAATGTCCCGCACGTCTTCTTCTTTCAAAATACGGTAGGTGTCCTCAGTCGCTTCCCGCATATGGATGCTGATCGGCAACCCATGTTCTTTAGCAATGGCAATCTGGCGCCGAAACACCCGCTCTTGGACATCTTGCGGGTCTTCCATCCAGTGATAATCCAGGCCAATCTCTCCATAAGCCACCACTTTGGGTAAAGTCAATTGTTGCTCCAGCTGTTTTTCGACTGCTTTGGTATAGCTTCCCGCCTCGGTGGGATGCCAGCCAATAATGCTATAAACCCCCGGAAACTGCTGATTCAATTCCAACGTTTTGGCAATCGTGGCTGCATCAAAGCCCACCACCGCCATTTTGGTCACGCCTAATTCTTGGGCACGTTTCACAACCGCGGCTTCTTCTCCTTTAAACTGTTCCGCATTCAGATGGGTATGGGAATCAAAAATCATCACTATCCACTCCTGTTCCTGACGTCGGCTGTTTTCCCGTGGCACAAATGACTGATGCCCACAACTTTTCGCTTCCGTCAATTCATGTCTTACTTTAGCACAAATCCGCTAAAAGCAAAATGAACAGCTGTTAGAATTAAGAAAGGCTGAACCCACCCATTTAGTTCTAAACTTTGGCGGAATCCGCAGCTAAAGCTTTTCCTGATGCGTCGGTTCTAGCTGGAATTTGAGGGAACTAGGCTATAAAGCCAAGGTGATGAAAAAAATCAGTCTGAAGATGGAGGCTGTCTTCATTTTTTTCTACTATAATATGTCACAAATATGTCACAACTAAGGCACAAAAAAGGAGGCCTGCATCCATGACTGATTTTGAAAAAGATTACCCGCGATTGGCGTCGTGGTTAAGAGGCAAAGGCCAGCGTCAGCCTGATCCCCGCCAACAAGGGATTGCCCATTGGGGGATCGTGTTGGCGCTGGCGAGCTTGGCGGCAGCGGATTTTCGCTGGCAAGTGGTGATGATTGCTTGTTTGATAGGTATTACAGCACTCTTTAAAGGTCCAGGCATGCTTTTTGCCGGTGTGCTTTACGCAGCCTTAGTCAGCCTCTTACCACCCCTTGGCGTGTTGGTAACTGCCTTCTTTTTCTTCCTTTCCTTGTGGCAATTGCAAAAGACCTGGCGTTTTTATCTCTTCGCTAGTGCCTACTTTGCCTACCCCCTGCTACTTTCATTAGTGGAAGCTCTCGGATGGCTGCCTCCTGAGTGGGGACGCTATGGTGGTGTGTTGGTTGGGATGATTTGGGTGCATTTTGCCCTCGTTCGCCTCTATCAGAGAGGCAGCGATAGTCGTAGCCTTGCCCTGGCCTTATTCACCGCACCTTTTGACGGCCTACTGCTCCTCTTACCAAAGCGGTTCAAAAAGCGCTTCCCAGACTATCAGACAGCCCAAGCCTTAGCACTGGCAAACCGTGGCAAAAAGCCGGTCAAAATCCACCGAAAATCGTTTTTTATCAATAAAATAAAATAACTATTTTTCTCTATTTTACAAGTGCTACAGTGGCTGCAAAGGAATAGTTTACCCGATTTTTTCTTAGCTATTCGGATCATTACAAAATACCTTAACTGCTCTTTCCCTTGATAGGCGTGTTCTTTTTGAAAAAAGGACTCGCCTTTTTTTCACTTTTGCGCTATAATGAAATCACGATAAGAACACCTGTTCGTATCCGTTAAAAAGAACGATTTTCAGTTGACATCAGCTGTCAATCTTTGAAATATATTCGCAACATAAAAAGCGCAAATTTAATTTTTATTTGGTCCATGTTCCATTGCTTTTTGGCATGGTTTCTTATATGCTATTCCATAGTTGACTGAAAGGAGGATGTTTTTTTTGGCTATCAAAATTCTGATTGTATTTGCTGTGCTCCTTTCTGCATTGGCTTTTTATGCCTTTGTTATCGAGCCCCGCCGCCTGATTGAAAAACATTTCCTCATCCGTAAAGATAAGTCCCGCGTGCTGGATATCTCGGAGGCCTATGATATGTTCCAACAAGAAAGCGATGTAGTGATTGCCCATCTCAGCGATCTACACTTCTCTCGTTGGTTCAAGCCCCGTCGCATCAACAAATTGATTCGTTCCATCATGGCAGATCAGCCAGATTTGATTATTTTCACCGGCGACTTACTTGATGATTATAAAAAATGGCCCGTCAAACAGACCCCAGCCTTGATTGCGAAACTCAAAAAACTTCACGCACCCATGGGTAAACTAGCAGTATTAGGCAACCATGACTACAAGAGTGATGGGGGCTATTTCGTCAAAGATATCCTTGAATCCGCTGGGTTTACCGTCTTAATCAATGAAGACGTCTTTGGATCTGACGAGCGGCTTTCTCTAAATATTGCCGGCATTGCCGATCCTACGACTGAAAAATCCCAGTTTTACTTTGAAGATACCCTAGCAGAATGGCAGATTTTACTTTTGCATCAGCCAGACTATGTCAATCGCGTGAAAAACCTTGCCATCTATGATTTAGTGCTTTCTGGTCATAGCCATGGCGGTCAAATTCGCCTCCCAGGTTACTTCCCGAAAACGGCGGGCGCACGTAACTACACGGATAGCTTATACCTCCCCGCCAAAAATACCTTGCTTTCGGTAAATACCGGGATTGGGACGACTGCCTTGCCGCTACGTTTCCGAGTACCACCAGAAATCGTCTACTACCACCTCTCTAAAAAAGAAGAAGCTTTTGGTACCAGTGGCGAGCCATTCGATTTCAAGAAACTGATTCATGAGGAAACCGCTGAAGCAAAAGAAATCACCAGTCCTAAGCAAAGTGAAACCAGTGACATCGCTTCAAATTCGCCTGTCTCAGATTCCCTTACGACACCTGTTGACAAAGCCCCTGTCACCTCTCAGCTGGGCTCGAAAATCGTCGAACTCGCTGAGTTTCCCCGTCGCTATCATTTAAGAAAAACTGCAGAAACCCCTAAAGCCAAATGTAGTCTATAAAAAAACGAACCGTCTCTTAAGTCAGCCACAACCTGTGCCAGCTAAGAGTTGGTTCGTTTTGCTTTTCCATCGTTTATTTAGGTAGGCGCCGCAGTTGATCCACCAACAGTTGCTGGCGAGCAACAATATTCGTCGTCTTGCGCAGTGCCTCGGTTAAGAAGATGGCTTGAGCCGAAATCCCGTTATTCGGAGTCAGCCGGCGATACTCCCCATCTTCATGTAAAAAATAGGCCTTGCGTTGATCACTTTCATAGACTTGGATCAGATGAGTCAATAAGTTTTCACAACTGGTTTGGTTGATGGGGGTCGCAATTTCCACACGCCCCACCATATTTCGCGTCATCCAATCTGCCGAGGAAATCCAATTTTCAGTGCCTGCTGATGTCGTAAAGGCATAAATCCGCGCATGTTCCAAAAAGCGCCCAACAATGCTGCTAACTTGGATTGTTTCACTAAGACCTGGCACCTGTGGCACAAGACAACAAGCCCCCCGTACTTGCAAATGAATCGGCACCCCCACTTGACTCGCTTCGTAAAGTTTCTCAATCAGCAGCGGATCAGTCAAAGCGTTCATTTTAGCAAAGATTTTACCGACACCTGTCGACTGATAGTCGGCCACCACTTGTTGGATTTTAGTCACCACCAGTTGTCGGATGTCCTCTGGCGAAGTGACGATTTTTTGATACTGAGGATGGTTGCGATAGCCGGTGAGATAGTTGAAAAAGTCCGTCAAATCGCTGACATACTCTTCTCGGGCGGTAAAAAAGCTGATATCCGTGTATTGTTGACTGTTGCTTTCGTTGTAATTTCCCGTCCCAAACTGGGCGTAGCGCTTGATGTCGCCGCCTTTATTTTGCACGATCAACAACGCCTTGCTATGGGTTTTCATATTGGGAAACCCGTAGCTTACAAAACAGCCAGCTGCTTCCAATTCTTCCACCCAATGCAAATTACTCGCTTCGTCAAACCGTGCTTTGATCTCGACTAAAACCGTGACCTGAATGCCTTTTTTCGCTGCTTTTTTCAATAATTTAATAACTTGTGAATCTTTGGCCATCCGATACAAGGTCTGTTTGATAGCGATGGTATCGGGATCTTTTACCGCCGCCTCCAATAAAGACAAGACACCTCTAAAGGAATCATAAGGATGCTGCAAGAGCAAATCTTCGTGATCCAAGGTCTTCAAAATACGTGTCGGTTGCCAGCGGGGATCATATAAGGGTTTTGCTGGCGGATACAGCCATGCGGGGTTTTTCTCACCGATGGTCGCCACCAAATCAAACAAAAAGGTCAAATCAATGGGGGCAGCTTTTTGGTACAAATCCCGCTGACACAGGCCCAACTCTCTTAGTAGATGCGTTGGATCGCCAGCATCAATCGTCGACAAGCTCCCCACTTCTAGCCGAGCCGGCAAGCCTTTTTTTCGTTCTTCCAGATACTCTGACATCTGTTGGGAAAGGTCTTCTTGGTCATCTTCTTCAAAAGCGAGATCATGGTCATAGGTGATACGAAAGACAAACGCACTGGTCACCTGATTGCCCACAAAAATTTGTGGCAAAAAGTGGGCAATCACCTCTTCTATCAAGATAAAGCGGCGGGGGGAAAGTTGGATCACCCGAGGCAAGCGATTAGAAATCGGCAAAATCGCCTCCCTCGTTTCACCAGTTTCCAACTCCTTTAAGCCCACCCATAGATGCAAAGCTTTTTCCAATAACCGAGGGAAGGCATGATAAGCATCTACCCCCATCGGCGCCAAAGTCGGAAAGATGGTCTCCTTGAACAGACGTCCCATCTGAGCCGCTTCTCGTACGGTTAGCTGGGCAAAGCTTTTCAAATAATAGTGTTTTTTCGCCAGTCGCTTTTCTAACTCAGCCAAGCGTTGATACTGCAACTCTAAGTTTTCTCGGTTTTTAACTGTCAGCTCCTCCAACAAGGCTTCCTGGGTACAGCCAGTGAGTTTGTCTATTTGTTTTTCTGGTAGCCGAGCCAAAGACTGCATCCGTGGCACCCGCACCATGAAAAACTCGTCCAAATTATTAGCCGCAATCCCCAAAAAGCGCAGCTGTTCCAACAAGGGATTGCTATCATCATAGGCCTCCAAAATCACGCGACGATTAAACAAGATCCAGCTGATATCTCGATGAACAAAACGAGGAGGTTGTTGTTTTTGCACCATCATTGCCCCTCCTCTTGTCGAAAGGCTAGGCGGATTTTTTTACCTAGCACATATTCCAAATTCTTCTTTTGACGGGTTGCCCGATAGTATTCCGCCAAAGGATTGTACGTCCATGATATCGCCAGCGTATAGCCTTTTTCATTTTTGAGTATTTGCAGCTGTTGCACTTCATTGACCCGGGTAATCGCCAACGCATCGCAAAACTTGATAATGCTCCCCACTTCGCGAATGACTTGCAGCTCTTCATCCTCCAGCCAACCTCGATACTGATCCAAAAATTGGTTAAACAAGGATTTATTCTTGTAACTTGCCATCAAAGCCAGCGAAAGTCGTTCTTTATGGGAGATGCCGCTAAGATTGGAATTGATGATCAGATAAAAAGAGTGCATCGAGCTTTCTTCTTGTTCCACATAAGCCCCTAGATGGTACAAATAAGTCCCTGACTCAAGGTAAGCCATCAGTTTCCGCGTGGGATACAGCAAACCCGTCCGCTCAAGTTCTGCCACCAATTTTTGGGCTATCGTCAAGCGTTGGGAGGCCCCGATGGTATCAGCCAGATACAAATCCGCCAACCGAATAATCGTATTTTTTTGAACATTGTTCGGGGTATAGGCATGGGGCGCTTCTTGATTGATTCGCGCCATCAGCAGGCCTTCCCGCAGTCCCCGATAGCAGAAAACAAATTTTTCAGCTTTTGTGATTTCATACAAGCACAGATACGTCAAATTCGCTGGTGCAATAATATCCGCCCGATCGCGGCTAAGACCATCCAGCTCTTGTTTTTCAGCGACTGTCAATTTGCAAAACAAGTCATAAGTTGCCTGTAAATCTTGGCGCTTCATTTCATATTCATGGATGCCTGACATGGGATAATCGGTCATTCGTTGGTGGACACTAGCGATATTCCGTGAACTTCCCCCAATAGCAATAATTGGCAGTTTCCGAGGCTTAAGCCATTTCATTTTTTCAAACTGCGCCATGATATAAGCCCGCGCCTTGGCTTCCGCCTTCTTGGCATCCCCTTGATAAAACAGCTCCGTCAAAGTCACTACTCCAAAAGGAAAACTGTGGGAGTTTTTGATGACACCATTTTTGAAATAAGTAATCTCCGTACTGCCACCACCCATATCTACCGTGTAGCCTTCATTAAACTGAGTCGAACGTGCAATTGCATACTGCCCGTAGCTTGCTTCTTCTTCATCTGACAACAAGCGCAAGGCCAGCCCCGTCGCCTCCTGCACTTGCTGCAAGACCGCTTCTTGATTTTGCGCTTGCCGAATAACCGCTGTGGCCGTGGCGATAATATCATCCAATTGGTAATGAGCCATCACTTTTTGAAACAGCCTAATCACTTCAATCAGCTTGTCAATCCCGGTGGCGCTAAGGTTTTTATCTTCATCCAAATATTGATAGAGTCGTACAGGTAGTTTGACATTTTGCAATTCATGAAAATCATAGCGGGCCGTCAGTTGGTAGATTACCAGACGAACGGTGTTGGAACCGATATCGACTACCGCGACTTGATTGAGTTTGGTCATTTGGATTCCTCCTATTCAAAACAGCCTAGCCCCCTCTTGTTTCGCTAGGCCACTTTAGCTGCAACTGCAAACTTGCTTGTATCTTTATTATACGATAGCCATTTTCAAAAGAAAAAGATTACCTCTATGGGAGTTGGCAACTTCCGAAGCCTCAAAAAGATTTTTATGTATTTTCGATGGCATTCTCACTATCGGCACACTGGTAATGACTTAGTAAGCTTCGACAAACTCGGCTAACTCTACATCGCCAAACGTAACTTGAAACTTCCTTTTATCAAAAAAACACCTCTACCTACAAAAATCGTAAGTAAAGGTGATTCACCGGCGATTTAGTCATTTTTTTCTAGTACTTTCAAAATACTCTGCAACTCCACTCGTCGTTCATCTGTGACTTCAGGGTAGGACAAGTTCAATTCTTCAATGCGTTCATTGATGATTTCTGACACCAGATGACGAGAATACCACTTGTCATCGGCGGGAATCACATACCACGTATTGATTTTGGTACTGGTGGCGTTGATGGCTTGTTCATAGGCTGCTTGGTATTGGTCCCAATACTGCCGTTCTTTGACATCGGCTTCGGAAAATTTCCAGTTTTTCTCAGGGATTTCGATACGGCGGATGAAGCGCTTTTTCTGTTCCTCTTTTGACAAGTGGAGGAAAAATTTCAAAATTACCACACCTTGATCTGCCAAATAATCTTCATAATGCTTGATTTGTTTGTAGCGCTTTTGATAAAAAGCTTCGTCGATGTCTTTCACATCCCAGATATCCGGCAGGTGATTGCCCACCAATATCTCAGGATGGACGCGAGTAATCAGCACATCTTCATAGTGGGAACGATTGAAAATCTTGATATCCCCGCGGCTAGGGACTTCCCGATGAATCCGCCACAAATAATCATGATCTAGTTCGCGGCTAGTCGGACTCTTAAAACTGGTGACACTACAGCCTTGGGGATTGACTCCACTCATGACGTGTTCAATCATGGAATCTTTCCCCGCCGCATCCATCGCTTGAAATAGTATCAACACACTGCGACGATCTTGGGCATAAAGCATTTCCTGGTTTTCTTTTAAGACTTTGATATCTTTGGCGATTTCTTTTTTGATATCCCCTTTAGCAATGGCTTTTTTCGGCGCGGTGGCCCACTCGTTTAGTTTGATTTTTTCCTTTCCACTGACACGAAACTGTTTTTCAGCTTTCATAAGGCTCCTCCTTGTAAGTAGTGTCGCCGACGGTTTCTGCTCATCCCCGCCGGTTTGGCTCGTTTACTTGAGTATAGCCCCTTCTCCTTTTTTTGGGAAAAGATACGTTCACTAGGCCCTTTAGCCTTGGAGAAAATAAAAACGCAGTCACCGAAACTCTGCCGGCAACCACGTTTTCTGATTGAAAGTACTTGATTATTGCAACCCGATCGCAATCGCAATAAAGATAAAGATAGAACCTAAGACGAAGAAGAATCCTTGCATCTTGATTTGGAATTTCGCCCATTTGGCCCATTCAATACGGGCAACCCCTAAGACCCCAATCAAGCTAGCAGAAACTGGTGTGAAAGCATCCACAAAACCTGCCCCCAGCTGATAAGCAAGGACTGCGATTTGACGAGAAACACCCACCAAATCTGCGAGTGGCGCCATGATTGGCATGGTCAAAGCCGCTTGACCAGAGTTTGAGGTAACCACTAAGTTGAAGAGACTTTGGAAGATATACATCACCCAAGCCCCGATCATTGCTGGTACGCCGTTTAAAAGACCACCGATACTGTGCAAAATCGTGTTCAAAGCAGATGGCATCGTCGGTTCGGATCCACCTAAGACTAGGAGAATCCCTTTGGCCATCCCCACCACGATGGCAGTCCCCGCCAATTCGGCCGCACCGGATTGGAAGGATTTCGCAATATCGTTGATGCCCATATCGTCCAATTTGAAAATCACGGCTAAAATCCCAGCAGCCAGACCCATCACGAAAAATTGAGAGGCAATTTCCGGAATATAATACCCTTTTTGAGTGACACCCCAAACGATCCAAATCAAGACAGCTAGCATTTCCAACAAAATCAGTTTGTGCCCTAAAAGGAAAGGTTTCTTTTCTTCTGCTGTTTTTTGGATATGGTGTCTGAAGTAATCATCTGATTCATAGACTTCCGATTTCAAAGGATTTTTGCGAATTCGTTCCGCATAAATACTCAAGTAAGCCGCCGACAAGCCAGTGATCACAAACCACATGATCAAACGGAACCCGGCCCCAGATAAGACCGGTACCCCGGCAATCCCTTGCGCTACTGCCACGGAAAACGGGCTCATCCAACTGGCGGCGTTCCCTACCTGACTGGCGACATACGTCACTGTCACCGCCACGATGGAGTCATACCCCAGTGCGATGACAAAAGGCACCATCACCATGGAAAAAGGAATCACTTCTTCGGCCATCCCAAACGTTGCCCCACCAAAGGAGAAGGCAAAAAACAGCAACGGAATCGCCAAACGTTCCAATCCTTTTGTCTTGGAGATAAAGGCATAAATCCCGGCATCAATGGCTCCGGTCCGCATGATGATCCCAAATGCGCCCCCGACCACCAAAATCAGTGCGGCAATCCCGACTGCTGAGCCGTATTTGTCCCCGGAAACCAGGCCTTCAAAAATAAAGTTCAAAAAGCCGAAGCCGCCAAAATCATCGGTACCCCAAACTTTGGCTGTTTTATGCAGCTTTTCCGATTTGTCATAGATTTTGTCGCCATACATGTCGTACAAGGTGTCATCGGTGAGGTTGACTTCATCTAGCTGCGCTTGATCCAGCTTTTTCTCCCCTTCATCAAGCACCGCTTCCAGCGCTTCCTGATCAACCCCCAACTCAGCTAATTCCGCTGGTTGTTGTACCAAATCGGTCAATTGATCATAGACAAATTCCTTGTCCAAATTGTAATCATAACGGAAAGTTTCTTGTTTCAAGACCGTCCGTGTTTTTGTATCCCCATTGGCATCTTGGTACTCGACATCTTCTGTCGAGAACTTCCCGGCTGGCACCAGGAAAGTCAATAGCCACGCGAAGACCACTACCACAAAGATGATCACATACGTGTGAGGAGTCTTCATTTTTGTTAAATCTCGTTTTGTTTTCGCCATCTTTTTTCCTTTCTCTGTTCCTACGGCTAGCGTAGTCAATTTAATGAGTCCTTAGCTATTATACATTCAATTTCCTTGTATGAATATACAAAAATAAGAACTTTTTTCATTATTTCAAAATCCACAACTTTCCCTTCAAAATACCCAAACAATCGAGGGTATATTGAAAAAAGGCCGCACAAAAAGGCCGCTAATTCCTCAGCTGATTGTCTTCAGCGAATTCTCGGCCTTTACGTGTTTCATTACGTTTGTCGAGGCGCCTCTCACCAGATGAAACGCCAATAAATGACTGGCACTCCTGTTAGACTTTACCCTCGTAGGTTGCGTTCTTGCATTTCTTGATAATACAATTCGAAGTTCGAAGCCGCGCCAATCAAATTGGCATCATTGTGGAATTGGCAGTTGCGGATTTCCGGCATGATTTCTTCCACTTCTTCTTCTGCTAAAGTTTTGTACAGGCGACTACCCAACTCTTCTGGCAATTCTGGCCGTGCCGAAATCCCGCCGCCAATGATAACCATGTCGGGATCAATGGAAACTTGCAAGTTATATAAGACTGCTGCAATGTTATCGTATAGCTCATTTATCACTAATTCAGCGGTTTTATCACCAGCTTCTTTTAAATCAAACAATTCTTTGCCGTTGACTTCTTTTTTGGTGATTTGGCTGTATTGTTGGGCCGCTTTGACACTGGTACCAGCTTGGCTCAAAGTCCGGTCGCCTTTGGGTTTTACCAGCCCAAACTCGCCACCGAAGAGATGCGAAGCTTTGTAAAGTTTTCGATTGATGAAAATCGCGCCACCAACACCTGTCCCGATAACAACAAAAACAGCATTCACTGCGTCTTGCCCAGCCCCCATTTGGATCTCGGCAATTCCCGCACAGTTGGCATCATTTTCAATCGTAACTGGCAAGCCCAAGTACTCCTCCAACTCATCAAAAATCGGCCGTTTATGAATGTAAGGTACCGCACTGATACCATCGATCCGGCGTTCAGGTACGTTGACTGCACCGGGAGCGCTGATGGCCACACCTTCGACCCCTACACCAAAGCGATCAACGACTTCTTTCATTTGTTCTTTCATTTCTTCAAAAGTGGTCGGGGTAGGAAACTGGCTGGTTTGGCTGAGTTGATGTTGTTCCCACAACCCATATTTTACAGCCGATCCACCAATATCAAAAATCGCTAATTTCATTTTAGCTCCTCCTTATAAAACGTTTACAGGTGTAGACCTTGTTTCTATTGTACCACTTCACCATCAAATTAAAAATCAAAAAAAGTGTGTTTTTTTCTCCTGCTAACCGGCTTCCCTCATCAGTTATACGAAGCGGGAAATTAGTTAGACTGGCAGGCTTTTCTCGTCTTTTGATACTTTTTAATTTTTCCTGATGTTAGTGTAGCCTCTCAAAAAAAGAGCTGTCCCACCGCTTTTTTGATTACGCTTTCATTCTTGTTGTGTTATCATAATTATATAATTTTTTTATCATCTGGAAATTGGTGTTCAATGGTTTTTACTTGTTGCTTTTCGACCTTTTTAAGGAGGATTTTTGATGAAATATCACGTTCAACGGTACCTTGAAACAAACTTACACGTAACGACAGCCACCTTTTATGCCCAAACCCGTTGGCAGGCAGAGGCCATCGCTCAGTGGGATCAGGCCCATTTGCCAGTAAGCGAATTGCCGATTGCCCTCTTGATGGATTTAGCGACTTACAGTCAGCCGGCTGCAGATATCCAGTCTGCCCTGGAAACCCTGCAACGTTACCAAGAAGAGTACTTACACGAAGTTGCCAAACAACGTAACTATTTTTGTCGAATCCCCAACAACAACCAACTCCTCCAAGACCTAAATGCCCATCAGTTCTTTGATGATAGTAACCGGCTGTTACAAACCATCACCCAGACATTGGACGAGTCGGTCTATGAGGACCCTTTTACCGTGGCGGCAGATTGGGATCAGCAAGACATCGCTTATGTCTCTCCCCACGAGGCTAGTCAACCGACGATTTTGTACCACTTCAAGGTCAAACTCTTTCAGCTAGCAACCGGGGAAGCCTACCCCATCTATCACTACCAAGGACCAGAAGTGAAACAGCCAGATTACCAACGCCTGATGCAATAACTACCAAAAGCAATCAGGTAACACCACGATGTCCTTGGTCTCCGTATCAAGTTCACAAAAAATGAAAACTTGTCACTCCTTTACCAAGTAAAAAGACTTCGCAATCACCCTTGCGAAGTCTTTTTGCCGATAGACGTATTTGCCTAACTGGCATCTCGAAAACAAAGTTACCCTCCCCCTCTGCCACATAGCATCCGTTGCGGGCTTCTTCATATTCCAAAATTACCTCAATCCCTTACGCCTGTTGGTAAAGCCAGCGCACCAAAGCTTCCGTCTTTTCCCAGCCTAGGCAAGGATCTGTAATCGATTGGCCGAAGACTTGTCCGTCCGGTTCTTGGCGCCCGTCTTCTAGGAAACTTTCAATCATAAAGCCTCGCACCATCTGATGCAGATCCGGGTGATAAGTCCGGTTTAGCATCGTTTCTTTGACGATTCGGACTTGTTCTTCCCATTTTTTCCCAGAATTGTCATGATTGGTATCCACCACGACGAAAGGATTTTTAAAATTCCCAGCTTTGTACATAGCCACGACGTTCAGCAAATCTTCGTAGTGGTAGTTGGGAATATTTTTACCAGTTTCATCCAATGCCCCCCGCAAGACCACGTGTGCCAAGGGATTGGAGCTGGATTCCACCTCAGCGCCATTGTAAATAAACTCTTGCTTTTGCTGAGCGGCGTAAAGAGAATTAAACATGACCGTCAGATTGCCGCTGGTGGGATTTTTCAGCCCGGTTGGTTGGTCAATACCACTGGCGACAAAGCGGTGTTGTTGGTCTTCCACCGAGCGGGCCCCCACTGCCACATAGCTCACCAAGTCTTCCACCAGTTCCAAGTTTTCTGGATAGAGCATTTCGTCGGCGGTGGTCAAGCCGGTTTCGGTGATCACCCGTTTGTGCAATTTACGAACCGCCATAATCCCCCGAATCAAATTGGAGCCTTCGTCCAGGCGTTGTTGGTGCAACAATCCTTTGTAGCCATCGCCATTGGTTCGAGGCTTGTTGGTATAAATCCGTGGCACCATAAAAATTTTGTCCGCCACTTCCTTTTGCAAGGCGGCCAAGCGCTGGACATACGCCATCACCGCTTCTTCATCATGGGCCGAACAAGGACCGATCACCAATAACAAACGCTGGTCTTCACCGGTCATGATAGCTGCCAACTCTTTGTCCCGTGCGGCTTTTTGCGCGGCTGGTTCCGGATCAAGTTTGGTAATCCCCTTGACGGTATCTGTATTGATTTTTTCACTTAATTGTTTGAAACTCATGCTTTTTCCCCCTTTTTTCCTTCTGGCTGAGATTTGCTAAACAAACCCGCCACCAGCTACGGCCCAGATAACAGCTGCCATTACCCCTCCGACTCTAAAAATAACTACAAAAAAAGCCTCATCCTCTCCCAAATAGGGAAAGGACGAAGCGAACTCTTCGTGGTACCACCTTTGTTTGTGCTGGGTCGCCCCATGCACCTCGACAGGTACGAGCCGTGAAAAATCCTGGCTATACCCCGGCCAAATAACGATGGCCTACCGTCAGGGCTTACTATTTTTCAGCCCGCTGCTCCAAGAGGAATTCCACTGGTGACCTCATGGCGCCTCTCATCAGCCGGCTGCTTTCTGTCATCGGTGCCCAGTGTACTAGTTCTTATCCTAGCATTTCTATGATTGTTTCTGTCAAGTTTACGCACTTTCACAGCGATTGTCAAGAGTTTTCTGATAATTTTTGACAGGTCCCCACGTCCTTGAAAAACGCCATCAAGATTTTTATGACGGCGTTCTTTTATTGATTAGTTTTCAAAAGCTTTCGCGACATTATCCGCCATGATGTCCACTGATTCAATCCCCGACCCGGCCAAATACCACACAGCAGGGTCCAACAAAATGACCTTATCGTTTTTGCCAGCTGTCGTTTCTTTTACCAACTTATTTTCGGCTACGTTATTTTTACTATCGTCACCACCAATGGCTTGGGTCCGATCAATCACAAAGATGACGTCGGGATTTTTTTCTAGCACATACTCATAGGAAACACTTTGTCCATGAGTCGACGCTTCAATCTGCTCATCCGCTTGGGCAAAGCCAAATGTATCATGGACGATGCTAAACCGTGAACCCGCCCCGTAAGCAGAAAGGCTGCCTTCATTCACCAACAAGACGAGAGCTTTTTCTTGAGAAGCACTGGCCTGTTTTGCGATAGAATCGATCTTTGTCTGAAGGGTATCGATGGCTGTCTGAGCCGCTGCTTCCTTGCCAAAAATCGCTCCGATACTTTGGATTTGGCTTTGTATCGAATGCCAAGTATCCGTATTATCGGTGGAGAGATACAGTGTTGGCGCGATTTTAGTAAGTTGCTCTTTAAAATCTTTTTGACGACCAGAAATCAAAATCAAATCCGGTTGCATGGCGTTAATTTTTTCCAGATCGGGTTCCTTGATACCCCCAGCTGACTCCACCTCTTTGTAAGCTGCCAAAAAGCTTGGCAAGTTATCTGTCGCCGCCCCAACTACGCGATCCCCCACACCTAATTGGTCCATCGTATCCAAGGCGCTGTTATCAAATACCACGACTTTTTCTGGATTTGTCGCCACTTCGACTTTGTTGCCCTCTCCATCTGTCACTGTGACTGTCGGCGGCAACTGAGTCTGACTGCTAGTCGCTGTCGTCGCCGTGTTTTTTCCTGCTCCGGTAGCTTCACCACAAGCTGTCGCCCCCAGTAATAGCCCAGTCATCAAAAGCATCATCGTTATTTTTTTCATTCATTTTGCTCCTTCACATATTGTTGGGTGTCGCGCCAATGAGTTTCCTCAAAAAGCCAATTAATCAAAATACATACAAAAGGGTCGTCCTTCATAGGAAACCACTTTGACTTCCATCTCGTATAGCTCGCCTAAAACAGCCGGTGTAATCACTTCATCCACAGTCCCTTGTTTAAACAAACGACCATTTTTCAAAGCGATGATTTCATCGGCAAAACCTGCCGCAAAATTGATATCATGAATCACCAATAAAACCGTCTTGCCAAGTTTGGTTACCAACCGTCGCAAAAGATGCATCATCTGGTTGGCATGATTCATATCTAAGTTATTTAACGGTTCATCTAGCAAGATATATTCTGTATCTTGAGCCAAAATCATCGCAATATAGGCCCGTTGTAGCTGACCTCCTGACAAGGTTTGGATCTCCGCTTCCGCTAAATCGGTTAAGTGCATTTCCGCTAGGGCTTGATGAATCAACTTGTCATCTGCGGCCGTCAAGCGTCCACGACTATATGGAAAACGGCCAAATGCCACCAGTTCCGCCACGGTAATCCGAGCCTGTACTTGATTGCTTTGCTTCAAAATCGCCAAACGCTGGGCCAACTCCTTCGAATCCCACGCCCGAATCTCCCCCTGGTCAATATACAACTGACCAGAAAAATCCCCTTGCAGCCGACTCATAATCGACAACAACGTGCTCTTGCCAGCACCATTGGGACCGATAAAAGCGATTAGCTCCCCTTTTGGCAACTGCAAATCAATCTCTGCCAACACCGTTTTATCCAAATACTGCTTCCCCACAGCCTGTGCTTCAATCATCTTCTCACTCCTTCCAACGCTACTTATCTTTGCCGAACTTTCTACGGCGATTCACTGGACTACTGAAATGTGAAACGCCGTGGCCCTGAAAGTGAGAAATTAGAGCAAAAAGCCTGGGTGATGGTTTTTATCACCGAGGGATTTTGACTAATTTCCGAACTTTCTACGGCGATTCACTGGACTACTGAAATGTGAAACGCCGTTGCCCTGAAAGTGAGAAATTTGAGCAAAAGGCCTGGGTGATGGTTTTTATCACCGAGGGATTTTGACTAATTTCCGAACTTTCTACGGCGATTCACTGGACTAGAACCAGCCACCAGTTTCCCGATAAAGAACAAGCCACCGGCAAACTGGATGACGGTACTAATGGTGGCCTTCAATCCCAAAAACTGTTCCACGATAAACTGGCCACCAATTAAAAACAAAATTCCTAATAATGTACTGCCTAAAAATAACTGACGATGACGATGGACAGGGAAAATTTGATAACTGACGGTAGCCACCACGAAGCCTAGGAAAATCGTCGGTCCCACTAAAGCCGTGGCGATTCCGGTTGCTGCTGCGATCAAAAATAGCAAGAGTCGTTGCAGAGGACGTACGGAAATACCTAAGTTTACGCCGTGATCGAAGCCTAAAAGTAAGACGTCTAGTTCCGGTCCGAAATACCATAAAACGCTACAAATAACAGCCAATAAAACACCACTAATCACCAATAACTTCACCGAAACATTGCCAAAGCTAGCGTAAAGCTTGCCTTGTAGTAAATCATATTCATTGGGATCCATCAGCACTTGCAAATAGGTACTGATGCTAGAAAAAAGACTAGCGGCCACCATCCCCACCATCAATAGGCGAAAAAAATCATTGCCGGTTTTGCCTAAGAAAAAACCGATAAAAAGCACACTCACCACGGCCATCAACAGCACATTGACTAAAAATTGGGGGACGACTGGCAGGCTCAACCCCACCGAACCACCTGCAATAAAAAACAAGACAGTCTGGACAGTCACATAGAGTTGATCCATCCCCAGAATCCATGGCGTCAAAAAGCGATTGTGGGTCAAAGTCTGAAAGGCAACAGTCGATCCGCTACAAGCAAGGGCCACCAAGAAAAATGCCGCTAATTTTTTCCCACGAATAGCTAATGCAAAAGACCAATTGCCATACGTGTTGTAAGTGAGATACAAGCCAGTAGTCAGCAGGATTAAGAGTCCTAAAACCAACACTTGACGGCGGAAGCGTTGTTCTTTATTCATGCGACACGCCTCCTCATCAATAACACTAAAAACAAGATTCCTCCCAAAATCCCCATCACAACACTTACTGGAACTTCATAAGGCGCAATCACCACCCGAGCCAAAATGTCGCATAATAATAACAAGCCGCTACCGGTAACTCCCGTTAGAAACAGGGTGTTTTTCAGGTGATCCCCAAATTTTAGGGCGATTAGGTTGGGCACGACAATCCCCAAAAAAGGCACACTGCCCACCATGATTAAGACCGCAGTACTGCCTAGGGCCACCAGCGCCAATAGTAAAAATTGCAGCTGATTCACATTGAGACCAAAGTTTTGCGCTAAGTCTGCTCCCAGGCTGAGCACCATGATTTTATGTAGCATGAAAAATAACACGATAAAAATAGGAATCGTCACGTAAATCAGTTGATGATCCGCCTTCATGACCGTAGCGAAATTCCCCTGTAACCACGAAGACATGTTTTGAACCAATTGAAATTGATAACCAAAAAAGCTAGCCGCGGCTCCCACGACATTACCAAACATCATCCCCGTCAAAGGTAAAATAAACGGATCCCGCTGCGGGAGACGTTTACTCAAGGCCAGAAATAACAGTACGCCCAAATAAGAAAAAACAAAGGCCACCCCACTCCGGACCAAGATGGAAGCATTCGGGAAAAACAACATCACCAGCAAAATTCCCAAACGACTGGAATCCACCATTCCGATGGCGTTGGTGGATACGAAGGGATTTTGCATGATTTTTTGCAGGACTACGCCGCAAACGCTCATCATGCCTCCAGCCAAAACCAGGCTGACCGTTCGCGGTAGGCGCGTTTCATATAACAAAAGCCACTGTTGCGAATCCCCAGAAATGAGTCCTTGAAAAGTTAAGGTTCCGGAACCAACAAAGACTGAAATCACCGCCAATCCAAGTGTCACTAGAACTATTCCCCGCTTCATTCGCCACCTCCTAACTGATAATGATTCTCATTATCATGGATAGAATAACCTATCTTGAAAAAGAATACAATCCTAAATTGCAGCGTTGACGCAAAAATCATTTGTTGCCTTGATGGAAGCGGAGGTACTTTCAGGCCAACAAAAAAAGCTGCCAACCTTCGTCAGCAGCCTTTCTCTTCATTTAGTTGTTACCCAATGATATTGTCATTTTGCACCGCGCGTTTTAGCTGTTGGACAGCCCCTTCTAGATGTTGTTGTTGATCATCTAGGCGGTGGGTGTTGACTTCGATGTCTTCCAATTTGTGAGTGATATCTTCTAATTTAAGCAAGGTTTTTTCCATGATTTGTATCATTTGTTGATCCATTATTTTCACCTCAGAAAAATTATTTGACAGAATCTTCGACAGAATGAACGGAATGCACGATGGTATCAGTGGTGGCCGTAACTTCTTCCACGACTTCTTCAATGACATCGCTCTTCTTGTAAAACAGGCGGTAAACAATAGCGCAGGCGATTGGCAAGATGGCTGCCACCAAGTACATGCTTTGGAAGCTGAGGTGACTACGCAAGATACCGAAGATGTAAGGGCCGACCCCCAACCCTAGATCCAAACCGACAAAGTAAGTCGACAAGGCGATCCCGATCCGGTGGCTGTCACAAGTTTTCAGACAAACCGCTTGCCCATTGGACATGAAGGTACCGTAGCCCAGACCTACCAAAGCACCGGAGACTAATAATAACCAGCTGCTAGTGGTGAAGCTCAAAGCTGCTAGACCAGCTGCCAAGAAGAAATAACTTGGATACATGACATAATTTTCCCCTTTGGCATCAAAAATCCGACCAGATAAAGGACGAGTAGCGGTGATTACCAAAGCATAAACAACAAAGAAGAAGCTAGCCGCATCCACCAAATGAATGGCTTGTGCGTATGAAGATAAGAAAGATAACACGCTAGAATAAGCCAAGCCCATCCAAAAGGCGATGAAGGTGATGAACAATGCTTTTTTCTCGATGTAGCTATCCAACGTATGGGCAGCCAATGACGCACGGTGTTCTGGAGTCAAAACAATATTTTTGACTGGGAAAACCCAGCAAGCTACTGTCGTTGCGGCGATTAAAACGATGGAGAAGATAATAATCGTATAAAAATTGGTTAAGTTTAACAAGATCATGCCGATAAATGGCCCAATCGCTGCTGCCAAACTAGTGGACAAGCCGTAATAGTTAATTCCTTCGCCGTTTTTCGATTGAGGAATGTAGGCTGTCACGATGGCATTTGTCGCTGTGGAAACTGTCCCATAAGCAAACCCATTCAACAACCGCACGCCGTACAAGACGCCGATTCCCGGGATAAACAGATAAGCAATCGTAGTGGCTAAATAAAACAGTGAACCGTAACGCAATACAGCTTTTCGACCAACCAACTCTAACTTTTTACCCATCAACAAGCGGGCCAACAAGGTACCGATGATGTAAATTCCTGAGGCGAGACCAGCTTGACTCAAGGTCGCGTGAAGATTGTCCTGCGCAATCACGGCGATAATCACCATCAACAGGTAATATACCAAATAGACGATAAAATTGATCAAGGTAATACTGATAAAGCCTTTGTTAAATAATTTTTCTTCCTTTTCCATGGAACTCCTCCTAGATAGATAAGCCAATAAGTGCAACAATTGCCGAAACGAATCAGGTTTTGGCAACCAACTGATAAATCTTCCATAGTTTACTGAAAATTTTCATTATAAAAAACCAAATTTGCTAGAAGCAAAAGAAAATAGCATTTTTCATTAACATTTGTTATTGCTTTTTGAGGATAACAGGCGTTTAATAGAAACGGATTTTATTTTCAGAAAACACCGTTGTACTTTCATTAACGAATACAGGGGGTTCCCTTATCGCTAACTGAACGCACCTCATCTCTCAGCACCATCGCTTGACCTTTTATCAGCCACTAACAATTCCGCTAAACCTTGAAGGAGTGCCCCTTATGGACCATCATATTTTGCAAGAATACTTGACTGCCCATCAATTTCCCACCATCAAAAAAACCCGCAAGAAATACCTCACTTACGAGGGCTTGCAGGATAGTTATGTTTACATTTTGAAAAATGGTGTGATTAAGACTAGTGTCATCTCCAAAGATGGCCGGGAGTTCAATCTCCGTTATATCAATCAGTTGGAAATCGTCTCTTTATTGAAGGACGAATACTCCCAGTTTATCGATGCCCCTTTCAATATCCGCATCGAGTCTTCTGTGGCTGAGCTGTATCGCATCGACCGGGTCCAATTTTGGCGGGATGTCAACGAAAGTCGCGAACTGCAACAGTACGTCAAAGATTATTACCGGGTGCGGCTTTTGCATAATATGAAAAAACTACAACAAATGTTAATGAACGGCAAATTTGGAGCTGTCTGTACCCAGCTGTTTGATTTGCAAGAAAAATTTGGGGTACCAGTCAAAGGTGGGATTTTGATCGACTTTATCGTCACCAACGAAGAAATCGCCCATTTTTGCGGTATCACCACCGCCTCTTCCGTCAGTCGGATGCTGCAACAACTGCGGGAAATGGAAGCCATCTGCATGCAAGACCGCAAGATTTTGATTAAGGACTTGGAAATGATCAAGGAGAATATTATTTTTTAACTAAGAAATCCGGGCAGACTCGCTTCCAGAGCATCCCTCGGGGGGTAGTAAGACCGGACAAAGCCACAGAAAACGACTGTCACCAGCGTTTTCTGTGGCTTTTCAATTACCTGATAAACGGGTCGTCTTTTCCACTTCCCAATTTTGTGCCACAGCTATTTTAAGTCTGGCTGAAAAACTGCTGGGCGATGGTCACTGACGCCAAGGCATCTTTGGCGTAATAATCGGCGCCGACGAATTCTCGATACTCTTCGTTTAACACGGCACCCCCCACCATAAAGGTGCAGTCCAAGCCCGCCTCCCGCACAGCGGCGATGGTGGCTTTCATGTTTTGGACGGTGGTAGTCATCAAGGCTGACAAGCCCACCAGCTGAATCTCTTGTTCCCGAATCGTCGCCACAACTTTTTCAATCGGAACGTCTTTTCCTAGATCAACCACCTGAAAGCCATAGTTTTCCAACATCATCTTGACGATATTTTTACCGATGTCGTGGATATCTCCGGCCACGGTTGCTAGAAGGATCTTGCCTTGATTGGGGCTGGCCTCACTCTGGCTAGCCAGATGATCTTTCAGGACTGCTTGAGCCCGTTTGACGGCTTCCGCACTTTGCATCAACTGGGGCAAAAAGAGACTGCCGGCTTCAAAATTGGCTCCCACTTCATCGAGGGCTGGGATAAATTCTTGATTGACGATTTCTAAAGGCGTGTACTGGGCTAATAAGGCCTTGGTTTTAGCCGGCGTCTCGTCTTTGCGGCCTTGGAGAATCATGGTTTTCAAGCTGTCCTTGGCAGTCGGCGTTGTGGTGGTAGTTGCCGCTGGTTGCTGGCTACCAGTGGAACCTGGCAGCTTGCTATCCATCACCGCCAGCTCATCTTTTTTGGCAATAAAGGTGGCTGCCTCCTGATCTTGACCGTTGATCACCCGCATGGCATGGATCGTGGCCATCATAGGTTGACTCAAGGGGTTGATAATCGCTGCATCTAAGCCAGAAGCGATGGCGGCAGCCAAGAAGGTGGCATTCAATAACGGTCGATTAGGCAAACCAAAGGATACATTGCTGACGCCGGCGACAGTGCATACCCCAAGCTCTTCCTTCAACAGCCGTAACGTATCCAAAGTGACTTGCACTTGGGCTTGTTGAGCAGAGGCGGTCAGCACCAAAGGATCAATCAAGACATCTTCTTTGGGAATCCCATACCTCGCCGCTGTTTCGATGATGCGGCGGGCAATCGCTACCCGTCCCGCAGCCGTTTCTGGGATGCCTTCTTCATCTAGGGCCAACCCTAGTACCACGGCACCATATTTTTTGACGATAGGGAAAATCGCCGCCATGGTTTCCGGTTTCCCATTGACCGAGTTGATCAAGGGACGCCCGTTGTAGACCCGGGCACCGGCTTCAATGGCTGCCACCGAGGAACTGTCGATTTGCAGTGGCACATTGACCACCCCTTGTAACTGCCCCACGGCTTGCACCATCATCGCCGCCTCATCGATTTCCGGCAGGCCCATGTTGACGTCCAAAATTGCCGCCCCTGCATTGACTTGATCGATGGCTTCTTTCAAAAGATAGCCGAAATCTTCTTGGCGAATGGCTGCTTGCAGACGTTTTTTGCCGGTAGGATTTAAGCGTTCCCCAATGACCGTCACCTGATCGAGACGTACCGTTTGCGAACCAGAAGTCACCGCTGTCACGCTAGTAGGAGTAGTCGCCACAGGCCCGCTAGCAAACTCGTTAGCCAACGTCTGCCGGAGATCGGCAATAAACGCCGGTGTCGTCCCGCAACAACCGCCCACAATCCGTACGCCTTGGCGCAGCATCTCTGTTACATAACTTGTATATTCCGCTACGCTAATAGGGTAAACCGTCTGGCCTGCTACCATCTCCGGCAGCCCGGCATTGGCTTGTACCACCACCGGCACTTTGGCCACCGCCAAAATCTCCGTGACTAGCGGCAATAATTCTTTCGGACCCAATGAACAGTTCAAACCTACCGCATCCGCGCCCAACGCTTGCAAGGTCAAGGTCGCAGTAACCGGGTCCGTCCCTACAAAGGTGCGTCCGTCAGCCTGATAGGTCATGGTGACAAAGACTGGTAGATTGCTGTTTTCCTTGATGGCCAATAAGGCGGCCTTAGTCTCCAGCAAATCGCTCATGGTTTCCAAAATCACCAAATCTACCCCAGCTTCCACCGCTAGTAGTACTTGTTCTTTAAAGATCTCGTAGGCTTCGTCAAAAGATAAGGTCCCATAAGGCGCCATCAATGCGCCAATCGGTCCCATGTCATAGGCGACAAAAGGAGCACCACTGGCTTTGGCTAAGTTGATAGCGGCATGGATAATCTCTGGCAATTGGGCTTGCGGTAACTTATGACGGTTGGCTTGGAAGGTATTGGCGGTGACGATGTCCGCTCCGGCCGCTACATAGGCTTCGTGAATCCCAGTCACGATAGCCGGGTGGGTCAGATTGAAATACTCTGGCTGTAAGCCGGTGGGTAAGCCGTTTTGTTGTAGCATCGTCCCCAGCGCCCCGTCAATGAGTAAAAAGCCCTGAGCCAAAGCTGCCAAAACGCCGGCTCCTTCATTGGGAGATCTGTAGGAAATTGTGTTAGTCATGATAAGCTCCTCCGATTCGAAAATGATAGGCTCGAAAATCTGCTATCTGGCAAAATTTTCCTTTGCGGCGTGGTTTGGCATCTGCCTCGTTGGCAAATAAACCGATGAGGGCGGTCACGGATTTGCGAGGAATCATCAAGTGTTCTTTGGATAACGTGATTCCCAGCTTGGTATCCGCCGCCACCGTGCGAATAAACGCCGGTTGGATCGCTAGCGGCAAATCCCCATAGCCAGGAGAAAAACGCTGATTCAAGGTGCGGGCGTTGGCTGCCCCCACCTTTTCTTTAGCGACTGTGGCAGCGATCTCGCATTCAGCCAAATCACAAATTTTCTCGATGTATTCGGTACAAGCACAATCCAATACCAATGCTCGGGTCAAGTCAGTGATTTCATAACGGCGAATCACCTGTTCCACTTCCAGCCCCAGCGTACACGCCAAGAGCGCCACTTGCGAAGCCTGATGCAGGTGGCGCCAGATGTCTTTACCGGTGAGCACCAAGTCCGTACCCAGTACCCGAATCTCCTGCGCCTTTTCATCGGCTTCGATGTCAAAAAGTTGATAAAGATAACGAGGATTGCTGACTTTTTGCACCCCCACTAGCATCTCTTCCACGATGGCCTCGATGTCACCGCTCAAAGCCTGTCCGCGCTTGTAGCCTAAATACCGCAACACTTCTCGTTTTTCCAAAGGCAATAATCGATTGGTCATCAACCTGGTCCCTCCCTTTCACCACTAGCAGCTGGTCTTGAGCTCCGTTTGCCGCTCCAATCCCCTTACTCCCAGATCATGGCTAGCATTTGTCTTGTTCCTAGTTTATCATCTTTAGCCAACAATTTGAAAAAGATTCGCAAAAATTTTCAGAATATTCCCTAGTCCTCGCAAATATGATAAAGTGAAGGAAAGAAAAATGACTGACATCTACTTTCAGTCAGGGAAGGACCCTGTCATGACCGACTTTACCATGTCTCAACTCCAAAGTTACCTACGCCAAAAATACCCCCATCTGGAAAACGGCAGTGGCTTATTTATGAAGCTGGTGGAAGAACTTGGCGAAACCGCGGAAGTCTTAAATCTCCTCGCTGGCCGCAAGAACCCCAACGGAACCGCGGTCTACGATGCTGCCGGACGTCCAGTTGCAATTGATCCCACCCAGATCACCAAAAATAGTACTGAAACACAACAGCTAAAAAGCCAGCTGGCCCGGGAGTTAGCCGATCTCATCCATTACACCGTCGCTATCGCAGCCGTTGAAGGCCTGGATTTGACGGCGACGATTTTGGAAAAAGATCGTAGCGCTTCTTTGCGTTATCAGCAACAGCCGGATTTAGTGACCTTTTTGGAAAATAACTCTCTCGAAAGCAAGGACCACCAAGATGACGCCTAAACCCACCCCACCCCGCTTCACAGCCCAGCGAATTGCCGCTCTCGCCTTGATGACCGCGGCCTGTGTTGTGGGTCGCATGTTGTTTACTTTTTTGCCCAACGTCCAACCCCTGACGGCGATTTTGCTGCTGTTGACGCTGGCTTTTAGCCTACCGGAAGCCTTATTGATTGCGGCCTTGTCTTTGGTAATCACCAATCTATTTCTAGGCTTTGGCATTTGGACAGTGGGGCAACTGCTTAGCTATGCAGTGATTTTACTGTTGTTTTGGCTTTGTACCCGCTTGCCGCTAGTCGGGGAAAAACTGTGGTTTCAAGCAGGAGTTGCTGCTTTGATGGGCTTTGTTTATGGCTTTAGCTATGCCATCTTCAATTATTTTTTGCTGGGCATGCAGGTC
This sequence comes from Enterococcus diestrammenae, assembly GCF_009933255.1. Lineage (GTDB taxonomy): Bacteria > Bacillota > Bacilli > Lactobacillales > Enterococcaceae > Enterococcus_C > Enterococcus_C diestrammenae. Next base: position 324,162 of record NZ_MAEI01000054.1, on the reverse strand, counting down.
TTTTGGGCGTATTGGCTCAGCGGGTTGAGCTTCGATGCCCTTCATGCTGCCGGTAATCTCGGCTTTTATCTCTTGTTGGCGCCGATCTTAAAAGGCTTATCTCAACGTTACCCAAGGAAATGACCCTCGTTTTTCAGATAGCGCTGGTCGATTTAGCTCCTATCAGACTAATGGCTACGAAACGAAAGCCAGCCCTCCCAATCACTATACAAAAAGGCTGTTTCTTGAGTGATTACTCACAGAAACAGCCTTTTTTGCTGGTAGTTTTCTGACTCGATTTTTTCCAACCCGCTAGTTTCATTGGCAAAAGTCGGTCCCGATGGTGCCGGTGTTATTCAACTCCGGCGTTCAAAATCATCCGGATATCTTCTTCCGTCAATTGTTGAATCTGGGTTTCATTACCAGAGATGACTTTTTGGAAGAGTTCCCGTTTTTCGTTTTGCAACAAGTCGATGCGTTCTTCGATGGTGCCTTCTGCTATCAGGCGCCACACTTCCACGACTTTTTTCTGGCCAATCCGGTGGGCACGGCCCGCCGCTTGCTCTTCCACCGCTGGATTCCACCAGAGGTCATAGAGGATCACGGTATCCGCTCCCGTCAGGTTCAGCCCGGTGCCCCCTGCTTTCAGGGAAATCAAGAAAACATCTTTGGCCCCTGCGTTAAACTCATCCACCATCTTAATCCGTTCTTTCGGTGGTGTGGAACCCCGCAAGTAAAAGCTGGTCAACCCCATCGCCGTCAGTTCTGCTTCGATGATGTCCAACATGCCAGTAAACTGGGAGAACAACAAGATGCGACGGCCGTTTTCATTGGCGGCCTGCACCAAATCCTTCACCTGTTCCAACTTGCCAGAAGACCCTTCGTAGTCGTCGATAAATAACTTCGGATCACAACAAATCTGCCGCAAACGGGTCAAGCCCGCCAAGATGCCAATCCGATTTTTGCGGAAGGCTTGGGAGTCCATCCCGGTAATCTGCTCTTGCATCTGCCGCAGATAAGCCAAGTAAATGGTCTTTTGTTCGTCGGTCAAGGCACTGTAATAGTTGCGCTCCAGTTTTTCCGGCAAATCCTTCAAGACCGATTTCTTGTCCCGTCGCAGGATAAAAGGCCGAATCATCTTGGCCACTTCCTCAGCGGTAAGCTCTTTAAACTTGCCCCGAGTCGGGAAGAAGCCTGGCATAATCATCTGGAACAAGGACCACAATTCTTCTAAATTGTTCTCGATTGGTGTCCCGCTCAAAGCAAACCGGTGATCGATTTCCAAAGAACGTAAGGCATGTGCCGTCTTGGTGGTACTATTTTTCACCATCTGGGCTTCATCCAAAATCAGATGGGTCAGCGGCCGGTCTTGATACAGCACCACATCTTGACGCAAACTCGCATAAGAGGTGATGAAGACATCCACCGGTTCTGCCAGCAGCCGCTCCCGCTCATTGCGGTTGCCCCCGATAACCGCGGTGGTCAGCTGTGGGGCAAAGCGTTTCAATTCCTGTTGCCAGTTGTAAGTCAAACTGGCTGGCGCCACGATCAACGCTTGCATCCGCCCACTGTCTTGTTTTTCCGATAAAAGGTAGGTGATGGCTTGTAACGTCTTCCCCAGACCCATTTCATCTGCTAAAATCCCACCAAAATGGTAGTGGCTCAACATTTTCAACCAGCGAAAACCAGTGACTTGATAACTCCGCAACTCCGCCTGTAAGCCATCTGGTAATGTCGTCACGAACTCATCTGGCTTCAGCAAATCTTGCACCATGGTGGCAAAAGAGGCGGTAAAGTCGACATTTTCCCCAGTTAGGCGCTCTTGCAAGACCAAGCCTTGATTCAAGGGCAGCTGCAAATGTCCATCTTGACTGGAAAGCTGATCCCGCAACCCTTGCAAGGCTTTGGAAGTCTGTTGAAACTCTTCTGAATCAAAGGTGATAATCTGGCCATTTTCCAGCGTGTAAAAGCGATCATCTCGCAACAAGCTCGCTAGCACCGCATCGATTTCTTGGTCCGCGATGCCAGAAATATCAAAGCGCACATCCAGCCATGAACCTTCCTGATCCACCGTCAGACGAGGGGTATGACTTGCTCCATCCAAGTACAACTCTCGCAATTTCTTCCCCATCAAGACCTCGCCCAGCTGTTGCAAAGCCGGCACTTCTTTGGTGAAGAAATCAAACAGCTGGCTACCAGTGGGAATTTCCTTGGCAAAGCCGGTCTCGTTGGCAGTAAAACCAAAACGTTGCAACAGATGCCGAGCCCGTTCTTCTTTTTGGTAATCTCGCATGATTTCCGGATGGTCTTGCGGGATTTGTTGTTGTTTCGGATTGGTAGAAAAAATAGTTTCCCCATATTGGAAATCCAGTTGTACTTGGATTTTGCCTTGTTTTCGCCGCAAGACAAACTTCATTTTCAAGGGTTGTTCGCTGATATATTGGTACACTTCCTCAGAAACGGTGACTTCCCCCAGCTCCCGCAACAGGGGCAAAACCTGTTTGAATAACACAGAAAGCTCAGATTTCGGATAAGGAATCACCTGATCTGGCAAGCGTTTTAATAACTGTTCTAACGTTTGATAAATCTCTAGTTGTTTGGCAGACATGGCGTATAAGGACTCACCGGCAATCCCCCAACGGTAATGACTGAACAATTGGCGGAAAAGTTGATCCACACTCAAAAGGAACTCCTCGCCTTTTTTGCGAACTGAAAAAGCCAAGGGTTGCCCTTCTTTGGCAAAGCGTACAGGACTCAGTTTTCCCTCTTCAAACTGCAAGGTCGTGGGAACGACAGTCATTTTTTCTAATAAGTCGCGCCCCAACTCCACCGGCAGCAGCAAGTATTTTTTTTCCAATTTCCCCTTGCTAGGAAGACCGGTTTGCCCAATTAATTCTTGCGTCTGGGCCAACCCTGCCAACTCTTGTAAGAGGCTATTTTCTTCTGGGGTAAAAGCGCCGACCCCCAGCTGGAAGCTGTACTGTTTATTTAATAACAGTTTCTTCTCCTCCAAATAGGCGGCTAAGAAGCGGTAAATATTCTTCACCACATAACTACGAGTCTGCCCCCGATACCCTAACTTCACGGAGATCCCCAAAAGTGACAGCTCCGGATGGAAGGGATTTGTGGGAATACTATCAATCACAAACTGCAAGCTTAACGGCTGCAGTTTTTTTTCTTCGGGATTGCGCAGTCGGGAAAAACCATTGGAAAACATTTCAGATGGGGAAAAAGCACTAGGCTTGTCCAAATCATCGGCTTTAATACGCCGAGCCTTGCCCGCTTGCCGCAAATAAAGCTCCACCGCCACCGTATGTTTGCAATAGCCATGCTCTTCCCAATAAGGACATTGGCAAAAATCTTCCTCTTTGGCCGTCGCATCCAAATCCACCAAATACAGCTCACTGCCCAACACTTCAGCATGCCAAACATTGTTCGCCACATCCGGCGTCACAGAAAGCACGCGGCCTTCCTTCAAATAATCCCGACCCCGTTCAATCACCTTTTCCGGGATACTCCATTTCATTTAATTTCCTCCTAAAGATAAAACGTGCTGCGAGGGCTCGTCCTGATTTCGAGTAATAAGGCTGGGAAGCCAGGATGATGCTTTTTGTCACCTTGGATTCACAGACTTATTACCGAGGAATCAAGCCCTCAAAGCCGAACTACAAAAACGTGCTGCGAGGCGGTGCTTAGAAAGCGATAAATAAGAACGGGAAGCGGCGGTGACGATTTGGGTCACCACAGATTCACGGGCTTATTTCTGAGCTTTCTCCGCCTCAAAGCCAGATTACGAAAACGTGCTGCGAGGGCTCCCTCAGAAGTTGAGCAATAAGAACGAACAGGCAATGTGACGCTCTTTGTCACAGGGACTGTTTGAGCTTATTGCCGAAACTTCTAGCCCTCAAAGCCAGATTACAAAAACCTACTACAAAAACTCACCTCGTGCCATCACACCATTTTTACTACCCTTACCATAACACAACCGCGCCTAGGCTTCACTGCTGAAAGGCTAGCTGCATCTCAATTGTGCTTTGGCCGGCGCCGTCAGCATGGACCAACACCTGCCGAGGGATCGTGGTCTTCAGCTCCGCCACGTGACTGATGATCCCGATCAAACGCCCTTCTGTTTCAATCATGCTGAGGGCTTCCATCGCCATTTCCAGCGATTCTTCGTCAAGGGAGCCAAAGCCTTCATCGATAAACAGCGCCTCGATGGCAATCCCACCGGAGCGGTTTTGGATCACATCTGCCAAAGAAAGAGCCAAGGCCAGGGCGGCGATAAAGCTCTCGCCACCAGATAACGTCTGCACACGCCGGGTCATGCCGGCATTGTCATCATAAATATCGATGTCCAAGCCTTTCATCCCCCGACCGCCAGTCTCCTTATCCGCCAGCTGGAACTGGTAGCGGCCGCGGGTCAAGCTCAGCAGCCGTTGATTGGCCACCACCAAGATTTCTTGGAGATAGCTTTGTAAAATATAACGCTCCAAGCTGGTTTTATAAGCATTGCGGCCACCCACCGTATCTGCCAACTGCACCAATTCCCCCTGTTGCGCCAGCTGTTTTTCATTTTCAGCGATGAGTTTTTTCAGTTCTTTGACACAGTCTTGGTTATTGTTACGCTGGTTGGCTAGAACATTTAGTTGCTGCTGTGCTTTCTCGGAGGCCTCAGTTGCTTGATTGAAATCCAGCTCAAGTGTTGCCAAATCCGGGACAGCCACCTGGGCAAGCTGTTCTTGTAACTTTTTGCGACTGCGGCTGACATAATCTTGCTGTTGCTGATACTGCTGCAAATGAGCTGTCAATTCTGGCAGTTTAGGTAATTGCTGCACGAGCTCTTGCAAACCATCACTATCGAGGCCGGTCGCAAATGGCGCCTCTGCCAAAAGTTGCTGCAACGCCGTGGTTGTCCGGCTGATGCGCGCTGTTGCTTCCTCTTTTTGATTGGTGATTTCTTGATATTTGGTAGTCAACGTTAACTGTGTTTCTTTCAGTTGTTGGCCGCTTGTTTCATAAGCCGTCAGCTCACTTGTTAGCTGCTGAATAGCTGCCTGCAATTGCGCAATCGTCGCTTCCAGCTCAGATAAGCGGATCTGTCCTAGCTGGCCTTGCAATTCCTGTAATTGCCCGCTTTGCTGCTGCAGACGATTCTCCGTCTCCCGCATGGCCGCGTTGATTTGGTGTAATTTTTCCTCAAGGCTCGTCAGCTGGGCTTGTAACTGGGTTTGCGTTTCATGGGCTTTTTCCAGCTGAGCTTCTGCCGTCGCTACTTGCTGCGTAAGGCACTGAACCTGAGCTTCCGGTTGGTTCACTTCCGGCGCGGGTTGCTCTGCCAACTGCCAGACTTTTTGCCACACCTGCGTCACTAACCTCTGGGCGGCGGTGGTGGCATGGTCCACGGTTTGTTGATTTTCAGCGACTTCTTCTTGCAGCTCTTTCTGACGGGTTGCCAATTGTGCCAAAGTTGTCTGCAATGCCGTCCTTTGTTGCTCACCTTGTTGCCAAGCCGTCTCCAGCTGCTGCAAACGGGCTTCGTTTTCTTGGATTTCCGTTTCCGAAAAAGCGACTGCTCCCTGATGCGTCCCCGGGTGATCCAATGACCCGCAGACTGGACAGGGGGTGCCCGCTCGCAAATCCAACGCCAATTTGGCAATCATGACACTGGCTTGCCGACTCTTCAAATCCAACAGTTCCTCGTGACAAGTGGCGACTTTTTCTTTGGTCGTCGCTAGTTTGGTCGCCGTCTCGGTTTGCTGCTTTTCTTTGTCCGCCAAACGCCTGCGACTCTCTGCTAGTTTCGCCTCGGCATTCCGCCAGTTGGTCATCAAGGTTGCCAACTGTTGCAGCTGAAGTTTTTGCTCCTGCCAAAGGGCTCCTTGGTCTAGAATTTTTTGGGTGGCAGCCAGTTTTTGTTGCCAGTCAGCTTTTTGCTCCGTTAGCTCATGGAACTGCTGTTGCAAAGCCGCCCACTCGGATTGGGTAGCTGAGACTGTTTGCTCTTGGGTTGCAGCTTTTTGCGCCAGCGGAAGCCGCATTTGGTTAGCAGTTAGCTGTTGTTGCTGGGCCGCTAGCTGTTCTTTAGTATCAGCCATTTTTGCCGCTTCTGCCTGCCAAGCCGTGATTTTTTCAGTGACAGTGTCTAGGTCAAGCTGAGTACTTGCTAGTCGCTGGAGCAACTGTTGCAACTGGGCTTCTTCTTTTTGCAACTCTTCAGGCAAATGGCGGTGCTCCTTGGCCCAAGTCAAACCGGCCACTGCCTCACTGACTCCTGCCATTTCTTCTGCTTGAGCCGCCAGTTCAGTGGCCTTTTGTTCCACCTGTGCCAACTCATCAAAGCGTCCCTGAACTTCCTTGCCTTGATAAAAGGCGCTCTCTGCTTGCTTTTCCAGCTGTTTGGCCTGCTTCACAGTGTCCGCCTGTTTTTTTTCTGATGCTACCAATTGCGCCAAATCCCCCTGCCAAGCCGTCAACAGTTCCAGCAGACTTGGGTAGTCCTGTTTCGCCGTTAGCAGGTGCCATTGAAAATGTTCCGCGATGGTTTGCCCTTTGATTTCCAAGCGCTTCAACGTCTCACCAGCGGCTGCCACCTGCTCTTTCAGCCACTCATTTAAGCGCCCGTATAGCTGGGTGTCGAACATTTTCTGGAGTACTTGTTCTTTGTCCCGGCTGGAAGCCACCAAGAAATTGCGAAACTCCCCTTGTGGCAACATGATGATTTTGAAAAACTGCTCGGCGGTCAAATGCAGTAATTCTGTTATATAATTATCGACATCTTTCGTGATCTGCCGCTGCTCTTGCCCCGTCTCGTCGAAAATCGTCAACGTGGTTTTGGCCCCGCGCTTGGTCATGCCACTGCCTCGCTTTTTGGCCACCTCTTGTTCTGGCCGACGCTCCACTTGATACAAGAAACCCCCGTGTTCAAAAGTGAAGCTAACCGCCGTCTCTTCCGTGGCAGGGGCAAAGGCTGACCGCATTTCTTTCGGCGCCCGCAGCTTACCCGAAGTCTGGCCAAACAACGCATAGGTCATGCCATCAAAAATCGTCGTCTTCCCGGCACCGGTTTTGCCGCTGATCAAAAACAAACCACTACCAGCAAAGGCACCAAAGTCTACCGTTTCATGGATAAACGGGCCAAAATTTTTCATCGTCAATGTTCTTGGTTGCACCAGACTGTCCCCTTTGTCAAATTCGTCGATTGCTTATTTCTTGATCCAAAATAACCGTCTTATTCTACGGTACCCTTCAGAATTCTACTTACTGCTTAGTTATCGCTGTGAAGGCTTTTTGTAACCAATCAAGTTGCGGGGAAGATAGTTCTTCACCAGTCATCTCAATGAAAAAATCCGTCACTAGCTCTTGCGGTTTGCGTTCTTGTGGCAGTTGGCTTTGATTGACCAAAGCTTTGTTGCTGACCCCCACGCCACTGACCCGCTCGACACCGAGAATCCGGGGATAGATGCCCCGCAACGTATTCATCAAATTCGGGATGACCGCCCGATCGGTGAGCTTAATCTGCCAAAAATGCTCTCGCCGAATCTGATTGTAAAAGGTCGGGTCCAACAATTCCGCATAAGACGCCGTCAGAACGCCTACATCATGAGCAGGGGTCAACGCTACAAACTCCCGCGTCATGGCTTCGGTATCAACAATAAAGACACCCTTTTCCTGTTTCGCCTCCGACAGAGAAAACTTCAAAGGCGAGCCACTGTATTGAATCGTCGGGTGTTTGATGGCATCCTTGCCATGAAGATGCCCCAACGCCACATAATCAAAATCCGCCAACAACTCAGCTGGGACATTGTCCAAGCCACCGACTTCAATCTTCGTCTCCGAATCGGTGCGTAGTGCTCCCGCTACAAAGAAGTGGGTCACCAAAACATGGCGTTTTTCCGGATCAAACTGTTCTTTTATTTTGGCAATCACCGGGACCATCGCCTCACTGATGGTCTTTAGCTGCTCGTCTTCAAAAGCTAAGCGAGCCGCAATCGGTTCAAAATAAGGCAGCAAGAAAAACTGGGTATCCCCCAAAACCACCGGCGTAAAGGCCTGATCCAACCGAGTGTGCAAATAAAAGTCCGTATGGGAAAACCACGGCCCTCCCGTCTCCAGGCGCACGCTGCTGTCGTGATTACCAGCAATCGCCAGTAACGGGAGCTTATGGGTCAAATTCATGGCCGCCACCTTCTCGTTAAACAAGGCTACCGCTTCGACTGGTGGCACCCCACGATCGTATAAGTCCCCGGCAATCACCACCGCATCCACTGCTTCTCGCTGGGCAATCGCCAGTATCTGATCGATGATTTGCCGCTGATCCGCCAACAGATCATAGCCGTTAAACTTTTTGCCAATATGCCAATCCGCCGTATGTAAAAAACGCATGCCAACCCCTCCTGTCAAAAAACTCCTTCCTGTTATTATACCACTTTTCCGCGAACTTCAAAAAAAGATATGGATTGGTGAAGTGTCTACCTCCAATATTTCCAATCCACAAAAAAAGCCGGCCGGACTTGCTTACGGAGAATCCCTCGGGTGGTAGCGGGACCGGTAAATGCCAACCAAAAAACAGTTGTCATTTTGCTAGCTCACCTTAGCGATTTCTGCTGAGGTGAACTGTATGGGATACGTTCCTTTAGCCCTCGGGCATCCTTGACACTACTACCCGAGGCAGCCTCTTTTTAGTCTTCAGCTTTTTATGAGCACAAAAAAACTCCGCCGAAAATCTTTCGACGGAGTTTCATTAATAGAAGCTAGTGGTTGGCTTATTGCGCACCCAATTTGCGTTGGAAGAATTTCACGATTTCCACGATTGGAATGATGGCAAATGATGCACCGACTACGATACCCCATTGGTACCAGTCCAAATGCGCAACTTTGAAGATGTCATTCAAGCCAGGAACGATGATGATGACCATCATCAAGAAGAAGGACAACAGGATTGCCCAGTTGAAAGTCTTGTTCTTAAATGGTCCGACTTTGAACAAGGATTGATGGATTGACTTCACGTTGAATGCGTGGAAGAGTTGCATCAAACCTAATGTTGCAAAGGCCATCGTCAAGGCGTCAGCATGGATTTCAGTGTAGGTTGCATGGACTGGCCATTGGATGGCAGACCAATAAACGAACAAGACAGTTCCAGCTTCCAAAATCCCTTGATAAACGATTGAACTCATCACCCCACCAGAGAAGAGGTTGGAGTTACGGCCACGAGGTTTGTGGCTCATCAAATCTTTTTCCGCAGGTTCCATCCCCAAGGCAATCGCTGGGAAGGTATCTGTTACTAAGTTGATCCACAACAAGTGAATTGGCAACAAGGTATCCCAGTTTAACATCGTAGCGATAAACAAGGTCAAAACTTCACCCAAGTTGGCTGCCATCAAATATTGAACTGCTTTTTGGATATTTGAGAAGACTTTACGTCCTTCTTCGACAGCTACGACGATGGTGGCGAAGTTATCATCGGCTAAGACCATGTCAGAAGCCCCTTTGGAAACTTCTGTACCTGTGATCCCCATCCCGATACCGATATCCGCTTGTTTCAATGAAGGTGCATCGTTGACCCCGTCACCGGTCATGGCCACGACTTTACCTTCTGTTTGCCAAGCTTTGACGATCCGTACTTTATGTTCTGGCGAAACCCGAGCATAAACGGAGTAGTCATGGACTTTTTTAGCAAATTCTTCATCAGACATTTGGTTCAATTCCGCACCAGTCAAAACAGCTGAGTCATCCCCAGGTTTGATGATACCAAGACGGCCTGCGATTGCTTCAGCAGTGTCACGGTGGTCACCGGTAATCATGATTGGACGAATGCCGGCTTCTTTCGCCATGCGAACCGCTTCGGCTGCTTCAGCCCGTTCTGGGTCGATCATGCCGACTAAACCAGCAAAGATCAAATCGTTTTCGATGATTTCTGATTCCATTTCTTCTGGAATCGCATCGACATATTTGAAGGCCATCCCCAACACCCGCAAAGCTTGTTTCGCCATGTCTTTGTTGTTGGTCAAGACTTTTTGTTCTTCTTCATTGGTCAAAGTTTTTACTTCATCAAAAATTTGGATTTGGTTACAACGACCTAGCAAGACATCCGGCGCACCCTTGACAGCTACCAAGTAACGGCCGTCTGCTTCTTGGTGAATCGTGGACATCAATTTACGATCGGAGTCAAATGGCAATTCTGCCACCCGTGGTTGTTCTTTAATCTTTTCAGAAACGTTGAAGCCTTGGTCGTTACCAAAAGCCACCAACGCAGTTTCCGTTGGGTCACCAATCAATTCACCATTTTCGCTCACTTTGGTGTCGTTGGCATAGTTCATGATCTTCAAAGCCATGTTGCCATCAGGAATATGTTGGCTCGATGGGTATTGGCGATCGTTGGTATACAATTTTTCAACAGTCATTTGGTTCATGGTCAATGTCCCGGTTTTATCAGAACAGATGATGTCAGTTGAACCCAATGTTTCTACCGCTGGCAATTTACGGATCATGGCATTACGTTTGGCCATGACTTGCGTACCCAAGGCCAAGATAATCGTTACAATCGCTGGCAACCCTTCTGGAATCGCCGCCACCGCCAAGGAAATCGAAGTCAAGAGCATTTCGGACCAGTCGCGACCATTGATGACTGTCCCGAAGAAGAACATCACGATGGCAATGACGATGATGGCCGCAGTCAAGAATTTCCCTAAGTGGTTCAAGTTGGTCTTCAACGGTGTTTCGGTTTCGTCTGCTTCCGCCAACATCCCAGCGATTTTACCAACTTCGGTATTCATCCCTGTGCCGACGACGATCCCTTTCCCACGACCATAAGTGACGTTGGAATTGGAGAAGGCCATATTGATGCGGTCACCGATCCCGATATCCCCATCATTTAACACAGCCAATTCTTTTTCAACTGGCACGGATTCCCCAGTCAAAGCCGCTTCTTCAATCTTCAAGGAGCTCGCATCGATCAAGCGCAAGTCAGCAGGGACCACATCACCGGCCTCCAAGAGAACCAAGTCCCCAGGAACCAATTCTGTACTTTTGACTTTTGCCACGTGACCATTACGCATAACATTGGCATCTGGTGTGGACATATCCCGCAGCGCTTCGATGGCTTCTTCGGCTTTCGCTTCTTGGATAACCCCCATCACCGCATTGATTATTACCACCGCCAAGATAATGATGGCATCCACAACTTCATGACTGACTACCGCTGAAATGACAGCTGCCACCAACAAGACAAGAATCATCAAATCTTTGAACTGTTCAAAGAATTTTTGCAACATGGATTTTTTCTTGCCCTCATCTAACTCGTTTGGACCGTATTCAGACAAGCGTTTTTTCGCTTCTTCATTGGAGATACCATCTCCATCGGTGTCCATTTTCTGCATCACTTCTTCAGGCGTTAGCGCATAGAAGCGTTCTTGCAGCTGTTGTTTCTTTGTACTTTCTTCTGCCAATTTTGTTCCTCCTTTATAATAGTGCTGAAACGACTTGCCCTGAAGTTGAAGGATAAGAACGAAAAGACACAGTGGTATTTTTTACCACTTTGGCTTTTTGGGCTTATCCTTGAAACTTCAAGTCGTGTAAGCCGGATCAACTGTGGTGCTGAAACGACTTGCCCTGAAAGTGAGTGATAAGACGGGAAGCGGGTCGTGATGCATTTTATCACGAAACGATTCACGATTTATCACCGAGCTTTCAAGTCGTGTAAGCCGGATCAACTGTGGTGCTGAAACGACAGAGGTCATTTCAACTTTTTGTTGCCGCTGAGTAAGTCTATTTTATACGATATGGTAGTCAGAACATAAAAAAATAGACTTGTGTATGCGACAACATACATAAGTCTCACTAATTAAGGCAACACCAGAAAAGTTTCTTTCGGTTGGTGATGTTGCCACAGCTTATTATGCTGCCAGTTACTCCCCTATGAAAAACAATATAAGTACAAGACACATTATATAGGAGAGCGTTATTGATAGCAAACATTTCTCGCAACTTTTTTCTGTAACTCATCATCAAAATCAGAAATTTGTAATGAAAGCGACTATCAAAAAACGACCAGTCACCTATTTCCCAAGTCCGGTTCAAGGGAGCTTTCATGAGCACTCTTACCACCGCCCAACTTTTGGCCACAATCAGCTGGCTGCGCTTTTTTCAAAAAAATGCAAAAATTCTTGTTTTTCATCGGCAATACAGGTATACTCAAAAAAGGAAATGAAAGCGTTACGTTGACTTGGCCGAATCTTCGGCAAACATTCAGGAAAGGAGGAAGCGACGATGATCAATTTCATTCACCAACCGGCGGGCATCCGTCTTGATCAGCAATTATTTACAATTCCATCTGCTTCCGACACCTTTCAAACTGAATGGGTTCACAAGTTGCGCTTATTGTAGGCCGTAATAGGTCCCTTTTCGCATACTTGTCTTTGAATACAGTGGCATTTTTGCGCCGTTTTCGACTCTACTCAGTGATGGGTAGAGTCTTTTTTTGCTTCCACTTCCCACCACATCAACAAGAAATTGAGGAAAAAACATGAAAAATATTATCGCTTATCTACTGAATTATTTTAAACAACACAAAGGGCGCTACACGGTGGTGGTTAGCTTTATGCTGATTGCCAGCGCCATGTATGTAGCTCCCACTTACCTCTTGCGTCTCTTTATCGATGCGATTTTGCAAGACGATTTCAACCGCCAGACCCTGCTACGCTATACCGCCTTGTTTGTCGGGGCGATTGTGACGGCTTATGTGACGGAGTTTGTCTGGAATTATTTTCTTTTTATCGGCTCTTATGACATGCAGCGGAAACTGCGGGGACAGCTAATGCAGCACTTTCTTAAGATGAGTCCCCCATTTTATCACCGGTTTCGCACTGGGGATTTGATGACCCGGGCCAATGATGACGTGCAGGTGATGGGGATGACGATTGGCTATGGCTTGATGGTCTTTTTGAACACCAGCGTCTACCTCGCCTTTATCGTGGGGATGATGGCCATCACCGTCTCTTGGAAACTCACGCTGATTGCACTGGTGCCGATGCCATTTTTAGCTTACTTCATTTTCAAATGGGGATCGTTGGTGGATGCAAAATTTACCGAAGCCCAAAATGCAGTGTCAGAAATGAACAGCGAAGTCTTGGAAATCATCGACGGCATCCGTGTCGTGCGGGCTTTTGGTTTAGAAACCGCCACCACCAAACAATTCAACACCAAAACCCAAGAAACCTTAGCCAAAAACAATGAAGTGTCGGAAATCGACTCCCGCTTTGGTCCATTGATTACGATTTTACTGGCGATTAGCTTTGTCATGAGTTTCGGTGCTGGGGCTTTTCTGGTGGCACGACAAGAAATCTCCGTGGGGGCGATGGTCTCCTTCCAAGTCTACCTAGGCATGGTGGTTTGGCCGATGATTTCGGCTGGGGATTTGGTCAATGTGATGCAACAAGGAGCGGCTTCTTGGCGGCGGATCAGTGAAGTGTTGGAGGCCGGTGACGGTTTGGAAAAAGATGGCAGCCAAGCCTTGACGACCATCGATACCTTTGCCTTCCGTCATTTCAGTTTCCGTTATCCTGAAACGACTCGGCTGGTCCTAAAGGATATCCAATTGGAAATTAACCGAGGAGAGGCTGTGGGGATTGTCGGCAAAACTGGTAGTGGGAAAACCACCCTTTTACGTCAATTTGGTCACCACTATCCCTATTCTCATGGGGCGCCTTTCATCAATGGCGTTTCCTTGACCGCTTACGACACCCAAGATTTACGGCAAAAATTTGCGGAAGTTCCCCAAGAGCACACCTTGTTTTCCCGCAGCATTCGTGAAAACCTGTTATTCGGGAATCCTCAAGCCACTGACGAACAACTGTGGCAAGCACTGGCAACAGCCTGTTTTGCTGAAGAAGTCCGTCAGATGAAAGACGGCTTGGAGACGTTAGTCGGCGAAAAAGGCGTTTCCTTATCCGGTGGGCAAAAACAACGGCTCTCCTTAGCTCGGGCCTTCTTACGCAATGCTGAATTTCTGCTCCTCGATGATGCCCTCTCGGCCGTGGATGCCAAAACTGAGCAAGCCATTATCGAAAACTTGCGCAATCTCCAACAAGCACCGACACTGATCATCATCACCCACCGCCTGTCAGCCGTCACCCAAACCAATAAGATTATCGTATTGGAAGACGGGCAGATCATCCAGCAAGGGCAACACCAAGACTTGATTGCCCAACCAGGCTGGTACCAAGAACAGTATTACCATCAACAAATTAAAGGAGGTGGCGAGGATGTTTAAGACGATTCTCCGTCTATTCAGCTACCTGAAATATCATAAAAAAACCTTCATCACCGGCACGGCCCTCTTGATCGCTGCCGCCGGACTAGAGCTGTGTTCCCCATTACTGGCCAAGCGCTCCATCGATGACGTCATGACGCCGGCTTTCAAAGACGGCAACTTAAATCTCAGCCTATTGTTGCTATTACTATCTGGCTACTTGCTGATCAATCTATTAGGCTCATTGTTTCGCTATATCAGTATCCTTCACTTACGGAAAATGGCCAACGCAATCGTCAAACGCATGCGCGATGATCTCTTCGCCCATATGCACCAATTGCCGATTTCTTACTTCGATCGCATCCCCGCCGGCAAAATCGTCGCTCGGATCACCAATGATACCGAAGTTTTGCGCTCCAATTTTTATGTCAATGTCCTCAGCAACATGCTCAGCAATAGCATCTCCATCATTGGCGTCTTTATTGCCATCACGTTGTTGAACCATTGGCTAGGACTGGCCGTACTGATTTTACTGCCAATTTTGTTTATTTGGCAGAAGTTTTATACCAAATACGCCACCCGCTACAACTTAGACATCCGGGAATACACCAGCCAAATCAGTGGCCAGCTAAATGAATTTGTCCAAGGTATGCCCGTGATTCAAGCCTTTCAGCGAGAAAAACAACTGCTGACAGAGTTTAAAGCCACCGTCGGCAAATGGCACGCCGCTGGGAAAAAATACCTGCGCTTGGATTCAGCTGTGGCCTGGGGATTTGCCAATTTCCTCCGTAATGCCACCATCCTCGGCGTCATCTACACATTGTCAGCCCTCTTTCTCAACGGCAAAATGGCCCTGACAGCCGGCTTACTTTATGTCTTTATCGACTACATCAACCGCCTGTTTGATCCAATCGATGGCATGATCCAAATTTTTGCCAATATCCAACAATCCTTGGCAGCTGGCATGCGGATTTTTGACTTTGCTGACGAACCGATTGAAGACCAATCGGGGGCTGAGTTGGCCATCGGTGCTGGAGCCGTACGTTTCCAGCAAGTCTCCTTTGGTTATCTGGCAGATACGCCAGTGCTCCACGACATCACCTTTACCGCCGCAGCAGGCGAGACCGTCGCACTCGTAGGCCATACCGGTTCGGGCAAATCCAGTATTTTGAACTTACTTTTTCGTTTTTACGATCCTCAAGCTGGGAAAATCCTCATTGACGAACAAGTCATCAAAGACTGCAACCGCCAAAGTCTGCGGCGCCACATGGCTATCGTCTTGCAAGATCCTTACCTCTTTACCGGTACCATCGCTTCCAATATCAGCATGGGGGATCCCACCATCACCGATGAGATGGTGATGACTGCCCTAGACAAAGTCGGCGCCAGTTACTTGCTGGGGCGTTACCAACAAGGCATCCACCATCCCGTCGTGGAAAAAGGCAATGAATTTTCCAGTGGCGAACGACAGCTAATCAGCTTCGCCCGCGCCCTCGTCTTTGATCCTAAGATACTGATATTGGACGAAGCCACCAGTCACGTCGATACCGAAACTGAAGCAATCATCCAAAAAGCCATGGAAGTCTTACAAAAAGGCCGCACCACCTTTATGATCGCCCATCGCCTGTCCACGATTAAAGAAGCCAACCAAATTTTAGTCTTGGACAAAGGACGAATTGTCGAACGGGGCACCCATCAAACCTTATTGCAACACGCTGGCATCTATCGGCAAATGTACCAAATGCAGGCAGAGCAGTTGTAAGAGGGTTTGGCTATTAGAAAGGCTGAAGGAACTCGTTCAGCTCTCGAGAATTAAGGAGGAACCGACTCATGATAAAGAACATCATGTGTCGGTTCCCCTTCATTCCGAAGGGAGCCAGTTCGTGAAGTCAGACATTATAATACCTTAGTCTATAAGAAGACCACCTAGTAATCAGTCACACGAGATGATTACTAGGTGGTCTTTTTGATTTTTTAACAACCGTCCATTTTCAAACTATCATTACGACAGAACAGCTGAATCTCACCTCTATTGCTAATATATCAACCTTTTGAGAGTCGGAAATGTAATAATCTCTAATTTACTAACAAAAAGCTATCCATCCCAGCAATGAGATGAATAGCTTTCTTTATTATCAATATTTACTAGATTACATATTTATATTAGCTAAACTCAACCATAAGAATTTTTACTTTTCATAAACAAATTTTACTTCATACGAACTAACATCCTTATTTTGAGAAATAAAATTTTTCAGCAAAATTTCACCGTTTTCTTTAGCTTTATCAAAAAGTCCATTATCTATTGCTGATTTTTCTGCTTGATCTTGAATTTTTTCTAACGATTCGTTATTTTTTTTCAAACTTATTGGTGTAAAGATACTCTCATCTTCATGAAAGACTTTAAATGATTTTGGATCAATTTCTGAACTAGTAATCTTAGGTTTGGGCATGTTCAATGTAATCTGTTTCTTTTCGTGATTAATTTTTTGTGTAATTTCTTCAAAATTAAAACCAGCCTTAATATCTACATCATAACTATAAATATACTTTGTCTGAGTAAACGGTAGCTTAATTCCAAACAATTCCTGAAATTCATTTGTTACACTGATTTCCTTTGTATAAGCAGCTTGGGTTGTTAACTCACCAATGTTCTCAAAGCCTAATTTTGTTGCCGTTGCTTCCGTAAAGAATTTACTTTTTAGCCCAATACCGATAATTGTCAGAGCTGCTATCACTATCAATGCTATTAAAATTTTTCCATGTAATATTGGAAGGATAAACCTTCTAAAGAAATCTTGTTTCCCTTTCTTACTCTCCTTTTGTCGATTGCTTCTGTAATTATCCGTCATTTTGATTCCTCCTCAACTTGTTACTATATTGCGTGTAAATCTTGTTTTTTCATTTATTAAAAACAATACTACTACTAAAAAATTCATACTATGTAATTTAATTTTGATAACATCCACAAAGACCCAAACACAGCCATAATAATAGCAACTATCTCTATCAAGCGCAATGAAATTTTATCTATTCGTTCTAATCTAAAAGTTTGTATTTAAATAAAAAAAATAGAGATGAAGAATATGTTTTAACACCACTTCATCTCTATTTTCTATTATCAATTATGCAATTCCGGCGCCGTTTGGCATGCCTTTTGGTGCTTCGACGACTTTCAAATTACCTTTGTCGTCTTCAGCGGATAAGACCATTCCTTGGCTGATTAAGCCCCGCAGTTTTCGCGGTTTTAAGTTGGCGACGATCACAACTTTTTTGCCAATCAAGGACGCTGGATCTGGATAAAACTCAGCGATGCCGGAAAGGATTTGGCGATCTTGGTCGTCTCCTGCGGCTAGTCGCAGTTGCAACAGCTTGTCGGCTCCTTTGACTTTTTTACAGTCGATGACTTCAGCAACTCGCAAGTCCAACTTTTCAAAATCGTCAAACTTGATTTCAGCTTTTTCTGAGGTGAGGGTCGTTTCTTCTGGGTCCCATTTCACAGACTCAGAGGAGATGCCGGTGCCTTCTGCCATTTTCTTTTGGATGTAGGCAATTTCGGTTTCCATTTCCAAGCGTGGGAAGATTGGGGTGCCTTTTGCGACAACTTTGGTATCAGTAGGGAATTCCCCAAAATGCAGGTCTTCCAAGTTCATGGTATCTGGATCTAAGCCCAATTGTTTGAAGATTTTCTTCGGTGTTTCCGTCATGATTGGTTGCAATAAAATGGCGACGATTCGCAAGGTTTCAGCCAGATGCACCATCACAGAGTTCAATTCGGCACGACGTTCTTCATCTTTAGCCAAGACCCATGGTTCGGTTTCATCGATGTATTTATTGGCCCGAGAAACCAAAGTCCAGACTTCGCTTAAAGCGGTGGAGAAGGCCATTTTGTCCATGGCTTGATGGTAGCGTCCCACCACATTGGCAGCGGTAGTTGACAATTCGCTATCGAAGGCGGTGACTTTTGATTTGTAATCTGGGACTAGACCTTCGCAATATTTATTGATCATGGCTACAGTCCGGTTCAACAAGTTCCCCAGATCGTTGGCTAAGTCGTAATTTACCCGCGCGACGAAATCTTCAGGAGTGAAGACGCCATCTGAGCCAAATGGTACCGAGCGCAACAAGTAATAACGCAAAGCATCCAAGCCGTAGCGTTCCACTAACATTTCCGGATATACGACATTGCCCTTGGATTTACTCATCTTGCCGTCTTTCATCAGCAACCACCCGTGAGCGAAGACTTTCTTCGGCAACGGCAAGTCCAATGCCATCAACATGATCGGCCAGTAAATCGTATGGAAGCGGACGATTTCTTTCCCTACCATATGGATATCTGCTGGCCAGAATTTGTCAAACAAGCTCGTATCCTCTGAACCATAGCCCAGAGCAGTGATGTAGTTCGCCAAGGCATCAATCCAGACGTACACCACGTGTTTAGGATCAGAATTCACCGGGATCCCCCACTTGAAGGTAGTCCGGGATACTGCCAAGTCCTCCAAACCAGGTTTGATGAAGTTGTTGATCATTTCGTTTTTACGAGACTCTGGTTGGATAAAATCTGGATGGGCATCGTAGTATTCCAATAAGCGGTCCGCGTATTTGCTCATCTTAAAGAAGTAAGATTCTTCTTTGACTAGTTCCACTTCATGGCCACTTGGTGCTTTCCCGCCGATGACCTTGCCCGCATCATCCCGATAGACTTCCGCCAGTTGGGTTTCAGTGAAATATTCTTCATCAGAGACAGAGTACCAACCTTCGTATTCCCCTAGATAGATGTCTCCTTGGTCTAGGAGTTGTTGGAAGATTTTTTGCACAGCCGCATAGTGGTAATCGTCAGTGGTACGGATAAACTTGTCGTAGCTGATATCTAAGGTTTTCCACAATTTTTGAATATCCGCCGCCATCCGATCCACGTATTCTTTCGGCGCGACCCCAAGTTCTTCAGCTTTTTTCTCGATTTTTTGGCCGTGTTCATCCACGCCGGTCAAATAAAAGACATCAAAGCCCATCAAGCGTTTGTAACGCGCCACCGCGTCACAAGCAATAGTCGTATAAGAATTGCCGATATGCAGTTTCCCACTTGGATAATAAATTGGTGTCGTGATATAAAAAGTTTGCTTTTCAGTCACGGTAATTCCTCCTTGATATTGAATCTCAGTTTCCTGGTGCGCCAATGGTAAGAGCTAAGAAGTGAGTCCTTCCTGCTCCTCGTTTTCGCAGTGAGCAGTCGCTAGCTTTTTTTAAAGAAAAAGCCCCTCAATCAAGGTGGACTGGTCATTCCTAGCTAGTATACCACAATTCATAAGATGTTTAACGGCTTTTTTCCCGTTGCCGTGGATTCTCCTTCGCCACACCAAGGATTCAATGCTATAATGTTTTATTAGAACTGGCTTGTCGAAAAGCCTGCGAACTTTTGATAAAAGGATGTGGAAGTTGTTGCCGCTTTCCGGTGACCTTGTTATGGAAAAAAAACATCGCTACCTGATTACCGTGATTACGATTTTGACCTTGGTCCACATGGTCTTTTGTACCTTTTACCCACGGATTTACGGCTATTTTAATACCCAAGACCTGTTGCCGAGTTTTCTCACCGTCTTACTAGTGATTCGCGTGCTTTTTTTTGCCGGTGTCGCTTTTTGTGGCTTTTTAGCCATCAAGGATCGCAGCAACAAGGTCCTGCCTTTTTACCTCATTTTATTTTTCTTCAACCTGATTATTCCCGCGATTTTCCGCTAAATTTGTTTGCAAAACTGGTGGAAAAACATGCTACAATTAAAAAGAAACAGTTGCCTGACCGCCAGCCTTTTCTTGGTGACGGTGCTTTTCTAGTTCGTTGCCTAACTAGAACCTATTTACTGATTATTGGAGGTCCCCATGAAAGAATTTGCCAACAAAGCCGATGAAAAGCAGTATTTTGAGCAAGCCGCCACGGAAGCGGAATTTCTTGACTGGTATCACCGGCAAGAACATCCGGAATATATCAAACCTTCCTTGACCGTCGATATGGTTTTGATGTGTTACAACAAGGAAGAAGACCAATTAAAAACCCTCTTGATTCAACGGAAAAGCCACCCCTACCGCAATTCTTGGGCCTTACCTGGGGGCTTTGTGGAACAAGGTGAATCCACCGACGACAGTGTCATCCGGGAAACCAAAGAAGAAACTGGCGTCACCATCAGTCAACACAATATCGAGCAGCTCCACACTTTCAGCACCCCAGACCGGGATCCCCGCGGCTGGGTGGTGACCGTCAGCTATTTGGCCTTTATCGGTGAAGAACCTTTGATTGCCGGCGATGATGCCAATGAAGTGCGCTGGTTCAACATGGAACGCCAAGGTCACCAGCTCCATCTGACTTCCGGTGGCGTAGCAATCACACTAGATCTCAATACTGGCGCCTCCACCGGCCATGATACCCTCGCTTTTGACCACAGCCAAATCATTTTGAAAGCCTTCAAACGAGTGGCTAACAAGATGGAACACGAACCCTTAGTCTTACAAGTCTTAGGGGACAGCTTCACCATCACAGAAGCCCGCAAAGTCTTTGCCAAATTCTGGGGAGTGGATTTCCGCTCCATCGATCACTCCAATTACAAAAAAGCCATGTTGCAATATTTTGATGAAATCGGCGAACGCCCGCTAGGCATCGGCCGGCCCTCAAAGATTTACCAATTGAAACAAGAAGTCCTCAAAGGTGGCTTGTAACCAAAGATACCCGTAAAACCGTCCGACAATCGGGCGGTTTTTTTATAAAGAACTTATAAAAAAATACGCTTCAAAAGGGCTAATGTATCAGGAATTAAGTGGCGTATCATACCGTCATTTTGATGCTTCGAAAAAGATGAAATTTAGCTCCGTAGAAATTGGGTTGACGGTAGCTAGACCGACAAAAGCCAAACAAAAAATCTGTTTGTCTTTTGTCTTGCGTATTCAAACTTAGAGTAAGTGGTGCAAGCACCACAACTCTAAGTAATTCATTACGCATCTTTGGAGCTACTGTCAATCCAATTCTACTCCGCTAAATCTCACCTTTTTCACGGTACACCTACTACCCTACAAGGAAATAGTTGCTGGGTTTACGAAGCAAAGGGAATAAATCAATTATCAACAAAAACGGTTGAACTTATTACAGAAGAACTTCTCGGGTAGTGGTGTCAAGAATCTCCGAGGGTTAAAGCAACAAATCGGGTACAGTTCATCTAAATGGAAAACACTAAGATGAGCTAGTAAATGACAACTGTTCTTTGGTCGGCATTTACCGGTTCCACTACCATCTGAGAGATTCTCCGGAAGCAAGTCCCCCCTGTTTTTTTATACCTTAACAGCTCCTCGCCAAACCAAACATTACCCGCTTTTGCTGGTAACTGGTACAATAGCCCTAACACAAAAAGTAGGTGACAAAATGATAGTGACAGAATTCGATCGTGAAGACACACTTTTAAAAGTAGAGTTAGCTGATATGTTAGCGGCGACTTGGCCCCAAAGCTATGGGCAAACTGCCACAACCGAGGTGGATCACTTGATGGCGCCAGACCGTTTGGCGATTGCCGCCATTGATGATGATGAGTTAGTCGGCTTTGTAGGAGCGATTCCCCAATATGGCGTCACTGGTTGGGAATTGCATCCCTTGATCGTCCGGGACAGTCATCGCAAACGACGGATTGGTGCGCGCCTCATGACCTTTATCGAAAATGAAATTGCCTCTCGCGGTGGGCTCACCGTGTACCTTGGCACCGATGATGAAAAATTTGAAACTAGTTTAAGCGAAGGGGACCTTTTTCAAAATCCCCTCCAAGCAATCCAAGAAATTGAAAACCGCAACCACCACCCTTATGAATTTTATCAAAAACTTGGCTACCAGATCGTCGGCGTCATTCCCGATGCCAATGGTTGGCACAAGCCAGATATCCTGATGGCTAAACGCGTCGCTTCCTTGCCAAACGAGGAATAGGAAACAGAGTCTGCCTACCGTTTCAGTGGGTAGACTCTGTTTTACTTTTACTCCCCTGATGAAAGGCGAACTATTCTGATCAGCGTATATCCTCCCCTCTACCCAAAACCGCTTAACCTCAATCTTTTTCTACCGCTCCCACCAAAAGACAGCCTTTGATTTTATTTTTTTATATAAAATATCCACTTTTAGCTTGATTTTTTTATAAATATTCATTACACTTTTACACAATTCAATGTATGAATTTTCAGATTTTTTTCTCAGAAAGGATGTGACCAATTGAACGTATTGAAGGCCTATAAATTTCGCATCTATCCCACGCTTGAGCAGCAACAGTTTTTCATCGAGACTTTTGGGTGCGTCCGTTTCACCTACAATGTCTTGCTGAAAAATCGGGAGCATCAAGAATTGCGGGAGTATCCTGAAGAAGCGCTGACACCAGCGAAGTTGAAACAGGACTATCCTTTTCTCAAAAAAACCGATAGCCTCGCCTTAGCCAACGCTCAGCGAAATCTTGAGCGGGCGTTTCGCAATTATTATGCCGGCCGTTGCAGTCATCCCAAATTGAAAACCAAAAAAGCCATGTGGCAGTCTTACACTACCAACAATCAACAAGGGACGATCCGCATCGAAAATAGCCAGCTGAAACTGCCGAAAATCAAAAGCTTGGTCCCCCTTCATCAACATCGTGAAATCAAGGGAACCATCAAGTCCGCCACCATTTCTGCCAAAAATCTGGAAGAGTTCTACGTGTCTCTCCTTTGCGAAGAGCAAGTGCGCCACTTACCCAAAACCAAACAAAAGCTGACGATTCACTATTCTCCTGGCCAGCTCTTGACTACCGATCAGCAGCTGGATTTAACTGCTTTCGATCAGGAGCAATTGAAGCAAAAAATCGCCAAGGAAGAACGTCGCTTAGAAGTTCGGGGTATCAGTGCTCGCCGCCGCTTGGTCAAGCTTAAGGATGCGAAAAATTATCAAAAACAAAAAAAGCGGGTCCTGGCTTTGCATCGCCACAAACGCGCTCGTCAAGAAGCCTATATGGATGAACTCTCCTTGCTTTTGGTGAAGGAATTTGACACGATCCACATCCTCGCCACCCCGCCACAGTCCACTGGCAATTTTAGCTACTCTGACTGGCAAAAATTCTTACAAAAACTGACTTATAAAGCCCATTGGTATGGCAAAACGCTCCACCATGAAGCCACCGCCAAGCAAGGCTGACACCTATGAACTGGAAGGGACTCCAGGGATCGCCTAGGGTATAGAAAAAATCACGCATTTTTGTTTCTAGGAAGCAGTTGTCCACTAATTATAACAAACCATTTATTAAGTAAGTCGCGATCCCCTCGCGACTTTCTTTGGGTGGGAAAAGCGGTGCCTGTCTTACTGACAACATCCTTCTGAAAAAATCAGACTTCCCCTCCAAATCACTTGCCAAACTATTTGGCTACCACGTTTTTCGAAAATTCACTTGCCCCTTCTTTCTTTGGTACCCACAGCCTTCGTAAAAAGCATGGGCCGCGAGTCGCTCTGCTCCCGACACCAAACGAACCCCCGCAGCTCCCGTCTCCTTGCCCCACGCTTCAATCCCTGCTAACAAAGCTCTCCCGAGACCACGATGTTGATAGGCTTCGGCCACCGCTAGTCCCATAATATCTTTATAGGAGGGGGCATAAAGCACGTCGTACTGAGTGCCATGAATATAGCCCACCACCTGCTGATGGACTTCCGCCACTAGAATCCGATGCTGGGGGTCTTGAGCCAAGGTTGCCAACTTCGTCACCGTATCCTCATACGGAAAAGCATAGCCTAGCACCTCAGTATTCAGCTGCCAAATTCCCTGTTCATCCCCAGCTTGATACGGTCGAATCACTTGTCCCATCGTCATTGCCTCCCAGCTTAAGTCATTATGTAACCGATACCACTATTTATACTAGAAGTCTGGCTATCCCTTGTCAATCGCTAATGCAAATCGGTGATATTAAACAGTGAAAGGAAGGGTTGGCACCGGTGAGACTGACCCTGAGTTTAAACCTCAAAGGCAACGAAGAACATGCTTTTTATTTGGCATTTGCCAATCTAGCTACCGTCATGATTTCTACAGAGGGAGATTTTGGCTTGTCGTGCCATCAAAAAAGCTGAGCCCCCACTTGCCTCAGCCTTTTTGACGTTTTTTATCTAAAAAAGCAGCTGACCTACCATCAACTGGAAGATTAGCTGCTTTACTTATTTAAAAGCCAGCAGACTGGTCGAGTCTATCTCAGAGCTTAACTCGCATTTCGCTTTGATTTGGCTTTTTTCAGTTGTTTACTGCGCAATTGTCCGCAGGCTGCGTCGATATCCGTACCATGTTCTTTGCGGATGACACAGTTGATCCCCCGTTTCTTCAAGATATCGTAAAACTTCAACACATCTGCCTTGTCACTGCGGGAATATTGATCGTGTTCGCTGACAGGGTTATAAGGAATCAAGTTTACGTAGGCCAACTTTTTCTTATCTTGTAGGAGTTCCGCCAACTGATGAGCGTGTTCTGGTCGATCATTGACCTCGTGGAGCATGATGTATTCAAAAGTAATCCGGCGGTTGGTCTTTTCCAAATAGAAAGCAACGGCGTCCATCAACTCTTCAATCGGATAGCTTTTATTGATCCGCATCATGGAAGAACGCACTTCATTGTTTGGTGCATGCAAGGAAATCGCCAAGTTTACCTGCAAGCCATTGTCAGCAAACTGGCGAATCTTTCGGGCCAAACCACTAGTGGAAACGGTGATATGGCGGGCACCGATAGCCAGCCCTTTGGCATCATTGATAATGTGGATAAACTGCATCACATTGTCATAATTGTCAAAAGGTTCGCCAATCCCCATCACGACCACATGAGAGACCCGCTCCCCTTGCCCTTTTTCGTCAAAGTACCGTTGCACCAGCATGATTTGCGCAGTGATTTCGCCGGCAGTCAAATCCCGTTGTTTCCGCAAAAGACCACTGGCACAAAAGGTACAGCCGATATTGCAGCCGACTTGGGTGGTGACGCAGACGGACATCCCGTACTCTTGGCGCATCAAGACGGTTTCAATCATCATCTTGTCTGGCAACTCAAACAGGTATTTCACCGTCCCGTCTTTAGCTTCTTGGACGACGATTTGTTTCAGCGGATTGATGACAAAGTTTGCTTCTAATTTTTCAATCAAGCTTTTGGCTAAATTGGTCATTTCGCCAAAGGATTGCACTCGTTTTTCATAGAGCCATTCCCAGACTTGGGTCGCTCTAAATTTCTTTTCTTGATGATCGAGTAACCAAGCTTCCAAGTCAGCCTTGGTTAAGCCATAAATAGATGGATTCACGTTTTTTCCTCGTTTCTTTCTTGAGTGGCCGGGGCATTTCCCAGGTCAAAACATCTTTTTTACTATAACGGAAAAGCCGGCAGGACGCAATCGCCCCACCGGCTTCTTAAGCATTTCCAAACTATCTTAACGATCGGCTTCCAAGGTATGGTACACCTTGCGGAAGTAAAACCAGCGAGCCACCAGATAGTAAACAATCTGAATCACCAAAAATAGACCCAAGACTTGCCAACCAGCTAGCTGCATCGACATATTAAACATGTGATACATCGCCGTCAGCGCCACCGCCCCATGACACAAGGAGACGATGATCGGTGTGAAGAACAAAATACCGATTTGTTGGTAGATCATCTTTCGCAATTCTTTTTTGGCTAAGCCCAATTTGTGAATCATCCGGAATTTGGCAATGTCTTGATCCATATCGCTGTAGAGACGGAAATACAAGAAAGAGCCTGCCGATACGAAAAAGACGATCCCGATGAAAATCCCGATGAAGAGAATCGGTGAGTAAAACTGCAAGATCTGGTGCCGTGTATAACTCGTGGTGAGGATCGGCAAATTAGCATCAGTCAAGGTTTTCCCTACTTGAAGCAAGGCTTTTTCGGAAGCCTCTGGGGTTAACCATAAGGTGCTGACGCTTTGGCTGGCATCCGCAATCTGGGTTTTATCAGGAATGACAAACGTCGGCTGATAGACACTCACCGCCCCAGTGGTTTGTTGCTGGATGACTTCGTAGTCGGTTTTGTCGATGGTGACAGCGGTAAAGTCGACTTTTTTATCGACGCCCCCTTGGTTTAGCAATTGCACGGCTTGGAGATTTCCCAATTTTACAGGCTTTTCACCGACAGCGACTGCCAAGCGATTGAACTCTGTTTCCGTCAAAAAGATCTTATCCGCTGCACTGGTTTCGGTGAAAGTAATTTTTTCATTGGTGATATTGGCTGCCGTCAAGGCCTGGTCCACTTGGGTGATTTCCTTGGTGGAAGCATCAGTCATCTGTAATTCATAAGGCGTCCGATCCAAAGTTCCCACCAACATATCCTGAACCCCGTATAAAGTTCCGATGGCTGCAAAAGCTACCGTGGAAATGACGGCCACTAAAAAGAAGGAACGGGCATTGTCTTTCATCCGAAAAGCCAAATCGGAAAAGACAACCATATTGGTTTTTTTCCAAAAAAGACGTTCACTTTTTCGTAAGTGTTGAATCACGAAGACGCTAAGTTGGTCAAATAAAAATTTCGTCCCCAAAATTACCACAAAGACGACGGGAATAAAGACCATGAAGACCGTCGCACCACGAGCCCACAGTGCAACCCCATAACCGCCTCCGATAAGCAGGATTGCGGCGAGACTTTGCCAAAGTGACGCTTTGACGTTACCTTTACCCAAATCCCCAGCCGTCAATAGCTGCCGCACATTGAGTTTTGGCAGGCTAAACTGAATGAAGAAGGAAATGACGAAAAATAACAGGATAAAGGCCACTGCGGTAACCACCATGGCTTTCACCGGCAAATAGGAGCTAAAACTGATGCCAATCATGGATTTGGATAGCCACAAAATAATCTGTGAAAAACCCAGACCCAAAAGGATCCCGCCCAGAGTCGCAAACAAGCCGATGACCAAGTTTTCAATAAAGACCATCTTCCGCAGTTGCAACGGACTCATCCCCTGAATCATCAAGAGACCAAACTCTTTTTTTCGCGACTGTAAGAAGACGCCCATGGAATAGAGGACGAAGAAAAAGGCAAAAGCGTAAATAATCACCGCCGCCACCAATAACCCCGTCTGAGCGCGGTGGTCCAAACCACTGGACAACAGCGGGTGAAAGGCCAAGACACTAAAGGTGAAAAAGATCATCACCGAAAACAAAGTACTCAAAAAATAGGCCAAGTACAGGTGTTTATTCCGTCTAGTATTACGAACAACAAATTGACTAAAATTCATCGTCAACCCCCTCAATCCGGGCCAACTCTTCTAAGATAACACTATAAAAAGCTTGTTGTTCCCCATGACCACGACTGATTTCTTGCACCAATTCGCCATCTTTGATAAAGACGATACGACGGCAGTAGCTCGCCGCCAACGGATCATGCGTCACCATCAAGACGGTGGCTTTTTCTTCCCGGTTCAACTGTTGCAATAACCGCATCACATCTTTGGAAGATTTCGTATCCAGATTACCGGTGGGTTCATCGGCTAAGACCAGCTGCGGATTATGAATCATCGCCCGCGCTACGGCTACCCGCTGCGCTTGGCCCCCTGAAATCTCAGCAATCCGTTTTGGTAACAAGGCACTGATTCCTAAGCGTTCAGCGACTTGTTTTACCGCCCGCTTCATGATGACTAAGCGTTCACCATCCAAGGTTAAAGGCAAGACCATGTTTTCTTCCACTGTCAATGTCGGCAGCAAATTGTAGTTTTGGAAGACAAAGCCCAACTCCCGCCGCCGAAACGCTGCGATTTGATCCGGCTTTAAGTCGTGGGGATTTTCGCCATTTAGCAAAATCTCGCCACTCGTCGGGGTATCAATAGTCGCTAATAAATTCAAAAAAGTCGACTTCCCACTACCAGAAGGCCCCATGATGCCGATAAATTCCCCATCTTCCACCGTCAAATTAATACCTTTTAATGCTTCATATTGCAGGGTTTCCCCATAAACTTTCTTTAAATTCTTTACTTCTAACACACGTGTCGCTCCTTTTCTACTGACAATTTTTAAGGCAGACCGACTGCCTGGCTACTCAAAATAGCTGGATTCCTGTTGTCTCATTGCAAGTTTACAAAAAAGTTCCGGAAAAGACCATCGATACCTTTGTTAGTTAGCTAACAATTTTGTTATCCCACCTTTTTTGTAGGGGGAACCCTCCCTTGCGTTACGCTTGGTTGCATCATGCAAAACTGATGTGATAAATTTTTAAGTCAATTGAAATAAGCTAACCCTCCAATGCTTTTCAATGGAAAGTTAGCTTATTTTGCTTATAAACAAAAGTCATAAAAGATATCAATCGATTATTGAGAAAGCAGTCTCGGCTTGCAGCGTCTCACAAATTAACCTGCGAGACGCCTAAAAATAACGACCAAATCAATTATTCACTTTTTGAGGATGCAAAGCTTTACAGCTATTCCCAAGCCTTACTTTCCAAGTTCCGTCAACAAAGCTTCCAATTCATCCAAACGCGTTTCAAAGACCTTCATGGCATCTTGGATATAAGCTGCTTTTGTCATATCCACCCCAGCTTTTTTCATCACTTCAATAGGGTAATCGCTGGAGCCAGCCTTCAAGTAGTTGAGATAGTTTTCCAACGCATGGGGTTCTTTGTCCAAGATATTCTTAGCCAAAGCAGACGCTGCTGAAAAACCAGTAGCGTATTGGAAGACGTAGTAATTATAGTAGAAATGTGGAATGCGAGACCATTCCAATTTGATTTCTGGATCGGCTGCTACTTCCGGCCCATAATACTTGGCATTTAATTCACCGTAGCTTGCGCTTAAGTATTCTGCCGTCAATGGGGTGCCTTTTGCATCTTCCGTGTGAATAAAATGCTCAAACTCGGCAAATTGAGTTTGGCGGAAGATGGTACCCTTGAAGCCATCCAAGTAATGATTCAGCACGTAAGCTTTCACCAATGGATCAGTTTCGGTGGCTAACAAGTATTCCGTCAAAATATTTTCATTGGTAGTCGAAGCAATTTCAGCCAAGAAAATTGAGTAATCCCCGTAGACATAGGGTTGGTTGTTGCGGGTGAAATAGCTGTGCACGCTATGGCCCATCTCATGAACTAAGGTAAATAGCTGATCCAAGGTGTCGTGCCAGTTGAGCAAAATGTATGGTGCCGTATCGTACGCCCCAGAGGAATAGGCCCCGCTGCGTTTTCCTTTGTTTTCCACCACGTCGATCCAACGATTTGCAAAAGCCTCTGCCACCACGGCTTGATACTCTTCCCCTAGAGGCAACAAGGCTTCCTTCGCCTTGGCTACCGCTGCGTCATAGGTATAAGAAATCGGCGCTTCCCCGATGATTGGCGTATACATATCATACATGTGCAACTCATCCACTGCTAACAAGCGTTTGCGTAAAGCCACGTAGCGATGCAACAACGGCAAGTTTTCATTGACTACTGCTACCAACGTATCGTATACACTTTCCGGGATATGATTGCCGCTCAATGCCGCTTCCCGTGCCGAAGCATAGTGACGAACTTTGGCTTTGTAGTTGTGGCTCTTGACATTGGTGGTCAAGGTTTGGGCAAAGGTATTGCGAAATTGTTCGTAGATGGTGTATAAGCCTTTAAAGGCCGCTTCTCGCACCGACCGATCCGTACTTTCCATCAATTGCCCGTAGACACCATGGGACAGTTGCACTTTCTCGCCATCGCTGCCTTCAATCGTCGGAAAGACCAAATCCGCATTGTTCAACACGGAGAAGGTATTGCCAGCCGCGCCAAAAATTTCCCCCGCTCCAGCCAATAGTGCTTCTTGTTCTGCTGGTAAAATATGAGGCCGGTTTTCCACCAATTGCAAAACATAATGGCGATACACTTCTAATGAAGGATCCGCAGCAAAATAACTCCAAATGGTTTCATCTGATAAGGTCAATAGCTCCGGCTCAAACCAAGCCAACGCTTCACTAGCCTCGGCCAATAAACTAGAAGCCCGGGCGTACATGCCTTGATAAGTCGCATTGGCCGTGTCTTGGTCATTTTTCAAATGGGAGTACACGTATAAGGTTTCCAATTGGCGATAGACATCCAATAAGTAGACAATCGCTGCTTTGAAAGCCGGCGCCCCTTGGTCTAAGGTTCCTTGATACTCACTGACTTCGGTTAGTTTTGCTTTTAACGCTTCAAAGGCGTCATCAAAAGCCGCGTCATCTTTGAAAATCAAGGTTAAATCCCAAGTCATTTCAGCTGACAGGGATTCTCGGGTAGGGAGTTGTTTGGTTTCTGACATTACATTTCCTCTTTTCTTTGCGCATCATCGCATCACTCATCTTAAAGCAGGCGGTTTTTCTTGTGTCTACCCCCTCACTTTAGCTAGTTCTATGTTATCACAGTATTCAGAATTTTCTAGTCTTAAGTCTCACAAAGCTTATCCTACTCCTCTGCTAGTCGTCGTGACTCTTGGTAGACCTGCCTCAGCACTGTTTTCTTATCCACCAATGGATAAGGCCAGGAAATCAGCTGATCCACTTCCTCATGCCACTGTTCCCATGTGGCGCCCCCTTTCGTTTGCGTCAGAAAGCGTAACAATAACAACTCCTGTTCTAACAAAAACTGGTGCTGTCCCGGTAAATAACACCAATCTGGCAGATCTAGCAAATTGCCTCGCTTTTGATAACAAATCCCTTGCAGATGCAACAAGTGCTTTGATTGCGACGCCAAGCCACGTTGCAAATACCATTTGTACTCACTAATCTGCCAAGGGTTGTTCTGACTTTCACCACGACTCCCAAGACGGAACAATCCAGTAAACAAACAATCTTGTGGTTTCAGCGATTGGATTTGATGACTAGAACCAAAACGATAGTGCCAATCCAAAGCATAAAAATATAATAGCTCTTCCTCTTGGGCTAACACCCCCCACAACTCCAACCCCTGAGGCGACTCTTGCACACAGCTACGAGTCAAACTTGACCAACGACTGCGATTAGCCAAAGGGAGAAACTGCTTTCCCAAAAGCCACCAAGGCTGATAGCCATGGGCTTGGTAGTTTGTGGTCCGTTCCTGAAACCGGGCCTGTGACAAAGAAGAACACTGAAACTCCACCGCCAAACGCTGCCACAAAAGATCCGGACGTTGCTGCAAGTGTGGCAGATAGGCTTCCATCTGGGCCTCGGCGGGCAAGATTCGTTGCAAAAAACGTTTTCCAGCCAAATGTTCTGCCGTTTCCCCTTCTGAAAAAAGCTGACAGTCTTGCTGCTGACGATGAGCAAAATGGGGAATTTTCTGTTGCCCATTTTTAAAGATCAGCGCCCCCTGACAACCAGGACAACACACCTCCAGCAAGTCAGCCTTCCTTGTTGACACTTGAGCCCGCAGTTGTCGATAGGCCTCTGCATCGATATATCCCCCCGTTTTCTGTCTCGCCATAAGCATCTGGCTGCCCCCCTTTTTTCTGCTCTTTTAAAAAAGATACGCAAAACGTAGGAATTCCCTCTCCTTAGAAAATCCGCTGTCTTATAATAATCTTTAGACTGGCAGGTTTTCCTTTACTTTTTAAAGAGTTTCGCTACAATGAATACATCAAGGACACGGGCAGAAAAAGAGGTGTAGCCAACATGGAAATGGAACATATCAATGAAAATACCATCCGCGTACTCATCAAAAGTGAAGATTTAGCGGCGCGAGGGATTACCTTCTTGGATCTTTTAGGCAACCATAGCGAAGTGGAAAACTTCTTTTATAGCATCTTGGAAGAAGTCGATATAGATGAAGAATTTAAAGGTAGCGAAGCCGTTACTTTCCAAGTTCTCCCTAAAGGTGATGGATTGGAACTATTTATTAGCAAAAATCTCAACATCGATGATTTAGATTTAGCAGAACTGGGAGAAGATGTCTCTGACGATCCCGGTGCGGTGTTACGCAAGACCATTGCTGATCAATTGCAAGAAAATAGCAAAGAACCAGAAGGACCTTTGCCACGCACCTATATCTTTGAGATGGTGGACTTCGAGCAATTCATTCAACTAGCCAATGAAGTTCAACTGGAATGCGTCGTCAGCAATCTTTACCAGTTGAAAGACTTCTACTTTTTAGAAGTGGAATTTGTGGACGATTTGATGTCTGATGGTCAAATCGAAAACTGCTTGGCCTATCTCGGGGAATTCGCCCGCCGTAGCCAAGCCACCCCAGAAGTCTTAGCAGAACATGCCAAACTGCTGATGAGCCACGATGCTTTGGAACTGACTCGCTATTATTTTGGCGAATCCTATCAATAATTCAATCGATAAAAAAGCTGAAGAAACCCTCCAGCTTGCAAGAATAAAACAGGGCAGACTCGCTTCCGGAGAATGCCCTGTTTTATTGATAAGCGATTTATTCCGACTTCGTAAATCCAGCAAATTATTTTCTTATAAGGTAGCATATGTACCGTCAACCCAATTCTTAGATCGCTAAATTTCACCTTTTTCGGCCATCACAATGACGGCAGGATAAGCCACTTAATCCCTGAACCATCAGGCTTTTTGGGCTTAATTTTTTGTAAGTTCTTCAGCTCTCGAGAATTAAGGCGAAAACGCCCCATGATGTTTCTCATCATAGGACGGTTTCGCCTTTTATTGTGTGGGGTGATTTGTGCCAACTTGGCTAGTTCCTCTTGGTGTTTCCACTTAGATGAACTGTCTGCGATATGCTCCTTTAGCCCACGGGCATCCGTGACATTACTACCCGAGAAATTCACCTACAACAAGACCAACTAGTTTTGTGGATAAACTAAACTTTTTATCCTTTATTCGCTCTAAGTTATTCTATTTTTTCTAAGTCTACTATCTATCGTAAAAATGGTGAAATTTAGCGGAGTAGAATTGGAATAGCAGTAGCTCAAAGGATGTGAGATGAAGTACTTAGAGTTGGTGATGCCTTGCGACACTTACTCTAAGTTTGAAGCTCCAAGGGAAATGACAAACACGTTTTACGTTTGGCATTTCCCGGTCCAGCTACAGCTATTTCAATTCTTACGGAGCTAAATTTCACCATTTTTTACCATCGAAAAAACAGGATAAAACTCTCTATAAACATTGGCAAAACAGGATTTTGCATTGATTAAAGCTTATAAAACCTTAGTGTATAAAAAAGAGACACAACTCACAGCCATGTCTCTAAAAAATTTCTATTTGATTTAATCTTATAAGCCAGCCATCAATTGCGCGTGACGCAGTTCTAATTGACGTACTTCACGAGGTAAGAAACGACGAATCTCATCTTCATTGAAACCAACTTGGAGGCGTTTTTCGTCAATCATGATCGGGCGACGTAGCAAGCCTGGGTTTTCTTGAACTAGATCCAACAATTCTTTTAGTGGCAATTCATCTAAGTCAATATTTAATTTTTGGAAAACTTTAGAACGAGTGGAGATAATCTCTTCGGTACCGTCTTCGGTCATTTGCAAAATAGCCTTTAATTCAGAAATATTCAAAGGCTCGGAGAAGATGTTCCTTTCCACAAAAGGAATCTCATGCTCTTGCAACCACGCGCGAGCTTTTCTGCATGACGTACAACTTGGGGAAGTATAAAGTGTCAACAACGTAATCACTCCTTTTTATTTTGATGGGAAAATGACTTTCCTCATCTTTAACCTGTTTCTATTATACCCAATGAAAAATCAAATATCTAGTCCTTTCTCAAAAAAAAATTACAATAATTAAATTTATGTTAACCGCTTATTTCCCGTTGCTTCCCGTTTTCATTATTTTTTTCTTTTTCTAAAATGAGATTTTTCAAATTTAAATCAAATTTAAATTCAGAATAAACAAGTCCCAATCGTTAGTGTAGGATTTACTCAAAAAATAGTTATTTTTTTTAATTGCTGTTTTTCAAAAAGGATAAAAGCACCAAATAACCCTAAAAATACTCTACTTATTGAAAAAGCTTACATGTTATCAAGACAATCAAATCCCCAATCAGGCGCTAATCTGTACCAATTCTAAACTAGCCGCCAAAAATAAACTAAAACGCGTTATTTATTATTCGTAAAACCTAGCCTTAAAATAGAAAAAGCAGCCCTCTTTAACAAAAAAGACGCCTGAAAAAGCGTCTAGTGAAACCCTCATTATTTTAATTCACGACAGAATCAATCTTTGTATTCTCTTATGAAAGAAAGTCAGTTAAATAAAGCCACGCCGAAAAAAATTACGTCAATTTTTTTCTGATTTTTGTAAATTTTTGACAATTAACGGAATTGTGAGTTATAGAGGGCAGCGTAATGGCCCTTTTGCTCCAATAACTCCTCGTGGCCTCCCTGTTCCAAAATCCCCTTGTCACTGACTACCACGATACGAGTCGCATATTTGATCGTGGCTAAGCGATGGGCGATGATCAGCGTGGTGCGCCCCGCTGCCAAAGAATTCAGTGATTCTTGGATAACTTTTTCAGTTTCGCTATCCAGAGCCGAAGTCGCTTCATCCAAAATCAAGATTGGCGGATTTTTCAAAAACATTCGAGCGATGGCTACCCGTTGGCGTTGACCGCCAGATAATTTGACACCCCGCTCACCGATTGAAGTATCCAAGCCATCTTTCATATGGGCGATGGTCTCTTGCAAATGGGCTAAACGAACGGCTTCTTCAATTTCAGCATCGGTGGCATCTAATTTGCCATAGCGAATATTTTCCCGGATCGTCCCAGGAAACAAGAAGACATCTTGCTGAACAATCCCGATTTGATTGCGCAGCGAAGTCAAGGTCATGTCCCGAATATCGATACCGTCGATGGTAATCCGACCAGCCGTGACGTCATAAAAACGCGGCAAGAGATTACTCAAAGTAGTTTTACCGGAACCGCTCTGCCCCACCAAAGCTACCGTTTCCCCTGGTTTAATCTGCAAGTCGATATGACTCAACACCTTGTTGTCTTCGCCTACCTCATAGGCAAAAGAGATGTCCTCGTAATGAATGTCCCCTTTTAACGCTGTCACATCGATAGCATTGGGCCGATCAAAAATAGCGGTCGGGCGATCCAGTTCATCACACAAGCGCTTGAACCCGGCAAAGCCTTTGGGATAGCTTTCAATCATATTGTTGACTTTTTCAATCGGTCGCACAAAAACGTTGGACAACAAGATGAAGAAGACGAACTCGCCATAAGTCAGCTCCCCTTGAATCACATAATAAGCTCCGAAAATCAGAGTAAACAAGCTGATGGAACGAATCAATAGGTAGTTATAGGCCGAACTGGCCGCCATTACTTTGTAAAACTTAATTTTGGAACGACGATAACCTTGACTTAAGCCATCAAACCGGGCCGCTTCATAGGGCTCATTGGCAAAGGATTGGGTTACGCGAATTCCGCTGACACTCGCCTCCACACCAGAGTTGAACTCGCCAAGATTTTCATAGATGGTGGTATTCACTTGCGTCATTTTCTTATTAAAGAAGACTAAGGCGACAGTGATCAGCGGCAGCAAGGCAAATGTTGCCAGTGCCAATTTGGCATGGGAATGAAACATCAATAAAAAGGAGCCGACTAAGGTCATGATGGTAATAAAAACATCTTCCGGTCCATGATGGGCAACTTCGGAGATTTCAAACAGATCAGTGGTCAACCGACTGATTAAGTTTCCTGTCTTTTGTTCGTCATAATAAGCAAAGGATTGCCGCTGTAGATGGCGAAACAAATCCTGCCGCATATCGGTTTCAATATTGACCCCCAGCTTATGACCGAAAAAAATCACCACATATTGCAAGGCGGTATTGATGGCATAAAAAGCAAAAAGCCCACCACAAGCCAGCATCACCAGCTTAAAATCCTGACGCGGCATGATGTCATCGATCACCTGATTCACCGCTACCGGAAACGCCAACTCCAGCAGCCCCACCAAAATGGCACAGCCAAAATCTAACAAAAACAACCCTTTATAAGGTCGGTAATAACTAAAAAAACGTCGTAACATACTCGCACTCCTTCTTCATTTTGCCCTGCCACTAAAAATCCACGGAAAGACTAAATCCATTATAGGGAAAGCTTAGAAGTAATGCAAAATCATTTTTCGGTAAAGAAAACTGAAAAGTCCATTTCCTTGCAAGGTCGGGCTTCAAGCTTTTTAAGGTAGAATAAACCTTTATACAAAGGGATTTTCGCCTGTTTTTCGCAAAAATTTCTGCTAGAATATTACCTGTGTGAGCCACATGAAAATTTACAGAAACTGAAAGGCGTGTCGAATTTTGATTCAAGCAATCGTTTTTGATGTCGATGATACTCTCTACGATCAGCAACAACCTTTTAAAAATGCTGTTTACCAAATTGTCCCTGATTTTTGCGAAGGAGACATGCACGACTTGTACATTCGGTTCCGTCACTGGTCTGATGAACTGTTCCCGAAAGTCTTGACTGGCGAATGGGAGTTAGTGACGATGCGAAATTACCGCATTCAACAATCTTTAGTGGATTTAGGCTATGAGGCCATCAGCGACCAGCTAGCGTTACATTTTCAAGCAATTTATGAAGATGAATTGGATCATATCACCTTGCACGATGAAGTCCGGAAAACCTTGGACTTTCTCAAAGAAAACGACATACCCATGGGGATCATCACGAATGGCCCCACCGATCATCAATACAAAAAAATTATCCAGCTAGATCTCCTTCATTGGATTCAGCCGGAAAATGTCATCATCTCCCAAGCTACTGGTTTCCAAAAACCAGAACGGGAAATCTTCCAATTAGCAGAAGAACGTTTTGGCTTTGATGCAGATACCACCTTGTATGTGGGGGACAGTTTTGAAAATGATATCGTCGGCGCCAAAAGTGGCGATTGGCAAGCGTTATGGTTCAACCACCGCCTGCGGGACATTCCTTGTGGCGAAGCAGCCATTTATGATGTCGAGCTGACTGATTTTCAACAACTCTACCCAGCGATTTGCGGCATTTTTGCGCCAGTTACTTTATAAACACCAAAGCAAAAAGTTTTGTGACAAAAACTTCAGTTTAGTCCTCCGAACCGAACATCACTATACGTAAAACGTAAGAAAGCCGGTTGTTCTTGTTTCCGGTAAATTCCTCAGGTTGTAGTGGACCGGTAAATGCCAACCAAAGTACAGTTGTCATTTTGCTAGCTCATCTTAGCGATTTCTGCTTAGATGAACTGTATGCGTCATGCTTCTGATAGCTCCTTGCCGAAGTCAAACTTGTTGTAAGTCCAATAAAATATTGGACACAACAAGTAATTCCTCGGACATCCTTGACACTACTACCCGAGGAATTCACCTACAACAAGACCAACCGGTTTTATTGATAAACTTTTATATCCCTTAATTCGGGTAAGTTATTCATCATTCCCAACTGTGCTGCCTATCGTAAAAATGGTGAAATTCTCTATAAGCCTCGGTAAAACGGGATTTTACATAGATTAAAACTTATAATACCTTAGTCTACAAGCACAAGAAGCTTATCTTCCAATGTTTTTTATTGGAAGATAAGCTTCTTTTCAATCGCTAAAAAATATTAGTCATTTATTATCCGCTTCCCACTTTTGTCACAAGTCTTTTTTTTACATTTGTGGGCCTTGCAACTTGCAAAAGCTCTCAGTCTTTTTTCGCCATCGCAGCTTTCAATGCTTGGGCTAATGGACTTTCTCCTGGTTCTTCCGCTTTGGCATATTGTTTCAGTAAGCGGCGTTCTTCATTTTTCGTCATTTTCTTTTTCCGTTCCTGTTTATCAGGGATTTTCTCCGTAATCCCGCAGAACTTGCATTTGAAGAATGCCCCGTTTTTGCCATCAATGATTTCCATTTTTTTATGGCATTGGGGACAACGATGGTTAGACACTTTCGGCTCTTTTCGCCGACGATAGTTACATTCAGGGTTGCTACAAAGGTAAATCTTGCCATCTCGCGTGTTGCGTTCCCGCAGTGGTTCCCCACATTCAGGACAGATTTTGGTGGTCAAGGAGAAATCCTTGTAACTTTGCTGCGATTCTTTGATTTCAGCCACCAATTTTTTAGTATCGGCTTCGATTCCTCGCAAAAATTGCTGGGGATTTTCTTGACCTTGGGCGATGGCTTCCAAGCTGCGTTCCCATTTGGCGGTTAACTCTGGCGAACGCAAAGACGGATTCACCAAGCTCAACAGTTGGCGACCTTTTGGGGTCACCGCTAGCACATTGCCCCGGCGCTCCATCAGTTCTGATTTCAATAACTTCTCGATAATTTCGGCGCGGGTCGCTGGCGTCCCGAGATTATTTTTTTCCATCTGCGCCAATAAAGTGCCTTCGCTGAGGAGTTTTGGTGGTGTGGTTAATTCTTTGTTGATTTTGAAGTTCCCTTTTAGACTCTGCCCTTCTTGCCAAGAAACTTGGGCTTTGTTGGCAGCCGTCCCCGTTTGCCAGCCTGCTTGCAGGACTTTTTCCTGCTTGAAGACAAATGAATGACCAGCGATTGCGACAGTCGCTTTGGTAGTGGCTGTGATATGAGGGTCAGCAAACAACCCAAAGAAGCGCTCCAAAATCAAATGATAGATGCGACTTTCATCTGTACTCAGTTTTTCAAAGCGCGGCCGCTCCTCAGTCGGAATCAACGCGTAGTGATCGGTGACTTTGCGATCATTGAAAACCGCCGTCTGCTTGACTTTGGCTCCTTGCGCCAGATAGCGCTTGGCCCGCTCATCATAGCCCGCCAACGCCTGCAACCGCTCCTTCATCGTACCGGCTAAATCTTGCGGCAGATATTTGGAGTCGGTTCGGGGATAGCTGACGATTTTATGCGTTTCATACAAGCTTTGTACCAAGGATAAGGTCTTTTTCGCCGAATATTGGTACCGGCTATTAGCCACCTGTTGGAGCTCCGTCAAATCATAAGGTAAGGGTGCCAGCTGTTGCTTTTCTTTGGTGTCGACAGTCATCACTTTTCCATTTTGCCCCACCAACTGATTCACGAAGGCTTCTGCCTGATTGCGGTCAGTATACTGTTGGGGATTTTTCAGTTGCAGTCGCCCAGTTTCGTTGCCAAAAAGCAAGTCAATGGTGTAATAAGTGGTGGGAACAAATTTCTCAGCTTTTTCCTGGGCTTGATGCACCAGGTTTAAGGTCGGTGTCTGGACCCGACCAGCACTGAGATTGTCGGCATATTTCACCGTCAGGGCGCGGGTGACGTTCAGACCCACCAACCAATCCGCCTTCCCTCGTGCCACTGCTGATTGATAGAGATTTTCGTATTGTTTTGCTGGTTTTAGCTGGGCAAAGCCGGTCTTTACGGCTTTTTCCGTCTGGGAGGATATCCAGAGGCGTTCCAACGGTTTGTTGAACTTGATCCATTCAAAAATATAGCGTCCCACCGCTTCCCCTTCACGACCAGCATCTGTCGCCACGATGCCGCCCGTCACATCTTGGCGTTTCGCTAAATTGCCGATAAGCTTTAGTTGTCGTGAGGTTTTTGGCAAAGGTTTCAAGCCGATTTGCTTGGGAATCATCGGTAAGGTCTCCAGCTCCCACGTCTTCCATTCTGGCTTGATATCTTCTGGCAGCTTCAAAGTCAGTAGATGACCATACGCCCAAGTGATGATGTACCGTTCATTTTCAAAATAATCTCGGCCCTGTGCTTTCGCTCCCAAAATTTTGGCATAATCTTTGGCAACACTGGGTTTTTCTGTCACAATTAGTTTTTTTCCCATCGTTGGTAATAACTCCTTTTTCTTGCACTTTCCCACCAGCTATCAGCTTATGGCAAAGCTCTCTGCCTGTCATTTTACAAAAGATTGCTGCGACGCGCCACCTTTGCCGAGACATCTCAGGAAATCTTCGGCTTTCGTTAAACCTTAGACGTGAAACGGCACCGTTAGCGCAACCGGCAAAAGATGACTGGCTAGGCTCCTGCGTTATTGCTCCCTCGCCGATTGCAGCGGGGAGCTTTCCCTTCAAAAAAAGCCCAAGGAGTTACTCCCTAGGCAAGTTGTTGGATTAAACCGCATGATGCTGGCTAAATAATTGGCAACAGCGAATTTTTTTGGTGGGGTGCATGTCTTCATAAAGCTGACCATCACTGGTTTCGGTCACAGGTTGATAGTCCTTTAACAAAGCGAGCCCCGTATATTGTTGTAAGTAATCATCGCATTCTTCACACCAGCGTTCATCACTATCACTCCAAAAAGCGCTTAAGAAATTCTTTTTACCGGAATGTTGCGGGTAATTTTTACTCAAACGCGCCCACTCCTGCGTATAAAACTGTTTTGCTTCCTCGATTGTGGCAAACACCGTTTCTTTGCGAATATCTTGGCGCCAATCTTCAAAAAACCACCAAGGTTCATTGTCCCCATACATCTCGACCACTTGATACATAATGAATTCTTCCTTCTCTGCTTAATCGTTCATTTTTTCCTGACGCTTGCCTGGCGCATGCCAAAATTCCCCTCAGATAAAACGACACACGTTATCAAACAAGCTGCACGTCCCTCTTATTTTACCTGAACACCCTCATAGTAACCACCTTTTTTGACAGTGGCAAGAATTCTGTTTGAAAAGCAAGGAAGAATTAAGAAAACACCTCCTATTCATAAACTCTCTTACCAAAAACTAAAGAATCGCCAAAGCCAAAAAAGAGCCCTTGCCCCACCGCTATCCCTGTACTATCATAGAGAGCGGACGCGGTCACAGCGACATCTTGTTGCTTCTATTGGCTTCGTCTGTAACAAAAATCAATTCAATAAAAAGGAGCCTTCATTTGTGATAGCACTATTTTTTCAGCGTTTAAAAGAGCGCATTACCCGTCCAAGGCAAAGGTGGGAGCAAAACCTGATCGTCTTGTGGTTCGGAACTTTTATGGCGGGTATTGGCTTTAGCCTGGTGATGCCCTTCATGTCCTTGTACATAGATACTCTCGGGGATTTCACTCCCCAAGCATTGAACTTATGGAGTGGCTTAGCTTTTTCCGCAACCTTTCTCGTAACCACTCTGATTTCTCCATGGTGGGGCCGACTTGCCGATCAAAAGGGGCGGAAATTGATGCTCTTACGGGCCAGTCTGGGGATGGCTGTAGTCATCGGCATGATGGGCTTGGTCACCAATGTTTACCAATTGGTCGGACTGCGTTTGTTGCAAGGGGTCTTTTCTGGTTATATCTCTAACGCCACCGCCCTTGTCGCTACCGGTACACCCAAAGCCCGCAGCGGACAAGTGTTAGGCACCTTATCCACCGGAGCAGTCACCGGCCAGCTGTTAGGTCCGTTATTAGGTGGAGTGACGGCCACGGCCTTTGGGTACCGCACCACTTTTTTCATCACGGCCTCCGTCTTGTTTGTCGTCTTTTTACTCAGCCTCTTTTTCGTCCATGAAGAATTCACACCAGTCGAAAAAGAAGCCTTGCAGCCGGCTTCAGCCATTTTGAAAGAGTTGAAATATCCTCATGTCGTTATCGGCATGTTTGTCACCACCATGATTATTCAAGCTTCCAATAACTCCATCAGTCCTATCATCAGTCTGTATATCCGGCAGTTGTTAGGTGGCAGCGGCAATGTTACTTTAGTCAGCGGCATCATCGCTTCAATCCCCGGAGTCGCTACCTTACTCGCCGCACCACGGATGGGCCGACTAGGGGATCGTATCGGTAGTGAACGGGTGCTGGCGGCGGGTTTGATTTTAGCCATCATCGTGTACTTACCCATGGCCTTTGTCAGTAACGTCTGGCAATTAGGAATCCTGCGCTTTTTGATAGGCGTTTCCGATGCGTGTCTGCTGCCAGCCGTCAATGCCTTGATTACCAAATATTCACCTCACCATGCAGCCGGTCGGATTTTTAGCTACAATCAATCCTTCCAAGCTACCGGTAATGTCTTTGGTCCCATGATTGGCTCCTCGGTCTCCAGCTTTTTCGGCTACCGTGGCGTCTTCATCTCCACTTCCTTTTTAGTCTTATTGAACTATTTACTGGTACGTAAAAATACGGCAGAAATCCAGCATGATCACAAAAAATAAACACTTTTCCTCTCAGAGAAGCAGAAAATGCTCCCGTGTATCAATAGTCACCCATAGCTTAAGTGGTTGATTAGAAGATTGCAAAGGCGAAAACAGCCCGCAACAAGAGTACTACCTCTTGTTGCGGGCTGTTTCATTTACGCTACGCTGCTTTACCCTTTGACACGGTTTTTCGAAACACTCCCCCGCACCAAATCAAAATGACGGCTCCCATAACGGGAAAAATAAGTCGCCAACTCCCAATCTGGCAAATCCTGCAAATAATCCTCGGTGGTCGTCAAAGCATACCGACACCGATCCATCGACGACAATCGCTGAAACTGCTTTGCCTGCGCGGCAGTATGAAACGGCCAGTCACCATTGATAATCGTGTAATAGACATCATGAAATAATTCTTCATCCAACAGCCAAAGTTG
Organism: Enterococcus diestrammenae; assembly: GCF_009933255.1. Classification (GTDB taxonomy): domain Bacteria; phylum Bacillota; class Bacilli; order Lactobacillales; family Enterococcaceae; genus Enterococcus_C; species Enterococcus_C diestrammenae. The sequence goes on along the minus strand of NZ_MAEI01000054.1, from coordinate 281,608 downwards.
TTCTTGTGTGAATAACTGCTTTAATTTCATGCTGCTCCCTCCCTCAAACAAACCTCAAAGCCAAAACAAAATGCGAATTTCTCGCTAGTTTTTGCCATCCCCTATGCAAATGCTAGCGATCCCCGTCGCTATTCTCTCATCAATCTTACAGGTATAATTTTACCACATTTTAATTGTAATCGCTTGATTTCTCATTTCAATATCTGAAATTTTTTCTGCTTTTTTGATGGCGTAGGAATTTACCACGATTTCTAGCATATTTCACAAGACAGGTTTTATGATAATTTCCCCTCAACTTTCTCCAAAATACGAATGCTTACCAGCACGCCCACTTTCTTTCCTCTTATACACAATTACACGTTATCTCGAAGCCTAAACGAACAAGGCAGACTTACTCCCGAAGAATCATTTGGATTGTCACAGAATCGATAAATACCAACTAAAAACAGTTGTCATTTTGCTAGTTTCTTTACTCGACAGAGAACCTTCATACGACACTTCAAGGGATTTTCCGGCAAGACCACCCCCGTTTTGTCGATAATTGATAGACTATCTTTCCTACATACTCTTTTTCATGACATCAAAATGACGGCATGATATGCCACTTAATTCCTGAACTATCAGCCTTTTTGGAGCTTAATTTATATAAGTTCTTTATCTAAAAAAAAAGGACCAAAAACCTTGATAGGCTTTTGATCCATTTTGCGATTAAACGTATTGTAAGACTTTATTGTCCTGGTAGGCACAATCGATTAGGCCGCCGCCGAGACATTCCATGCCGTCGTAGAAAACCACGGCTTGTCCTGGTGTGATGGCCCGCACTGGTTCTTGGAAGATGACTTCTGCTCGGTTATCCGGCAAAAGGCGCACCGTTACCGGCACATCCTGCTGGCGGTAACGGAACTTCGCCGTACAAGTGAATTCTTGCGGATGAGCCCCTTCTGTAGTGAAATGAATCTCACTGGCCTCCAAACGATCCGCATACAAAGCCGGATGATGGAACCCTTGGCCGACATATAAGGTATTGGTACTGAGGTCTTTTCCTACGACAAACCATGGTTCTTGTGACTCACCGCCACCACCGATACCGAGGCCTTGACGTTGGCCGATGGTGTAATACATCAAGCCGCTGTGTTCACCTTTGACTTCACCATCTAACGTCACCATCTGACCTTTTTTAGCCGGCAAGTAATGGCCCAAAAACTCTTTGAAATTCTTTTCACCGATGAAGCAAATCCCGGTAGAATCTTTTTTCTTGGCTGTCGCTAAACCAGCTTTTTCAGCAATTTCCCGCACTTGCGGTTTTTCCATGCCCCCTAAAGGAAACATCGTCTTTTGCAGTTGCGCTTGAGAAAGCTGACTCAAAAAGTAGGTTTGGTCTTTGTTATTGTCGACACCCCGCAACATATGAACCGTGCCATCTGCATCTCGCGTCACTTGGGCGTAATGCCCAGTGGCCACATAATCTGCTCCGAGGTCCATGGCATAGTCCAAAAAGGCTTTAAACTTAATTTCTTTGTTACACATCACATCTGGGTTTGGTGTCCGACCTGCCCGGTACTCTGCCAAGAAATACTCAAATACCCGATCCCAGTATTCTTTTTCGAAGTTCACCGAGTAATAAGGAATCCCGATTTGCGAGGCCACTTTTGCGACATCTTTGTAGTCTTCCGTCGCCGTACACACTCCGTTTTCATCCGTGTCGTCCCAGTTTTTCATAAAAATCCCGATAACATCATAGCCTTGTTCCTTCAGGATTAGCGCTGTTACCGACGAGTCCACCCCGCCGCTCATGCCAACGACAACGCGAGTTTTGCTGTTGTCCGTCATGTTTTCACCATCATTTCATTCTAGATTCTGAAAGTACGATTTGAAGGTCGCGTTCAGTATCTGTCATTATACAACAGAAGACTGGCAAATGGCCCAAATCCTTACTGAAAATAAGAGAATCTTTGGATTTTCCTGAAAATTTTCTTTTCACACCTCAAAATTGGCAAAAAAGTCCCAGCTCCAATCATAAATACGCGAAACACAATGGTTGAAGATACAGGGATAAGTTGCTATTTTGAATATATAAACAACAGAATGATAAGATTACAAAAGTTTACCGAACATTCAGTGAAAAAATATATAAATTTTCAAAATATTCTTTCGACTTGCAACAACATCTGTTACACTATTCGGTAACTCAAAGCTTTTTTGAGAAATTTGACCATTGGCGAGGCTATTTCTGCCTAAAACACGAAAATTAACCTCTGCCCAAACTATCTAAAGGAGAGAATGCAATGACGATTTACAATTTTTCTGCCGGACCTGCTGTGTTACCAAAACCAGTATTGGAAAAGGCCCAAGCTGAATTTTTAGACTACCAAGGTAGCGGCATGTCCGTGATGGAGTTGAGTCACCGTTCCTCCTTGTTCGATGCCATCATTAAAGATGCTGAAGCCCTTTTGCGAGAATTGATGGGGATTCCTGACAACTACAAAGTGCTCTTTTTACAAGGGGGCGCCAGTTTGCAGTTTTCCATGGTGCCTTTAAACTTGGCTCAAGGGAAAAAAGCACTTTATGTCAATACTGGCATTTGGTCTAAAAAAGCCATCAGTGCAGCCAAAGCCTTCAAGAGTATCGATGTAGAAGTCATCGCCTCTTCCGAAGACGCCAACTTCACTTATATTCCGGAAATCACGGAAGACATGATCGACCAAGATGCGGCTTATCTACACATCACTACCAACAACACCATCGTCGGTACCGCGTATCAAGAAATTCCCAAAGCTGGCAACGTGCCAATCGTAGCGGATATGTCTTCTAATATCTTAGCCAATGATTATCAAGTAGCCGATTTCGGCATCATCTATGCTGGTGCGCAAAAAAATATCGGCCCCGCTGGCTTAACTGTCGTAATTATTCGCGAGGACTTAATCGGTCTGTGCCCGGTGGCTGAACCAATGCTGGATTACCAAATTCAAGCAGACAACAACAGCCTGTATAACACGCCACCAACCTTTGCCATTTATATCGCCAAATTGGTCTTTGAATGGTTAAAAGAGCAAGGTGGTGTGGCGGCAATCTTGAAAAAAGATCAAGAAAAAGCCACTTTACTATACGATGCCTTAGCAAAATCTAGCCTCTTCACCAGCCCGGTAAGAGCCGATAGTCGTTCTCTTACCAACATTCCTTTTGTCACTGGCGACGCTGACTTAGACAAGAAATTCAATGCCGAAGCTTTAGCAGCCGGTTTTGAAAACCTCAAAGGTCACCGTTTAGTGGGAGGGATGCGGGCAAGCCTTTACAACGCCTTTCCTAAACAAGGCGTGGTAGATCTGATTGCCTTCATGGAAAAATTCGAAAAAGAAAACGGGGGTGCCTGAGATGTTCCATATTCAAACCTTTAACGCCATCGCACCAGAAGGGATGGCGCGCTTCGACAAAGAAAACTATGCCATCAACGAAGGAGATGCGCCAGACGGTATTATTTTACGCAGTCAAAAACTCCACGACTACGCCTTTCCCGCTTCGGTCTTGGCCGTCGCCCGGGCTGGTGCTGGGACCAACAACGTCCCTGTCAAACAATGTACGGAAAATGGTATCGTCGTCTTCAATACTCCCGGTGCCAATGCCAACGCCGTCAAAGAATTGGTAATTGCCAGCTTACTACTTTCAGTGCGCCCGATTTTACAAGGAGCGGCTTGGGTCCAAACTTTGACAGGAGAAGACGTGGAAACGCAAGCGGAAGCCAACAAAGCCCAATTTGCCGGCCACGAACTGGAAGGCAAAAAGCTTGGTGTCATCGGTCTTGGTGCGATTGGTGCCATGGTGGCTAACGACGCCTACCGCCTGGGTATGGAAGTCATGGGCTTTGATCCTTTCGTCTCGGTGGATACAGCTTGGAGCATTTCGCGACGGGTGCAACGAGCGCAAGATCTCAACGAACTTTTAACTAGCTGCGATTTCATTACCATTCATGTTCCATTATCCGAGAAAACCCAAGGCATGATTGGCGCTGCCGAAATTGCAAAAATGAAACCCACCGCCAAACTCTTCAACTTCGCCAGAGGGGGCATTGTCGATGACGCTGCTGTGTTGGCAGCCTTAGAGAGTGGCGATTTGGCTGGATACACCACCGATTTTGCTGATGAAAAACTCTTGCATCACGAAAAAGTTCTAGTCTTGCCTCACTTGGGCGCCTCGACGGATGAAGCGGAAATCAACTGTGCCAAGATGGCCGCTCGCACCTTAAAACGCTTTTTGGAAACCGGCGTCATCAAGCGCTCGGTAAACTTTCCGACGGTGGAAATGGCCTTCAACAGTCCCTACCGTCTGACCATCATCAACAAAAACGTCCCGAATATGTTAGGGCAAATTTCCACTGCCGTCGCCGCAGAAGGCATCAACATCGACAACATGATCAACCGTGGGCGGGATGATTTTGCCTATACTTTAGTGGATATCACAGAGGATGATCCGGCCAAAGTCGCAGCTGTCGCCGATAAACTGGCAGCCAATCCGGAAATCGTTCGCGTCCGGGTGATTCAAAATCAGGGTGTCTGCTAATGGTAGTCGTCCGAGCATTTGAAGCCCTCCGCCCCGCTGACAAGCTGGCGGAAAAAGTCGCTTGTTTGCCTTATGATGTGCTAAATTCGGCTGAAGCACGGGAACTAGCGAAAGATAATCCTTATAGTTTCTTTCATATTGATAAGGCGGAAATCGATTTACCGGCAGATTTGTCTCCCTATGATCCACTGGTTTATCAAAAAGCAGCTAGTAATCTAGCGGAGTTTTTGGCTAAGGGTTGGTTGCAAAAAGAAACAACCCCGCTGCTGTATTTGTACGAGCTCACCATGATGGGGCGCAGTCAAACCGGATTGGTGGCTACGACTGCTATCGAGGATTACGTCAACGGCAAAATCAAAAAGCATGAGTTCACCCGCCCTGAAAAAGAAGTCGATCGCATCAATCATATTTTGGCTTGTGATGCCAATACCAGCCCGATTTTCCTCAGCTATCGGGAAAACGCGGCGCTGCAACAAGTGATGACCGCTTGGCAAGAACAGCATGAGCCGGTCTATGATTTTGAGAGCTACCATGACGTGCAGCACCGTGTTTGGGTCATCGACGATCCCAAAGTGGTGACCCAGCTCACAGAAGGCTTTGCCAAAGTGCCGGCATTGTATATCGCTGACGGCCATCACCGTACGGAATCCGCTGTGAAAGTCGGCTTGCAAAAACGTCAAGAAGGTCAAGCCAGCACCGAAAGCGAGTATTTTCTGTCGATCCTCTTCCCGGATAACCAGCTGGCCATTTGGGAATACAATCGCGTCTTAAACGTGCCGATTCCAGCTGATTTTTTGGAGCAGCTGCAAGAAGCCTTCACAGTCGTCGCTACTGGTGAAAAGAAAGCCGCTGCTCAAGGTCAAATCCAAATGCTGTTAGCTGGTACTTGGTATACTTTAACGATTAAAGATTCGGTCTTACCAGCGGATGTAGTGGGTCGCTTGGATGTCTCCGTCTTGCAAACACAAGTCTTCGAAAAAATCTTCGGTATCATGGATATTCGCACCGACAAACGCATCGATTTTGTCGGCGGTATCCGGGGACCCGAGGAACTCGAACGTTTGACGGCGAGGGACGATTGGAATCTCGCCTTTGCCATGTATCCGACGCAAATGGCCGATCTCTTAAACGTAGCCGATGCCGGTGAGATCATGCCACCAAAATCCACTTGGTTTGAACCCAAACTATTAAGTGGCCTGTTTTTACACGATTTGGAGACCCGCTAACTTTTGATAACATTAGTTTCCCCGCTGACACCATCGTCAGCGGGGCTTTTTCGCGACTATGACAGTCTCCTCTGTTGTCAGCCTCCCCCGATGAGTTGTCTTTGGCAGAAAGGCGGCCTCTTATGCTATACTTAGCTCAAAGTACACTAGTTTTGGTTGCTAGTGGTGCAGTGATTTTGGCCAGATAGCTTGTTTTGGCCGTTAAAAGACAGGAGTTTTGGTTGTTATGAAAAAAGCAGATGAAATGTACGTGTATGCCCGCAAACACAAACTGGGATTCAATATGACCCCGTTGATTGGTGGCTGGCTGCAACGAAAACACTTTAAACTAATTGAAGATGCATTGGGCAAAGATGAGGAAGTTTTGGCCTCCTTTATCGGCCGTCACCATCCCGAAGACAAAGAAAACTTTAGTCCCGAGACTGGAGAGTCCAGTGAAGATTTCCACGAACGGGTTCACGATCGCCAAACTGGCAAGGTTCGTTACTTTAGCTGTAAAGGCTTCAGCGCCTATGCCATCACCAACTCAGGTCGCTTGATCTTTGCCCGCTGGGTGCCTTTCAATAACGATTACAAGAGTATCCCTTTGAGCAATATCAACACCATCAATCCCAATACCCGCATCATCTGGGGCTCGTTGCGGATTGAGAGTTTCCGGGAAGTCTTCAGTATTTTTTGGACGAAACGCGTGGTCTTTGATATCGCTAAACTTTTGGAAGACAGCAAAAGCGACATGCAAGACGGCGTGATGGACGGGATCACCACAGCTGGTCGCCACAAGTTGGCTGGCGCTGGCAATCCTGCTGGCACCCAAGCCCCCCTGACGACTGAAACCAATTATCAAAAATTAAAAGAACGTCGCCAAGCGTTAGAAGACGGCCTGATTACGCAAGAAGAATACGACGAATATAAAGATAAATTCCTGAACAGCTAAAAATTTTACCCATAACGTAAGAAAGCTGGTTGGCTTTGTTTCCGATAAATCTCTCGGGTTGTAATGGGACCGGTAAATGCCAACCAAAGGACAGTTATCATTTTGCTGGCTCATCTTAGCAATTTTGGCTTAGGTGAACTGTATGGGATAGGCTTCTTTAGCCCTCGGAGATCCTTGACACTACTAACCAAGGAATTCACCTACAACATGACCAACCGGTTTTGTTGATAAACTTCTTATATTTAATTCGTTTTAAGTAATTCTATGATTTCTAAACCTGCTATCTATCGTAAAAACGGTGAAATTTAGCGGAGTAGAATTGGAATAGCAGTAGCTCACAGGATGTGAGATGAAAGTACTTAGAGTTGGTGGCACTTGTGACACTTACTCTAAGTTTGAAGCTCCAAGGGAAATGACAAGCATGTTTTATGTTTGGCATTTTCCGGTCCAGCTACAGCTATTTCAATTTCTACGGAGCTAAATTTCACCATTTTTGTGCCATCAAAAACACAGTATGAAATTCTCTATAAACCTTAGAAAAATAGGATTTCACATAGATTAAAATTTTATAATATCAAGTCTATCAAAAAGCTCGTCTCCGATTATTTAACCGGGACGAGCTTTTTGATTCACTAACTAACGCTTAGCTTAATTTTACAGCAGTACCGCTACAAGTAACCATCAGCATGCCATTGTCAGAGCCTAACACTTCATAATCCATCTTGACACCAACCACCGCATCGGCGCCCATGGCTTGTGCCCGTTGACTCATTTCTTGCAAAGCTTCTTCCCGTGCCCGCAATAATTCTTCTTCGTAGCCTTTCGAGCGGCCACCAAAGACGTTACGTAAGCCCGCTCCTAAATCCTTCAACATATTAATCCCGGTAATGACCTCACCAAAGACAATCCCCTCATAAGAGCTGATTTGGCGATTTTCAACACTTGTCGTTGTCGTAATAACCATTGATACATCCCCCTATCTATCAGATAAATTTAGTATATCATAACCAGCGAAAACGGTATCTCAAAACGTCCCTTCACAGGCATTTGCCATAAAGATTAGCGACTACGATACTGGCTAGGTGTGCAACCATAACGCTTTTTAAACAGTCGGTGAAAATGATTGATGTTGGCAAAGCCGGCTTGATAGGCGGCTTCTTGAATCGTCATAGAGCGATTGGTCATATGGTAAATCGCCAACTGCAACCGCGCCCAAATCAACTCTTCATTAGGAGTCGTGTGGAAGTACTGCTGGTATAAACGGTAGAACTGACTTTTACCAAGCTGCAACAGGTCGCACATTTTCTCGGCCGACCACTCCTCCTGACAATCCGCCAGCATGGCTAAACGCAAGGAATGCAACTCATGATACAGGGAATTTTCCCCTTCTTGAAGCCGCTGATGGTGATCCGCCCCGCGAGCCGCCAGCAACAACAGTTCCTGTAAATACAAATCCATCAAAGTCCCGCTTTCCGGCTGATGCAAGAGAAATTCTTGATGGATTTTTTGCAACAGACGGTTTAACTGGTCTTCATTTGTGGGATAAAACAAGCGATTTACCGGTAAATTGACTGGTAGAGACGCCGCTGTTAATCCGGTGAACTCCACGAAGCTGTTGAAAAAAGTCGTCTCTGCTTGATAGTGTTGGAAGGTCCCCGGTGTGTATAACAGGCACGCGCCCCGCTTGGCCAAGACTTTTTGGCCATCCGCAAAGGTAAATGTCATCGGGGCTAACACCAGCAAAAATAAATACTCCGCCAAACCTTGGGGCCGAGAGATGACATCATGGTTGACATTATGGGTATGATACCCGCAAAACGTGACTTGCATCAAGGTCTTCCTTTCTTTTCTGGGCATTAACAGCTGGACTCGCCGGATAGGAAAATTGGTCAGGACTTCTTTTCATAACAGCGTCTGCTAGCTAACGAATTTCTTTTACCTTAATTCTAATGGGAGAATAAGTCAACTTTTGGCGACATTTGTTCCTTCCCAATACCCGCTGAGCTTTCTATACTGTAAGGGAATTCAAAAAAAGGAGTATCACAACGATGAAGCAAGCAGCAATTATGATTGACAAACACTTTATTTTATCTGATATCGATGAACGAATCTACGGCTCTTTTGTGGAACACTTAGGACGCTGTGTCTACGAAGGGATTTACCAACCTGGTCATCCAGCAGCCGACGAAAACGGGCTACGGCAAGATGTAGCCGCTTTGATTCGTGAACTCAATGTTCCAGTGACCCGCTATCCTGGGGGTAACTTTGTCTCTGGCTACAAATGGGAGGACAGTGTTGGGCCTAAAGCAGAGCGGCCTAGCAAAATCGATTTGGCCTGGCGCGTGGTGGAATCCAACCAATTTGGCTTGAACGAATTTATGGAATGGACCAAAACCGTCAATACCCAGCCGATGATGGCGATCAACTTGGGGACCCGGGGCCTGGAAGCTGCCAAAAATATCATCGAATACACCAACTTGGAAAAAGGAAGCTACTACAGTGACCTCCGCCGCCAACACGGTGTCGAAAAACCTCACGATATCAAACTTTGGTGTCTCGGCAACGAAATGGACGGGCCTTGGCAAGAAGGTCATAAAACCGCTCTAGAATACGGTCGTATCGCCGAAGAAGCCGGCAAAGCCATGCGCCTTGTGGACCCGACGATTGAAACGGTGGCTTGTGGTAGTTCCAATCTCGACATGCCGACTTTCGCCTTTTGGGAAGATACCGTGTTGAGCCAATGTTACGACCAAGTGGACTACATTTCCACGCACCAATACTACGGCAATCACGATGACAACAGCCAACAATACCTGGCTTCTTCCGACGGCATGGATCAGTTTATCCGGGAAGTCATCGCCATCTGTGACGCCGTCAAAGCCAAACGACGGGCCAAGAAAAACATCAATATTTCCTTTGATGAATGGAATGTTTGGTATCATTCCAACGAACAAGACAAGCAAATCGAACCTTGGACGCAACACCCGCATCAATTGGAAGACGTCTATAATTTTGAAGATGCCTTATTAGTCGCTAGCATGATGATTACCATGTTGCGTCACGCCGATCGGGTCAAGATTGGCTGTTTGGCACAATTAGTCAATGTTATCGCTCCGATCATGACCTCGGATACTGGCGTTTGGAAACAAACTATCTTCTATCCATTTGCCATGATTTCCAACCAAGGTCGCGGTCACGTCCTCCATACCCAGATCAAGGCCCCAACCTTCGAAAGTCGCTACGGTAACTCTTCTTACTTGGATGCCGTGGTTATCGAAAATGAGGCCGCTGACCAATTGACGATTTTCGCCGTCAACAAAGACTTGGCAGATGATTTGGAATTGACCTGTGACTTGCGACAATACGAAGGCTACTGTTTGGATCAGCACGTGATGTTGCACCATGATGACTTAAAAGCTATCAATACCGAAGCCGCTCCTGATACGGTAGCGCCTGTTGCTGGGAAAAACCTCACTTTTGAAAACGGCCACCTTTCCGGCATGTTACCAAGTCAAAGCTTCCACATGATTCAATTGAAAAAAGCCTAATCTTCAAATTCTATAGAAAATAGGTTGCTCTCGCTTCCGGTGGAATTGTGGGTGTGGCAGTGTCTTTAAGGATGACTACTGAATTATAGAGAGTAAGTCGCAAGGCAAACTTGTTGTAAGTCCAACAAAAATATTGAACACAACAAGTAATTTGCTAGCTCACCTTAGCGATTTCTGCTTAGGTGCAACTATATGCGATAAGTTCTTTTAGCCCTCTGACATCCTTAACTCTACAACTCGAGGCATTTTCCTCCAGTAAGACCACCTGTTTTATAATCGATTGTTGACTTTGCTCCCCAAAGCTTGCTATTTTCTTTCTTAAAAAGGTGGCAGCATCTCGTGAAAAAGATGAAATTTAGCGTAGTAGGATTGATATGACAGTAGCTTTCAAGATTGAGATGAATTACTTAGAGTTGGTGGCACTTGTGACACTTACTCTAAGTTTGAAGCTCAAAGGCAAATGACAAATTGCTTTGTATTTGGCATTTGCCGGTCTAGCTATCGTCATATCAATTCCTACGGAGCTAAATTTCATCTTTTTCGGGCATCAAAATGACGGCATGATACGCCACTTAATTCCTGATACATCAGCCTTTTTTGAACTTAATTTTTTATAAGTTCTTTATCTAAAAAACAGGCTAGCTAATTCGCCATCAACGCTAATTAGCTAGCTTATTTTTTAACTACCAATAAAATGGGACATGAAGAGACTGGCGATATTGAAATAAATCAACACCGAGGTCAAATCACTCAAGGTGGTGATAAAGGGTCCGCTGGCAACTGCTGGATCAAAGCCTAAGCGGTCCATCAGCATCGGGATTAAACTCCCTGCCAGATTAGCCACCGTGATGGCACACATCATCGCCATCCCGATGACAAAGCCCAAAATCGGGTTTCCCTTCCAGATGGAAACGATGGCAAAAATCGTCAACCCAGTGATGGCCCCCGTGACTAACCCCGTCAGGACTTCACTGATGACCGTCCGTAAAAAGGAATTCTGCTTATCATCATTCATGGCTAAGCGCCTCACCGCTACCGCCAAAGACTGGGTACCCGCATTGCCGGCGGTCCCCGTAATCAACGAAATAAACACCGCTAAAATCGAGGCTTCACTCACCAACTCTTCGTAATGGCTGATCAAACTCGCTGTCGCCATCCCCAAAAATAATAAGGTAATCAACCACGGCAAACGACGCCCCGCTGATTTTACCGGATTTTCAGAGACTTCCTCGACGTTGACCCCCGCCAAACCGGAGTAGTCACTGGCTGCTTCGTCATCGATGACGTCGATGATATCATCGACAGTCACAATCCCTAATAGGTGATCATCATAATCCGTAACTGGTAAGGCTAGAAAGTCGTAATCCCGGAATGTCTGGGCGACGTCTTCTTGGTCATCCCCCACATGGACGGAAATCACCCGTTCGCTCATGATATCTAAAATCATCACGTCATCATCATTGACGATCAAATCCCGCAAGGAAATCACGCCTACTAAGCGATTTTCTTGATCCACCACGTAAATATAGTAGATGGTTTCGGCGGCCAAGGCTTCATTTTTCAAGACGTACATCGCCGAACGCACCGTTTGATTGGCCACGATGGAGACATACTCGGTGGTCATGATTGCCCCGGCGGTATCATCTTCATAATGCAAAAGTTCCCGAATTTCGCTGGCGGATTCGGCAGGCATGATGCTTAAATATTTGGCAATTTGTTTTTTATCCAAGGTGTTCAACAAATCGACGGCGTTATCGGTATACATCTCAGCCAGCATATCCGCCGCATACCGCGGGCGCATTTCCGCCAAGTATTCCGTCATGTGCTCGTTATCTTCTTCGATCACATCAAACATGTCCGCCATTTCTTTGGGAGAAAGATAGGCGTACATGATATGGCGCTGATTTTCTTCAATGGCTTGATAAAACTGCCCCTGCTCATAGATGTGCAACTCCAAAAAGATTTCTCGAAATCGTTTCATCTCACTATTTGCTAAGGCTTCTTGCAATTGTTGAAATTGCACCTCTAATGCTTCTTGATTTTCATCCAATCTTTCTCACCACACCTTCAGTTCATTCAAAAACCGGCGCTGTTGCCACCGGTCAACTCTGTCATTGTGCCACTAGTTGCGCATTTTAGCAATTAACTCCGCCATATCCGCTGGTGGCTCTTGGATAAAATGCAAGAGCTCACCGGTGAAGGGATGGGCAAATTGCAACTCGTAACAATGCAACGCTTGCCGAGAAATCCGCGTCAAACTGCCACCGTACATATCATCGCCTAAAAGTGGACAACCCAAATCTGCAAAATGCACCCGAATTTGATGGGTCCGACCAGTGTGTAACCGAATATCCACCAAGGCTTCAGCCTGCTGGAGGTCCCGCTGTTCCAACCAATACTCCGTCTGAGCCGGCTGCCCCGCAGGATCCACCATCCGTTCCATCAAGGAGGTCCGCTGCCGGGAAATCGGCCGGTCGATCATTTCGTGGTCTTGCAACCGCGAAACCGCCCCACCCACGAGCGCTTGGTATTTTTTCAAAAATTGGTGGGCCCGTAGCTGCTTATCCATTTTGGCATGGGCAAAGCCATGCTTGGCAAAAACCATCAAGCCACTGGTGTCACGGTCCAAGCGGGTGACGATGTGAATCACTTGGTCCGCATAGCCTTGGCGCAAGTAATAAGCCTTCACCCGGTTGGCCAAGGTCCCTGTCGGATGGTACTGGGCTGGTATCGAGGCGATTCCCGCTGGTTTATTGACCACCAACACATGCTCATCCTCAAACACGATATCCACCGGCCCCTCTGATGGAAGCATCGTCTCGTGTTCCCCTTCATCAGGAATGATAAACGTCACCTGGTCCCCCCATTTCAGCGAATAAAGGACATTTTCTTCCTGACCATTTACTAAAATGTGGCCTCCTTGAAATTTGACTTTCGCTAAGAGGCCTTTGCTGATGCCTTGTTCTTTCAAAAAGCTCCGCAACAATTGTGGCACCTCTTTTTGATAATGGTATTCAAATCTCATGGGCTTCACTGTCTCCAATAAAGGCATCCTTCACGCGATGCCAAAAATGCATGTGACGGGTGGATACAAAGCGGATGCGCTCTTGAGCGATACGGTAACAAATCGTATCCATCTGATCTTGAGGGATATCCAGCTGGTCCACCGTCACTTGGTAATCACTGGAATGTTGCAGTTTGATTTGCAGCCAGTCATTGTCAGAAATCACGATGGGCGAGCCCAAAGTCCGGAAAACGCGATTATTTAAGGAGGCGATTTCCGCTAACTGCATCGCATTGATGGAAGGATGCAATACCGCCCCACCGACACTTTTATTATAGGCTGTCGAGCCTGTGGGGGTCGAAATCGACAACCCATCCCCACGAAAGCGTTCAAAAAGTTCATCTTTAATATAGACATCGGCTACCATAGTTCGGTTGCCCCGCTTGATTGTCGATTCATTCAAGGCCAATAACCGCCGCTTAGGCTTGCCATTGGCGTAGCCGATTTTGACTTCCAATAAGGGGTAACTGATGCTTTTGATTTCCTCGTTTTGCAAACTGGCTACCATTTCCGCTAGCTCATAATCCCGCCAATCAGTATAAAAACCCAGATGGCCGGTGTGAACCCCGATAAAACGCACTTGATACAACTGCGCTTCGTATTGGTGAAAAGCGGATAACAGCGTGCCGTCCCCGCCGACAGAAATCACGATCGTGGGCTGCAGCGGATCTTCAGGAATGCCTGCTTGGGCCAATAAGCGCCGCAAGCGATACACCACTTGAATCGTCAATTCTTCTTTATTCGCGACAATGGCCACCTTCAACTCCATAGTGACAGTCCTTTCCCCAGCTTTTCTGACCTGCTACCTCTTCAGCAGCAAATCGGTTGGTATTACTTTTCAGGTGCTTGATAATCCTGATCTTCTTTGTCCATCGCTGCCAGATAATAACCGTCATCGGATTTGCCCCGGCCATGGGCAAACAAGCGCTGCGCCTCTTGGATTTCTTCTCTGATTTTAGACATCTCTTCGTCCAATTGGTAAGCGGCCTCGGCTGCTCGTTGCAGGCGATCTTTCATCTCTTCAGGAAACGCCCCTTGGTATTTATAATTGAGGGAATGTTCGATAGTGGCCCAGAAATTCATCGCCAAGGTCCGAATCTGGATTTCCGCCAAAATCTTCTTTTCCCCACTGATCAATTGAACCGGGTATTCAATCACCAAATGATAGGAGCGATAACCGCTAGCCTTTTTGTTGGTGATGTAGTCCCGTTCAATCAAGACTTTCATATCTTTGCGATTGCGGATAATCTGCACCACTTGATGGATATCTTCCACAAACTGGCACATGATGCGCAAGCCGGCGATATCAGACATCTCTTCGTCCAAACGCTCCATTGGAATATGGCGAATCTGGCTTTTAGTGATGATGCTTTCCACCGGTTTGACTCTTCCCGTCACAAATTCGATGGGCACGTGTTTGTTTTGCTCACGATATTGTTTACGGATACCTCTTAGCTTGACTTTCAACTCCGCCACCGTCTGTTCATATGGCGCTAAAAAAATTTCCCAATTTCGTTCCATAAGCTTCCTCGATTCTGCCATCACAACCCGCGAGCTGGATGGATCGTGGTTTTCCTGCCAATTTCAGCCGACTTTGCTTTCCCATCTAAGGCGGCCGAACCTTTGGCATCTAACCTTGATTTTACCATATTTTCTCCTATAAGATGGAAATTTCTTTTCCAGGGCGGGCCGGCCTTCATTGAAAAATAAATCTTTTCTTGACGGAAAAAGCAATGGTTTTTCGTAATTATTGATAGCCGCGTCTTGACAACTTTTCCCGCGAAAAACCACTCGCCTCAACTGCCCTGCCCAAGTGGCTTATCGTGAGGGACAAGTAGCCAACGGATTGATTTTGAAAAAAATATAGAAAATTTCGAATTATTTTCCCCTTTTGTTTGCAAAACGGCTTTCATTATGTGAAAATGAAGAGGCTTGAGCATTCCAAAAAGGAGGCGCTACCAGTGGCGAAAACCCGCGAAATCGAATTTAAATCCATGCTGACTGAAAATGAGTTTGCCATGCTTTGCCAACACTACCAACTCACCAGTGACGCGTTTAAAACCCAGACCAATTGCTATTTTGATACCGAAGATTATAAGTTACGAAGCCTTGGTTGGGGCTTACGGATTCGCTTGTACGCTGACCGTGGCGAACTGACTTTGAAAGTTCCTGCTGCCGAGGGGGGCCTGTGGGAATATACCGACGCCTTGACCCTCGAAACCGCCCAAACCCTGCGGACTCAAGGAACGTGCTTACATACAGGAGCCGTAGCCGACAAACTACAAGAAGCTGGCCTCTCAGCTACTGAAGTAAAGCTTTTAGCCGATTTGACCACCAAGCGAGCTGAGTTTTCCATCCCAGAAGGCTTGTTAGCCTTAGATGAAAATTTCTACGGTACCACCCATGATTTTGAGCTGGAACTAGAAGTCAGTGATCCGGTCCACGGCCAAGCAGCTTTTTTACAGCTTTTGCAACAGTTACACCTCACCTATCGGCCAGCAGAAAACAAGATTAGTCGGGCCTTTAAAGGTTAGATAAAGGTAGTTCTCTTTATTTCCTTTTTGCCATTTTTTCTGTTAGATTATTCATAGAAAACAAACTGATTTGGGGAATCACATAAACGGGGGAGATTAACTTGATTGAGATCTATTTATTCGTCAATCCACTAGGGTCGGTGTGCCTTGAGACGGAAACGAACTTGTTGGATTTCATGACCAGCAGCCAAAAGAAAATCCAATTTCGCATCATGCCACTTGTCAACATGCAGACCATCCATGACACCATGAAACGGCGGGGGCTGTCACTTACGGATATCGATGCCCGCAATCGCTTATTTGCCGATACTTATTCGGCGGCGTTAGACATCAAAACGATCCAACTTCAGGGGAAAAAGTTGGCTCGCAACTTCATGATGCGTTTGCAACAAGCAGTGGGCTGTGAAGCACAGCCTTACAACCAAACATTGGTCGAAGAACTAGTCACCGAAGTCGGTGGCGATTTGGCGATGTTTAAAGAAGATCGGCCCACGAGCTTTGTCAAAGAGATGTTCCAAGTGGATCAAGACATCGCCCGGGAGATGAACATCACCATGCACCCTTCCGCCGTCGTCTACAATTACGCTTGCGAACGGGATTATGGCGTCAGTCTGGAAGGACCGCTAGCCATTGCTGATTTGCCAAAGCTGTGCCATACCGATGAAGAAAGCTACCAAATCTTCCACATCGATGGCTATCTCAAAAAGCGTCACGAATCACGAGTTGCCCACTATCCAAACTACTTAAAACTCGTTTATTAATTTGAAAAGGTAAGGAGAGTCGCCGGGGAAGGTGGCTGTCCTTACCTTTTTAATAGATAAAAAAGGCGCCCTTGCTGGAGAAGAATGCCTCGGGTAGTAATGTCAAGAATGTCCGAGGGAGGCTCTGGAAGCAAGATTGGCCGGCTTTCATATTGTTAACGTATGACGAATTCGACTTATTTTCTAACAAGATGTCGAGTCACCTCCTCCACCTGTTGCTAAGATTGGGATACGAAAGGCGGGCTGAAGATGCTAAAAGAACTAAATCAAGTCATGGACTATATCGAGGAACATTTGACCGAAGACCTCACGCTGGAAGAGATTGCCAACTTTGCAGGAGCTTCTGATTATCATTTGCGCACCGTCTTTTTCCATCTGTCAGGAATCACCTTAAGCGAGTACATCAAAAATCGCCGTTTAGCTGAGGCCAACCGTGCATTGCTAAAGGGACATTCGGTGACAGAGGTGGCTTATCGCTACGGCTACCAATCCTTAGATGGTTTTACTCGCGCCTTCAAAAAATGGAGCGGTTTCCTCCCATCAGAAATTGCCAAGACGCAGCACAGCAAATTCTTTCCGAAACTTTCGTTTAAAATCACGGTAACAGGAGGAATAAGTATGGAATACAAAATCGTGGAACAACCAGAATTTTATCTAGCAGGCGTCAGCCAACGAGTCCCCATGCAATTTGAAGGGGTCAATCAGGCCATTGTCCAATTGGCCCAAAGCATCACCCCAGAACAGCGAGCAGAAATGCACGCCCTGCAAAATCTCGAACCCAAGCAAATCGTCAACGCATCTTACAATGCCGATGCTGCTTTTCTCAAAGAAGAAGGCCAGCTAACCCATTTGATTGGCGTCTTAACTACCGATGGAAGCCCTAGCCAACTTTTGGAAAAGGTCAAAGTCCCAGCTAGTACTTGGGCGGTCTTTCCCAACGAAGGCCCCTTTCCCTTGACGATGCAAGAAACCCATGCCAACATCTATGCCCAGTGGTTACCGAGCTCAGATTATGAACTCATCGACGTTCCCGGGTTTTCCTTTACGCAGATGAACGAAGACAAACCTGGCTATGCTTATAGTGAAGTGTGGACACCGGTGAAAAAGAAAGACTAGATGCAAGTGACACCTAAAAAGCGCACATCGACTTATTGGTCGGTGTGCGCTTTTTCATTCGCTAGTTATTTCGCAATGTATTTAAAATTAGGATCCACTTCTTGATCCAACTGGTCGAAGCTTCCTTGAATTCGGCGCTCGACTTCTGCCAAGCCTTCCTTGTCCATCTTTTTGATATCGGAAATATCGATGGGGGCACCAAAGCGGATTTTGACTTTTTTACGCTTCAACAAGTCTTTAAAAGTCAACGGACCCTGATAAACACTGGGTACAATCGGTACTTTCGCCATTTTAGCAATCAAGGCCATGCCTCCTTTTAGCTCAGAGGAATGGCGGGTCCCAGAAGGAAACATGATCAGACCCAGCTCACTATTTTTCAACAATTTCACTGGGGTTTTGATGGTACTTGGCCCAGGATTGTTGCGGTCTACAGGAAAGGCATTGGCATGGACTAGAATAAACCGCAAAATGGGATTTTTGAAGAGTTCTTCTTTAGCCATAAAAGAAAATTTCTTAGGGCTAGCGGCCAAAGCCAGATAGATGGGATCCCACCAAGTTCTATGGGGCGCGACGAGAATATAGTTGCGATCTTTGGGTAAGACTTGCCGGTTTTGGTAATCACCCCGGCCATTGGCGACAAATAATACCACCCGAGCCACCACACGGATAAATGAGTAAAACATTCCATCAACCTTTCAACGAACGTCAGCTAATCAGGGATTAACTCAACGAATTTTTCTATTTACGACCTTTCACCCTCTAAGTATGCAAAACTTTTTCCAGAGTGACAAGCCTTTTTTCCCGTTTGCCAAACAGCTAGGACAAACGTATAATACATTTTATTGTAAGCAGTTGATTTTGGCAATTTTTTCCAGCCTTCCTTGGAAATTTTTTACAAAACAAAGCTGCGAGAAAGAAGGGAGCAGTAGGCGTGGGATTACAACCTGGTGAACGTATCGATCAACTCTACGCAGAAGGCATCCAAATCATCCAAAGTCGCGAGGTTTTCTCCTTCTCTTTGGATGCGGTTCTTTTGGCAAATTTTCCGAAAATCCCCAAACGTGGGAAAATCGTGGACCTCTGTGCTGGCAACGGGGCAGTCGGTTTGTTTATCGCAAAAAAAACAGCAGCTACCATTGAGATGGTGGAACTGCAACCGAGGCTAGCGGAGATGGCGCAGCGGAGTGTCGCCTTAAATCAATTAGAGGACCAGATCACCGTTTACAACCTAGATTTAAAGGACAGCCTGAGTAAAATTCCCGCCGATTCGACGGATTTGCTCCTGTGTAATCCGCCTTATTTTAAAAATCTTCCTACCAATGATAAAAATCCCAATCCCCACCTAGCGATTGCCCGCCACGAAATTCATGCCGACCTCCATGACGTCCTTCGAGTTTCGGCCAAAATGTTGAAGATGAATGGTCGTTTTGCCATGGTTCATCGCCCAGAGCGCTTTTTGGAGATTATGCAGTTGATGCCCCAGTATCGTCTGGCACCAAAACGCGTGCAGTTTGTCTATCCAAAAGCCAATAAAGACGCCAATATTTTACTGGTAGAAGGCATTAAAGATGGCAAGACAGACGGCTTCAAAGTCGCGCCACCGCTGATTACGTATGGGGCTGACGGGGAATATACCCCAGAGATCAAGGAGATGCTTTATGGTCGCCACTGAACATTTTTTCTACGTCTTGCATTGCCATGACAACAGCTACTACGGCGGCTACACCACCGAATTGCCCCGCCGTCTCAAGGAACACAACTCCGGCTCTGGTGCCAAATACACCCATCCCGCCAGTCGCCGACCGGTAAAGATGATCCATGCGGAAGTCTTCGCTACCCGCAGTGAGGCCACCAAAGCCGAAGCCGCCTTCAAAAAACTCGGTCGCAGAGCCAAAGACCAATATTTGCTAGCCAATGAAGCGAAAAACGTCCTGCTCTCCCACAGCGTCTAATTACCGAAAACCTAATTACTAGGTTGCTAAATTTCGCCATTTTTGTGCCATCAAAAGTGTCCAAATAAACAGAGCACTGCCCACATCTCGCGGCAGTGCTCTGTTTTTATTTCGATTCGCTTGAGTAAAGTTCCGTCAGCGCCATCAGCAACTCAGTCAAACGTCCCGGGTAAAAAGGCCAATTGGTCAAATGCTGGGCAAAACTCATGGCCGCTATTTCCCGTAAAATTGTAAGCTCCGTCTTGTGAGTGTACGGTCCCAACTTCCACAGTGACAGGCGATAGTCCTGTGGTGGCACCATTTTTTTCGTCTCATCCATGTAATGAAACAACTCATGAGCCAGTGCTACCGGTCGCCATTGTTCGTAAGCCAACAGTGGCATTTCTGCTGTTTGGACCTCCTCATCATATTGAGCAAACCAGCGATTGACAAACAATTGATTGGGCGTTTCAAAGTAGCCAATAGTGGTGAACTCCGGCGCCACAGGATACTCGTCTTCTGTCACCTGAGCGCCATAAAAATCGGCAATGGCCAAGAGATTCGGTACGAGCTCCTCACTATTTTCAGCAAGCAGATTAGCTATCTGAGCTTCCCCAGTCTCTTGCAACACTTGTTCGGCCAAGGCTGATCCTAGGGCTAACGCTTGATCCACCAAGCCCGCTTGTTCATCCGCAGCAATCTTAGACCCGAAGCGATCGGCCTGCAATTGATTCAAAGCATCTTGGCGGGGATCCGCTACCAAGGCATCTCGGTAGCGCTCCGACAAGGTCATCATAAGTTATTCCGAGCACCCACGACGATGACTTCTTCTTTCCCGCCGTGCTGCATCAGCTCGGTATCCATCACCATGTGAAGTTGTGAGAGCTCCAGCATTCCGGTGTAGTCGATGACTTTCGCTCCGATACACAGGTAAATGTCTGGCGCCAGTTTGATATCACTCTTGTACACTGCCAAGTCTTCCCAGTAGGTATCCACGATATTGCGGATGCCTCCGACAGTGGTTTTCTTCGCTTCCGCATCTCCTCGTTGTACCTTGATAAAGCCTTTTTTATCGATGATTCGCATTTCTTGATGGTCATTTTTCATGGTGCCAAAACAGAAGAAGTAGTCATTTTCTTCAATCAAATGCACTTTGTCTTCTGGCACTTGCATGGATTTCGCCACGAGTTTAAGTGCTTCCGCTTCGTCAACTTTAGCTGACAAATCAGTGGTGCGGACTTCTGTCGAACCTGTAGCAATCGCCCGAACTTTATTGGTTTGGGCATCGATTTCCATCTGTACCTCGATGGTTTCTGGCGAAGCACCGGATTTGGTAGCCGATTGAATCGCTTCGTTGCGAATATCTTCCAAATCTTGTGGGGATGGGTTCGGAATTACCCGTTCCACCACGTCTCGTACCATAGCCAAGGCTACCCCGATGGAGGAGATTACTTCAGCGTGTTTGGCGATATCATAGCCGAGGCCCATGCGTTTAGCAGTATAAGGAAGCAAAGCAGTTGCCCCGCCACCACCACCTACAAGCGAGATTTGGCTGCGTTCCACTTTATGTTTGTCGGCTAGTAAGTTGATGACTTTGATGACCACGTCACTGGCTTTATCCATGATTTGGGTGGCACAAGCTTCCAAACTCATGCCGAGGTCGGCTGCCAAAGCCCCAATCGCTTTGTTACAGCTTTCAGGATAGCCGTAAGAATAGTCCCCTTCTTTTACCAAGCCTAAACTGTTAGCTGCACAAGTCACGGTGATAGCATAGCGTTTGCCGTTTGCACATTCGATCGCGATATAATCATCTGGATCATTTTCCAAAGGTTGAATCCGGACCACTTTTGGATCCACGATTTCTTCTGGAGGTGTGAAAGCCACATACGGGAGCTTCGCAATATGGGCAGAACGAGGCCCGGCTGCCACGACACTATTGCGATCCGCACGTACCATACTCCCACCGGCTACACCAGATACGTGAACGTCCAAGGAACTGATCAAGGTTTTGTGTCCACCGACTACCGAATAATCAATCATCGGCCGACCATTTTTGATAACTCCGATATCCGTACTGGTGCCCCCTACTTCAAAGAATACCGCATTGGACGCTTTCAAATACATCAAGGCGCCGACTGTGGAAGCGGCTGGCCCGGATAACATAGTCAAGACAGGGCGCTTGCGCATTTCGTTGATATCCATAACCCCGCCATCCCCGCGCATGATCATCAGTGGCACTTTGATCCCGGCTTGGCGCACAGAGCTTTCGGTACTATCAGCGGTTTCAAACATCTTCGGCAAAATGGAGGCATTGATAACCGCCGTCCGTGTCCGTTTGGATAAGCCGTACATTTTACTGATATCAGAAGCTTGGGAAACTTCCAAGCCCATTTCTTTCCCGATTTCAGCGACTTCTTGTTCTTCTAGATTGTCATCAACCCCAAAGGCTTGGGAAGCCACAATCACTTCCGCACCGGCTCCCACCAATTCTTCAATAGTGCGTTTGGCGACATTGCGATCATATTTTTTCAAAGAGATGTAACGATTGTGAGTCTTGATGCGGCGTTTGCCAGTTTCGTCTAAAACGATGTCGTCGATGGCAGCTTGACGTTTAGCCAAAAAGCTATTGCCCATCCCCACAACACCCGTCACAGCCACGTCCCCTTCTAAAAGCGCGTTTGTAGCCTGGGTCGTACTATGAGCGATAAACGTAACTTCCTCTGGTGCAATGCCATTGTCCTTCAAACATTTTTCAAAAGCTTGTACCACCCCTGCGGATACGCCCAAAGGATCATCATGGGTGGTTTTTACTGAACCAATCCCCACAATTTCAAATGTATCATTATCAATAGCGACAGCTTTCGTATGGGTGCCCCCAACGTCAATGCCGACCCGAATAGCTCGTTTCATAACTGTTTTGCCTCCTTATTAGTGTGCTGAGAGGGCTCGCTCTGAAGTTGAGCAATAAGACGAGAGACAGAACATGACGCTTTTTGTCATGAGCTGGCTCACGGCTTATTGCCGAAACTTCAAGCCCTCGAAGCCATCCTGTTTAGTGTGCTGAGAGGCGGGGTCAGAAAGCGATAAATAAGATCGGGAAGCTGAGGTGACGGTTTGGGTCACCACAGATTCACGGGCTTATTTCTGAGCTTTCTCCGCCTCGAAGCCATCCTGTTTAGTGTGCTGAGAGGGCTCGCTCTGATTCCGAATAATAAGGATGGGAAGCTATGGTAACGCTTTCTGTCACCTTGAATTCACAGACTTATTATTGAGAAATCAAGCCCTCGAAACTATCCTGCTTAGTGTGCTGCTACTAATTTCCTTGCTTATTTCCCTTAACCAAACATAAAGTAACAAATCATCACGTTGATAGCGCCGGCGAGCCAGCCCCAAGGGACCCCGGTCAGCATGAACTCTTTGGCACTCACCTTGGTGTAGTTCAACGCCCACAAGTTCCAGGACTGTGTCGGACAAGTCGAGAGGTTCATCGCAATCGTCGGGATGTAAATCAATGGGAATAACAAGCTGACTGGGAAAATACCCATCGCTTGCAAAATCCCGATCGTCGCACTCCCTGCACCAAAGACCGTCAATGGTCCCCGGAAGAGCCCTAAAGGAATCAACACGGCAAAAGCAATACACAAAACTAGTGAGTTAGTAGGCACGATATCTCCCAAAACAGCTTGGAAGAACGGCGCAGCCACGCCAGAAGCTTTGTTAAACATCGGTAGAATAAACAAGAAACCTAGCAAGGAAGCCACATCGACGACCCCTTCATAAAATGTCCGGGTAATCAAGCGGGTCCCATCTTTGTAGTTTGGCAATTTGCCAGTAACGGCTAATGCATAAAGAGAAGCGACAATAAATGCTGGAATCGGTTGCCAATTAAAGCCAATCGCTAATAATACCGGAATAACCGGTGTCAATAAGGCATACACAGGAATATCTTTTTTTCGTTCAATCGCTGCGGCGGTGGCTGCCCAGTTGTAGGATTTTTTCTTGCGGAGACCAAAGATCAACATCAAAATGATCATTAAGGTTTGAACACCCATCGCAGCAAAACCAAATTTCAAGTAGTTCATATCGTATTGGTAATCAGTGAAGATCCCTTGCATCTGTTTGAACAACACGATATTGACATACATCCCTGACCCGACACTCATCAAGTAACTAGTTACCGCCAGTTTTTTGGGAACCCCCAGTGACATCAAGATTGGCAAAACGATAATCCCGATAGCCACTACCGCCCCAGCACCAAAAGTCGAAGTGAAGATCAAAGTCGTGACTAACGATAGCAGAACCGTCGTAAACAGAGGGTTCTCACCGCTAAGTTCCACCGTTTTCTTGATTAGACTGGAAGCAATTTCCGTTTCAATCAAGATTCGACCAAACCAAGAACCAAAGATGACAATAACCGCGGTGGCCCCCCAACTTTCCGGCCCCCCTTGGAAAATATTCAGCATGGCGTCGTCCCAAGTAAGTTTCCCCCCGAGAATCGAAAGACCAGCCCAGATGATTGCCATCACGAAGAAGCCCACCATCAAGTTGCCACCTTTAGCGGCAAAGCGGATCAATAGGAAATACGTGATTAATAAAATGATACCAATTGCAAAATCCATTAGTGTTTCCTCCTTTTTTTAAAGCCTGTCAATAGGAATTTGATTGCAGCAAGTTGTTTAGATAACGCTTTAACGGTGCCAAAAGTTGTAAGGAAGTGCTCAGTCGGAACAGCTTGCGCCTTACCAGACCCCCTTTACCCCCTGTCACCAAATCGGTAGCCTTTCCTACCTCTAATTGTTTCACCAAACAGTGAATCGCTTACATTTAGCTGAAAGTTGACAACCGCCTAAGTGTTAGCGGCTGTCTTTGAATCTGCCTTTACTCCATATTGCTGTGTTGCGCTTTGGCACGTTCATTTGAAATCGCCAATTTTTGACTCAAATCCAGGCAGACATAATCCAAGACGATGTGCAAAGTCTGGTCAAACAACGAGCTCAACAACTGAATGGAATGAATACCATCACCTGTTTTCGTTGCTCCGGGAATGATGACTTTGTTTTCCGTCACTTGGGCGAGAGGGGAAGCAGGCGAACTCGTCACCGCTACCACCGTCACGTCATTCCCCGCAGCTTTTTGAGCTAGCGTCAAGACTTGACCCGTTTTACCGGAACCAGAGATGGCTACCAACACATCGCCAGCTTGAATCGCTGGCGTGATGGTTTCGCCGATGACGTAAACCTCGCGACCGATATGCATCAAGCGCATAGCAAAACCTTTTCCTTGTAAGCCACTACGCCCTTCTCCTAAAACAAAGATACGTTTGTCTTGGGCTAAGATATCCACAAAAGCGGTCAATTGTGATTCGTCCACCCCGTCGATGACTTGATTGATTTCCTCTAAAATAGTAGTGATCATCTGATTTTTCATTGTGCTTCCTCCATAAAGTTTTGCAAGGCTTGAGCGGGGTCTTCAGCTCCGGTGATTCCTGAGCCCACGATGGCGATTTCCAAACCTGCTGCTTTCAAAGCAGGGATATCGGCGAGTTGTAACCCACCAGCCAAGGCGACTCGCTGAATTTCCGGAAACTGTTGCCGAAATGCGGCTACTTGCCCTGCCACATCGGCTACCCGTCCAGCATCTTTGGCAAAGTGCATCCCGTAGATGGCGTTGGGATAAGCACCGGCAATCGTGGCAATCCGTTCTTCGCTACATTCCAATAAATCAATCAGCATCTCTTTGCCAAATTCTTCTGCCACTTGATAGCAGACATCCAAAGTTGCTTTGGCGCCGGCTCCCATCACCGTGAGGATATCCGCTCCCGCTTCAAAATAGCGACGAAACTCATACTCCCCTTCATCGATGGTTTTGATATCCACCAACAATTGACCTACCCGCGGAATCCCTCTAGTCTGGACTAAACATGCCAAACCAAAATCCTTCGACAATGACGTCCCCAACTCGATAATGTCAGCTGCAGCAAGTTCTTCAATTAACGTCACCGCTTTTTCCAAGGGTACCCGATCGATGGCCGCTTGGATTTTCATCTACTCCCCACTCCCTTCATAAGCTGCGATAAACTCTGCCAAACGCTGAGGCGTCGGCAAGTTCTCATTGTCAGAAATATGACTGACTTGGATCGCGCCAATGGCATTGGCCCGTTTTAGGATTGCAGGCCATTCTAAGCCTTCCAACAATCCAGTGATGACCCCTACTGCAAAGCCATCGCCAGCCCCGACGGTATCCACAACTTCTTTTAATTTAAAGCCAGGAATGACTTCTTCCACCAAACCCGCTGCCGTTTTCACTTTGACATAAGCGCCAGCTGGGCCCAACTTGATGATGACCCCTTGCGACCCTTGCCCCAAGTAAAAATCGGCAATTTCTTCTTTGGTTTCCTTCCCGGTCAAACGTTGTCCTTCTGAAAGACCAGGCAACACATAATCCGCCAAAGCCGCCATTTCATTGATGCGAGCCACCATGGTTGCTTCATCCGGCCAAAGCGTCGGTCGCAAGTTGGGATCAAAGGTAACGAGGGCACCGGCTTGTTTGGCATCGGCAATCAACTGTTTCACATAAGCATAGGTATTTTCATTAAGCGCCATGAAAATCCCCGTCACATGTAACAAATCCACCTCACTAAAATCAATCGTCGGCGTCGGTGCATCCCCTAAATGGGAAGCCGCTGAACCTTTGCGGAAGTACACCACTTCCGGATCGTTTTCTTGATCTTTGGCTTTTAATTGGAAGCCTGTGGGAAAGGACTCGCTTGTAAAAACTTGATCCGTGTTGATTTTTTCTGCCGCGATAAACTCTTTGATGTACGCGCCAAAGGGATCATTGCCTACTTGCGTGATATACGTCATATCATGTCCCAAGCGTTTCACTCCGATAGACACATTGATTTCCGCCCCGGCGATAAACCGATCATAGGCTGCTACGTCTTTCAAAGGGCCTTCTGTCTGGGCCACAAACATAATCATCGGTTCCCCAATCGTCACTACTTTTGCCATACTTTGCTGCCTCGCTTTCTTTGTTTTCACTCTCTTTTGGGAAAGATTCTTGCCTGCTTTTATTGCAGGGCTTGCCGGAGTTTTGCCACTTCCGCTGCAATCTCTGTAAAAGCCATCGGGTACTCCAACACCACCGGAATCTCGGGTAATAAATACGACTGCCACTGCACACTGCCGTCATCCAACAAGGTCGTTTGCCCAGCATCATCGATATTTTTCAAATGCAACACCGTCGTCTGAGGGGCCAAGGTTTCATAAGCCTGTGCTAAATCTTCTTTCATCACCAACCAATTGCCCACATCAAAGGTATAACCCAAAGGTAACTCCGCTGCTTTGACTGCTGCCAAGGCCTCAGCTACTGGTTTGTAGCGACCATTGGCTTCGGTTTGATCATTTTCGATGGTCAAGTTGACTTGGTAACGTTGCAACAGCGCCAATAACTGCTCTTTATTGGCCAGCGGGATTCCCGCCAAATCACCAATATTCACTTTGACATTTTTCGCATGAAAAGCGGCTGCTTCTTGTAGCCATTCTTCCAACAATGGATTCAAGCCCGTCGCCGTAAAAAGGCTTTGCGGAACCGAATAGAAATACTGCCACTGTTTATGTGTACCGGTTTCTAAAAGTTCCAAAAAAAAGGCTTGCCGTTCTTCTGCCTCAACTGGCAGAAGCTCTTGTCGCAATTCCACCCCATCGATTGTCACAGAAGCCTGCGCCAGTTCTTGCACAAAACGTCGCTGATCGAAAGCCGGCTCTCCTAGCATGACGATGGTGTTAATTAAAATAGGCTGCATGTCATTTCGACTCCTTTTCGTATCTCTCTATTGCTTTTTAAGTCGGATACCATTGGACTAGTTCACACTTCCAAGTCCAATCGGTATCCTTTACGACTTAGTCCACCAATTACAAATGAATTCTGGGCTTAAATTGACTTGCCTTGAAAAATCGATGCCGCAATCTCCAGCCGTCCTGCAAAGGCCTCGCCATTGATGGCTGCTAGTAAATACTCTAGCGATTGACGGCCAATCTCAGCAGGTTGTTGGTGAATGCTAGTCACCGTGGGGGTCAATAAGTCGGCCCAAAACCAATCATCAAATCCAGTGAGTCCGATTTCTTCTGGATAGCGAATCTCACCTTTTTTGCAGGCAGTTACCAACTCCTGTAAAACATTCCCGTTGGCGCCAAAAAACATCGTCCGGCCGTTGATTTCTTGGCGAATTTCCTCTGGTGTGATGCCGCGCCCAATCGGTGATTCGATCAACTTCAGCTCCATCTTGGCTTCAAAGGCCGTCAGCATCATGGCATCGTAGCGGTGTTGCCGCACGGTTTGTCCACATAAAGGATGGGTGACATGCACTAGCTTATCATAGCCTGCTGCCGCGATTTGCTGTCCTAGCCGACGCGTCACGGTAAAGTTATCCGTCACCACACTTGGCAAAGGAACCGTTTCTAAATAACGGTCAATCAAGACTACCGGCACTTGCAACGTGGTCAAAATCTCATAAGGAGAATCCGCTCGTCCCACCGGTTGCAAAATCAATCCGGCGATATCCTGACCAGCCAATTCCTTCAAAGCATGGGTCTCTTTTTCTAAGGAGTTATCCGTGCTCATCACCACTAGCTGGTACTTGGTATCGGACAGGGCATCTTGCACGGCTTTGATCAAATACATGGTATAGACATTTCCGATATCGGCTACGATCAAGCCAATCAAATACCCTTGCTTAGACTTTAGGGAACGAGCCTGCTTGCTTGGTACATACTCAAGCTCAGCGATTACTTGCTCAATTTTATTACGCGTCTCTTCTGACATGTACTGGTACTTTCCATTTAAAAAGCGCGAAACCGTCGTCTTGGAAACCCCTGCCGCCATTGCCACATCTTGAATCGTAATATTATTCATCAGGGCACTCCTTCTCTCGGCAACGAATGACGAAGCGCAAGAATAATAAGCGTTCGTTTTAGAAACCGATTAACTAACTATATAGTAAACGCTTACAGACGATGTGTCAATAGAAAAACGATAAAAATGCTAATTTTTTTCACGAGAATTGACCGTATTCCGATTCTAAAGCATTTTTCGATGTGTACCGGTTACTACACTTTTTCTCATTACAGGAAAGAAGGCTTATCTGACAGTTCTCATACCGTGTTTTCTCATATTCTTTGTTATAATAAAAGTAAACACTAATTTGTCGATTCAGTTTCGACCTAGGAGGAAAATATGAAAAAGTTGGTTCTTTTTTCGGTAGGCTTGTTGCTTACCATGTCTAGCACCCCGTTGGTCACGGTGGCTGCGACAACAAACACAAGCACGGCAGAAACCGTAGTCGCTTCTCCTTTGGCAGCTAATCCCTTAGCCACCTCTTCAGCAACTACGGCAGACATCAGTGAGGACAGTGACTTGGCGCCAGAGGACACACAAACAACAACTGCCACCAAAGAAAACCCACCCGCCTCAGAAAGTAGCTCCAGTTCCTCAGATTCTACAAGCGCCACGACGCCAAGCTCCGAAGCGGACGCCAAAGATACGCCACCTACAACAGCGGCTGAGCCATCTGATACAAGCGCGGATTCCACAACGGCCACCGATGCTAGTGATACCGGCGATACCAGCAATACCGGCGCGTCCACTACTGGCACGGAGCCATCAGCAGCTGACACGACTGATTCAGTAGACGCCTCAGCGACTCCTACTACGCTAACCCCTAGCAGTACTAGCGATTCGCCCGCTACGACAGCGCCACAGCTGACTTGGAATGAACGTCAGGACTACCTCACTGTCACCCAAGCCGACCAACTCTGGCAAGATGTCGCAATGACACAAGTCGCCACGGGTATCAGCGCTGGTACCACCTTGAAGATTCTGCGTAGTACCCAGCTACCCGATCAAGCCCAGCCACTCCTAGAACTTAGGACTGCCAAAGGTCAACTGCTTTATGGTTGGGAAACTTGTGGCAAGCTAGCCCCTGATGCATTTGGTACCGCCACTGCTCAAACAGGTTATTTGGTGATTACCAACAGTAGCGCCCATATTTTGCAACAAGCAGATGGTAGTAAATTCCTACCAGCAAAATCTTACCTCAACGCTACCTTAACCATCAAAGCGCAGGCTCGTCATTATGATGGCACTGACTATTATCAAGTAGCAAATAGCCACAAAATATTGGGCTGGCTTCCAAAAAAGGCTGCTAAACTCACCAGCGCTCAAGGAACATTCCGCGAGATGCGCCGTTACTTACACCTAAAAAATAGCAAAAGCACCCTTTACACTGGCTTCACCTTTAAAACCAAAAGCAACCAGAGCTACTTAAACCGCACCCTCCTAGCCAAAGGTGCTTATTACCACGCCAATGGCAAAAAATATCTCAGTCTCTACGAAAAGCGCAACACGCAAGAAGTCTGGGTAGGCTATGCCTTAGAAACAGCCGTCAGTTACAGCAAGGGCGCCCAAGGAAATTACCTGACAGACGGCCGCTATGCTACCATCAAAAGTGGCAACTACAGCATCTGGAGCAGTTTCAACTGGACCCAAAAACGCACCTCGAAATCCGTTCTCGGCAAAACCTATCGGGCACGGGGCCGCTATCGCCATTATAGCGGTGCCACTTACCTCAGCCTTTACGACAACAAAGGCGTCTGGATTGGCTACATCAATGCCACCGCCGTCAATTTAAAAAACGGGCCTCAAGGTAGCTGGCAAGCCTACAACAAATACGTCACCGTCACCAGCAAAGGCTACAATCTCTGGAGCAATTTCAACTGGTCGGTCAAGCAATCCGCCAGCAAGCTCAAAGGCAAAACCTACCTCGTCAAAGGCTTGTATCGCCACTACAACGGTGCCACCTATTACAGCCTTCACGATAAAAACGGCAAATGGCAAGGTTACCTCAATGCCGGCGCTGCCAAAGTCGCTAAAGGCAAACAAGGCATCTGGCAAAAAAGCGGGCAACAAGTAATTTTAACCAAGCAAAACCAACCCCTTTGGCAAAACTTCAGTTGGCAGAAAAAAGCCAGCAGTACCCAATACCGGAGCAAACTCTTCACCGTCAAAGGCTACTACCAACATTACAACGGCTCCCGCTACCTTTCGTTACACGACAGCAACGGCAAATGGTACGGCTATATCAACGCCTCAGCCACCAAAAAAGCCACCTCTTCAGCCGCTAAGCTGAAAGAAGTCCAAGCCTTGCTAAATAAGAAATACAAAAATGCCAATATCGGCATCCACGTCATGAGCCTGACAGACGGCCAAACCGCCCAAGTCAACGGCAGTAAAACCTTCATGGCCGCCAGCACCGGTAAGCTGCCTGTCTTGTATTACACGCAAAAACTGATCAATGAGAAAAAACTTGATCCCAATAAAAAATATACCTACACGGACAAAATCAATACCATGAGCCTCTCCTATATGCGTGGAGGCGCGGGGATCCTGCAAGGCAAAGCATACGGCAATAAATACAGTCTCGACACCATCATGAAATGGACTTGCCAATACTCCGATAATCAAGGCACAAACTTCCTTGGCTATTACGCTGCCAACAAATATGATCAAAAGATGAAAAATGAAATCAGTCGTATCTTAGGGCGCAAGTGGGATCGCTTCCGCTATGTCACCGCCAAAGAAAACACCCTCTTACTAAAAGAGATGTATCACAACGGCGGCCAAGTGCTAAACTATCTCTCCCACACCACCTACGACAGCCAGCGCCTACCGAAATACTTGCCCGTCCGAGTCGCCCACAAAATTGGCGACCTCTACGGCTACGCCCACGACTGCGGGATTGTTTATACGAAAGAACCTTATGTGATTTCGGTGATGACCAATCAAATTGGGTATGAAACGATTTCTAAGATTTCCAAAGACGTGTATGAGATTATGAAATGAGAAAAGTGCCACCCTCGGTAAGTTGGATGACCGAGGTGTGGCACTTTTTTGTACAAGAAACATGATAAAAGAAAATTTATTCATATAGAGCTCAGAACGATACCACAAGTTCAAATAGGATTTAAGCGTAATCTTCTATTCACAATAACTGTACGTACTATCTATACGTTTTTTGATTAGCATTCATTTTACTATCCATAGTTATATTATTCGCTTATCATATCCCCACTCACTGCATCTCGTAGCACGCCATCCTCATACACTTTTACTCGTGCTAAAGTCCCGGTGCCACCATCGGCTTGAACACTCTGGCTGGCTACTTTTAGTTCCCAATAATGACCATAGCCATCTATTCCTTCATCCATGGCCGAATATACGTAGTCGGGATTATTCCCATTTTTGTCCTTCAAGTACTCATAAGCTGAATCTAGATCTGTTATTAAACTAGGATCTCCTTCTGTCATAGCCGCAGCCCCTTGCAAACTGTCTATCAGAGTCGTAGTCCCTGTCATGAAAATGTCTGAAAATCCTTGCCGTAATTCAGCATTTTCTGTTTCAGTAAAATAAAGATAGTTATCAGTATTTCCTTGATTTTGCTGGGTAATAAACACTTTCGGCTGACCTTCATAAATCATAAAGAAATAAACATGGCTATCAAATGCCCCTGTTTGTTGTGCATACTCAGTATCTGAATTGACTGACAGCAACTGATATGGTTCGGCTTTCAGACCATCTTCTGACCATACTACACTCATTGGCCGGTTATCGACGACCATCTGCCAATCCCCAGCTGGTAAAATGCTATCTGGTAATAACACGCCATATAAATCTGTTGGCTGTCCCGGTCGATAGCTTTGATAATGTTGATTCATAGATTTTTCCCATACACTCATAAAACTAGCTAATGCCGTAGATTTCCCTTTATTCCATAATGGTTCTTGAGCATTCGCTTCTATGACACTTGAGTCTGTGCTTTCTGTAGTTGTAGATTCCACGGTGTAACTAGTTGTCGTACTTACTTGAGGTACTGACGAGCTTGACGCATTTTCTTTTGAGCTTGTCATACTAGTACTTGTCTCAGAAATTTGACTTGATTCTGTAGTGGTACCTGCAACAGCACTCTCTTCTGAGGAGAATGCAACTGGTGAACTTGTTTCCCGGCATCCCGAAAGACCACCTAATAGCAAAAGTAGCATGGCAATATCTATTTTTTTCATCTTACTCCCCCGCTTTCTACCTATACCAAAAATTATACCATTGCGTCTTGAAATTAATAAACCAAGAACCAATTGATTATCAAATTTTCCATTTACATATCACTACAAAAAAACAAACTGACTTCCTTCATACAAAAAGGATTTCAGCTTGTTTCTATTTATCATTCTCTTTCACGTCTACTTCAAATTCAAATAACGCAAAATCCGTACAATTATCCATTTCCCATCCGAATCCAATGCCAATCCTGTTCCAAACGATATTGCCCGCCGGAGTTAGCCATCGTTTTGTCCCCTTGATGTAGCTTGCGGTAATCCCGTGGCGTCATGTCGAAAAACTTGCGGAAAGTGCCAGCAAAGTGTTGGCGACTATTAAAGCCACATTGGAGGGCGATTTCGACTAAGGGCAGATCACTGGTGGTTAACAAATAACAAGACAGTTTGATGCGTTCCCGATTGATATAGTCATTGACGGTAATATTTAGCTGCTTGGAAAATAGCAAGTGTAGGTAGGATTTATTGATGCCAATCGCTTCGGCAATCTGCTGCACTCGCAAGTTTTCCGTCAAGTGCTCCCGGATGTACTTCAAGGCAGCATTCAAGTGTTGACTACCCTGGGGTTTTTCATCACTATTTAGACAATGACACAGCTCCAATAACATGCGATTAAATAACAATTCTCCAATATAAGCCGTCTCCTCATCCCAACCGGCTTGGGGTGGATAGGTGGTCAGCAGATGGATCAGCGCCTTGAGGCTACTGCTCAAACTACGGCTATCTTTTGCCACTAAGGGATATTTTTCTGGGCGACGACAAAGCTGCTGAAAGCTCGCGGAAACCTCAGTCGCCCGGCGAATCGATAGACTGTCTGAGGCAAGATTTGGTGTAGGCAAGAACTCAAGATTCAAAAGATTGCAAGGCTCGGATTCCTTGATGGTCAGCTGGTGTCGGATATTTTGGTCAAGAAAGACAAACTCATTGGGATGCAGCTCGACTTCGGTTTCCCCTACCAACACCTGGCAGTGGCCTTTCGTCACCAACATAATCTCACAAGCCTCATGATGATGAGGCGCCATGGAAAATTCTCTCAATGAAATCGCATAAAAAGCCGTGATGCGAACACTTTGTTGTTGTGGTGTAAAGAGGGTCATCTTTTTTTCCTTTCTCTCACAAACAGATACGATGGTTTACAGTTGTCATTTTACTAAGGCGAGGATTCTTTCCTTAGTTTACCACTGGGAAAATCAATAAAACACCATAAAAAATAGACGTCAGATAAGTTTCTGGCGTCTATTTTCAACTACTTCCAAATCGTCACATGGTTTTCCCCACCTTGCAAGTGTTGCAAAGGCCCACAAATTTGTTGAAAGGCTTGGTCCAAAAGGTCGGTGTCGATGACTACTGGACGACCATCGGAATTTTCGTATTCCCCATCTGTCAGACGAGTACGGGGCAAACTAGCGCTTGTTTGCATTTCGACTTGGTGTTGGCGGAAGTTTTCTGGCAAAGTAACCGTCAGTTGAACAGTCCCTTCATTGTCTCGGCGAATCTCCAGCTTAGTTGCAAAGTCCGTCATCAATACAGGCTCCGTTTCCTTCTCAAAGGCCGTGGCTCCAGCCAAATAAAGGTTATTGCCAATATAGACCGGTTCTTTGATTTGTTGGAAACGTTCCACATCCACTGGGCCATAGGATTGGACTTCATCGATAAAGGCTTGCAAAGAAGTGGGATGGCCGTCGTATTTACTTGTCCCTACATAATCAGCATCCGGGCGTCCAATGAAGAGGTTATTATACCAGCGATCATCGCCACCATAAACCACGGCATAGCCTTTGACTTTGGTACTGTGGGGCAGATGATACGGTGTGGCTCGATCCCGTACATCCTCCCAATCGATGTTGCCGGCAATCAAATTATTGACATAGGCCCCACCTTGAGAGAAGTTTCGCAGAGCAAAGCGCGAACCGAAGACATTATTAGCCACTAAGTAGGGACCGTGACTGACTTCTACAAAGAAATCCAGCCCATTATCGTAGTAGATATTTTTGGTAATCTGGGTACCTTGCGTTTGCCAATCCAACCAAGTGCCGCAAGAACAATCATGAATATGGTTGTGGCGAATTTCTACATCAATTGCGGCATGAAGCTTGATTCCTGCGATTTCCCAGCCACGGTACTCCCGTTTCATGGAAATATCGTGGATGTGGTTGTCATAGATTTTCGAGAAAACACAGCCCAAGTGACCGACAATCCCGTTTTGACCGCAATCGTAAATCTCGTTACGGCGGATAGTATGGCTGCCGATACGCTCTTTGCTCCAGCCTTGGTCTTCGGCGGTAAAGACGGATTCCAACTGATAGGTGTAACCCGGTTTGTCTTTCCGACGACTGTAGTAATTATCCCCGGATTCCGCAACTTTCCCGAGACTGATGGCCGAACATTTGGCATCATGAAGCAGATTATCCTCAATCAGCCACCCACGACTCCAACGCGGTCCCACCATTCCCGGTTGATCACCAGAAGGAGGGGCCCATTTGCAGGCAGCTTGACTGATTTCAAAGCCTCGCAGGACGATATAATCCATGCCATTGGTTTCTGGATAGAAACACGCTGGTCGCACATTGATTTCCACGAGGGCTTCGGCAGGATTCACCTCTTGAAAATTAGCGTAAATCGTCGTGTTTTCCTCATCCACCTCGGCGTACCAGGTGTATTGAAGCCTTTCGGGATAGCGCTCGGCTACATCCACAAAGACGAAAAATTCTTCCACCGTTGCTCGTGAGACAGGCGTGTGGACACCCGCCAGGCTAGTGGCTTCGTACATCGCTTGGCCGTTGAGGTAGACCTCTCCCAGATGGGCGACGCGGGTGGTTTCCGTCATCCAGTCACCCCAGACTACTTCTTTGTATGGGTTAAACTCGCCAAAGAAGGTGTTGGGGATGACTGCTTGATAGACACTCCCTGTGACTTGTTTCCATTGACTAATGATTTCTGAGCCTTTGATCTGCACTTTTTCGCCGGGAGCCGCTTGATACGTAATGGGCCGAAACTCGCTGATTCCCGCTTGCCGAGGCCGGACCCATTCCCGGTAGATGCCTTCGTGAACCAAGACAGTGTCTCCTGCTTGAGCGACTTCTGCGGCTTGTTGAATCGTCAAAAACGGGGCCGCCGAGGTACCTGGATTGGACAACCTGCCATTTTTCGCAACATGATAAGTTTGCATCGGATCTTCCTCTTTTCGTCTAAACATGATTTTGCTAGTCTTATTTTACGAAGAAAGCGGTATAATAAACAGGGTAAAAATCGTTCTCCACTAGACACTATTCGTCATTTGGACAGTTGAAAAAAGGAGGAACCTATGCATTTCTTTCAAAATTTTGGTTTGGAACCCGACATCTTGTATCATCAACTCCATCTCACCGGTGAAAGTTTTCCTTCCCATTTTCATCGAGCTTATGAAATCTTGGTGGTGCAAGCCGGCACCCTAGCATTGACGGTAGAAGAACACACAGAACAGCTTGTCCCGGGGGATTGTGGCTTTATCTTTAGCAATCAAATCCATAGTTTTCAAGCACAACCGGATACCGAGCTGGCCGTCTTGATCCTTTCTCCTGAACTACTGCCAGACTTTCATCAACAAGTACAACAGCAAGTCCCCCTGACCAATCGCCTACCAGCTGCTGCCCGAAAGCGTCAATTACCTGCTGCCATGAGCTTATTTCAAATGAAAGCCTGGGCCTATGATCTGTGTCATCACCTGCTAACCACCTGTGAGTTCAAGCCCGCTCTCACCACCACGAGCGGGGAATTATTGCCCCAGATGCTAAGCTGGCTGATGACCCATTATCAAGAACCGGTCACCTTGCAACAGCTCGCCCTTCAGCTCAATTATGATTATAAATACCTCTCGAAACTGTTCATCCAAAAAACCGGCATGGGATTCAATGACTATCTGAATTACCTGCGTATCAGTCAGGCGCGGGATTTATTGGCTAACACCCAGCTAGCGATTGCCGAAATTGCTCACCAATGTGGCTACGAGTCTTTGCGTACCTTTAATCGCAATTACCGAAAAGTTTGTGGTCAGCCCCCTTCTGCCCAGCGTCAATCCTAACTGCAAAAAGCTACCAATCCCCTAGTTTTCTAGGAGTTCGGTAGCTTTTTGGTAGGTCTTTTCAAACTTATTCGCCTAGCTGGTCCTTTTTTTACATGCGCAATTTCGCTAGTTCTTCCGCCTTGGCTTTGGCAATGATCCCGATTTGATTTTCCGAAATCGGTGCGCCAAAAGGTTGTGGCTCCGGTAGATACGCCAGCTCTGGCGCATCCACGCCGACATTCAAGTCTTCTTTAATCGGGACACTGGCGTGGTGAATATGCCCATGAAGGTTGCGGATATTTTTCGTGATGCCTAAAAGCATTGGATAATGGGTCAAATAATACTGATGGTGGTCAAATTTCAACAAGACTCCCACATCATGAAAGAAAAACTTGGGGCGGCCTGCCTTGACTCCTCCTGGATCATGGGCGGCCAAGTATTTGAGAAAAGCCCGATTATCATGATTTCCTTTGACAAAGTGAATTTCCCCATTCAGACGAGTCAATAAGTCCAAAATAGCGGGAAAGCCCTGCTCGTAGTCAGGATGCATAGCGATATCCCCCAAATGATAGACGATGTCAGTAACTTTCACCACCTGATTCCAATGGGTAACGATGGTCTCGTTCATTTCCATCACCGTCTTGAAGGGGCGTGGCGCGAAATCGTGACTTCCCAAGAGGTCTTCATGAAAAAAATGGGTATCTGACGTAAAAAATTTCATCGGTTGGACCTCCTTATGGTTGTCGATGATTGGCTGCCGATTAAAGCATGGCTAACGGTTGTTTTTGGGTCGGTTTTGGATAGGCTTTGGCAAGGGCCTGCCACTCTGCTTCTGTCAATACCAAATCCGCTGCTTTTAGATTGTCCAAAACATGGTCCGCACTGCCGGATTGGGGAATCGCCAAAGTTTGACCCTCGCGAATACTCCAGGCCAACAACAATTGAAAAATCGAGACGTGATGTGCGGCTGCGATATCTTGCAACAATTTATTCGCCAAAAAATCATCTCCCAAACTATCCCCTTGAGCAATGGGAGAATAGGCAATTACAGGGAGCTTTTGCCGTTGCATCCAAGGTTTGAGATCATACTCAATCCCCCGCGACCCCAAGTTATACAAGACTTCATTCGTCACACACCGATCGCCACCAGGAATCCGCCACAAAGCTTCCATATCAGCCGTATCAAAATTGGAAACACCCCAGTCACGAATTTTTCCCGCCGCTTTCGCCGTCTCTAACGCCAGCACTGTTTCTTCCAAAGGGACGTCGCCAGACCAATGCAACAAATACAAATCCAAATAATCGGTTTCTAAGCGTTTCAGGCTATGATCTAAACTGATGGGTAGTTGCGTTTTTGAAGCATTCCAAGGATAAACCTTCGAAATCAAGTACAAATCCTCTCGTTTAAAAGGTTGTATCGCCTCTCCTACCAAACTTTCTGAGCGTCCTTCCCCATACATCTCCGCCGTATCAATCACAGTGATTCCCGCGTCTAATCCCGTTTGCAACGCCTTGATTTCTTGACTTCGGATTTGTGGCTGGTCCCCCATATGCCACGTTCCTAAGCCAATCGGTCCCACCTGCCGGTCACCAATTGTCACTGATTTCATCTGCTCACCCCTGTATCTTCACTCTTGCTGTTCTTTACTTTAAGTATAGAGGAGGCTGACAGCGGTGACAAACGTTTTGTCAAAAATTTGGCCGACACATTGCTCTAATAAGAAAGCAAGGCAAACGCGTTCAGCTCTCGAGAATGAAGGCGGAACTGACACATGAGGTTCTTTATCATAAAAAAACACCCCGAGAAAACTCTCGCGGTGTTCATTTGCTTTAGTCTACTTTGACAAACAAGCCCCGGCTAATAAAGCCATCCATCAAGAAATAAAACTTATCTTGCAGCATTTTGTGACTGTCATCTTTGAAGATATTGACGGATTTCAAACCGTTGGCAGTGGTGATAGACATTTTTAAAGTCTTGATGTCTTGGTCCACTGTAATTTTTAGTTTAAAGCCTTCTTTACTTTGAGGCGTTGCTTCTAAGGGACGAATCAGTTGGTAATTGCGGCCGTTGGTTTCCGTAAAGCCGTTGTCTCTTAGGGTATAGCGCTTTGCCTCTGGTGCCAGTTGGTAGTTGACGGGGCAACCTAATACTGTTGCCTTTTCTTGAAATGCCATTGTTTTCACCTCGTGTATGTTCTAGCTAACAGCTTTGCTTTGCACAAGCTT
The DNA here is from genome assembly GCF_009933255.1 of Enterococcus diestrammenae. Taxonomy (GTDB): domain Bacteria; phylum Bacillota; class Bacilli; order Lactobacillales; family Enterococcaceae; genus Enterococcus_C; species Enterococcus_C diestrammenae. The sequence goes on along the minus strand of NZ_MAEI01000054.1, from coordinate 242,506 downwards.
GCAAGCGATTTAGTTGCTTACTGATAATTATATAAGTTGCTAGTGATTTTTGCTAGCCAAAATCGCTAGTTTTGGACATCCAAGACTAGTTTCACGAGATTGTCAGCCAACTCTAGCACCGCTTCTTCCGTGTTGCCATAGCCAAAGCTGATACGAATGGATTCTTTGGTAACTTGACTCTTTTCACCATGCATCGCCTCTAGCACGTGAGACGGTTCGACATTGCCGGCGGTACAAGCTGAACCTGTAGAAATCGCCATCCCCAGCAAATCCAGTTTCATCAGCAACAAATCATTGCTGACACCAGGAAAATGCAGATTCAATGTCTGGGGTAATTTATGTTCAAAATCACCATTTAACGCCCATTTCACACCAGCTTCGGTCAAACGATTGGTCAATAGCTTACCAAAATGGTCATAGGTTGCCCAATTTTCCTCTTGTACAGCGGGTGTCAAATAGCTAACAGCCTTAGCCATCCCGCAAATTCCCGGCAAGTTTTCGGTACCCGCGCGGCGTTTTTCTTCCTGCTCGCCACCATGAAGCAGCGCCGGTAACATCGTCTGATCACTTTTATACAGGAAACCCACGCCTTTTGGTCCGTTGATTTTGTGGGCGGAAACACTCAACAAATCAATTCCTAGCTCTTTGGGTGCAATCGCGACTTTGCCATAAGCCTGCACCGCATCAGTGTGGAAGACCGCTGGATGATCTTTTAACAACTGGCCGATTTCTGAGATAGGTAGTAAATTGCCTGTTTCGTTGTTGGCATACATGATGGAAACAAGGGTCGTATCTGGTCGCAAGGCTTGTGCCAAATCTGATACTTGCAGCTGACCTTTTTCATCCACAGGCAAATAGGTCACTTCAAAGCCCCGCGTCTCTAGATAATGCATCGTTTCTAGCACTGCCGGATGCTCGATAGCGGTGGTGATCAAATGACGACCTTGTTGACGATGGGCTTCTGCCACACCGATGATTGCCGTATTGTCCCCTTCTGTCCCGCCACTGGTAAAAATAATTTCATGGGATTTTACCCCCAATGAGTGACTGATGACATCCCGCGCCAGCTCCAGTTCCATGGCCGCTTGTCGTCCGTAGCCATGGATACTTGAGGGATTGCCAAAAACCTCAGTCAAAATCCGTTGCATCTCAGTGATGACTTCTGGCCGTAGTGGCGTCGTTGCCCCGTGATCAAAATAACCGTTCATGTTTACGTCCCCTTTTTGCCCCTGTCGTGAGCCCTTGATCTGGTTACTAAAACTAGTATTACTTTCTTAATCATTCTAGCATAGGGGAAAAGTTCTTGGCAAAATATTGGTGGTTTGAGCAGGTGCTTATGGTAACAAAAAGGGCCTACAATGACAGTCGTCATCGTAAGCCTCTTTTTTTGCTTACACTTATACTTCACCCTTCAAAATCAGCAAATCGCAAGGCAAATGTTTTGCCAAGTAAGCTGCCACCGAACCATGAGACAACAAATATTCTAAGTTCGAGTATTGATGGCTACCACTAATCACTAGCTCCGCATTTAACCGTTTAGCCTCATCGATAATCTTGCGTTTGGGATTACCGGTTTGAAGACTAGCTTCAATCGCCACCTCAGGATAGCGGGTTTGCAGTTGGGCCAAAAGTGCTTCTAGCGCTGCTTCTTTGGATTTTTCCAGGGCTGGCAAGAAATCGTCATCTTGCGCCTCAGCTAGTTCCAATTCAGCTGTATCCAAAATATCCAGCAACAAGACGTTTTCTCCTTGCAATTTTTGGATCATTTCAAAGCTTTTTTCCAAATAGCTGGTCACACCAGCTAACGAATCTAACGTCAGTAAAATCGTTGACATGACAATTGCTCCTTTCTCGTAGTAAACACTTTATTAAAAGAACAAGTAGGCACCGGCTCCGGCTAACAACAATAAGCAAACCGAACCCAAAAATGATGCGATAAAGACGTTGCGGCCGCGAGCGATGATGACTTTGAAGTTGACACTCATCCCCAAGGCAGCCATCGCCATCCCCAAGAAAATGTATGCCAAAGCGACGAGTTGATCGATCACGCCTTGTGACAAAGGACCAAAACTTCCAAAGGCGCTGGTCAACAAGAAGCCCACCATAAACCAAGGAATTGGTAATTTTTGCTTTTCATCGGTGTCCTTTTTATGACGTTTTTGATAGAGGGCACCGACAATCATAGCAGCTGGGGCTAACAACAAAACCCGCGATAATTTCATGATGATGGCATTGTCCAAAGCCACCGTCCCACCGGCCCCACCAGCAGCCACGGCATGGGCGATTTCATGCAAGGAGGCACCGTTCAAAATCCCAAACTGCACATCCGTAAAAGGCAAGACTTTTAATAACGCTACCTCGACTAAAGTAAAGACCGTACCCATGATACAAACGACTGCCACCGCTAGTACGGAGTTGTCCTTGTCGGCTTTGACTTGTGGTGAAATCCCCATAACCGCAGCGGCGCCACAGATGGCACAACCAAAGCTAGCCAAGAAGCTCAATTCTTTGTCCACCTTCAACAAGCGACAGAAAAAGTAAACCACGGCAATCGTAAATGACACGACGACAAACGCCATGACGATGGTTTTGATCCCGGATTCCGCTAAGGATACCAGATTTAAACGAAACCCTAATAAAATAATACCAAGACGCAAAAACTTATTAGAAATAAAGCCAATCCCATCCACACTGGCATAAATCAATGGTGAACTAATTTGGCACAACATCCCGATTAACAAAGCAATAACCAATGCGCCAATCAGGCTCAACCCAGGAAGTAAGGATAAATATTTTCCTAGCAAGGAACAAACTAACGTGCTAGCAAAGGCAATCCAAAATCCCCTCTTTTTAAAAATTTCAAACATACAAGTGCTCTCCTCCTTCTAAATGGCTGAAGACTTACAGAAAAAAGCAGTGCCAATAACTCATAGCTTACCTTCTACTCCGATGGCACGCCTCTGTTTTTAGTCAGCCACAATCAGTGTAGAGCAAGGCTTTCCCCTCTGTACAATGAATTAATTCAATAGCTGGTATTAGCTTTCTAAATACCTCGCCATTTTTGTACAAGCCTTTTTCCCAAAAGCAAAAGGCCTTAGTAAGCCACCCCATAAGAATTAGATAGCAAGAAATTCGTTCGCCAAGCCGTTGATTTCAGCTAAAGGCCTTTGATATCGGTTTTCTATGATTTCCGCTATAATAGAAATAACTCGAAGTTCCAAAGCCAAAGGAGGCCTTGACTGTGACCACGAACTATCCAAAAGATCAATGGATTGGGATTGATGAACAGCTTTTTAAACCTTATAAAGATTGGATTACCCATGCTGGTTATTTGTGTGGGACCCATGCCACGGCGGTTTTGTTGGCCTATTATCAAGATCATGTGGAGGAAAGCATGATTCCCCCCACCCTTCGCAAAAAAGGTGAGCCAGATGGCAAGACTTTGTCAGAGTTTCTGCGGATTTTGATACAGCCCCACGAAATGCCGACAATTGCTTATCAAGTTGCTCATGGCCTTTCGAAATATTTTAGTTATTTTCATCTACCCTATCGTCCCCGCGCCACCATGGTAGGTAGCTGGTATCGTACCACCAAACGCCTGCAACAAGGCAAGCCTGTCGTCGTGGGTTTACTCAAAGCAAAAGGCTCAACCTATGGCAATCATTGGGTCACTGCCTACGCATTTATGGAAACAACAGCAGGCAAACGCTATTACAAAGTCCATGACAATTGGGGCAATTACCGCAAAGTGATTCCCGCTGATTGGGGCAATGGTACCGTTTCCTTACCTTAATTACGAAAGTTTCAACACATTTTCAGGTTATTTTGTGTTAGAATAAAGAAAATTCACGATTATTTGGGAGGACGATTGACAAAATGGGCGTTAATTACGAAGAAAAGCCACTGAAAATTTTTAGCTTAAATGGGAATACCCCGTTAGCTGAAAAGATTGCTGCGACTTTTGGGGTCAAGCTAGGAGATTGTGCCATCAAACAATTTTCAGATGGTGAGATTTCCATCAGTATTGAAGAAACGGTACGGGGGGTTCACGTCTATCTCGTGCAAGCCACTAACCAACCCGTCAACGACTATTACATGGAACTATTGATCATGATCGATGCATTGAAACGGGCCAGTGCCAAGACGATCAATGTCGTTTTGCCCTACTACGCCTATGCCCGCCAAGACCGCACAGCCAAACCTCACGAACCGATCACAGCTAAATTGATCGCCAATCTCCTCCAAGAAGCTGGTGCGACTCGGGTCTTGACCCTCGACCTCCATACCGTCCAAGTCCAAGGCTTTTTCGATATTCCAGTGGACAATCTCTTCACCATGCCATTATTTGCGCGCTACTATCGCGATCAAAAAATGACTGGTGATGACTATGTCGTCGTTTCACCGAAAAACTCCGGTGTCCAACGCGCTCGCAGTCTCGGAGAATACTTAAATACCACCCTAGCGATCGTCGACCAAGAAGAAAGCGATCCAAATGGTGGCTACGTCATCGGGGATGTCAAAGGCAAGACTTGTATCATGGTGGATGATATTTTAAACACCGGGGCGACTTTAGCTAAAGCCGCCAAGTTTTTGAAAGATGCTGGTGCCAAAGAAGTCTACGCTTGTGCCTCCCACGCTTTGTTGTCCCCACCTGCCAAAGAACTGATCGAAAACTCCGAGATCAAAACCTTGTGTGTCACCGATTCTTGTTTAACGGCTGAAGAACGCCACCCAAGCAACATGGAATACATCAGCTGTGGCGAATTGATGGGGGACGCAGTCAAAGTCATCCATGAAAACAAACCCATGAGTCCGTTGTTTAAACTAGAAGAAAAATGTTTTGATTGATTGCTACTAAAATAAAAAGTAGAGCCAGCAAGATGATCCACAAAAACACCAATCTTTCCGATGTGTCTAATCTCTCATCGAAAGGATTGGTGTTTTTGATTTGGTTAGTTTTTTCACGTATTTTTCTGTTTGATGCCACTAGTTGCTCCAGCAAAGGACCGCAACCATCATTTAGCAGAAACAGCAAAATCTTTGTAGAATAATGAAACCTGTACGATAATGGGGGTAATTGGCACAGGAGCTGGCGCTTATCCGACTTCCGAGGAATAATCACAAGCTCGCGTGTGAGCAAACAAGAAAGAAGGAATTTCCATGACTTCATTACAAAAACAAGATTTTTACGAATATGTCAACGGCGACTGGCTGAAAACCGCTGAAATCCCGGCAGACAAACCGGCGACTGGCGGCTTTCAAGATTTGGTGGATGGTATCGATGAACAATTGATGGCGGAGTTTGACCATTTTGTCGCCCATCCAGAAACAATCCCCGCTGGTCGAATGCAAGACGCCATCGCTTATTACCAACTGGCTAACGACTACGAGATGCGGGATAAACTAGGAGCCACCCCGATTCAACCACTATTAGACCGGGTTGCGAGTTTGTCAAATTTAGCCGATTTAGATGGGCAACTGGCTGATTGGGTCTTATCCGGCCTGCCTTTACCTTTTGCGGTGGAAGTCGACCAAGACATGAAAAACACCAAGTTTAACACGTTTTTTGCTGCACCGGCTGGGACGATTTTGCCAGATAAAACTTACTATGAAGCTGACCATCCCCAAGGCCAAAACTTAATGGAAGTCTTCTCTGAGATGACGGTCCAAGTGCTAAACAAGATGGGCTATGAGATAGCAGAAGCCAAAAAAATCATGGCAGATGCGCAAGCTTTCGATGCCTTGATTGTCCCCCATGTACGCAGTTCTGAAGAAAATGCCGACTATAGCAAAAACTACAATCCTCGAAGCTTTGGCGAATTTCGTGCCTACTCTAGTCAATTGGATTTAGGCAAACTCACCGAAACCCTAGTCGGCACCCAACCAGAAAAAATCATCATCACTGAACCGGAGTATTTTAAAGCCTTGGACAGCATCGTGACGCCAGAAAACTTTGTATTACTTAAACATTGGCTGCTGATGCAAGTCGCTCTTGGCTATACTGGCTATCTAAGTGAAGAGTTGCGCCAACTTGGTGGTACCTATGGCCGTTATCTCTCTGGTATCACTGAAGCCAAAGCACCTAAAAAAGCCGCCTTTTACTTAGCAAATGGGCGCTTCAGTCAGGTGGTGGGCAGTTATTATGGTCGCAAATATTTTGGACCAAAAGCCAAAGCCGATGTCGAACATATGGTGCACACCATGATTAGGATCTATCAAGAACGTCTGGAAAAAAATACTTGGCTTTCTTATGAGACCCGTCAAAAAGCCATCACAAAACTAAACACGCTAGGCATTCATGTGGGGTATCCCGAAAAGATTCCCGCTTATTATGACAAGTTCATCACCAAAACCAAAGAAGCTGGCGGCACGCTGATCGAAAACGCCCTGGCTTTTTCTCGGATCGTGCGAGAAGACAACTTTAGCAAATATGGTCAAGAAAAAGACCGGGATGAGTGGGAAATGAGCGCCGCTACCGTCAATGCCTACTATCATCCCTTCTTAAACGTCATCGTCTTTCCGGCAGCGATTCTGCAAGCACCCTTTTATAATTTGGAACAATCCGCTAGCGCCAACTACGGCGGAATCGGTGCCGTTATCGCCCACGAAATCTCCCATGCCTTTGACAACAATGGCGCCAAATTTGATGAATTTGGCAATATGAACAACTGGTGGACTGAAGCTGATTTGCGCCACTTTGAAGAACTATCAAAAGGCATGATCGCCGAGTTTGATGGGATCGAGTTTGCAAGTGGCAAAGTCAACGGGACCTTGACCGTTTCAGAAAATATCGCCGATGCTGGCGGTTTGAGCTGCGCCCTAGCAGCTGCCAAACGCGACGGCGATGTTTCCTTAGATGATTTCTTCACCAACTGGGCCAAAATCTGGCGCACCAAAGCGCGGGAGCAATACCAACAACTCCTCTTGGCCATCGATGTCCACGCTCCGGCTAAGTTGCGAGCCAACGTCCAACTGGCAAATATTGACGATTTCTACAGCACCTACCAAATCGAACCAACAGATAAAATGTACTTGCCACCAGAAAAACGCGTGCATATCTGGTAAACTAGCAGCTGGCTACCAACTAGCTGGCAATATACGAAATAGCCTCTCAACTCAGACCCTTGTATCAAGGCTAGGTTGAAAGGCTAATTTCAAGCGATAAAAAACGTCTCTCAACTAAGGGATTACCAACAGTTGAGAGACGTTTATTCGTCTTATTTCTTTTGCAACGCAGCTTTGACCATTTCCGCCATATCGGAAAATTGACTGTTTTCATCAACAACTTTGTCAGCTTCTGCTTTTTTCGATTTGTCTTGCAACAATTCGGTAATTTGGCTAGCATCGCTAATGCCTAATTTGCCAAGCATATCACCCATATTTGAGAAGTTGGTGAATTGTTTCAAGAAATCGCCACTCATCAAAGAACCTAAATCTACGCCACCATCTTTTTGTAAATCACTGATAATACCTGGGATATCAGACATATCAAAACCGTCTTTCAAACGATCAAAAATACCCATGTTTTTTTCCTCCTCTTTGGCATGAGATTCCTTGCCACAAACCGTGGCCGCAGCGTCTCACCCTCTGTCCTGAGTATAGCTAAAAAACTAGCGTTTGGCGAAAGATATGTCCTTTTAAAATATCGGATGTTTTATTTGATTTTTTGACAATTACAGGATTTCCGCACCCAAAGTATTGGCAAAATGCTGCAAGGCCCACTTATGCCCCACCGGATCAAAGCTAGCGACCGCCGATTGCAAGACATGAATCCGATAGCCTAAATTATAAGCATCGACTGCCGTATGCAACACGCAAATATCTGTACAAACCCCAGTCAAATAAATATCCGTAATCCCCCGTTCCCGCAAACGAATATCCAAATCCGTGCCACTAAAGGCAGAATAATGACGCTTATCAATCCAGTAGACGTTTTTATCCCTTTGATGCGCCTCATATAAAGGGGCCAAACTGCCATACAGCTGACGGCCACTGGTCCCAATCACATTGTGGGGTGGAAACAGCTTATTTTCTGGGTGAAAATCATCGGTAGGGTCATGGGCATCGATAGCAAACACCACAAAATCACCGGCTGCGATAAACTCCTTAGTAGCTTGCACGAGAGCTGCCTCGATGGCTTGCCCGTCAGCGCCAGTAGTCAGTTTGCCGTCGGTGGCAACAAAATCATAAGTATAATCAATAGAAAGTAAGGCTTTCATTCAGCTTCCTCCTGTTAACTGGCAGTGCAATGGCAGTACACTCTCGCATTACCAGAATATTTTCTCCTAGTATACCAAGTTTTTGTGGGTATTTCGAACAGAAGTGTCTTGACAGATAAAAAAATCCCGACCTTTCTAGTTGATAAAAAAATTAAGCTCCAAAAAACCTGATGTTCAGAAATTAAGTGGCGTATCATCCCGTCATTTTGATGTCATAAAAAGATGAAATTTAGCTCCATAGGAATTGATATGACGATAGCTAGACCGGAAAATGCCAAATACAAAGCAATTTGTCATTGCTAGTTCATCTTAGCGCTTTCTGCTTAGATGTAACTGTATGCGCAAATGAACCTTTAGCTTTGCCTTTGAGCTTCAAACTTAGAGTAAGTGTCACAAGTGCCACCAACTCTAAGTAATTCATCTCAATCTTGAAAGCTACTGTCATATCAATCCTACTGCGCAAAATTTCATCTTTTTTACGATATTCTGCTACCTTTCCAATGAAGAAAAATGCTAGTCTTAGGTCACAAATCCAATAATCGATTATAGATAAAACAGGCGGGCTTACTGGAGGAGAATGCCTCGGGTAGTAGTATCGAGGATGTCCGAGGGCTGAAGGAGCATATCGCATACAGCTCACCTAAGCAGAAATCGCTAAGATGAGCTGGCAAAATGACAGCTGTACTTTGGTTGGCAGTTACCGGTCCCACTACCACCCGAGGGATTCTCCGGAAGCAAGACCGGCTGGCTTTTTTATATTCAATAAGAAAAGGTCAGGATTTCACTTCTAACTCAATAGATTAAACCAAATGGCGCACAAATGCCAAAACCATTTCAGCCGAGCGTTTACCAGCTTCGTCGATAAACTCATCGAAGGTCATGGCTGCATCGTGATCCGCTGTATCGCTGACGGCCCGCACAACTAAGAAAGGAATCTTAAACAAGAAGGCGGTTTGCGCTACGGCAGCCCCTTCCATTTCATTGGCTAAAGCATCTGGAAAATGAGTTTTGATTTCAGCTACTTTGGCAGGATCATTGACAAAAGTATCACCTGTCACGATCAAGCCTTTATGAACTTGGTGATTCGTAGCTTCAGCGGCTTTGGTCATTTCGCTGATCAAATACTTGCTAGCTTCAAAATACAACGGCATCCCCGCTGGTAACTGGCCATATTCATAGCCAAACCCAGTGACATCCACATCGAAATAAGCTAGTTTTTCAGAAATTACGAGATCGCCCACTTGTAGGCCTTCACCGATGCCACCAGCAGAGCCCGTATTGATGACCATATTGACGCCATATTTTTGAATCAAAAGGCTCGTGATGGTACTCGCCGCCACTTTGCCAATGCCCGAGCGCACTAAGATGATTTCATGGCGACCAATGCCACCAGATACAAACAATGCCCCCACCCGTTCCCAAGAGACGGGATTTTCCATCTGTTCTTTGAGGATTTTGATTTCCTGATCCATCGCGCCGATAATTCCAATTTTCATAATTATCCTCCATTCACCGGAAAACTTCACCGGTAATTTTCTTGATTTTTATAAGAAGAAGGTCGCCAACATTACCACGACAATCAATAGGGAAACCACGATGATAGCCCCGGTCAAAAAACCGTTCAAATCCCGTGAGCGTTGGTTTTCCAGGCTACGAGATTTTTTTAGAGGCTTGGTCTTCTTCTTTTCTTTTCGATAAAAGTTGTCGATTTGCTTTTCCGCTTGTGCCAATTCTTTTTTTGCTTGCTTATCAGTGATTTTTTGAGTAGGCACTGACTGTTTGCGTGAGATGCGGAAGGTTTTTTGGCTCCGTTCTTCCCCTTGATTCTCCGCATCAAACAGCAGAGATTCCTCCTGCTCAGAAAGCTGTTTTTTGCGAGAACGCAAAGCCGAGCGGGTAATCAAAGGCTTCTTACTCATAAGCATCACGTCCTTTAGCCAGGGCCAGTTCCCAATATTGGATGGCATACAATGTCTTGGCATCACAGATTTCCCCAGTGGCCACCGCGGCTTTGGCTTCGTCTAGGGTCAATTGCAAGACTTCGATCACTTCGTCTTCGTCCATTGCCCGGGGATTTTCCACTTTTACCATGTCCAAGGCTTGATAGATATGGAGCATTTCATTGGAAAAACCTGGGGACAGATACATGGAAGCCACGTGCACCAACTCGCCGGGGCGATAGCCAGTTTCTTCTTCTAGCTCCCGCGAACCGGTTACTTCAGGATGCTGACCTTCACCGGGATCGATTTTGCCCGCAGGAATTTCTAAACTAACCTGTTCCAATGGTTTACGAAACTGCCGGACAAGCAATAGTTTGTTTTCAGGCGTTATCGCCAAAATGCCGACACCGCCATGGTGAAAGACTAGCTCACGTTGGGCGGTTCCTCCCATCGGCAAGGCGACATCATCGAGGACCACATCAATAATCTTGCCATGAAAAAGTTCTTGGCGTTTAATCGTTTTTTCTTCAAAGTCTTCAAACGAAAGCATTTCACTCCCACTTTCTGTTTTGTTATTCTATCTAAAAGAGACAGTTTGCCACTGCCAGATTTCCAACACAAAGGTCATGAAAAATCTTTTAGGCAGGCGCTTTGACTGTTAGTATACACGTTTTTCTGAAAATGTGCCGTTAAAATCGTCATAAGAAATCTTATGTTTTTACTAAATTGGAAAAATCAACCCTTAGTCTGATTTTTTTTGTCCTAGCTGCGTGCTAAAATGATTTTGTAGTCAACAAGAGACGGCTAAGCTTTACTCGCTATACAAGATAACCACGAGGACACCCCTCGTCACCGAGCTTCTCCCATGATGATGGCAAATTTGATGTTGCCTCCTCATTGACAAGGAGTCGGTACCACATTCAGGAGGATATCCCTATGAAAAAAGTTGTTTTATATTCTATCGTTGGCGTCCCCATTGCCCTTTTATTATGGGACATGCTGCGTTATTCCAACAACTCGTTGCCCTTTCTTTTAGTCATCGGCGGCGTCTTGTTAGTAGTTTTGGGGCTGAAAGGTTCGGCACCGAAAAAGGTGGTACCCAAAAGTGTCGTCCCACTGCTTTCAAAAGAAAAAGAGCAGCACTACTTGGACAGTGGCATGAGTACCAGTGAGATTGATTTTTTCCGGGATACTATGAGCCAAACCAAGGTCCAAATTCAACAACTCCAAGACAATATCAATAAAAGTGCTAAGTTGAAAGCCATCGACTTGCGCCACGATACTTTACGGGCCTCCAAAGCACTGTTTAAGGAATTGGTGAAGGAACCACAAAAACTTCATTGTGCCAACCATTTCTTGTACACTCATCTACCAAACATGGTGGAACTGACGGACAAGTTTATCGAGATTAACAGCCACGAGATCAAGAGCAAAGAGACTTACGAAAAGATTGAAGAAAGCTCCCAGATTATCGACCAAATGGCTTCCTTAATCGCCCAAGACTACCAACAGTTTGTGGCAGATGATTTAGAAGATATGGATATTGAGCTTTCCATTGCCAAACAGAGCCTAAAACGGGATAATATAAATAGCACAACGGTGGAAAAAGTCTAGCCTCTGCGCTAGCTTTTTTCGAATCAGCGCTTCTCCTAAGTCGGGAGGGCGTCATCCTTTCTCATAACAATTAGCAAATTGATAGCCAAAGCAACGTATTTGAGTGAAACTGGCCTACAGGATCTTTTCCACTAGTAGCGCCCATACCATTGGAGGAATGAACATGACAGAAAACAATGTACCCCAACAACCCACACAAAACGTGGATTCGACTTTGGAGGACTTACTAAATAGCCCCTTCACTACACCAGTCGGCTCTTTGACAGAAACCCAAAAAACAGAAATCAACGCCCTACAAGAACAACAAAAAGCCGACCGTCTCGTGGATAAATTGCCACCAGAACGCCAAGCTCAAGCCAAAGAACTAGCCGCAAAAATCGATGCCACCGACCAACAAGGGGTCATCACCTATGGGGCTGTTGCTCAACAAAAACTCAGCGAATTTTCCCAATCCATGTTAAACCATGTCCAAGCCAATGATATTGGACCTGTGGGAGATAGTTTGACCGAATTGATGTATCGCCTAAACGAAGCCAACCCTGATGAGTTACGGGCTGGGGAAGGTAGTCTTTTCAAGCGGATGTTTGGCAAAGTTAAACAATCCATCTATGAGATCACTGCCAAATACCAAAAAATGGGCGCGCAAATCGATAAAATCGCCGTTAAATTAGACAAAGAAAAAGACGGCTTGTTAAAAGACAACCTGATGTTGGAACAGCTTTACCACAAAAATAAAGACTACTTCGATGCACTGAATATCTATATCGCTGCTGGAGAATTGAAAGCCGAAGAACTAAAAACGACGATCATTCCCGAAGCCATGAAAAAAGCCGAAACTTCCGGCGACCAGATGGACGTCCAAATCGTCAATGACTACGGCCAATTTTTGGATCGTTTGGACAAACGGACCCACGATTTGCGGTTGGCACGGCAAATCACGATCCAACAAGCCCCACAAATTCGCTTGATTCAAAACACCAACCAAGCCTTGGCCGAAAAAATCCAAGCCTCCATCAACACGGCGATTCCATTGTGGAAAAACCAAGTGGTGATTGCCCTCACCTTGTTACGCCAAAAAGACGCAGTGACTGCTCAGCGCCAAGTTTCAGAGACCACCAACGATCTCTTGAAGAAAAACTCGGAAATGTTGAAAGTCTCTGCTATCGAAACTGCTAAAGAAAATGAACGGGGCATCGTGGATATCGAAACCTTGCAAAAGACCCAAAACGACTTAGTGGAAACCCTCCAAGAAACCTTGCGTATCCAACAAGAAGGTAAGGAAAAACGCCGGGCTGCCGAAATCGAATTGGGCACCATGGAAGAAGATCTCAAAAACAAACTCTTAGAACTGACTTCCAACAACGGCCGTTAACTCCACAAGCTCTCCTCCCTACGCCAAAATGGTGTAGGGCTTTTTTTGTGCTCGTATCTTAAAAGCAGAAGGCATATAATAAGACGTCGAGTCAGAAAGCGGCTACATAAAAAGCTGGCTTGCGGCAAACCTTGCCTCACTCCAGCAAAAGCAAGCCTTCTTGCCACAGGTTGCTTTTCTGACAGTTAAAAATTCTAGGAGGTTCTCCCTTGAAAAATTTTGATTATGAACAAATGATGGCTGGCAAACTATACCTGGCCTCAGACTTGCCCCCTGAACAGTCCGTCCTTCCCGGGATTGGCGATATGCAGGGCAAATTATTAACCCAGCAAATCAACCAAGTTCCCCTCAATGATTTTGATTAAATCGTCCGTCTAGAAGGTGAGTTGGTGGGCTCCCACGGCAAAAGCTATTTCATCCATCCCCCCCTCTACGTAGATTTTGGTAGCCATCTTCATCTAGGTGAAAATTTCTATTGCAATGTCGATCCGATTTTCATCGATGTCAACACCATTACATTTGGCGACAACGTCATGATTGGACCACGGGTGGGCTTTTATACTGCCGGCCACCCCACTGATGCCGCAATTCGCAATTCAGGACTAGAATTTGGCCTGCCTATCACAGTCGGTGACAATGTTTGGATTTGCGCCCAAGCTACGATTCTCCCTGGTGTAACCATCGGGAAGAATAGTATCGTCGCTGCTGGTGCCGTCGTTACCAAAGATGTGCCAGAAAACGTCCTTGTCGGTGGCAATCCCGCTCGTGTCATCCGCGAACTTGGTGAAGCTGACAAACAAAAATGGGCCGCCCAACAAGCTGCCTACCATAAAGTGAAAGAACAGTTTCAGGGGAAATAATTGTCTACTATTAGATGCGAAAAGAAGCCTCTCCCAATTTTGAGAGAAGCTTCTTTTTTTGCCAGATTCGGTCATTAAGACGCCTATCTACAATCTATAGCTTATGCCAAAACTTTCCCCTCTGGAAAAGCTGTTCGGAAAAGCTTGCGGACGATAGGCCCTGCGATCAACAGTTGCAAAGGCAAAGCCATGATCAAATTGATGGGAATATTGGTCAACCACATCATTAAGAGCTTGGACCATTGCTGAGTCGTAACTGCCACTTCCAATGCGCCATAAAGGGACATGATGAAAACCATCGGCAACACCATACAACAAGAAACCGTGATGACTTTGCGAAGATCGCCATGGTGAGGTTTCAACAACTTGCCAAAAGCCACACCTTTTGCCGGACCCGAAACCACAAACCAGTCACAAAACATCGCTACGACAAAACCAATCGGAAAGCCCAACCAGGCTTCTTCTACCACTTGCCAACTCAGCTCACCATTATGCAAAGCAACATTATAAATGCTCATCCACAGCACCATAAAGGCACACATCAATACAGTATAAATCAAACTTTCTCTTTTGTTACGGGGCATTACTCTTCCTCCAATTCTTTTCTTACCAGAAAAACCCATAAGACGCAAAAAAGCCGTGGTGGTCATTCCATCAACTCGTTACGACCTCCACTGCTGTGTACATCTCACTGCGTTATTTTTGGTTTACTGATAAATTTACCATAGCAGATTTTTTTCTTTCTCGTAAGTACTTTTTTACTTTTTCTGAAAACTTTCATCAGATTCTAAACTTCAGAAATCGGCAAATTTTTGAATCCCTGCGCTTTTTTCTGCTACTATAAAGAAAAAGCTGACCTTTAGGAGGCGCGCCATGACTATTCTATCCTTTGAACACATCAACTTGTCCAAAGGCGGCACCCCGCTTTTGACTGATATTAACTGGCAAATCCACTCCGGTGAAGACTGGGGGCTTCTCGGCCTCAACGGTGCTGGCAAAACCTTAATGCTCCAGATGATTGCCGGTAATCTTTGGCCTTCTAGTGGTAAGTTAACCGTACTCGGTGAAGTTTTCGGCAAGACCAATATTCCTGATTTGACCAAACGCATCGGCTGGGTTTCTAATATCTTGCAGCACAAGTTTTATCAAAATGATGTTGCCGAAGAAATCGTCCTCTCAGGAAAGTTTGCCTCGATTGGTATTTGGCAGGCTTATCCCGCAGCCGATCTGCGTACCGCTCGAGAGTTGTTGGCTTCACTAGGAGGAGCATCCTTACTGGGTAAAAGCTATCAAGTCCTCTCTCAAGGGGAAAAACAGTTGGTCTTGATTGCCCGAGCATTGATGGCTAAACCAGAATTATTGATTTTGGATGAACCTTGTAATGGTCTGGATCTTTTTGCCAGAGAAGATTTACTCGCCCGTATCCAGCAGATCAAAGCCCAACCCAACGCCCCCACTGTCTTACTAGTGACGCATCATACCGAAGAAATTCCGGACTTCATTAGCCACGTCTTGATGATTCGCGACGGTCAGATTGTTCGCCAGGGGCCCCGCGCTGAGTTGATGACCCCAGAGGTTTTGACAGCATTTTATCAAAAGCCGATTGCGATTCACCCTTACAGTAACGGACGCATGATTGTTCAACCTCGTCTACCAAAAACGGACTTTTAAGGGATAAAAGACTGATTTATCAAGGATGCAAGCAACTATTGCGAGATTTTTTACCCCAAGCAACCAAGACTTTCTCGTCTTTTTTGGGGGATTCAGCTACACTAGTCTCAGGAGGACATATCATGTTAGCAGAGATACTCAAACAACGACGAACCGAGCTAGGACTGACTCAGCAGATTGTAGCTGAACACCTGAATGTGACCCGACAAGCCATTTCAAGTTGGGAGACTGGCAAAAGCTTTCCAGACATTCCGACACTGGTTAAACTATCCGATTATTACCAACTTTCTTTGGATCGGATGCTCAAAGGAGATGCGGCCTATATGCAAAAAATCGAAGCCGATAAACGCGATCTCACCTATCTAAAGCGTAAACTTGCCAACAGTATGGCACCCTTTATCATTCTATTGGGTTTGTTAATTTTGCTAGAGCTTACCCAACATGATTTTAAAGAACAGCTTTGGGATTGGCTCTATCTATTTACGCGTTGGGGTGTGTTGCTTTATTCCCTATGGCTTTATTGGATTATTCGCCAAGCCAGACGCTTAAATCTGTGGCTATCAACAAGCTTCATACTCATATTCTTAACCCTGACCTTGCGTTTTGCTGAGCCCCTTTTCACCCTACCTTACGCTGGCCTTATCTACTGGGTCTTACAAGTGGCAGCCTTGGCGGGTATCGTCATCAGCCTCCGATACAAAAAATAAAAAAACGATGGCGGAAGGATTCTCCTACTCGAAAATCCTTCCCCATCGTTTATTTTTGATGCAAAACACTATTTTTATAACCATATCCAAAATAAATCAACGCACCGATTAACAAGGTTATGGCGAAAACCAGCCATGTCACAGCTTCTAAACGAGTTATCAAGAAAAGACAGCTGGCCACGGATAAAACTGGCAAGACTGGCACAAAAGGCACCTTAAACTCGCCTTTTTTCGGTGGTCCCATCATTTTCCGTAGTTTCAAGACTCCCAAAGCCATCAAGGCCAGATAAGACAAGGCCACGATATTGGTAAGCTCTGCCAAGATATTCAACGGAAAAGCCGCTGCGAAGAACAAGGCAAAGGCCCCGGCTACCCAAGTGGCCTTCTTTGGCGTATGGTGCTTTGGATCGATTTCTTGCATGAATTTAGGGAGTAACCCATCTTTACTGATGGCATAGAGTAGTCGTGCCAACGAATACATCATCGAAATCGTCACCGTCAGTAAAGTCAAAATCGCACCGATAGAAATCACGCTACCTAAAAAATTATGGCCGACATACCGCATAGCAAAAGCCACTGGATCGCTAACATTGAGCTTCTCAAAAGGAACGATCCCCGATAAAATCAACGTCACGATGATGTACAAAATCGTTGCAATGGCAATCGAGCCGACGATTCCCCGCGGCACATCTCGCTGAGGATTTTTCACTTCTTCGGCTGCCATGGAGACCGCGTCAAAGCCCAGAAAAGCAAAGAACACCAGCGCGGCACCGTCAAAAATCCCTTTGGCACCAAAAGGCGTAAAGGGCTGCCAGTTCCCCGGTTTGACGAAGAAAATCCCCACTAGAATAAACAATAAGATAATGGCGAATTTCACCCAAACCATCGCGTTGTTTAAGCGCAGCGCTTTTTTGGCTTCTTGAGTCACCCAGAAAGTCACAAAAACCACCACGATTGCCGCAATTAAATCAATATACGTCCCTTTTTCCGGATTGTAGCCTGCCGTCAAAGCCGTGGGCAAATCAATGCCGATACTACTCAAGAACCCCTGCAGATAACCCGACCAGCCGGATGCCACCGATGAGACGGCCAACATAAATTCACAAATTAAAAACCAACCGGCAAACCAAGCCACCACTTCACCAAATACGACATAGAGGTAGGCGTAAGGGCCACCAAGAATCGGAACCCGTGAGGCAAATTCGGCAAAGCACAAGCCCGATAAGATAACAACTACTGCCGCTACCACAAATGAAAGTGACAACGCTGGACCGGCGTACAAAGCGGTGGCTTGACCGGTGATCACAAAAATCCCAGTACCGATAATCGCGCCAATCCCTAGCATGATCAAATCTTTCAATGTCAAAGTGCGGTTCATATCGCCACGAGCAGCAGTTTCAAAGGTCTTTTTACGAAACAAATCCATACTTTTTTTCACCATTCCTCCAAGGTCAAACACTCCTTAAAGGCCTTTTCATCTATTAGATACTCTTCATATATCCTAAAAGAATACCACCACAGATAACAAAAAAGCAACCTAAAATAACATAAACCAGTTCTTTTTTGGTTTTGCGTTCACCCAATAAGAAAATGCCCCCCAAAGTGGAAATGATGATCCCCATCTGAGACAAAGAGAAGCTAACCGCTAGCCCTAGGGATTGAATTCCTGCCAACATACAGATATTCCCAATCCCCCATAACAAACCAGCCGTCATATTCTTAACAACAAAGCGATTATACTGAATATCCTTCAATGTAAATAACAAGGCACCGACAACCATCCCCACGCTTTGTGGCAAGATCACGGCAGCTGGATCCAAATTGGCCCAAGTGATAATAATTGTATAAACCCCATATCCCAAAGTCGAAATCAATAAGGCCCGGGATCCTTTACCAAAATCAAACATCTTCTGGTCTTCTGGCAAATTTTTCATCCGATCTGGGTCCCGTCGAGAAGTATAGTAAGAGCCCAAGACTAATAAGGCCAACGCGATCCCCCCCAATAGGAAATCACCGCCTTTACGCCATTCACCGAACAATACCGCTCCCGCAATCGTATTCAAAAATAACTGCATTCCGGTAGACAACGGCAGGCCGACAGAAATTCCCATGTAGTGCATTCCTTGAAACTGTCCTTTTTGGCCGATACTCCAAAAAATCCCTGATAAAAAACCAAAGACGATGACCGCTGTCGACATCGTGGGTTGCATCACGAAAAACACCACTAAAGAAAATAACAGGGCCCCAATCGTCATCCCCAATGTTTGTTGGTTGGCTGAACCACCCATTTTACCGCTAACCAATGCAATACTTCCCCACGCCACCATGGGCACCAAGGCAATCAATAATTCCATACTAAAACGCTCCTTTTAAAATTGTCTTGTTGTCTTTTTTGGTACTCTTGTTGAGCCCTTTTCAAAAGCCTACAAATCAAGCGGATTAACCCGGATTCATCAGCGAAAAATATCTTTGAAAAACCTTTCTTTAAGACATACTTTGGTAGTGTAACAGTGAAATCGTTTTACCCACAAGTATATTTTTTTGGAATTTTCCTGAAATCATTCTTGAAAAAGGCCTATTTAATAAATTCTTAAAGATTCTTCATGAAAAGAAGACCACCCCGACTATCGTCTCCACTAGCATTTTTATGCGAACCAAGAGTGTTCAGATGGTCTATCCAAAAATGCATGACACAAGAAAACTGGGCAGAATTGCTTCCGGAGAATACCTCAAGTTTTAGCAGTACTGGCAAATGCCAAACTGGTTGTCAACCCGCCAAAAACCAAGGGAACAGCAACCAATAATCTGCTAGCTCACCTTAGTGATTGCCGCTTAGGTGAACTGTATGGGATATACTTCTTTAGTCCTCAGACATCCTTAACACCACAACTCGAGAGATGCTCCTCTGGCAAGTCCACCCTGTTTTGTTGATAATCGATTGATTCCCTTGGCTTCGTAAATTCAACAAATTCCTTTCTCGTAAGGTCCCATGTGTCCCGTGAAAAAGAGGAGATTTAGCGGAATAGCATTGGATTGACAGTCGCTTTGAAAGTGCCTATACAAAAAAACCAAACATCAGCAAATTCGCCAAAGTTTGGTTTCAAAAACGTTTCATTTTCTGTTGATTGTCGGCAAGCAGGCGAAAAATCATTTCTGCTCTTGGTAAAAGGCGAGGTAAGGGAAGTACAAACTCATAGTGGTGCCTGCCCCTACCACCGATTTAGCTGTCAGTTCCAAACCGAGCTGGTTGGCGAGGTTGCGCGCCAGATACAAGCCCAAACCCGTGGCGTGGGTTTCTGAAAAGCGCCCATTTTGCCCGGTAAAACCTTTGTCAAAGATTCGTCCCAAGTCTTCAGAGGGAATGCCGATACCGGTATCTTTCACTGAGAGTTGGACCCCTTTCGCCTTTTTTTCAATAATCAGGGTGATTTTGCCCTCAGAAGGTGTGTATTTGATAGCGTTACTCACTAGTTGCTGCAAAATAAAGCCGAGCCATTTGCCATCAGTCAGCACACTTTGATCCTCCCCCAAGACTTCATAGCGAATCTTTCGTTGGATAAAGTAGTTGGCGTTACTTCGCAAAACCGGCAGTAATACCTCTTTTAATGAGGTATCCTTGATCAAATAATCCTTTGAAAAATTATCCAAACGAGAAAAATACAAGACTTGTTCCACATAGCCATCGATCTTTCCCAATTCATTTTCCAACATCATGTATTTGTCATCCGGAATATCAAACTCTAGCGACCGTAGTAACAGCTGAGAAGCCGCTAGCGGTACTTTGATTTCATGGACCCAAGAATCAATATAATCCTTTTGTTCCTCTTGACCGGCTACGATTTCTTGCATCATGGACTGGTGTTCTCTGATTACTTGATTGATGTACTCTTGTTGCAGCTGTTCATCTTCCCGCCGTGCCCCGGTCAAATAATTTTGCATGGCACTTTGTTCTTTATGCAACGCCAGCTTTTGCCACCAAACTCGCCGGGAAAAATAGTGATACACCAATAATACTATCAACAAGACGCCTTCGATTAGTGCCAAATAACCTACCGTCCCCCAGTCTAAGGGCAATCCTGGCGATAGCCAAATGACAAAAATAGTCAACAGCACAAATAACAGCCAGCCCGCTGCTACTAGTTTTTGATCCTTCAAAAAACGCCAAAAGCTCATCTTGTCACCACCATTCCCCTGTGCTCCAGATTTTGATTAGGGAATCAAGTACCCTTGGCCGACTTTCGTTTCGATATAACCAGTCAGACCAGCTTGATCGATTTTTCGCCGCAAACGGTTGATATTTACCGTCAAGGTATTGTCATCCACAAAGCGTTCATCATCCCACAACGCCCGCAGCAATTTTTCCCGAGAAAGAATCTTTCCTTGATTTTTCAATAATATATATAAGAGCCGGTATTCATTTTTGGAAAGATCAATCACCGTCTCTGCCACTTCAGCTGTGCTATTGTCCACATTGAGGGTCAGGCCGTTGTGACTCAAGGTCTCAGTCGTACCACTGGAATAGTTATAGGAACGCCGCAGTAAAGCATTGATTTTGGCGATCAGCACATCGATTTCAAAGGGTTTCGTCACAAAATCGTCTGCCCCCATGTTCATGGCCATGATCATATCCATGTTGGTATTGCGACTGGAGATGAAAATGATCGGCACCTGAGAAACCTCTCGAATTTTACGACACCAATAATACCCATCAAACACCGGCAAATTGATATCCAACAAAATCAACTGGGGTTCTTGTGTTTGGAAATCCTCGAAGACCTCCTGAAAATCGGTTGTACCAAAAACCTCAAATTGCCATTTTTTCAACTCTTCCATTAATAATTGGCGAATGACGCCCTCGTCTTCCACCACCATGATTTTTGCCATGATCATCCCTCCTCACGAGATTCATCTGCTTGTGGAGGAAAATGCCACAAGCCAACTTTTTACTAACTAACCCTAACGAGCGGAACCGCAAAAGTCATCCGGCTTTCGGCTGATTTTGCTCCTGACCCAAGAGTATCAAAAAAACACCGGAAACGCTACTGACCACCTTTTTTCCTCTGGTAATTTCCTCAAACTAAGATTTCAGTCTCAAGCATGAGGTCTTTTGCGACCAAGCTTGGTACTATAAAAGAAAGACTTGTCACAAAGGAAAGGTGGTAGCTTATGGCTAGCCAAACAGAACAACAGATTACCCAACGTTTAGACAATATTTTCCAAGATTATGAAAGTAGTTCAGCTACGGAAGCTTATTATCAAACCATTGCTGCCCAGCTAAAAACCAAGGTGTTGGAAGAACTCGTAGCTGGTGCTGATTTTACAGATGCCATCGCAATGGCTTTTGCTGATGAAGCCAAAATCAAGACCGTTTTGGCCACCATCACTAACAAGAAGCCTCCAGTCTACACCTATACCGGTGACCCCTTCTTTCAAAAAAACGATGAGGCTGTCGCAAAATCAGCTGCTTCTCTGACTAATTCAGAAACCGGCTCTCATGAGGAACCACAAAACCAACCGCCAACTGAGGAAACGACCGAAGCTTTCGCTACTGAACGCGACCTTCCCCCACAAGCTAACGCCGGCAACTGGAAGGAGCTGGGCCAACAGCTTTTAGAGAAGATGCCCCCGTTAAAAGATGAACTTCTAGGACTAGTAGGAGCAGCCTTTGGTGAGCCGCTGCTTGTCCACGCTCATCTCGAAAATGCCGCCAGCTTAGAAGATGCTTGGTGGGCTACCCAGGAGAAGAAAAATTGGACTTCCCTCCAGTATGACCTCCCCGGCGCCAATGTCAAAAGTGTGGTATTCGATGGGTTTACCGATAGCAACCTCGCTCTATTTGCAGGAACAGACGAAGACTTTCATATTATCGAGCAACTGGCGCTGGACAATGGGGATCTCTTTAGTCGTTATCAGCTAGGGGGACAACTGCGCTTTACAGAAGGCCCCCGACCGGCTGTGGCTAAAGGCATGAAGAGCTATCTCACCGTCTATTTTCCGGTGAATTTTGCAGGCCAATTGCAAGTCGTAAATAACAGCGGCCGCCTTCTTTTGGGTGGTTTGACCGACTTGACGACTTGCCAACTGCATTTGAAATCGGGGACATTGATTGCTCGGGAAATCAGTAGCCAGACACTGACGGCTAGCGCGACTAGTGGCAGCTTAGATGTCGCCCATCTCTCCAGCAACTCCGCTACCCTCACTACAAAATCGGGAGCCCTGAGAGTCACCGACAGCGACAGCGAACTTCTAAAAGCTAGCACAACAAGCGGTAGTTTACGCCTGACAAACGGCGCTTATCATGAAGTGGTGACTTCAGCTAAAAGCGGTAGTTTGAAATTGAACCAGCTTACTGCACACCGACTGGCAGGACACACCAAGTCTGGCAATCTCAGCCTCAAAAACAGCCAATGTCCGGCAATCTATGGTGAAACCAAAAGTGGTTCTCTGCATTTTCAACAGCTTCAAGGTGGGGGCCTTTTGAAAACCAAATCCGGAACGATTCGCGGTACTGGCCTAAGCTTAACTCAACCACTGGAAATGACCACCAAAGACGGCAATATCGCGGTTGGATTCACCCCTGAAGCAAGCTATCACTTCGATCTCCACACCATCAACGGTCAGGTGAAACACTTGGGGGACTATACTAAGAAAATCAGCCACGGCAATCATCTGGTAGGTAGCATGGGCAGCCGCCCCCTCTATGAATTGCTAGCCACCAGTAAAAATGGCAACCTCACCATCCAATAAACCTGGTGAAGCCACGTCTTAGTCCAAGTTCCGTCACTGATTGCTCAAACATATCAAGTTAGCAACTAGCCTCTCTAGCACGCCCGACTAGCTAAACGCTGTTCTTCTGGTTGAATGGATTTCGTTTTGGTAGTCCTTGTGCCCTTACGCTATGTTTGAAGCCCAATGGTAAAAACGAACACGCTTTTCGTTGGTATTCGCCAATCTAGAGACCAGCGACATATAAAAACTGCACCTAGCGTTTCTGACGGGGAGCCCATCATTCCGCTAGGTGCAGTTTTTTCTTAATTAAGGCCGTCTGCCATCTAATGGATTATTATTGATCAATCCGGCAGCAGGGGTTTCTTCAATGACTTTTTCAATAACCGTTTTCTTTTCTTCAGGTTTATCTTCGTTGTCGGAGTCTTCGGTATCAGACTCCTCATCCAAATTCAATTCTTTTTCCAAATCATCAATCTTTTTAAAGGAATCATCGTCCTTGGCTTCTTCTGCCAATTTCTTCAATTTGTCGTCTTGATCGTCTACCATTTTTGAAAGCCTCCTTAATTGATGTCTTACCAACATAAAAACCATTTAAGATACAAACGTCGAAACTCCGGTTTTGCTAAAAGGCGCCTCCTTCACTTCGACTTTATCTACATTAAGCCTACCATGTTTTAGCAGATAAAGCGAAGAATCTGCCGGTTTTTGACTGTTATCTTGTCGAAAAAGCCAGATAGCCCTCCCCTGCTATATCAATCCGCCCCTGTTATAGAAGGATTTGTTGCCGATCATCGTCGTTTAGGTGAAATGCCCGAACCGTCATTCTTAAGATTTAGCAAATGTCTTCGCAAAATCTGGCTTTCAGCCGAGTGTTTGACACCACAAAATTAGGTCAAGTCGTTGATCACTTTTTGTATCAACTTCGCGGCTTCCTCTGGCAAAGCGTTGTAACCAGCCATCGCCGTTTTTTGTTCCAAGATAAAGTCTAGCCGGCTTTGCATCCGGGTCCGCAAGGCTGCGACATACTCAGGATCATCGAAGTCCACATCGAAGCCTGCCACTGGCAAGTAGCTCATGCCTTTTAGTGGGCCAAATGGAACAAATTCGGCTGCGTTTTCCACGATTTTTTCGATGGACCCCAGCGTATCGGCAGGTTTGACTTTTTTGCCTTTGTAAAAACCAGTATTCAAGATATAGCAAGCGGTGTGATTTTGCTCAAATAAATCTTTGAAATCCGCAAAATCTTGGCCCAGCGGATAGACCCGGAATGGATTGGCATAAGGTTCAATCACCAATTTATCCATATCCACATTACCCACCACGTTTTCGGCAGTTGTCCGTTTCGTCGCCAAGGTCAAACCAAAGACCGCAGCTAACGTTGGGTCATCTAGTTTCACCACTGGTGGCAAGCTGTCATCTTTCATAATCCAAAAAATCGCATCAATGGCGGAGCGTAGATGGTCCACCCGGTTTGGGGTCACATAGCGAGATTTCACCGTCCGACCATTGCCATTACGGATATCTTGGGTGACGATGACTTTCTTGCCTTCGTCGTCCAAAGTCACCCCGACATTTTGACAGGTGATGAAGTAAGCCACCGCCGGATCAGTCAATGGATAATCCTGAGTTTTATCGAAGTAAGCCGGTTCCAAAGCCGTGGTAGAGCCATCTTCTTTGTTGATCACAAAGGCATCATCATGAAGGACTTTCACTTGGTACTTGTCCCCATGTTTCGCCAAAGTAATGGTGGATTTCCCTGAACCAGAAAGACCAAAAGCCGCCATGGTGAATTTTTTATCCGGCAATTGATACTGTTTCATGCCCCCGTGACAAGCGACATAGCCATTGCGATGAGCCGTCGCCCAAGCCAAGGTCAAGGTGGCTTTTTTCATTTCCCCAAAGTAATTCAAGCCCAAAACCGCAGCGACATTGTGCTCGGGATCAAACAAGGCCAACCCATGAGGAAAATCCGGGTGACGCCAATCCGGATCCACATACAAAAAGATATCATTTTCTGGATAAGCTTTGGAATTTTGGTAATCAGACAACCACTCCTTAGTAGCGATCTGGAAGTTTAGCAAATAAGAATAGAAATTGGTTTCATAGTGCTCTGGTAACATCACATGGGCTTTTACCATAAAGTCCCTATCCAAACCGACAATCACTTCACCCCGATAAAACTTCTTATGGGTACCTTGTAACAGCGCATCCCGTAACACGCCTTCATAAAGAGTTTTCTCGATACCCGGCTGTCCAATAACACGGCGCGCTGCCGCTGTCCGCCCAGTAACTTTGCCATCGTTAAAAACGATGACCTTCGCATCAGCAGGTAAGGCCAAGTCTTCGGTGTGAGCCACAGGCATATCCGTAACGACTGCTCCTGGTGCAGTTTTTGCCAACTCATAAGCCGTCTTTAAGTCTGCCACCAATTCGACATTATTGCCGTAAAAAGCCGACTCGACCAACGTCTTAAAGCTAGAAAAGAGTTTGTTGTCTGGAGTGATGTCCCCATGGGAAAAAGTACCGACAGTTGCCATATAATGATTCCTCCATTCGATTATTAAATGTATAGCGTTTACAATCTAACAATTTAATTATAATACAACTGACTTTTTCTGTCTCACCTTTTTCATACTTTACTGGCTATTATCTGTATTCCGATAATCCTTCTCTAATCAATAACGACCGTTTATTTTCAATTCCTCCCCGGTAGCCGGTTAATTCCCCGTTTTTCCCTACCACTCGGTGACAAGGCACGACAATCATCAAGGGATTGCGCCCTACGGCATTGGCTACTGCTCGTACAGCGGTAGGGCGTCCCAGTTGTTGCGCCAAAGCACTATAGGTAGTCAGCTGACCATAGGGTTGTTGGAGGAGCAGTTGCCATACTTGTTGCTGAAAGTCCGTGCCAATAAAATGAAGAGGCAGTTGAAATTGTTGGCGAATACCGGCATCGTAGTCCAAGAGTTGTTGCCGCGCTTCTGCTAAAAGCACCTCAGCTGATTCACTAGCCGCCTCTGACAAAAACTGGTAGCCAGGAAAATAGTGTGTCATTTCCTCTGGAT
The DNA here is from genome assembly GCF_009933255.1 of Enterococcus diestrammenae. Taxonomy (GTDB): domain Bacteria; phylum Bacillota; class Bacilli; order Lactobacillales; family Enterococcaceae; genus Enterococcus_C; species Enterococcus_C diestrammenae. The sequence continues at coordinate 216,329 of NZ_MAEI01000054.1, read as the reverse complement.
TTACGCGACTGATATAGAGCAGTGCCTCAGCTGTTGCTCCGATGCGCAAAGTCAGCGCCAGTTTTGGCAAGGTAACTTCTTGGTAGTACATAGTCTTATTCATAAGATACGCCTCCTTTTGGTTTCATTATACAAAAAGACCCACCCTAGCTATACGCTTGGGGTAGATCTTTGAAAAACTTATTTTCTTCTAAAGAAATGCTTTAGTTCTTCAACGGCAGCATAGTCGATAAATCTCAGATGCAGCTGCAAATTCCCTGTGCCTTCTTTGACAGTCAGTGCCACGTGGCCAATCTGTTTTGGGTACAGCCAGATGCTACTTTTTTCCGCAAAAGCCTGGATTTTCGGACGTTCCACAAAGGTCAAAGTTTTCGTGATCACCGCGAAATTCTGGATACACAAGCGCTTTTCCGATTGCAGGCTATATCCTTGGTAATGACAATCAAGAAAACTGGCAACCAACGCCATGACTGTCACCAGTGTCATCACCCCACCAGCTGCAGGATGGACAAAAAAAGCTGCGAGGGTCGCTGGTACCATGATCAAAACGGGCCAACGCCAAAAGTAAAACAGCTTCCCGCGGGATACATACTGGATAGTGGGCTGATTAAAATCCCAATCTGGCAACAAAAAGTCTAAAACCCCATAGAGTTCTTTCTCCTGGATAATCGGCAAAAAATACAAGGCTTTGCTTTCTCCGGAGTCCCCCTCAGTTTCTTGCCCCCCAGCTAGTAAAAGTTGCACCGAAGACAAACCTAAGACTTTTCGCAGCAGTTGTTGATTGATTTTAATTCCCTGCAATTTTGCTAGAGGAATTTTTTGAACCCGCCGCTCGAGTAAGCCGCTTTCGATCGTCAACGTATCCCCTGTGCGACTAACTTGAAAATTGTAGTACTGCAGGAAGTTTTTCACCAAAGAGAAGACCATCAAGATTAGCAAAATGACGGCTCCAAAGGCTAAAACCATCAACCAGCCCGCTTTCAGCAAATTGACAGAGAGATCCGCTGCCCGATCGATCCAGCCTTCAGGAACCAGTTCTTGGATGAAAACAAGGATGGTAAATGCAGCAAAAAGCATACTCAAATCCGTGATCCCAAACCAAAAAATCTGTTGGTTTGTCACCTGGTAGATATATTCCGGCGATTTTGTTGTAGTAGCAACTGGTATCTGAGAATCCACCCTATCGTTATCCTCCGCCAGTTCAGCCACTAAAGCCTCATTTTCCCCCTGCTTAGATACAGAATTGCGGTAGCCTTCGATTTGCGACAACAGGGCTTCCGGCACTGCCACCAAGGAGGCCTCCGCCTTATTTGCTCCCCCACCCGCAGTTTCAATCAGCACTTGCGTCACATGAAAGGGTTGGAAAAAGAACCACTGGCGTTCCTTGATGGTCTGCATCCGTTCATAAAAAATATCCGTCTCCGATTTGCGGAATACACCTTTGTAAATCACGACTTTTTCGGGGGAAATCTGATAGTATTCGCTAAAATAGCGCACCATCGCAAAAATAGTGAGCACCAAAGCAAGGCCACCAATCAATAGCCAGCTCACCCCTTCACCAATTTTGGTCTGAAAAAAGAGGGCGATAAAGATAAAAAAGAAGGCTTTGATATTGTTAAATAGATAAATAACTAAGGCCAGTGGATGAAAGCGGCGTTTTTCAGACATCTTCTTTCGCCACCTTTACCATATCGATGATTTGTTGCCGCAACGCCATGGCTTCCTCCATATCCAGTCCCGCCAGGTGATGGTCTGTCGCTGCCGTGTGAATCACGATTTCCATCAGATTCTCCTTGCGCAAAAAAGGGCCCTGCTCAGTCTCTACGTGTTGGATACGATTGATGGGCACATAAGTAATGCTGCGAAACAGATACCCTTCCTGAAATGCCAAATCTTCAGGAGTAATCTCATAGCGATGAAAATAATAACGATAAGGAATCAAGACTTGCCGTATAATAAACAAAAGCAAAACCAACAAAAAGTAACCGATAATCAACCAAAGCGGCACCCCTTTAAAGTGGCCCGTCGCTATAAGAATTCCCGTCACGACAGCTCCAATGATAACAAAGATCCCCGTTGCTAATAGATTGCTCTTTTGCCATACTTTCTTGATTCGCGCTGGCATCTGTTTCGGTAAAATCGGATATTCCATGACTTCAACCTCCAACTCTTTTTATTTCTTTTTCCTTTTGTGTTGCTTACACCTTCCTTGCATCTTATCCAATGCCTTGACCTAGGTCAAGGTTAAATAACAAACTTTCCGATAAATATCCGGATAAGAATAAGAGTGCCCGGCTGTTTCACGAAAGTTACCGGCTACCATCAATCCAAGTCCTCGAAGGTAAATTCACCATTTTCATGTCATCAAAAAATTAGAAATTTCTCGATAACCCTTGGTAAAATGGGATTCTAGCTAGGCTAAAACTTATAAGAGCTTAGTGTAAAATAAAAACCGCTCCGCCGATTATCGTTTTGATAATCAACGAAACGGTTTTGCTTCACAGCTACTAAGTCACTGCAACAACAGAACAAATTGCATTTTTTAAAGAATTAGCTTTTAGCTAAGGTTTACTTTTCCCGCGTATCAATAATGATCGTAACCGGCCCATCGTTCACCAAGGCAACTTTCATATCTGCACCAAATTCCCCTGTCGCCACGGTCAAGCCGGCATCTCGCAACTTTTGATTGAAGGCTTCATAAAGTGGAATGGCAACTTCCGGGCGGGCAGCTTTGACAAAACTTGGCCGATTGCCTTTTTTCGTATCAGCATACAAGGTGAACTGAGAGATGCTCAAGATTGCCCCGCCATCTGCTAAAGAGGCCAACGACCGGTTCATCTTGCCTTCATCGTCTTCAAAAACCCGCATCATGCTGATTTTGCGGACCAAATAACTAACATCTTCCAGCCCATCTTCTTCGTGAATGCCTAATAGCACCACGAAGCCTTGACCGATTTCCCCCACCACGGCACCATCAATGGTGACACGGGCTTCTGAAACTCGTTGAATCACTGCGCGCATGGTTTACCCCCGAGTACGCCGGACACTATAAACTTCCGGTATTTGCTTAATTTTATCGACAATTGATTTCAAATGGTTCAAGTTTTGGATGCTGACTGTCAGGCGAATAGTCGCCATCTTGTCTTTATTGGACTTGGCTTCGACGCTTTGCAGCCGCTTGGTCATGGCATTGACTGTCATCAAGACATCATTGAGTAAGCCACTGCGATCATAGCCGTAGATTTCCAAATCCGCATCATATTCCTTCGAGCTATTCCCTGCATCTTCCCATTCCACTTCAATCAGACGAGGTTGGGCGGCAGCCCCGCGAACATTGGGACAATCTGCTCGGTGAATCGAAATCCCCCGACCTTTCGTGATATAGCCGACGATGGCATCCCCTGGCACCGGATTGCAACAACGGCTGATCCGGATCAATAGGTTGTCCACCCCTTCAATGACGATACCTCCTTCATGGCGCACCTTCATCTTTTCTTTTTTCTCTTGGGGTTGGTTCACTAACTCTTGGACTTGTTGTTCTTTTTTCTCTTTTTCCCGTTGCTTCCGCTCTTCCACCGTCAGACGATTGGCAAGAGAGGTGGCCGACAACTCGCCATAGCCTACCGCCGCATAAAGGTCATCTTCTTCTTGGTAGTTGAAATGCTCGCAAGCCTCTTTTAACTTGTCTTTAGTCAGCATCTCTTTGGGTAAAAATTCCATCTCCATCAAGGTACGGTATAAGGTATCGTGCCCTTTTTGGATGTTACTTTCCCGGTCTTGCGTCTTGAAGAAGCGTTTGATTTTATTTTTCGCTTTGCTGGTAGTGACTAGCTTCAACCAATCCCGACTTGGGCCAAAGGAGTTCGGCGAGGTTAAGATTTCGATGATGTCGCCATTTTTTAGTTTATAATCCAGCTGTACCATCTTGCCGTTGACCTTGGCCCCCGTAGTTTTATTGCCGATATCAGTATGGATATTGTAGGCAAAATCCAGCGGCCCCGAGCCTTTTGGTAACTCGGAAACATCGCCTTTAGGAGTGAAGACATACACCTTATCAGAGAAGATATCGCCTTTGACCCCTTCCATAAACTCAGGGGCATCATAGGCATCATCTTGCAGTTCCAAAATTTCTTGGAACCATCCTACTTGTTTGCGGGGAATGGCTTCTTCGGTGACTTTTTCCGTCCGGCCTTCCTTATACGCCCAGTGTGCTGCCACCCCAAATTCGGCAATCTCATGCATTTCATGGGTCCGAATTTGGATTTCGACTGGGTTGCCTTTAGGGCCAATGACTGTCGTATGCAGCGACTGGTACATATTGGCTTTTGGCATCGCGATGTAGTCTTTAAAACGTCCCGGCATCGGTTTCCATTTGGTATGAATCGTTCCCAAAACGGCATAACAATCCTTGATGGAGTCTACGATGACGCGAATCGCTAACAAGTCATAAATCTCATCGAATTTCTTTTTCTGATCCACCATTTTACGATAAATGGAATAAATATGTTTCGGGCGACCGTAGATTTCGGCAAAAATATCCAGCTCTTCTGTCGCCACGCGGATTTCTTCGACAGCTTCGGCTACATAAGCCTCCCGCTCGGTCCGCTTGGATTGCATCAAATGAACGATGCGATAATACTGTTTCGGATTAAGATAACGCAAGGCGGTATCTTCCAATTCCCATTTGATACGGCTAATCCCTAATCGATGAGCCAAAGGAGCGTATATTTCAATCGTTTCTTTGGCGATGCGGCGTTGCTTGTCTTCTCGCAAATGCTTCAACGTCCGCATATTGTGAAGGCGGTCTGCCAATTTCACCATGATGACCCGCAAATCTTGTGCCATGGCCAACAACATCTTGCGGTGGTTTTCTGCCAATTGCTCTTCATGGGACTTGTATTTAATCTTGCGCAACTTGGTGACGCCATCCACCAACATAGCCACATCTTCGCCAAACTCAGCGGTCAAATCTTGCAGCGTCACATCCGTGTCCTCCACCACATCATGCAAAAAACCAGTGGCGACGGTGTGGGGATCCATGTGTAATTCTGCCAAAATCCCCGCTACTTGAATCGGATGGATGATATATGGTTCGCCAGATTTACGAAACTGGCCATCATGGGCAGCAGTCGCATAATTCAACGCCTTTTCGACAAAGGCCACATGCTCGGGACTCATGTAGCCCTGCACCAATTTGATGACGCCGGGGCCGGTCAATACGATTTCTTTACTCACGCTACAGTCCCTCCTTCTTGATTTTGAGGAGAAGGAGGGCACTTATTGCCTCGCTACTCCTCAAAGCCTGCATAAAATAAGAAAGGCCGAACGAACATCTCCAATTCTCGCGACTGAAGGCGGACCCGCCACATGAGGCTTTTGCTCATGCGCCAGTGCCACCTTCAGTCCGAAATAAGCTAGTTCGTGAAGCCAGACATTGTTAGATTAGTATGATAAAAGATCACCTTGATAATTTGATCTTTTTTGTCTATCAAAAAGTACTACTGTATCCCAAGCAGTACTCTCTGAAATGATTGTCATTATTATACACGGTGGTAGCGGCTTTTTCAATCAACCGGCCAGATCTGCCGCAGTTCTTGTTGCAAATTTAAGTCTTCGAAACGAGTAAGTCCTACCCGGGCCACGCCTCGGTTTACCAACTCTTGCAGGTCCTCAGGGGTAATCCTTTCCAGATTGATCTGTAGCTTCAGCTTGTCGCCACCTTCATAAGCAATCGTGGTAGCATCGTGAAAGGCATTTTCAATGGACGTCCCTTGTCCTAAAACCAGGCAAGGCCAGCCCCACTCTTTCATGGCGCGCCCTAGATAAATTTTAGTCAACTCCGTGATCTCACGGGAATCGACGCGGGTGCGGATTTCTCCCCAAGCACTGGCTAAAGGTGTCAACGCTCGCTCTAACTCTGCAGCCATTTCCGGTTGTTGCAACAAGGCATCCCCGTTGACCGTAAGCTCCAAAAAGTCAGCCCCTTCTTGAAAACTTTTTCCTACTTCAAAGGCTTTTTTAGCTACCGTTCCGCAACCTAGGGGATAATCAACAACAGTCCCCAGACGAATATCCGTACCTAGCAAAAGTTGCTTCGCCCGGCGTAAATGTACCGGTAGTACCACAATTTCTTGCAAACCTGGCTGTTGCCTAGCGGCGGTTAAAGCATCTTTTAGCTCCCAATCTCGCATCGCCGGATCCAGTATCCGCAAACTAACCACATCACTGATTTTCACCAATTTCTCCTCCATCAACGAAATTCCAACCTTTTACTTTACCAATAACTCACGATAAAAACTAGCCGCACTCAATAGATACAACGGTGCCGTTTCCGTCCGTAAAATCCGCGGACCTAAACCACATAGCCGCCCGCCAGCAGCGGTGAGTTTTTCAATCTCAGCTGGCATAATGCCCCCTTCTGGCCCAAAGACTGCCAAAATCCGAGTACCTACTGCCGCTTCTTGTAAGACTTGTACCAATTGAGCTCCTTCGCCGGCTTTGGCACTTTCTTCATAGGCAACGAGGATCACATCAAACTGCGCCAACAACTGGTACAACTGACCGCTGTTTTCCAATAATTTGACGATAGGGGTCACTTGTCGTTGGGATTGTTCTGCCGCTTCTTGGGCGATTTTCTCCAAGCGTTGGGCTTTTTTCGCAAGTTTTTTACTATCCCATTTCACCACTGAGGCTTGCGCAGGAAAACCGATAAAGCCCGCTGCCCCCAACTCCGTCCCTTTTTGGACGATCCATTCCAGCTTGTCGCCTTTTGGATAACCAGAAGCAATGGTGATCGCTAGGGGTAGTTCTTTTTCTTGCACCTCTTTGGCAACTTCTTTGACCAGCACTTGCTCTTCTCTTACTTCGGTAATTTCTGCGATGATGGTGGTCTGATCGGTAAATACCAGATAGACTCGCTCCGCCGGTTTCATGCGCATCACGCGAATCATGTGATGAAAAATTTCTCCTGTCAGGGCATAGTCTGCTTGCGGCTGATAATTCGACTGCATAAAATAACGTTGCATAACAATTCACTTCCTCATCTCAAGTAGCCCGTTATCCTCAACCAGCTGTCGGATCAAGGGCAGCATCGTCTTCCGTGGCTTTTTTCAAAATAATCGCATACCAGTCTCGTTGATTGAAGACTTGGTCCACTTGGAAACCGGCAGCGATCATCGCAGCGATAACCTGGTCTTTTTTCTCTTGAATAATCCCCGAAACGATCAAACGTCCAGTTGGTTTCAGCAGACGGTAAGCATCAGGAATCATCAATAAAATAATATCCGCTAAAATATTAGCGACAATCACGTCAGCTTCCAGCTCCACGCCGTTTAGCAAGTCATTGGCAGCCACTCGTACATCTGCGGCAACTGGGTTTAAATCCATATTGTCCCGTGCCGAGCGTACAGCGACTTCATCCAAATCATAGGCATGAACTAAGCCAGCACCGAGATGCTTGCTGGCAATACTCAACACCCCAGAACCAGTCCCCACATCCAAGACCGTCTCTCCGCCCCGCAGCACTACTTCCAGCGCTTGCAAAGTCAGACGAGTCGTCGGATGAGTCCCGGTACCAAAGGCCATCCCCGGATCCAGACGAATAATTTTTTCGTCGGGGTGACTGGCTTCGTACTCTTCCCAGCTAGGGACGATAGTCAAATAACGACTGATCCCCACCGGATGATAGTATTTCTTCCAAGCCGTCGCCCAATCCCCATCGGAAACTTCCGTCACGGTGATTTCATTTTTCCCAAGGGCCAAACCAAACTCTGGCAATTGGGCAATCGTCTCTTTCATAAAAGGCAAAATTTCCGGCAAAAAAATCGTCTCCGGAAAATAAGCAGCCACCCGAGCGCCTTCCGTCAAATCGGTCAAGGCGCTGGTGTCAGCTATCTCACCAAAGGCATCACTCTGCCAATTTTGGGCATCCAATGCATCTTCAATCGCGACACCACTGGCCCCAGCTTCCATCAAAATATTGGCAACGGCTTCCACAGATTCGCTAGCCGTTTCAACTTTTACTTCATACCATTTCATGTGTTTGTCCTCTTTCTGGTTGTTACCTTATGCCAATCCTTTGGCAACTTTTTCTCGTTGCTTGATCGCTACTTTCTCACTTCTTAATAGGCAGGATAAGGCAGATAAGTCGTTAAGCCTTTTACTTCATTTGACCGCACCAACTCGGCAAACTGTTCTCGATCCCAATGCAACTCGAAAACTTCCGCTGCATCATCGTCATTTAAAAAGTCCATCAAATCACTCAAGCCCTCATCCATGACCTCTTTTAGGTAAGTGACTAAGGCGTCCAATTCCCCTTGGCGCAGACCTTTTTTCCCTTCGTAAGGATAAACGGCCAAGTAATCTGCCACGTCGTACTTGGACTTTTTCGGGTCCACCAATAAAATGCCATCTTCAAACTCGATGATTGCTTCTTCTGATGCCACGCCTTCTGCATCATCTAGATGAAGTTGCGCTGGATTTTCGGCAAACAAGCGAATCACCAACTCCACACTGTGATTTTTGACATCCCAATCGATGGCCACATCGTAATCCGGTAGTTGTTTGGTTAATTGCTCATCTAAATAAGTTAACATGGTTGCTTTTGCCATTGTTTTTTCCTCCATTTTTGAGAGTCTACACTTTTCTAAAAGCAGCTCTCGGTTTATTGCCAGCCGTGATCAGCGGCCACGTCAGCTTTTTTCTGTTTGGTTACATACGGATTGCCTTCACAGACGAAACGCAGTGGCAGCTGCGTCCACTTGCCTTTGTTGGGAATTCCGATTCTCGGCAGCTCCAAAATTTTCCGCGGTTGACGCTTTTTCTCTGGACAAATATGTAAGTCACTAGAAAAAATCGATTGCCCATAGAAGTCGGGCGTCACCCCTAACGCTTCAATCAGTTTTCCCGGTCCATCTGAAATCGCTGCACCCGTTTTGCCCCCACGATTTCCACTCATTTGGGCTAAAGAAGCCGGATCCGGTTCTAACCCCCGGATCATCACCCCTTGAGGCTGGCCGGCAGGTTGCGTCACCATATTCAAAATCAGATGGGTGTGCATTTGATAGAGATAAATCGTCCCCGGCTCCTGATACATCGCCCGCACCCGTGGCGTCTGACGCATCCCATAACTATGGGCCGCCTCGTCTTCGGGGCCGAGATATGCTTCACAGTCCACGATCCAACCGCCAAGCTTACTGCCATCTGGCAAGCGATGTTCCAGATACATCCCCACCAAATAGCGAGCCACAGCCACTGTACTACTCGTGCCAAAGATTTTCTGGGCTTCTACTAAACTACTCGTCATCTTCCTCACCAAAGCCTATTCTACACGATTCAGGGGTTCCTTACTAGCAAGGGGGATGGGATAAGTGGCAATTACGCCAAATCAATACTTTTGGCTCAGAAAAAGAGGCCTTTCGTCGGCTCTTTGAAACTCCCGTGCTATACTGAAGGTAAAGCTCATCAAGAAAGGAGGAAAACAAGTGGAAAAACCTTTAGCCTTCCGGATGCGCCCTCGCAATCTGGATGAAGTGGTGGGACAACAGCACCTGGTTGGACCTGGAAAAATCATTCGTCGTATGGTGACCGCCAAGATGCTTTCCTCGATGATTCTCTACGGTCCTCCTGGCACAGGGAAAACCAGTATTGCCTCAGCGATTGCTGGTTCGACCCAATACGCCTTTCGGATGCTGAATGCCGCTACCGATACTAAAAAGGACCTGCAAATCGTCGCTGAAGAAGCCAAAATGAGCGGAACTGTGATTTTGCTATTAGATGAAGTCCATCGCTTGGACAAAACCAAACAAGATTTTCTCCTGCCTCACTTGGAATCAGGCCGGATCATCATGATCGGCGCCACGACGGAAAATCCCTATATTACCATCAATCCCGCAATCCGTAGCCGGACGCAAATTTTTGAAGTCAAACCTTTAACAGAAAGCGATATTTTGACTGCCGTCGACCAAGCCTTGGCAGATAAAGAACGCGGCTTAGGTAACTATCCGGTAGAAATCGAGGAAACGGCACGGCGGCACCTCTCTCGTGCCACCAACGGCGACCTGCGTAGTGCCTTAAACGGCCTTGAGCTGGCCGTTCGTTCGACACCTCCAGAAGCAGATGGCATCATTCATTTGACCTTAACCGTCATGGAAGAATGCCTCCAACGTAAAGCCTTGACCCATGACAAAGATGGTGATGCCCATTATGACGTCATCTCCGCCTTCCAAAAGTCCATCCGCGGCAGCGACGTTAACGCTGCCCTCCATTACCTTGCTCGCTTGGTGGAAGCCGGCGATTTGGCGATTATTTGTCGCCGCTTGATGGTTATCGGCTATGAAGACATCGGTCTGGCCAATCCTGCGGCAGCCGCTCGGACGGTCAATGCCGTTTTAGCTGCCGAACGCCTCGGTTTACCGGAAGCGCGGATTCCCTTAGCAGATACTGTCGTGGATCTCTGCCTGTCGCCAAAATCCAACTCCGCCTACGTAGCGGTGGATGCAGCGCTTGCTGATATCCGGGAAGGAAATGCTGGCGCTGTGCCAGATCATTTGCGGGACAGCCATTACCAAGGGGCCAAAGACCTCGGTCGGGGCATCGGCTATCAGTACCCCCATGATTTTGAAAACGCCTGGGTAGATCAGCAGTATTTACCAGACAAACTCAAGAACGCTTCCTACTACCAGCCAAAAGCCACTGGTAAATACGAGCAAGCGTTAGGACAACAGTATCAACGCATCCAACAATGGCGCCAACAGCACACCAATTCCAAGAAAAACTAGCGGCAAAGTACCTACAAACGGTTGACTCGTCTCGAAAATCAGCAAGTATCCGCTTTCAAAAATAGGAGTTTTTTATTGCAGACTTTCAAGGGACGTGCTACTATGTAAGTGGGAATTCTGTGATGTACGAGTTGTCTTTTCTGTGTGTTGACCGAACATCTTTATTGATACCTCGGGATCCGTCTTGTGTGCAGACTGCTAGCATGCCTTATCATTTGGTAGCTTTAGGCCTTCACCGTGGAACCCACCTGCTGATCATTGCGGGATCAATACTATAAGACGAAGAACGGCATCGACGGATATTACCCATTCTAACTGAATGCGGCCTCTCACTTAGGTGGGAGGCTTTTTTTTGTTTTTCGTGGCGTATAAAAAGCGAGCGAGGATTGTCTGTTTTCGAGGAAGGACGTCTCGAAAACTTGATGTGTGGTGGATGGCGGATGTAACGTGTAGACCCTCTGTCATTACAAACCTGATTTTCGAAAAAAAAGCACCTCTTTTCTTCAATTACGAAGGAAAAAGAGGTGCTTTTTCACTAACTGAGGTATTATAAAACTTTCACAAGTAAAAATCCCATAATACCAATTCTAGAAATGTCTGGCTTCACGAACTAGCTCTCTTCGGAATTAAGGCGAAACCGACTCATGATAAAGAACATCATGTGTCAGTTTCGCCTTAATTCTCGAGAGCTGAACGAGTTCGTTCAGCCTTTCTTATTGAGCTACTTTGGGGAAAATCGGCTTGAGCAGCCATTTTCACAAGTGAAAATTATTCCGCTTTGCTTTCGATTGTACCCACGATTTCATTGGCTACAACCTCTTTTGGTGTCACTTTCAAAGCTTGTAGCTGATCGCTGTTGGTGCAAACTACCATGATGTCCGTTTGTTTGCCATTGGCTAAGACTTTTTCACGATCCATTTTGGCTAATAATTGGCCGCGACCCACTTTTTGCCCTTCCGTAACGAAGACTTCAAATGGTTCACCTTTTAGACTGACTGTGTCAATCCCCATGTGCACGAGAATTTCCAAACCGTTATCCGTTTTGATCCCCACTGCATGTTTTGTTGGGAAGACCGTCGTGATAGTCCCAGCCATTGGTGTAAAGACGGCATCATCACTTGGAGCAACAGCAAAACCGTCACCCATCATTTTTTGGGAGAAGACATCGTCACTGACGGTGGTGATGTCTTTAATCGCCCCATCACTGACGGCAAATACGTCTTGAATCGGTGAGTTTTCTTCGACTACTTCTGCTGTTTCCACAACAGTCGCTGCAGGTCTAGCCTCACCATGATGCAATTGTTTCATTTCGTCAGCGACAAACTGCACTTCAGTACCGACGATAACTTGAATATTTTGACCATCGATTACTTTGACACCAGGAACACCCGTCCGTTTGATTTTGCTTTGATCCACTGTTTCGGTATCTTTGACTTGCAAACGCAGACGAGTTGTACAGTTATCGATCGACGTCACATTGGCTGCACCACCAAGAGCGTTGTAGATTTGATTAGCCATCGTAGCAAATTTGTCATCACCACTGGCAACAAAAGGATCGATATCTTCAGCAGCTTCTTCTTCCACTTCTTCGCGACCAGGAGTCATCAAATTGAATTTCTTAATCACAAACAAGAAGGTGAAGTAATAAACCACTGCCATGATCAAACCGAAGACGATTAACATGTAAGGTTTGTTGGCAATCGGTACTCGCAGACTCAAGAAGAAGTCGATAAAGCCAGCACTAAAGTTAAACCCAGCTGTCCAATGGAAGAAGGCAGCCACAAACATGGAGATCCCTGTCAAAGCCGCATGAACCACATACAAAGGCCAAGCGACAAACATGAAGGAGAATTCAAGAGGTTCTGTTACCCCGGTGAAGAATGAAGCGAAAGCCGCAGCTACCATCAAGGAAGCTGTTACTTTTTTCTTTTCCGGACGAGCGCATTGGTAAATGGCCAAAGCCCCAGCTGGTAAACCAAACATCATCACTGGGAAGAAGCCAGCTTGGTACATCCCGGTAATCCCTTTGGTTCCTTCGCTAGCCCAGAATTTACTGATATCATCAATCCCTGCCAAGTTGAACCAGAACACATTGTTTAACGCATGGTGCAATCCAGTTGGGATCAATAAACGGTTGAAGAAGCCATACAGACCAGCTCCCAATGGTCCCATGCTAGAGATCAATTCCCCGAAGGATACTAACGCGTTGTATACAGGAGGCCAAATAAAAATTAATAAGGCTGAAATCAAGGACATCGCTCCGGCGGTAACAATCGGCACTGCCCGTTTGCCACTAAAGAAGGATAAAGCCATCGGCAATTTCACGCCGCTGAAACGATTGTATAAAGCCGCAGCTACCAAACCAGCTAAAATCCCGATAAAGACGTTTTTATTGTTGATGGCGCCAAAAGCCACGTTAACGTTTTCTACATCCACTTTGGTAAATAAAGCCACAGCAGCACTATTCACTAAGGTCATCGGTGTCAAAAAGGCAACCAAACCAGCCAAAGCGGCTGCGCCATCTTTGTCTTTTGACATCCCGTAAGCCAAACCGACAGCAAACAAAATCCCCAGATTATCTAAAATCGTGCCCCCAGCTTTGATTAAAAAGGCAGCTAAAATATTATTGCCACCCCAACCACTAGGGTCAATCCAGTACCCGATACCCATGAATAGGGCCGCTACTGGCAAAGTAGCCACAGGTAACATCAACGAACGACCAATACGTTGTAAATATGCTTTCATGAATTTTTCTCCTCTTCTTTTTGGGTTGCTTTCCGCAATCGCTCGATATGTATGGCGATGTAACCCAACTCTTCACTTGATGTCGCCAGTTGATACTGTTTAATCAGCATCACCCGGACTTTTTTGGCAATGGCATAGCTTTCGGGATATTTCACCCGAACCATCTCAATGATTTCTTCATCCAAAACGGCGTACTGCTGTTTTTGATAGCGTTCCAAGAGTAGCCGCAGATGATTGGCCAGACGGGAGTAATTCAACCCCATCTCCTCGGCATACAAATCGATTCCCAGCTCTTGGGCGATCAATCCCATCGTATCTGAAACGATGGTCACTTCCCGAATAATGCGATGATTGTTTTGCTCCCCGCGACGGGCACTATGGAGATGAATGGCGATATACCCCGCTTCATCATAACTGTAAGGAATCTGCAGTTCATTGTTCAGATACTCTACCGCCCATTGTGCAATTCCAAATTCTTCTTGATGGAGAACTTCAATTTCTTTCAATAATTTATTACGGACAATGATGCCATTTTTGATATTCTCAGCACTAAAAGCCAAGTGATCCGTCAGGGCAATCAACACATGTTCGTTTAGTTTTTCCATCAATACGAGTTCGGCGTGATTGACGATATGTTCAGCCGCAAAGAGAAATTTCTCATCGATTTGGTTCAACAAATTTTGCAACTTCATCTGGCTATCCGGTGCCATGACAAACATGCGCTCCACTTCCCGGGCAAACACCAAATCGTTGCGCTTCTTGTTAAAGCCGATTCCCTTGCCGATTGCAACCTTCTCTTGACCGTCGTCATCGATTAGGACTGCATTTTGATTCAAGATTTTTCTGATTTTCATTTTGGCACCTCTGCAGAGTAAAACCTGTACTGGCCATGCCTAGTCCACAAAAAAGGCGTAGAAAAACCGTCTCCAGTCCACATGCTCTGCTTCCTTGGAGAGTGTCTTTCCACGCCTGGTATGATCCAGTCACATGAAATAATATTATTTACAAACGCTAGTATAAAGAAAACGTTTCAAAAGGTCAATACCAATTTGCAAATTTTTTTATTTTTCCCCACGAACACCTACGCACCTCTGTCAGTGGCAAGTCTTGCAATCTTTGGTACAATAGTGTCAATGACTGCGGAGAAGCACACTGACCACCGCAAACTTGGAGGAAAACCTATGATTACCATCTTTATTTGTATCTTTGCCCTGTTGTTAGCTGTGATAGGCTTTTGTTTGTTGAAAAAGCCCCGACTATTCTTGCCTTTGATTGGCGATACGCCTGAGCACCGGCAATTTTTGCACGGTTTCGGCCTCGGCTATTTCATTGTTGCGCTAGTGGGCATTCCTGTCGCAATTTGGGGAACCAAGCTGATTGCCTTTGCTTATTTGTTTATCGCCTTGCTTATCACTTTGACTTTCAGCATTCGCTTTTCTGGAAAAATGAAACAGCCAAAGTAAAATCTTTTGTATTTAGCGGCAAGTGGTCTACAATAAAGTTGTAAAGCGTGAAAGTTGCCGTACTTTGGCAGCTTTGACTCGATGAAAAAGGATGACAACTTTAAAGGAGTGAATGACATGTTACAACAATACAAAACCATCATGGTGGCCGTCGACGGCTCAAACGAAGCTGAATTGGCCTTCAAAAAAGCGGTCAACGTCGCTAAACGAAACCAAGGGAAACTGATTATCGCCCATGTAATAGACACCCGTGCCTTCCAAACCGTCTCTTCATTTGACGGCATGCTAGCCGAACAAGCTACCGAAATGGCGAAACAAACCCTTGACGAATACTTGGCTTACGCAAAAGAACAAGACTGTGACCAAATCACCACCGTCATCGAATATGGCGCTCCCAAACAAATCATTGCAAAACAATTGCCACAAGAACACCATGTGGATTTGATCATGCTAGGTGCTACCGGGCTGAACGCGGTTGAACGCCTCTTCATCGGCTCCGTCTCTGAATATGTCATTCGCAATGCAGCGTGTGACGTCTTAGTTGTCCGTACTGATTTAGAAAACGAAGAAGTCAAAAAAGCAGACTAATTTTGCTTAACCAAAAAGGTTGCCCTCACGTCATTTCTAGGAGGGCAACCTTTTTGTGTTTTCGCTTTATTAATCCAGACAAAAAGCTGTCTTAGGCACAGTTTCCCCTTGTGCCTAAGACAGCCTTTTTATGCCATTGCTTACCCTACTTGTCGATGGAATTTTTTGAAGCCAAACAACTCGTCAATCTTCGTAAAGTACTCAGTGGGAATTTCCACTTCCAAGGCTTTCAAGTTGTTTTCCAATTGGCTGGCTTTCGTCGCGCCGGTGATCAAGCTGGAAATGCGTCGATCCCGCAAGGCCCATGCCAAGGAGAAGCTGGCCAAATCGGTATCCAGGGAGTCTGCCATTTTGACGAGTTCTTCCACTCGATCCAAGTTTTCTTCTGTCAATAATGCTTGAATTTGATCTTGATAGGTTGCTCGGGAGCCAGCAGGAATTGCTTGTCCTTTACGGTATTTTCCTGTCAACAAACCTTGTGCCAATGGTGAAAATGGTACAATCCCCATGCCGAATTGTTCGCAGACATCCATCATTTCGTGTTCGATGTAGCGATCCGTCATATTGTATTGCGGTTGGATGACGCTCATTGGATGCAAGCCGCGTTCTTGAATGATCAATTGTGCCCGCAAAACTTGCACCGGCGTCCATTCGCTGACACCATAATATAAAACTTTACCAGCATCTACCAAATCGCTTAAAGCTTGCAAGGTTTCTTCCAAAGGCGTGGTGGGATCAAAACGATGGCAAAAGTACATATCCAAATAATCGGTTTGCATATTCGCCAAGGTACTGTCGATGGATTCCATAATATGCTTGCGTGACAATCCGCGATCGTTAGGGCCATCCCCAGTTGGGAAGAAAACTTTACTGGACAAAACGAGATTTTTCCGTGGAAATTCTTTTAAGACGCTGCCCAAAAAGCGTTCTGCTGCCCCACCGCTATAGGCATCGGCACAGTCAAAAAAGTTGACTCCTTTTTCATAAGCTAACTTCAAAGTCGCTGCCGCTTCTGCTTGTTTGACTTCATCAGAAACATCTGTCATCCAACTACCAACTGCGATTTCGCTGACTTTCAAGCCACATTTTCCTAAGTTACGGTATTTCATGGTGTTGCCTCCTAAATTTCGTAGTTGCTATTTCAAAATGGCAGCGATACGAGCTAATTCTTCCGGTGCAAAGTCCAAGTTATCCAAAGCTTTCAAGTTGTCCTGCAATTGGCTCACCCGTGAGGCGCCAATCAACACGCTAGAGACTTCCGGCAAGCGCAAGTTCCACGCCAAAGCCATCTCTGCCAATGTCTGGCCACGATCTTGCGCCACTTGGTTCAACTGACGGACTTTGCCGATGGTTTCTTCCACACGATCCTCTGATAAAAAGGGACTGTCGGAACGATGCGCCCTAGAATCAGCTGGAATCCCATCCAAATAACGATCCGTCAACAAGCCTTGTGCTAGCGGGCTAAAGACAATCGACCCCAAGCCCTCTTCAGCCAAGACATCCGTCAACCCTTCTTCGATACTACGGTTGAACATATTGTATTGCGGCTGATGAATCACAAACGGCGTCTGCCATTCTTTGAAAAGCTTGCTAATAGCTGCGGTTTGCTCTGGGGAATAGTTGGAAACTCCCACATACAACGCTTTTCCTTGACGCACCAGAAGATCCAAGGCATGAGCGGTTTCTTCAATCGGTGTCTCGGGATCTGGACGATGATGGTAGAAAATATCCACATAATCCAAACCCATTCGTTGCAAACTCTGATCACAGCTGGCGATCAAGTTTTTCTTTGAACCCCACTCCCCATATGGTCCTGGCCACATATAATAACCAGCTTTCGAGGAAATAATCATTTCGTCCCGATAAGCCTTCAGATCATCACGCAAAATCCGTCCAAAGTTGGTTTCTGCTGAACCGGCTGGCGGCCCGTAATTATTTGCTAAGTCAAAGTGGGTGATGCCATTGTCAAAAGCGGTAAAAATCACCTCTTTTTGAGTGGTCATTTTGTCGACGTCGCCAAAATTGTGCCACAATCCCAGCGAAATAGCTGGCAATTTCAGACCAGATTTCCCTACTCGATTGTATTGCATCTGGTCATAACGATTTTCCTTTGCGAGATACATAATCTTCCTCCTTATTTAGTCTGATGAAGAGCGGTGGTCAGAAGTTGAGGGATACGATGAGAGACAATGCGTGAGGGGTTTTATCACGAAATGACTCACAGATTATCGCCGAAACTTCTCCTCGCCGAAGCTATCTTCCGCCCTTGACGACTTCCTCTTTACATACTATAGCACTTCAAGTACACTTTAAGTAAAGCGGTTTCGAAAAATCTTTTTTATCAAAAGAAACATCCGACTTTTGGGAGGTCTATCATGACAAGCATTGCCAAAACTTACACCATTCGCGAAGTCAGCCAGCACTTTGGTCTACCAGCATCCACCCTGCGTTATTACGAAGAAGTTGGATTATTGAAGGATATCCGCCGCAATGGCAAACATCGACTGTACGAAGATAAGCATCTTGGGCGCTTGGGAGCGATTCAGTGTTTCAAGCAGACGGGGATGTCCATCAGTCAGATTCAAGAATTTTTCTATCACGAAGATGTGACGGAAGATTATGAAGCCTTGGTGAACTTGTTGGCCCAACAATCCGCTGCCATCGAAACCCAATTGCAACAGCTTTTGGAAAATCAACGGCATATCACTGCCAAACTCGCCTTTTACAGCGCTAAAAAAGCCGCCCGGCAACAAGGGTTACCTGAGCCTTGTTGGGACGACTTTGATTAATTTGCTTGTTTAACGAGCCAGTACACAACGATTAACGGTATCAGAAATACACGTTTGCAAGCTGATGCGTTCGCCCCCGTCATACAGCATTCGGGGTAGGACATCATCTTGCAAATTACGATTGTTATAGCCTTCATCTGTGACATCTAACACTTCATATACCGTGTAGGTCCGTGAAGCACCACTAGCATCCACCACTGTAATAGTCGATCCCACATCTAAACTCATAACCCCAGCAAAATCACCAGGATTGTGTCCGATAAAATGGGTCGGTGCCCCATCGGAAACCGAACCCGAACCCATCCAGGTCCCCGCACCCGATCCAGGGGCGGCACTGGCACCATTGCTTTGACCAAAGGGAACAGTCACGCCTGCAAATTTCAAAACAGAAGTCTCTATTGCCACAGAGGCTTCTTCGTTAGCGGAGGCTGTCGTTTCAGTCTCTTCATTGGTCGTTACGGCGGTGGCGGTTTCCGTTGTAGTTTCGGTTGTAGCTTCGGTTTCTACTTCTTCTTTGATTTCTGATTGGGAAGTGCTTGTCGCCTCTGTTACAGTCGTAGTAGCTTCGTCTTCACTAGTTGTCGTGGTTGCTTCAGGGGTTGTAGCCCTTGTGCTTGCGACTGTTTCATTAGATTCAGCAGTTGCTGCTTCCGAAGTTTCGGGAGATTCGCTAGCGTCATTCTCTTCATTAGCAGCGGTTAGCGAGGTATCTGCTTCAGCTGCCAGGACCTTCACGGATACGTGGGCAGTCGTTTTGTTGCCCGCCTGATCTGTCGCCGCCAGTGTCACCCTTTGTTGCCCCAATTTATTGGCATCGTAACCCGTGACTGACAAGTCTTCACTGGCGATTTTCCCATCGACTGCGTCTGAAACTGAGTATTTTTCTACCGGAAACTCAGCCCCAGTGGTCACTGTTACTGTCTTTGGTACGGTAATGTCAGGCCCTTGTTTATCCCAGACGTTGATGGTGACGGTACGCGTGATTTCTTGATTGAAACTTATCTGGATAGCTACGTTTGCGGTATAAATCCCCGGTTGCAAATCCCTCATCGCTGCTTCATCGGAAAAGCTGACAGCAGTAACGGTCCCGCTTTCGTCTGCTTGGCTTAATTGAACTAACTGTTGGGCCGTTAACTGCGGATAATCAGAAGCATCGATCACCACGTTAGGCCGAAAACTGGTTTCTACTTTTTCTTCGGCTCCTGCATATAATTGATACAAGCCGACACTGCTCGCAGCAGCTAACAACAATGCAACCAATCCTACTAGATATTTTCTTTTCATACGCTCTCCTATTTTCTAACGGATGCCGCTGCCAACATTTGATAGGCTGCGCTTTTCCATTTTTTCTGAAACTTTTCATTTCTATATTTCAGATTATAGGGGCAGCGGAGTAATTTTCGCTGATTTTGCAACTTTTCAAAAAATCGCAAAAAAACGCAGAAAAACTCATTCTATCTTGACATAAAATAGCTATATTTCATTTAAATCACTCTTCTATTAAAAAATAAAAGAACTTTTTTTATAATAAATAACAAAAAGAAAAAGAGTTTTAGGAAATGACTTTACTTTTTTTTAAATACCCTCAAAAAAGCCCATGAAACTGCCGGTTTATTCATTGACCAAGACATCTTTTTCCATGTTATAATAAGTACAAATAACATTTTAGAAAAGAGGGATTCGATGCGTTATGAAAGCTTGATGTTCACAAAAACTCAGCTGGAGTATTACCGCCTTTACGATAAGCTCTGTAAACTCCCCCGAAAAAACTATCCCATTCGTGACCTAGCTACTTTGATGGATAGTTCCTATAGCAAAATAAAATACACTTTGGAACGCATCAGCGAAATCATGGAAGACATTGATAAAACGCAAGCGGCTCATTTTCGGCAATCGAAAAACCTCCCTTTAGATCAAGTCACCGTCAGCTTGACGGAGTTCCGTTTCATTATGTTGCGGAAACAATCCATCGCCTTTCAGTTTTTACTCTGGTTGTTAACCACACCCGATCCACAGTTGAAAGATTTTTTGACCAAGCACTATGTCAGTCAGTCCACCCTGACGCGAAATCTCCGGGGACTGCAAAAATATTTAAAAACATATGGGGTCCATCTAAGCGTCACCAATGCCTCTTTGGAAACAAAAGATGAGCTGATGTTGCGGCAATGTCTCTTTTACTTATTTTGGATGGGAACAAAAGGGGATACCACGATTTTTGAACCTTACGAAATTGATGATGCCCTTTTGCCGAAGCTCGTGGCGCAAATCCCCGAAGAACACCATTACATCAGTTACAAAATTTATAAGCTCAAGCTGATCATTCAGTACTTTCGCCTACAACAAGGCCATCGTAACCAAGAGAATCTACGGGCACGAAGCATCTTTTTGGAGAACCCTTTGTTTGATCTAACCCTGTGTCAAGACAATCCGCTGATTTCAGAAGACATCTTGTGGCAAGAAAGCGGCAGTATCTTGATCAACACCGTCACCAGTCCCAATTTCGTCAATCCAAAGTCACCTTTGATTCCTGCACGAAAAGTTATGTTACAAGAAAAAGTCCCCTTGTTGGTAAGCTTAGCAGATGATTTTTTGCATTATTTTGAAGAGTACTATTTCAGCGGCGATATTCCATCAGAAAAACGCCAAGTCTTACACTTAAATATGACCCAAGCGGCTGCCGGTATTTGGGTTTACGGCGGGACCTTTCCCAATCTCCACTATTTTTTGGTACAAGAAGAAGAAGTCTCTAGCTCCAACCGAATTTTTGATGAACAAGTACGGACTTTTTTTGCCAGTGAGAAGGTCACCCCTTATTTGCACTATCGCAGCTTATTTCCAGTCATCGAAAAGAGTTTTGGGCATATTCTACGTCCTTATTATATGGAGCATATGACCTGGACTAAGCTAAAAGTTGGGGTCGTCGTGGAGCCCAATAGTATTCTTCACGATCGTATTTTACTACTGTTGCGAGCCATCTATTTTGTCGACGCCGAGGCCTTTAGTCCCGCCGATGCCGATAAATACGATTTGGTAATCGCTTCAACGGCTGTTTTCAAGCAAGATTATCCCGAGATTCCCTTTTACTTGTGGAATATCACCACTAAAGACGAAGAAGCGAGCTATCTCTACACTTGGCTACAGGAGGCCTATTTCCGGCACAATGATCAGATGCGTTTTATCTAAAGACGCCGCGTTCCTTCTATCGAATAAGGAACATGACAAAAGCCGTCAGAACTCCCATTATTTTTCCGGAGTTTTGGCGACTTTTTTTCCAACGACTTGTTTATCTAGCCTCATCTGCTATAATAAACCTAATTTTTGAAAAATTGAGGGATGACAAGATGTTTCGCAAACCAAAAAAAGTTCCGCCGAAAATGCTGCTGACAGCCATGTTTGGTAGCCTGATGACGGCGTTTATCTTATCTGTTTTAGGGGCCAGTATCTTAAATCTGCTAGGGGCCCGCTATGCCACCCACGGTAGTTTGATTGGCTTTATGTTTCTCGTGATTTTATTAGGTGTCTTTTTCACTCCCGTCACCGGCTTTTTGGAGTACCATTTGGCCCGTTCGAAAGTGGTGAAAGATCAAGTATTGTATGTGCTATTGGATAGCTCTTTAAACGTCTTGTTGATGTTTTTGGTAGCTGGCTTTACCCAACGCGTGACCATCACCTTACCAGCAGCGTTTGGCACCGCTTTGGTTTTCTCTATTTGGGAACTGTTCTTGACGGAAAAACTCCCTCTGGCGAAATCTTCCCATGATCACGACCGCCACTAATCAGCTAGCCTGCCTAACCTCTAGCTTTCGTAACGGGAAAGAATTTGCTAAGATGGAAGTGAAGGGGTGAAGAAGATGGTAGCTGAATTTCACTTGAGTATGTTAGAAATTTTATTTCGTTTAGCTCTGGCCATCATCATGGGGGGCGCCATCGGTTACGAACGAGAATACAAAAGCCGTCCTGCTGGTATGAAAACCCATATTCTCGTCTGTGTCGGAGCGACTTTGATTGCTTTGATCCAACAGGAAATCTCTTGGAATTCCATCGAGTTTGCCATAGCGCATCCGAAAATGGTGGGGGTGGTAGGGACCGATGAAGCTCGTCTAATCGCCCAAGTGGTCAGCGGGATTGGTTTTCTTGGAGCAGGGACCATCGTGATGAACAAACAATCCGTCACCGGGTTAACCACCGCGGCTTCCATCTGGTCCATCGCCGCTCTCGGTCTAGCTGCTGGCATGGGCTTTTATCAAATTACACTGATTGGTTTTATTGTAATCTTAGGGGCTTTGACCTTCGTTGCCTTTGTCGTTCCCGCCCCACGTACTCGTCGTTTGCTTTTAGAATTTGAGCATTGGGACAAATCCCACCCCTTTATAATGACTACGCTAAAGACGAAAGGCATTACCATCGACAATATGGATTTAGAAGTCAAGCGGGTGGCCGATGAAGCTTTCCGCACCTATTCTGTGATTTACACCATGACCCTACCGCGAGACTTGGATGAACACCAACTGATGCTGGACCTTTCAGATAGCCCGGAAATTTTAAAAGTCCGGATTTTAAATTAAACAATAAAAACTTCAACTACTAGTGCCCCACGGAGAGATGCTAGTAGTTGAAGTTTTTTGTATGCCACTCATCAACCCGACATGACAGATTGTCTAACTTATCGTGTTAAGGGACTCAGCTGATCCTTCATCGGGGCAGTGCGTGATATTTGGCACCTCACCATAATTTGCTATTAAGAAAGTCCTAGAGAAATGGGCAAACGCTCTGTGTTGTTTTTCTTCAGCAAAACAGCTGATTCAACCACACCCGCAGCTCGCCTTCCCCACGATTGCCCCACATGAAATACGGCAGCAAGGTAATCGAGGTCTCCTCCAAAGTCGGGGCTTGCGTGGTATACGTCGCCTGGTCTAGGGAACGCAGCTGTTTTCCAGGAACTGTGAGGTAGACAGCATGAGGCAAGAGCTCCCCATTTTCTGTCGCCACGATTTCCCCAGCCGTTACCCACAGAGTTCCTAGATGAGGACCATTGTCTTTTTCTTCAGCCGCGTAGACTAAAGGCCCCCGGGTAATGGCAACTTTCCCTAGGTCTTCGGTAATGCGAGAGTTAGCAAACACTTTTCGCGGAGTCATATCGAAAGTCAGTGCCACCACGTCTCCGTCATTCCAAGTACGGGTTAGCGCTAGAAAACCCGCTTCATTTTGATAGCTAGCCGCGACGCCATTCACCAACAAGCGGAAATTTTCTTGCGACCAAGCAGGTAAACGAAAGGCTAATTTGCCAGTCACAGGTGTCTCCGTAGTTACTGTAATCTGAATCGCTCCTTGCCAAGGATACAAGGTTTCTTGAGTCAGCTTTACCGCTTGTCCTCCAAGGGTTACGGTAGTTTCGCTGGCACCATATAAGTTTACATAAACTCCGGCTTTGGTTTCTGTCACAAAGTAATCCCCGATACCCCCAATCAAACGCGCCAAATTTGGCGGACAGCAGGCACAGTTAAACCATTTTTGCCGTTTGGGGGTCACGTGCCGATGATCATGGCGTTGACAAGCATTCGGTCCATTGATTTCTAGCGGATTGACATACAAGAAACGCTCTCCTTTAAGGTCCATCCCACATAACGAACCATTGTAAATAGCATTTTCTAGCACATCCCCGTATGTTCCTTTTGGCTCCAAGGCTAGCATCCGTTTCGCCCAAAATGCCAAGCCCACCGAGGCACAGGTTTCATTGTAAGTCGTATCATTGGGCAGATCGTCATTGGCGGCAAACGCTTCTCCCCAAGCCGAGGCACCGATACCGCCATTGATAAACAGTTTATGTTGGACGACATTCTCCCACAGAGTTTCTACCGCTTGCTTCAAGCTGTCGTCATGCTGCAGACGGGCAATATCCGCTACTGCTGAATAAAAATAAACCGCTCGTACCGCATGACCCACAGCTTCTTTTTGCTCACGAATCGGCACATGAGCTTGCGAGTATTCATGATCCCCGTGCCACCAACTTTGGGCATTCCGACCGGCTTTTTCAGCTTCCTCATTGAAAAATAGTGGTTGTTGGCCCCGTTCATTGACAAAAAAAGTCGCCAAGTTTAAGTATTTTTCATTTTTTGTCACCAAATACAACCGAACCAAAGCCAGCTCGATTTCCTCATGGCCAGGATAGCCTTTGATCTTACCTGCTTCTGGTCCAAAAATCGTATCGACATAATCCGCAAACTTTTCCGCAATGGTCAAAAAAGCCCGTTTCCCCGTCACCTCAAAATAAGCAACTGCCGCCTCGATCAAATGGCCGCCACAATACAGTTCGTGATTGTCTCGCACATTGGTCCAACGCTGCTCTAAGCCAGCTTTCACTTGATAATACGTGTTCAAATAACCATCTGCCTCTTGGGCCTGACCCAGCAGCGTAATCACCTCATCTGCTCGGGCCTCCAAAGCAGCATCTGGGTGATTCCGCAGACTATAAGCCACACTTTCCAACCATTTGTACACATCAGAATCTTGAAAAACCATTCCGTAATACACGCCTTCGCTAAGCCCTGCCGCCAAGCGAAAATTCTCGATGGCATGGGATGGCTCGGTGTCCTCTAGCTGATCCGTCAATGCCTGCCACTGATAAGGAATGACATGTTCTTCCACGATTTTTTGATATTGTTGCCAAAACTGGCCGGTCATTCTTGCTGTTGCTGTCATCATTTCCTCCTATTTGGTGAATCCGCTAAGACTGTCCTCACCTTTTTGATACCCCTAGTTTAGCGAGAAAAAACTGAAGTGTCGTTAGAGGATAGATAGAAAAAGTGGAGAAAAGCTAGCTGATGACGGTAAAACAAACAAGCCTACTTCATCACCTGAGGATGAAGTAGGCTTGTTTGTTGATTGCTTAGCGTACGACTAGCACGTTACAAGGGGCATGATTGACCACATAAGCCGTCGTGGAACCCACCAAGGATTGGGTGATGGCCCCTTTTCCTGTTGCTCCGATGACGATCAAATCACTGGCATTGTCAGCGGCATATTTGATAATCACCTGCTTTGGATTTCCCACCTCGACAAAAGGAATGACATCCATCACACCTTTTTGCGAAGCGTCATGAATCCGTTTCAATAACTCGGTCTCTGCTCGTTCCTTTTCTTGAGCAAATAGTTTCGAAAATGCAAAGGCACTTGTGGCTAATTCCGCGTCATTAATGATGGAAATCAGCGTCAAACGACCGTTGTTGGCCGAGGCAATGCGAACTGCTTCCGTAAAAGCTTTTTCTGCTAAGCGAGAACCATCCAACGCCACCAAAATGTTTTGATAGGTCTCATCCATGATCCAATCCCTCCTTTTTTTGCACCTTCCCCCACCAGCAGAGGCTACAGCTTTCCCCCACCAGCAAACAGCTTCGGGACCACTCCTTACTAAGAAAGCGTTCCCTCTACAAGTTAAGCATACCACGGATCGAAACTTGAGACAAAAATCGGACTTGAAAGTTATTAACAGCTCCTAAACTTTGGCAATTAGGATCGCTTATCCTTGGAACTCCGCCAGCACTTGGCGTACCTCATCTGTGGATTTGGTTTCCATCAAACGGATACGTAAATCGTTAGCTCCGGGAAAACCCTTCACGTAAATTTTGAAAAAGCGATGCAAACCGACGATGGAACGGGGTAATTGGTCTTGGTATTGGTCCTGCAAGTCCAATTGTAAACGTAATAAATCCAGCATTTCTGCTTGTGAATGGGGCTGCGGATTTTTTTCAAAGGCATAAGGATTTTTGAAAATCCCTCGCCCGATCATGATCCCATCCACCCCATATTTTGCTGCCAATGCTAGCCCGGCTTGGCGATCGGGGATATCCCCATTGATGGTAAGTAACGTTTGTGGCGCCAGAGTATCCCGCAACCGGACAATTTCAGGAATTAACTCCCAGTGAGCCGCCGCCTTACTCATTTCTTCTCGTGTCCGCAAATGAACCGATAGATTGGCGAGATCTTGCCGTAAAAGGTGGCTAATCCACGGCTCTAGTTCACTGATATCCGTAAAGCCAATCCGGGTTTTGACACTTACCGGTAGCCCGCCTGCTTTGGCTGCCTGAATCAATTCAGCGGCTCGCTCCGGTCGTTGAATCAAGCCACTTCCCTTGCCTCGTTCCGCCACATTGGGCACCGGACACCCCATATTCAAGTCAATCCCACGAAAACCCAGCTCCGCCAAACCAAGGCTCATCTGGCGAAAATGATCCGGATTATCCCCCCAAATATGCGCCACCATCGGCTGTTCATCTTCTGTGAACACCAGTCGTCCTCGCACGCTATCAAGCCCGTCTGGATGGCAAAAACTATCGGAATTGGTAAACTCAGTAAAAAAGACATCCGGGGCTCCCGCCTGTTGCACCACATGGCGAAAAACCACATCCGTCACATCTTCCATCGGGGCCAATATAAAAAAAGGCTTTGGTAACTCTTGCCAGAAATTAGTCATTGTCACTCTCTCCTTAACTTGCGTTTCAAAATACTATCAGTATAACGTCTTGAAGATTATCCGGCAAAAATCCCGTTTGCTCTTAAAGAAAAAACTAACTCCAAGTAAGAAAGGCTGAACAAACTAGCAATAACAAACACGTTTTTACGTTTGGCCTTTCCCAATCCAGCTACAGCTATCTCAATTCCTAGGTCGCTAAGTTCTACCTTTTTCATAACATACAAAAGCCGGCGGACTTACTTCCGGAGAATCACTCTGGTGGTAATGGGACCAGTAAATGCCAACCAAAGAACAGTTGTCATTTGCCTTGCCGAAGTCAAACTTGTTGTAAGTCCAACAAAAAACATCGGACACAACAAGTAATTTGCTAGTTCATCTTAGCGCTCTCTGCTTAGATGCAACTGTATGCGCAATGGTCTTTTAGCCCTCGAACATCCTTAACACCACACCCCGAGTCATTCTCCTCCAGCAAGTCCGCCCTGTTTTATCGATAATCGATTTATTCCCTTTGCTTCGTAAATTCAGCAAATTATTTTCTTATTGGGTAGCATATGTACCGTGAAAAGGGTGAAATTTTGCGCAGTAGGATTGAGATGACAGTAGCTTTCAAGATTGAGATGAATTACTTAGAGTTGGTGGCACTTGTGACACTTACTCTAAGTTTGAAGCTCAAAGGCAAATGACAAATTGCTTTGTATTTGGCATTTGCCGGTCTAGCTACCGTCATATCAATGCTTACGGAGCTAAATTCCACCTTTTTCGGGCGTCATAATGACGGCTTGATACGCCACTTAATTTCTTATCCATCAGACTTTTTGGAGCTTTTTTTATAAGTCTTTATCTATAAAAAAGATGATTCTTCCTTCATCAACTCACAAGCAGTAAGGCGAACCTTACCAAGATGTCTATTATCAGCTATCAGTGTTCAGTTTAGATTTGACTCGGAAATAGGCGAGTTCGTAAAACCAAACATAATTAGACTTAGGAGCAAAAAAAACGCCGGTATCTGATGAGCTATCAGCCTGACACCGGCGTTTTACCTGTCTATTCATTGCCCAAACACACTTTTGTCCAAGGGCTACTCCGACGATTTTTTGGCGCTTTTTTTGCGTCGTTTCACTGCTTCCGTCAGCAAATACTCAATCTGACCATTGACACTGCGAAACTCATCTTCCGCCCAAGCTGCCAAATCCTCATACAATTCTGCCGAAAGTCGGAGTGGCACTTGCTTTTTTGCTTTTGCTTTTTTGTTATCCAACTGCCGCCACTCCTTTTCCCCATACTTTCTTACTAGTTTAATACAACGAGCCGCTATTGACTACCGGTTGGGCATCCCGATTGCCACAAAGGACGACCATCAAATTGCTGACCATGGCAGCTTTGCGTTCTTCATCCAATTCCACAACGCTTTGCTCGTTTAATTTTTCGATCGCCATTTCCACCATCCCCACGGCCCCTTCCACGATTAGTTGGCGGGCGTCCACGATAGCTGAAGCTTGTTGTCGTTGCAACATGGCCGCAGCGATTTCTGGCGCATAAGCCAAATGAGTGATTTTAGCTTCGATAATCTCGATTCCTGCCACATCTACTTTGCTTTGAATTTCTTCTGCTAGCTTTTGACTGACTTCCATGCTAGAGCCTCGTAAGCTCTTTTCGTTGGCATCTTCATCATCAGTGGCATCATACGGATAGAGGCGCACGATATTGCGCAACGCCGAATCAGATTGAATGGATAGGTAATCGACAAAATTGTCCACATCAAAAATCGCTTTCGCCGTATCGGCCACTCGCCAAATAAC
This sequence comes from Enterococcus diestrammenae, assembly GCF_009933255.1. Lineage (GTDB taxonomy): Bacteria > Bacillota > Bacilli > Lactobacillales > Enterococcaceae > Enterococcus_C > Enterococcus_C diestrammenae. The sequence goes on along the minus strand of NZ_MAEI01000054.1, from coordinate 187,697 downwards.
TACAATACTGATGATGATGGGATTGCCCAATTTGTCATTGACCTTTTGCTTGTTGTTACTCAAAGCCATCGTTTTCAATGAGAGGCGTTTTTTAACTAATGCCGGGTTGTTTTTCTTCCCACTTGTAGCAGATTCGGTTTCAAGTTCTCCCCCTGCAGCAAGCTCAGAGTGACTCGCTTTTGGCACTGGTGCTGCGGTCATGAAAGGATTGACAAAATAAAAACCCGCCCCTTTCAACGTGCCTACGTATTTCCCAAACAAGGTCATCACTAGTGCTTCATTAGGATGCACCACTCGCAGCCCAGCAAAGAGTAACCACACCGGTAGGCACCAGTAAAAAATTGCTACCCCCATCAGAATCCCAGCCAGGGTCTGTTGCTGATCAATATGGATGACACCCCAGATAAAAATCGCAATCGAGACGACGATAAGCGCCAGATTCAATAAAAGCATGGGCATCCCATTTTTAGCTTTTAGCAAGGTTTCTTCCGTCGCTGGCTGATTAACTATTTTTTCATTCGTTTCAATTCCTCCTCTACGCTTGAGTTGATATCACTTTGATATCACAATAATTACAAACTCAGTATAGCACGAGACCCTTTTTTCGGCAAGTTTCACTAAAAACAAACAGCCAGGAGACCATCAGATGGCCAGCTGACTGTTTACTGCTAGTTGTCTTTATGCAGTTGTTGAAAGGTCGCCGCGATGGTGTGGTTCATTTTGCGAAGAATATTTTCGTCGACTTTTAGCACGCGCCGATCAAAAGTCATTAAGCCGTTGAGTTCATCTTCGACATCTGATACCTGAGTATACACCGTTCCTGCCAACCCTTGAGAAACAGCCGGCAATACTTCTTCAGTGAAAAGTTTCAGATAAGCCGTCAGAAAACGCTCCTGGTCTGGAAACTTTTTATACCCAAAACGCTTGTCAGAAGCCATATGACCCACCACGGGGAGACTATAGCCACCAAACTCACTCAACACTTGGATGCGCTGTTTCCGATCCGGCTTCATGCGAAATTTCTTGAAATAGACATGGGCACTATGAAAATCTCCAGCTCCTTGGTCATGGTAGCCACTGGCAGTATCGATGAGACGTGTTGGATCCAGCTGTCGTAGTTCAGCTGTCACAGGAAGACTGTCAAACTGGCCCCACCCTTCATTAAAAGGAACCCAGACAGCTAGACTGGTGACATTTTGCAACAGTTTCACCGTATCATGCATCTCTTGTCTAAACTGCTGGCGACTGGCTGCCAACTGACGACCAAACCAGCGATAATGATGATCCTTCAAAGTCACACCGATAAAAGGAAGCACTAGAATGACCAGCGGGTGATAATCCGGTCCCCCACCACTGACAAAATCTTGCCACACCAGCATCCCCAAACGATCGCAATGATAATACCACCGCAACGGCTCGATTTTGATGTGTTTACGCAGCAGATTAAATCCTAAATCCTTCATTTGCTGAATATCATAGACCAGCGCCTCATCACTAGGGGGCGTATAGCCGCCATCGCTCCAATAACCTTGATCCAATAAGCCATTGAAAAATACCGGCTGATTGTTCAATAACGGCACCGTTACCCCATTGCGCTTGCCAATAGAAAACTTCCGCATGCCAAAATAACTGGTGAAGCGATCCTCATCCACCGTGAGGGTCACTTGGTACAAATGAGGGTCAGCTGGTGTCCAAGGGTGAACTTGCGGCAATAAGATTGCCACCGTAGTATCAGAAAATTCCCTTTGACACACCACTTGCTCTTGGCTAGTGATAAGTAGTGTTCCTTTTGCAAAAGGTTGGTTTGTCCCAAGGGTCAATAAAATCTGCCCTTCATCAAATTGCGGACACCATTGCAACTGAGTGACATATGTCTGGGGCACCTGTTCCAACCATACCGTCTGCCAAATCCCACTTTGGGGAGTGTACCAGATTTGTCCGTGTTTTTGCTTTTGTTTACCATAAGCATAGCGGGGATTGTCTGAAAAATCCTGTACTTTTACAATCAACTCATTGTCAGCTTGTAACTGATGGGTAATATCAAATTCAAAGGGCCAATAACCACCAACATGAGTACCGATGGATTGACCATTTAAGAAAACTTCACAGATCTGATCGACAGCGCCAAAATGCAGTAAGGTACGCCGATTGGCTGGGGCCGTTTCTTTGGTATTGACCGAAAAATGACGGCGATACCACAAAAAATCTGCCGGGCCCACCATTTTTCCCACGCCAGAAAGAGTTGTTTCTGGCGAAAAGGGGACGCGGATTTTCCCCTCAAAACTTGCGGGTTGCTGATCAGATTTGGTAATGGCATACTCCCACCAACCATTGAGATTACGCCAATTATCCCGTCGCAATTGAGGCCGGGGATAGTCATTTAAAGCAATCTCCTCAGGGTTTTCTAACAACTGTTGGCCCCAAGGTGTTGTGATAGTCCTACTGGTCATCTTACTCCTCCTCAAAGGAAAAACTTCTTCCTCATTTTAGCATGTTTCCCCCATGAAGCCCTCCAAAAGCCATCCGATAGCCCTGTTCCAGCCTTTTGCCACAGCTCAAAAACAAGACCTACCACTAATCCTTCGATGGGTGGTAGGTCTTGTTTTACATCTCATTAATCAAGCCATACTTTTTCCGATAACTCCGGGGTGCGAGCAAAAACTGTTTTTGAAAGAGGCGACTAAAGTATTTTTCATCTTCAATTCCAACTTTTTCCGCTACTTCCCGGATACTATCATTGGTAGTCAACAGCAACTGCCGTCCTTGTTCCAGCCGCAGCATATGCAGATACTGCGTCACTGTCTGCCCGACTTCTCGGGAAAAAAGGTTTGATAAGTAGGCTTTATTGTAGCCAAAGTAGCTGGCTAGTTCCGCCACTGTGATTTTGCGGCGATAGTTTCTCTGCAAGTATTCCTTCAAATAATCAATCAAAAAATGCTTCTCGGAGTCATTTTCTTGAAAGCTTAACAAATACTTTTCCTTAATACTCAATAATAACGTCGCTGTATAGGAATCCAGCAACTGGTGTGTCGGCAATTCCATTTCTTTGATGGTCTGCAACTGTTGTAGCAATAACAACTCATTATCCAAAATCAAGTTTTGCTCATACAAGGGCAGCTGCCAAAGCTGAGGCTGGTTAAACGCAGGATTTTCACCAGCCGTAGCTACTTCCATGCCTTTCATCTCAAAATGGAGCCAATAAAAGCCGACATTTTCCTCGGCATCGCGACCGTAAAAGTGCGTCCCCGGTGGAATCACTAACAACTCCCCCGCAGCCAAGGTCAGCGGTTTACCAGAAATCTCAAAATGCACCCGCCCCGCCACACCAATCATCAACTCATAGTCTAGATTGGTACGGGGATCATGCTGCCATGCCTTCTTGGAATGAAGATAGCCACACCAATGAAAGTGAATTTCTGTCGGTTGTCCTAGTAAGCGTTGTTCCATGCAATCGTCACCTTCTCCACCAGTTTGCTTGTCTTCTCCATTATACACAGACTGGTTTTAGTCTGCCAACTGGTCCAGATAGGCTTGCGGAATCGCTAAATCTCGGTAATAAGTTTCGCGGTCCCGTTGATCGAAGTCCCGAATCACCCGGCAAGGGTTGCCGGCTGCCAAGACACCAGCCGGGATATCTTTTGTCACCACCGAACCGGCGCCAATCACCGTATCATCCCCAATCGTTACCCCGGGCAAAATCGATACATTGGCGCCAACCCAAACATTGTTTCCAATCACCACTGGTTGACCAAATTCGCCACCAGTCACTTTTCGTAGCTGGGGGTCCAAGGCATGTCCCGCGGTGTAAATCCCCACATTTGGCGCCAATAAAACATCATCGCCAATGGTAATCGGACAAACATCCAACAGTGTCAGATTGTTGTTGGCAAAAAAGTTTTCCCCAATCGTGACATTAAAACCGTAATCCACATGAAAAGGCAGTTCAATAAAATACTTTTCCCCAACACTATGGAACATTTCTTTAAGCAAACGACTGCGGGTCGCAATATCTCGTGGATGGCACCGATTGTATTCATACAGGAGATCTCGCGTTTTAAAACGGACTTCTAATAGCTCCGGTGTCTGATGGTACATCTCGCCGGCAATCATCTTCTCTAGCTCAGTTTTCATTTTGTTCATCCTCTCAAAACGAATTGTTTAAAATCATTATCCCTCTGTTTTAGCAGCTGCAAAAACAATAAGTCGCAATGTTACCTTATTAAATAAGGCTAGCCACTGGTCTTTCTTGTAAGGCCACCCGCTCCATTGAGGCTAGCGATCTTTAGCTCGGAAAATATCCGCTAGCGTCCCTTTTCCCACTAGCAAAAGAAGGCGCCGATCGCAACAATCGGCGCCTCCTCTTACGTTCAGAGGCTGGCTGGAGCCTTCCAACCAAACCGCCTTCAACAAACTATTTAGAGTAGGATAGTCTAAAGCTTATTTTTTCAACGCTTCCCATTTCCAGTTGACAACTTCGTCAATGTCCACACCGTTAGCACGGATGTAGTCATGGTGATAGTTCACGGTATCCGTCATTTTTTGAGCGAAGTCAGCGGCAGCCTCACCTTTGACTGCCAAGGCAGCATCTTGTGCCAAGTGGAAACGGTCCATTTCAGAGAAGACCCGCATGTCAAATGGTGTGGTGATATCGCCGTTTTCACGGTAGCCGTGAATCATCAAGTTGTGGTTGTGACGTTTGAAGAAGATGTCACGAATCAAGCCTTCATACCCATGGAAAGCAAAGACGATTGGTTTGTCAGCTGTGAAGTAAGCATCGAATTCTTCGTCAGTCAAACCACGAGGGTCTTCAGATGGATGGCGCAATTTCAACAAGTCCACCACATTGATGAAACGGATTTTCATATCTGGGAATGCTTTGTTCAACAATGATACAGCGGCTAATGCTTCCAAGTTTGGTTCCGTCCCTGCTGCAGCAACTACCAAGTCAGGTTCTTCACCGTTATCAGTGGAAGCCCAGTCGATGACTTTCAACCCTTCATTGACCAAGATTTCTGCTTCTTCCGCAGAGTAAAATTGTGGACGTGGGTGTTTAGAAGAAACGATTAAGTTGATCCGTTCTTCAGAGCTCAAGGCTTCTGCCATAACCGCCATCAAGGAGTTGGCATCAGCTGGCAAGTATTCCCGAATAAATTCTGGTTTTTTCTCAGATAGGTGAGTCAGCAAACCTGGGTCTTGGTGGGTATACCCATTGTGGTCTTGTTGGAAAACAGTTGACGTTGCGATCAAGTTCAATGAAGGATATTGTTTCCGCCATTTATGATCAGCTGCTTTCCGCAACCATTTGAAGTGCTGCGTCATCATGGAATCAACTACCCGCAAGAAGGCTTCGTATGAGGCGAAGAAACCATGACGGCCAGTCAAGACGTAGCCTTCCAAGAACCCTTCACATTGGTGTTCGGACAATTGAGAATCGATGACGCGGCCAACTGGGGCAATCCATTCATCGTATTCTGGTTTTTGCGCTTCCATCCATTGACGGTTGGTTACTTTAAAGATGTCTGCCATCCGGTTTGATTTGGTTTCATCAGGACCAAAAATCCGGAAGTTATCTGGGTTTTCGACGATCAAGTCTTTGGCAAATTTCGCAAATTCGCTCATGTCTTGAGCTTCGATAGCCCCTGGGGTAGTGGTATCGATGGCGTGTTGTTTCCAATCGGTAATCTTCATTGGTTTTGGATTGATCCCGCCGTTGGTGATTGGGTTCATGGACATCCGTTTTTCCCCTTTAGGAGAGATTTCCCGCACGGAGTCTTTCAAAGTTCCGTTTTCATCAAACAATTCTTCAGGACGGTAAGATTTCATCCAATCTACCAAAGCATCCACGTGTTCCATATGATGGGCATCGACTGGGATTGGCACTTGGTGAGCACGGAAGCCCCCTTCGATTGGTTCGCCGTCCCAAGATTTAGGACCCGTCCAACCTTTTGGTGTGCGGCAAACGATGACTGGCCAGTTAGCGATCGTTGCATCTTCAGCTTTGCCAGCACGGGCTTTGGCTTGGATATCTTTGATCATTGTGATAGCGGTATCCATCGTTTTCGCCATTTCTGGGTGAACTTTTTCAGGATCAGTACCACCGACAAACAACGGGGACCAGCCCATCCCTTCGAAGTATTTTTGCAAGTCTTCGTCAGATTTACGTTCCAAAATTGTTGGGTTAGAGATTTTCCCACCATTCAAGTACAAGATAGGCAAGACAGCACCATCATTGACTGGGTTGATGAATGAGTTTGAGAACCAAGAACCAGCTAATGGGCCGGTTTCCGCTTCCCCATCCCCGATAACCGCAGCTGCGATCACATCTGGATTATCCAAGATGGCACCAGTTGCGTGAGACAAAGTGTAACCTAGTTCGCCACCTTCATGAATGGAACCTGGTGTTTCAGGTGCCGCATGGGAAGCAATCCCGCCAGGAAATGAGAAAATCTTACACAAGTGTTTCAACCCAGCTTCGTCTTGGCTTGCTTCTGGGTAGATTTCCGAATAACTACCGTCAACATAAGAGTTTGAAACCATCACTTGACCACCGTGACCAGGTCCTTCTAGGTAGAACATGTTCAAGTCAAATTTATTGATGACACGGTTCAAATGAGCATAGATGAAGTTTTGACCAGCAATCGTGCCCCAGTGGCCGATGGGATGGATTTTCAAATCCCCTTCTGAAATTTCTCTAGTCAACAAAGGATTGTCTTTCAAATACATTTGTGCAACGGAAATGTAGTTGGCTGCCCGCCACCAGGCATCGACTTTTGCTAAATACTCTTTGGAATCATAGTTCACTGTCATTGGTTGATTCGCTCCCTTTTTTGTTTGTAGTAAAAAATACTTAAATACCCATAAAAGAAATGAACTTGGAAAGCACTTCTACTTTTTCTGAAAAAATCATCGTTCGCTTACTCACAAACTATCCTTCAAAAAATCACCTAAATCAACGAGATCGCCCTCGTGACCGAAGTGTAAGTGTCGTCGTAGCAGTTGCCTCCCAAAGCCACAACCTCCAGCTGAATCAGCCAGATTTTGTTCAATAAGTATTTTTTACCTTTATTCTTTTAAAAGAATCTCGGCGGCGCTGCTAGATGCTAGCCGCACCCGCCGATTTTCTATTAGAATCATTGATTATTTAATTGTTACTACTTCTAGGTCCACCATTTTCGCCCAAGTTTGGATTTGGTCCGCTGTTAGGTTCAAGGATACCACAGTATGGTGACCACCGCCAGCCTCAATCCAAGCATGGATCCCTTGTTTGAAGTCAGGACGTGGTGTCCACATCACCCGAGCTACTGGCAATTTAGGGGCTGCTTCGGTTGGTTCGAAAGCATCGACTTCATTGATCAATAGTTTGTAGTGGGTACCAAAGTCTGCCATCGAAACGACAACCCCTGCGCCACCTTTACCGTCAAAGACCAAACGAGCTGGGTCTTCCCGATCTCCCATAGACAATGGTGATACGACGATTTTTGGTTTGTTAACAGCCAAAGTTGGGTCAACTTCCATCATGTGAGATTGCAAGATAGCTTCTTTGCCAGCTGCCATTTCATACGTATAGTCTTCCATAAAGCCAGTGTTTTCGCCACGAGCCATGACTTTCATCAAACGATCGATAGCTGCTGTTTTCCAGTCACCTTCACCAGCAAAGCCAATACCGTCAGCCATCAAACGTTGGACAGCCAAACCTGGCAATTGTTGCATGCCGTACAAGTCTTCGAAGTTGGTTGTGAAGGCATTGTAGCCCCCTGCTTCTAAGAAACGACGCAAACCGATTTCTTGTTTGGCTTGGACTTTTACGTGAGCTTCCCAAGTATCATGGTCGTAATCACCATAATCGAAGTCATACAAGTCTTTGTATTCAGCAAACAACGCATCGACTTCTTCGTCGGTGACGGCATCCACGTATTGTACTAAATCGCCGATACCGAAGTAATCCACTGTCCAACCAAATTGGATTTGGGCTTCGACTTTGTCCCCTTCAGTAACGCCAACATTTCGCATGTTGTCACCAAAACGAGCGACTTTGATATTGAAGCTTTCGTTGTAAGCGACAGCTACGTCCATCCAAGCAGCGATGTCTTCTTGGACATCTGCATTTTTCCAGTAGCCCACAACGATTTTATTATTTTTCTTCAAACGTGCATTGATGAAGCCGTATTCCCGGTCACCGTGAGCACTTTGGTTCAAGTTCATGAAGTCCATATCGATGGTTGCCCAAGGAATGCTTTCATTAAATTGGGTTGCCAAGTGTAACAAGGGTTTTTGCAACATTTTGGTACCGCGGATCCACATTTTTGCAGGTGAGAATGTATGCATCCAAGTGATGACACCGGCGACTTCATCCCGGTAGTTGGCTTCTTTCATGATTTTCGTGATAGCATCCGCAGTCACAGCCAAGTCTTGTAACACGATTGGGTAAGGCAATTTGCCACTTTCGTTCAAACCGTCAACGATTTGTTGCGCGTCTTTTTTTACTTCTTCCAATGCTTCTGGTCCGTACAAGTGTTGAGAACCTACAACGAGCCAAAATTCTTTTTTGCCTAATTCCATGATGGTTTTGCTCCTTTGATTTTTTTATTTGATGGTGAGCAGAGGTCTTTTACAAAACCTTTGCTACCGTTAAGCCTGTTACTCAAAAGGGAAGGTCCCTTTTTGTTGATCAGTGGGTTTGGCCACTTTGACCATAGTAAGCATTAGCTCCATGTTTGCGGAGATAGTGCTTATCCAAAATGCGTTGAGGCAATTCTGGGGCATAGCTGTTTAATTGACGAGCCATGTAGTTGGTGTGGCAAACTTCATCCAAGACCACTGCATTCATGACAGCCGCATCGGCATCTTTGCCCCAGGTAAACGGTGCGTGGCCATGAAGCAAGACTCCTGGGACTTCCAATGGTTGCAAGCCGCGTTCTTTGAAGGTTTCCACGATGACATGGCCGGTATATTCTTCATAGCCTTTGTCAATCTCTTCTTGGGTCAAGAAACGCGCGCAAGGTACGGAGCCGTGAAAAGTATCCGCATGGGTCGTCCCCATCGCTGGCACATCGATACCGGCTTGAGCCCAAGCAGTCGCATAAGTCGAATGGGTATGGACAATCCCACCAATTTCAGGGAAAGATTTGTACAAGACCGCATGGGTTGGTGTATCAGAAGAAGGATTCAATTCTCCTTCCACCACGTTACCGTCTAAGTCACAAACCACCATATCGGAGGCTTTCATGGTTTCGTAATCCACGCCACTAGGTTTGATGACAAACAAACCCGCTTCTCGATCCACTGCGGAAACATTGCCCCACGTGTATTTCACAAGACCGTGTTTCGGTAGGTCGAGGTTGGCTTTAAAAACTTTTTCTTTTAATGCTTCTAACATCGATGACGCTTCCCTTCTATGATTAAATCAAATGGTCGATGGCTGCTTTTTCAATTGGCAACCCATTGGCGTAGCGTTTCACGTATTCGTCAAATCCTGCCACGTCTTCGGCAACTGGTGCAATGGTGGTGCCATGGTCATTGGCAAAGACGTGGTCTGCCAAGTAAGCATCTAAACTTTCGCCAGGGGCTTGATTGACTAGGTAAGCTGCTAAGAGGGCAATCCCCCAAGCGCCACCTTCACCAGCAGTCTCCATCACCGTCACAGGCGCATCCATTACAGCTGCCAAAACTCGTTGGCCGACAACTGGCGTTTTAAAAATCCCGCCATGACCCACGATTGATTCGATTTCCACTTTTTCTTCTTTTTGTAAAATATCCATACCTATCTTCATGGCACCAAATGCAGTGAAGAGATGCAGCCGCATAAAGTTCGCTAAAGTGAAATTACTTTCTGGCGAGCGGACAAACAATGGCCGACCTTCAGGCATTTTGGTGATGTTTTCACCGGAGTAATAACCGTAAGACAAGAGGCCACCGCACTCGTCGTCCCCTTCTAAGGCTGCATTGAAGAGTTTAGCAAACATCTCGTTGGTGTCGATGGTCATGCCGGTCAAATCCGCAAATTCCCGGAAGAGTTTCATCCAAGCATTGATTTCCGACGTACAGTTATTGGTGTGAACCATCCCGACTAAGGAACCAGCAGGTGTCGTGACCATATCGATTTCCGGATGGACGGCGGTCAATGGTTTTTCCAAGACGATCATGGCAAAAGCCGAGGTCCCGGCCGAAACATTGCCAGTCCGTTCTTTGACTGCATTTGTCGCTACCATGCCAGTCCCCGCATCCCCTTCAGGAGGACACAGTGGAATGCCAGCTTGTAAAGTCCCTGTTGGATCCAATAATTTTGCTCCAGCTTCAGTCAATCGACCGGCATCCGCACCAGCCACCAACACTTTAGGTAACAATTCTTCCAATTGCCAAGGCAAGTTTTCTGGAGAAACCAAGGCGTTGAATTGGTTCACCATCCGGGCATCATAATCTTTCGTCGCTACATCGATTGGGAACATCCCAGAAGCATCGCCAATTCCTAGCACTTTTTCGCCGGTCAATTGCCAATGCACATAACCTGCTAAAGTGGTAAAGAAGGTCACCTCTTTGACATGGTCTTCATGGTTTAAAATCGCTTGATACAAGTGGGCAATACTCCAGCGTTGGGGAATATTGTATTGGAACAAATCCGTCAGTTTTTCTTCGGCTTCACCGGTAATGGCATTGCGCCACGTACGGAAAGGCACGAGTAAGTCATCGTTTTTGTCAAAGGCTAGATAGCCGTGCATCATTGCTGAAAAACCAATCCCACCAATCGTTGTCAAGCTTTCGTGGTATTTGTCCTTAACTTCTGTCGCTAACTCTTGGTACGCCGTTTGCAACCCGCTCCAGATGTTTTCCAATGAGTAAGTCCAAATGCCGTCTAGCAGTTGGTTTTCCCATTCGAAGCTCCCGGAAGCAATCGTTTGAAATTGGTCGTCAATCAACACCGCTTTGATTCGTGTCGAACCAAACTCGATTCCTAACGCTGTCTTCCCTTGTTGAATTGCTGTTTTTGCATCCATGCTAGGTATTCCCTCCAATATCCTTTATTTAGTTGCTGAGGAATTGTCCCTCAAGGCAATCCTCTAACTGTCTTATTTTTTAGTTATCTCCAAAACCGAGTCTCGCGTAATCAAGCTAGGTTGGAAGTAATAACTAGGGGTATCGCCGCCGTTGATCGCTGCAATGATGTATTGCGCTGCCAACCGTCCCATTTCTTCTTTGGGATGGGTCAAGGTGGTCAATGGCACCCGACCGCCGATAGCCAAAGCCGAATCGTCATTCCCAACAATCGAGAGATCCGTTGGTACGGAAAGCCCCGCTTGGATCAATTGATCAATCAGCTCATAAGCAATTTCATCATTGTAAGCCACAATACCGGTCACTTCTCGCGCCGGCTGAGTCAAGCGGCTTACCAAATCCGTGAGGGTCTGATTTTTGGTCTCCGTCGTATAGGTCACCATTTCATCAGCGTTGACGGATAGTTTGGCTTCTTGAATTGCTTTGATGAAGCCTTTCATCCGATATTTCCCTTGTAGGTCATCAATCTTAGTCAAAAGCAAAATATTTTCGTGCCCTTTTTCGATCAAATGATTCGTCGCGAGGTAACCAGATTTCGTATCGTTGACACAGATAGCTTGAACATCAAGCTCTTCATAATAGGCATTTAGCATCAAAAAAGGAATTCCTTGTTCTTTAATTGCTACATAATACGCCAAGTTCGGATTGTATTGATTGGATTTCGTAGGTTCGATAATCAAGCCATCCACCCCTTGATCCATCATGCGTTTGAGGCACTCCCGCTCTTGGTCATGGTCATTGTTCGTAGTACCTAGTAGTAAGGAATAACCTTGACTGGAAAGTTCTTGCTCCAACCCGCGAATAATCGCCGGGAAAATATAGTTGGACAGGTAGGTCATGATTACCCCGATAGTTTTATGCTGCGTTGGTTGCTTGTCCGGACGAGAAACATAGGTCCCTGAACCTCTTTCTTTGCGCAAAAAGCCTTCATTTACCAAGATCCCAATCGCTTGTCGAACCGTATGACGACTCAATTGGAAACGTTCTTGCAAGGTATTTTCGGAAGGGATTAATTCATTTTCGCGATAAGTTCCGGCAAGAATCTCAGCCCGTAAGTGGTCCGCAAGTTGTTCGTATTTAGGTTTCATTTTCTCACCTACCTCGATTAGTTGTCCGTACGTCTGTAGTGTACAACGGATTGCTTCGTCTGTCAAAGGGTTTTCATAGCAAAAAGAGGAAAAAGTGTTAAATTACTCGAAAATGGATGCACCACGTTATTGAAACCTTTTTTATAAAAGTTGTCAGCAGAAGATTTTATTAAGCAAAGCAATTTCTTTATCTGCTATATGATGATATAGTATATTCAAATATACTATATCATCATATAGCAGACGTAGATAAGGAGGATTACTCATGTTTATCGGACGACATTCAGATTTGCAGTTTTTAAATAGTGAATACCATAAAGAAGCCTTCTCTTTTATCCCCATTTATGGACGCCGCCGAGTAGGGAAAACCACCCTCATTCGGGAATTCATGAAAGGTAAAGCCGCCATTTATTTTCAAGCATTTGAAGAACGCACTGAGCTCAACTTGGAGCGTTTGTCCGCAGCGGTCAACCTACAAATTTTCGGTCCTCAAGGCCAGTCTTTACCTCCCTATCAAGACTTTGGCGCTATCTTAGAATCCTTAACCCAGTATCTAAACCAAACGGATGAAAAAATCGTCTTCGTAATTGATGAATTTCCCTATCTAGCAAGAGTATTACCGGAAGCGAGTTCTTTGCTACAGTACTACATTGATCACTATTGGCAGCAAGCCGCCAACTTACAGTTAATTCTGTGTGGCTCCTCCATGTCTTTTATGAAAAAACAAGTTCTAGGCTATCAAGCCCCCCTTTACGGTCGAAAAACTGGCCAAATCCAGTTAAAATCTTTTGACTTCTGGGAAACGCAAGATTATTTTCCTGACACTGATGCAGAAACGGTATTCACCTTTTTTGCCTTATCCGGTGGTATTCCCCAATATTTAGCACAATTCGATCCGAAATTATCCGTGTCAGAAAACATCGCCTCTACTTTCTTTAATAAAAACAATCTACTCTTTGAAGAACCACAAAATCTACTAAAACAAGAACTTGAAGATCCGACAAATTATAACTCCATTTTGCGGGCGATTGCCGAAGGAGCCTCACGGATGAATGAAATCGCGACTAAAACTCAACTAACTACGGGAAATTTAAGCAAGTTTCTTGAGAATTTAATTGATTTAGATATCGTTGAAAAAAAATATCCAGCAGGTGAGACAAGGTCAAAAAAATCCATCTATCGGATAAAAGATACGATGTTCCGCTTTTGGTTTCGCTTTGTCGCAAGCAATCTTTCCCAAATCGAGATCGAAATGGTAAAGCCCCTCATTGATCAAGTTGCCTTGCAAGTAAATGATTTCTTGGGTCCGATTTTCGAAGATCTCTGCATCCACTATCTCTATTTGCAGATGAACGAATCAAAAGTCCCCCTCTTCGGTAATCTTGGTAGTTGGTGGGGCACCGATCCTATCAAAAAGCAACAAGTCGAAATCGATATTTTGGGTAAGGAAGGTGATGATATTTTGCTAGGAGAATGCAAATGGCGTAATCAACCTACAAATCGTGCCACCATTCAAAAATTTCTCGAAAAGCAACAATTGTTTCGCTACCATTCTAGTCAGCGCTACTTTTTTTCAAAATCTGACTACACCCCTGATGCTCGGGCCCTTGCTGAAGAAAATCGCGTGACATTAATTCGTTTTGAAGACCTATTTTAATGGATAGAACTATCCTAGCCCACTCTTCTCTCCCCTATATCGGAAGAAGATTGGGCTTTTGTTTTTTTACAATGACTCTTCAAATGATGCGAGGATTCTTTCCATTTTTGATGATTGCGCTAGCTTTTTTTCCACCTGCCATTGTCAATTGCAGTATCTTTATGAAGACGGAAACAAAGTAGCCTGTTTCCTAGAAATCAGTCAAAAAGGAGAATCAGTATGAGTCATTTAGATTTTGCAAAAACCCCGCCGATGGGTTGGAACTCTTGGGATTGTTACGGTGCTTCCGTACGTGAAGATGAAGTCCGAGCCCATGCCGATTTTATGGCGGAAAATTTAAAAGAATACGGTTGGGAATACGTCGTAGTCGACATCCAATGGAGCGAGCCAGAAGCCGATTCCACTTGGTATCACGCCTTTTATCCCCTATGTATGGATGAATATTCCCGCTTGATTCCAGCTGAAAATCGCTTCCCTTCTGCAGCTAACGGAGTCGGTTTCAAAGCCTTGGGAGATTATATTCACGACAAAGGTTTAAAATTCGGCATCCATATCATGCGTGGGATTCCACGGCAAGCCGTGCATCAAAACACCCCAATCAAAGGGACGGATTTGCGAGCCCGGGATATTGCCGAAAACAATATTTGCCCGTGGAACTCTGATATGTACGGCGTCAATGTGGACAAACCAGAAGGCCAACTATACTACGATTCTTTGATGGAGTTGTATGCTTCTTGGGGCGTGGATTTCATCAAAGTCGACGATATTGCCAATAGCTATCTTTATGGTGGCGGTCATTTGAAAGAAATCGCGGCTATTCGCAAAGCCATCGATAAAACCGGGCGAGAAATCGTCTTGTCCCTCTCCCCGGGCCCGGCAAAAGTCCATGAAGGCTGGTTTTTACAAGACAATGCCAACATGTGGCGCATGACGGATGATTTTTGGGATCATTGGGATGCCCTGTATGTGATGTTTGACCGTTGCGCGGAGTGGGCCCCTTTTGTCCGACCAGGGAACTGGCCAGACTGTGACATGTTGCCATTGGGTCATATCGGCATCCGCGCCCATGATGGCGGTGGTGGCGACAACTGGACCCGCTTTACCAAAGATGAACAGTATTTATTGATGAGTTTGTGGACGATTTTCCAATCTCCATTGATGTATGGCGGTACGTTGCCAGATATCGACGACTTCACCTTAAGCCTCTTTACCAACAAGGCTGTCATGGAGATGTACCACAGCTTGACTTCTCGTCGCCAACTGTATCGGGATGAGCAGTTTATTATCTGGGAAGCCGCTTCCGCTGACGACAAATACTATGGTGTCTTCAACGTGTCAGAAGCAGCTGCTGAACTACCCGCAGTGCTAAAAGAATTGCTTGATGGAGAAAGTTATACAGATCTTTGGGCAAATCAAGAGCTAGCCAAAGCGGAGGCAATGACGGTCAACAGCCACGGCGGACGTTTGTTTAAAGTGGTGAAATAACGAAGAACAAAAGAAACACTATCTAAGGAAGCTTTAGCGCTCCCTCGGATAGTGTTCTTTTTTATGATTTAGATGATTAGTTAATTTCTAGTTGATATACTTTTTGTGCTGTGTGATCACCGGCAAAGACCACCACTTGATGTTGGCCTTGGGTAAGAAGTCGTGGTTTACTATCATCTACCAAAATGTCATCAATCACTAGCAAACCTGTCGGATCAGCTAAAGTGAAAGACACTAGTACCGACTCATCCTCGGTTTGACTTTTGATTTGGATAAGCTCCTCTTCCCAGTTTTCTAACTGGCCATTTTGCGGATGGATGTCCGTTAAGTCATTTTCCGTCCCGTAAGTCAGGCCTCGCAAAAAGGCAATACCGTACAAGCGGGCACTGGCTTTTGCTGCGACACCACTGAAGGTTACTTTGATAGTGGCGGATTCTTGAAGGTTTGCTGGCACTTCCAAGTTAATCTGGTAAAAGTCAGTTGCGGCATCAGCTGCTACTGTCACCAGTTGTTGGGTGGCGAGGTCATCATTAAAGACCACTTGCAATTGGCTGCCGGCTTCTTCGGTTTTCAAAGTCAGTTGTAAATACTTCACTGGCGCGCCTTGTTGTATCGGAAACCCATAGCTAAACCAGCCCCCCGCCAAGGCTTGCCGGTAGCGACGGCCCCAGCTAGCTTCCACTTCGCTTTTTTCATAGGCGAGATTTTTCGCGTATTCGCTGTTATTATCGTCAAAATTGTGCAGTTCGGCTGCCACTAAGGCTTGTTGCCGCAACGCTTCTTTTTGGCGACGTAGGGTTTGTTGGGCCGACTCAGAATCCGCTTCTTGCACTTCAAAGTACAAGCCATAGCGTTCCCCGTGCATTTCATAATAAGGAGAGAAAACCAGCTTTTCTTGGGTATCCATCAATTGAAAGGCAACCAGTTTTTCCGGTAAGGCGATCGGTTGTAATTTTTCCGCAGCTTGACTCAACCAAGTATTATCCTTCACTGTTAGACTATCTGGCAACAATGCCTCTTTGGTCCCGACCCGTACCAAGATACCGTTGGGATTGTCCTCGTTGACCGCCACCTTTCCCAGATGGGCAGCTAAAACATAAGGGCCGTACTCAAAGGCGATGTAGCGGGGATTATCAGCAGTCGACGTGACTTTAACAGTCATGGTGAGGTTTAACTGGATTTCACTGTCACTTGTCAAAGCTGTTGCAGGGTGAATAAAGCCAGATTCCACTGTACTAGCTAGCGATTCACCATTTTGCAACAAAGACCAGTCTTTGGCCCAAGCCGGCAAACGCAAGGCTAGCCGAATCGGTGTGACAGGTTTCGCTTCATCGATGGCAACGAGACGAAACTGACTAACACCCGTTTTACGGTCCGTTTTTTGGATCAGTTTGGCATTGTATTGCGGCAACGTCACTTCATTTGAGAAATACAAGATTGGATAGACGGTATCCCCCTCTTGATAATAGTAAGTATCCGCTAGCTTTGCAAAACTCTCCACACCAGTCCCGGTGCAACACCAAAACTCATCATAAGGTCGATTGTAAACCTTATTGTAGCCAGCGCCCATCGGTTGGAAATACATCATCATCCCTGTCTTCGGATTTTGGGAAGCCAAGATAGCATTGATATAGGTCCGTTCATAGTAATCCAGATATTTGGGATTACCAGTGACTTCATAAAGACTGCGGGACAACTTCAACATGTTATGAGTATTACAAGTCTCACAGGTACAATCGCCATTAGCGACGGCTGCATCATGATACAGTTCATGGGGTTCGTGGAAATGCTCGCTCTGTGAATTGCCACCAGTACAATACGTATGGTCATTGATGACGATTTCCCAGAAGTTTTCCGCCGCTTTCAGATAAGTTGGCAGCTGATCAAGCTCTTCTGGTGACAAGGTTTGCTGCGCCTCTTTATTTTGATAAACACGATAACGTTTCAAGGCTCCTATCAATTTTGGAATCGTGGTATTGGCATGTTTGCCAGGCAAGACATCTTGGCCGGCAGCTAGTTGCTCAAACAAACTGGTTTCATCAAAATACGTCGCCGCGATGGCATGTTCTTTTTTGCCCGTCAGTTCAAACAAGCGATACAAGCCATCGTTCATGCCGCCATATTCAATTTTCAACATTTGATTTTTGTCTGCTAGCTTCATCATGCGCCGATAGATGTAGTCCCCAAATTGGCTCACGGTCTGTAGCGCTAATTGACTAGTTTCCGGATCTTTCACTACCAGGTATTCAGCGATATCCATCAATCCAACTAACACTTTATGCAAGTTGTACCACGGCACGAGGCAATTTTCCTTGTCTGCCGGCGCCACCGGAAGACCTTCTACCTCGTCTAGTGCCGACTCTCTGAAAGCGGAAATATACCCGGCACTTTCAGGATGAGCTTGAGCATAAGCAGCTTGAGCCGACGCTAGCCCATTCACTGCCACTTGCATCTTTTCTACTAAAGCGGCTTTGGTCCCAGCATCCGCCACACTCTGATACGCCAAGGCACAAGCCGACATAAAATGTCCGAAAAAATGCCCCCGGAAATTAATCTTGTCACTGCGCTCCCAGCCTTGATAACCGCTGTCTGTCAACGGTTCAAGACCTGCCACTTTGTACACTTCATAAAGAAACTTATCCGCTTGTAAACTCAACAAATAGTTCACCAAATTCTCTTGGGCCCGGCTAACATAGGGATCGGTAATCGTAATCTGCGTTGTTGGTATTGTCTTCATCGTCATCAAAAACTCCTTCACATAGGAAATTCACTGCAAGTGGCGCCAAGATTGGCAGCCCTTGCTTCTTTTTTTATTTTAGCTAGATGGGTGAAACTTGTCGTTAGAGGGATAACCAGAAAAGGTGGAGATAAGCTAGAAATCATTTTTGAAAATTAGCTTAAATGAAAAAGCGAGCCCATGTTTCGGGTTCGCTTTTTAGCTTCATTTACTTGTACTTTTCAATCACGAAGCGTTTCTTTAGATGGCAATTTTCGATACTGGCTCGGCGTCATCCCGACTTTTTTCCTGAAGAGGCGGCTGAAATAATGGGAATCATCATAGCCGACTTTCTTGGCGATCTCTGCGATGGGGTATTGTAGCCCGTCACTTTGCAATAACTCCTTAGCCTTATCTAATCGATACTGAATCAACAATTCAGCAAAAGTGGTATCATAATCCTTTTTCAACAGTTTATTTAACTGAGACGGACTGACAAAAAATGTTTGAGCGACTTGTTGCAGTGATATGGAACGATCAAAATAGTTGTTTTCGATATAGCTCATTGCTTGTTGGGCTAGCTTAGGATCTTGAGAAACTGGCAAATTGGGCTTCTTTTGCGTTAAAGCTGCCAGCTGTCCTTCCAAATCCGTCAGCAACTTCGCCAAATCTGAACGAGGAATCGGCTTCAATAAGTAATCATGGACTTTTAATGTCAATGCTTTTCGCACAAATTCAAAATCATCATAGCCACTAATCACCACAATGATCGTATCAGGATACCGTTTATTTAACAAAGCAATCAAATCTAAGCCATTAAAATCCCCAAGATTAATATCAATCATAGCTACGGCAATCGGCTGTTCTTCAAAGCACTGCAACGCTTCCGTGCCATTTTTTGCCGTCAAGACTTGTGAAAATAACGTCGTACTCTGACGTATATAAGCCGCTAAGCCTTCTCGCAAAGGCTTTTCATCATCTACTAATAAGAGAGTGCTCATCCGTTACTCCTTTCTCCAGATACGGCAAGTAAATCGTAACGACCGTCGCCAATTCATCACTAGCAAATACCATCTGCGCCCGGTTACCATAAGTCAGCTGCAAACGGCGCCGCACATTTAGCAAACCAAAACCGGCATCAGTGGAATCAGCCATTGGTGGCTCATGATCGCCAGTTTGATTAAGCTGTTGCAAGACTTCTGGTGCAATCGGTGTGCCATCATTGCCCACAGTGAGAACCAAACCAGCTGCCGTCCCCGCTACCGTCAGCCAAAGACGGGAACTGCGTTGTTGCTGCGTACGTATCCCATGATCGATGGCATTTTCCACGATTGGTTGCAAAAGGAAATGCAGCATTTTCTTTTCTGCAAGCTCTGGTGGCAAATGAATGGACACCTCTGCTAACTCTTCATGGCGAACTTGCTGAATTGCTAAATAGCTACGAATATGGGCGATTTCATCGGCCACCCGACAAAGTTCGTCTCCGTGATTCAGTCCTTTTCTTAAGTACATGCTCAAATTTTCTAACATGGTGACTGCCCGCTCCAAATCCCCACCGACAATCTGCCACTGAATCGTATTTAGGGTATTATACAAGAAATGTGGTTGAATTTGTTCCTGCAAAACTCGCAAGGAAGCCTTGCGATACTTCTCTTCGTTTTCGTAGACTTTATCCAGAGTGGTATTAAAAGCCGTCGCCAATTGAGCAATCTCTGTAGGGCCTGTCTCTTGAGCTCGGACGGTCTTATCCCCAGCTTGAACTTGTAACATCGTGTCACGCAAAGTTACAATCGGGCGCAAAATTCCACGGAAGAGCAGGAGTAAAAAAACGCCCAATAACAATAACACAATCACCAAAACGATTTGTAAAATTCGCAATAGCTGCTGGGTACTGGCACCAAGACTTCCTCGACTGACGATATAATTCACCTGCCAATTGGGCAAATAGTCAATTTCACTTGTAAACAGTAGCTGCTGCTTGGAATCGACTTTTGGTGGACGACTTTCTTCTCCCAATAAAATCCCCGTCCCATCGTACAGATCCAAATCTTTTGCCAGAGACATCACTTTTTGCAGGGGAACTGCCGCCGCAATGTAAGTAATTTCATCGGCTAAAGGTGTCGCCAAACGATACAAAATCACCACTGCTGCTTGATGGTCCTCTTTGGATATCAGCTGATTGCTGACGGTATATGCCAAAGTAGGATCTTGAGTCATCTTAAGGTAGTAGGGCCGTTTTCGGACGGAAAAACTGGGGATGATTGGATCCGCAGAATAAGAAGTACCATTTTTGGAAACCAAGCGAATCGACAAATAGTTTTCCGGTGCGGTAGCTACTAAGTTTTCCGTCTCCGCGAAAAAGCTCTCCCGCTGGTATTCGTGGGTATTGGAAAGTGAAGCTAACAGGCGCAACTCGGATAAACGCTCCCCGAACCAACTATTGATTTGACTCGTGCGATTATCCACAAATTTTTGGGTAATCGACCGGTTCAAAGGGATCGTTTTACGAGTCAGCTCATAGTGAATCGTCAAGGTTAAGGCGGTAATCAAGGCTAGAGAGGTGGCTAGGAAAATCAAAATGGTCTTTTTCTTAATTGAATTCATAAATACTCCTTGTGTCTTTTTTCACAGATAGCTTAAAAAGTCCACCTGTATCTCAAAAAGTCCAACGCTTTTTTAGGTCGCTCCCATTATACTGAATTTGTTTGAAAAAATCGTCCAGGAGGAAAGAAACAGATGAAAAAGAAGTTCGGAAAAGTCGCCATCGCACTGGCTACTCTACTAGTGATTGCTGGTTGTGGCAATAGCAATGGGCAAAGTAATGAGAGTAAAACGGTCGAAGGTACCGGCGCCGGGAAGCACGGGGATATCAAAGTAGCCGTCACTTTTGCTGGCGAAAAAATCAAAGATATAAAAATCAAAGACCAAAAAGAAAATGAGGTCCTATCAGAACCCGTCTACAAAGAATTGAAAAATACGATTCTTTCACAAAATTCAGCCGACGTGGACGTTATCAGCGGATCCACTGCCACTAGCGAAGGTTATTTGGCGGCGGTGAAAGATGCCATCGAAAAATCCGGTATCACTTTGGCGGCGGTAAAAGCTAGCGCAAAGAAAACCGATAAGATTGCCGACAAACAAGAGTACGATGTCGTCGTAGTGGGATCAGGCGGTGCTGGTTTTAGTGCTGCAATCGAAGCGCAAGAAGCGGGCAAAAAAGTCGTCATCATTGAAAAAATGCCAACAGTTGGCGGTAATACCCTGATTTCTGGTGGTGAGATGAATGCCCCTGGCAACTGGGTGCAAAAAAAATTAGGCATCAAAGGGGATTCAGTCGAAAGCTATTACGAAGATACCATGAAAGGTGGCGACAACTTAGGGGATCCTAAGATGGTCCGCATCCTTGCTGAAAATGCCTTGAATTCAGCGGAATGGTTAAAAGATGAAGTCAAAGTTGACTTTTTAGATGATCAACTTTTCCAATTTGGCGGCCATAGCTACAAACGGGCGTTGATCCCCGTGGGACATACCGGCCAAGAAGTCATTTCCAAACTGAAGAAAAAAGCTGAATCCTTGAAAGTCGATATCTTGGTAGATACCAAAGCCGACGAATTGATTCAAGATGATAAAGGCAAAGTTACCGGTGTGAAAGCCACCTATAAAGAAGAACAACCAGTGGAATTTCATGCCAAAGATGCCGTTGTCTTAACGACTGGCGGCTTCGGTTCCAATGTTGAAATGCGAAAAGAATACAATCCTGAATACGACGAACGCTATATGTCCACAGATACTGAAGGAACCACCGGGGACGGCATCGTGATGGCAGAAAAAGCTGGAGCGGCGTTGACCAATATGGAAAGTATCCAAACCTATCCCGTGGCCAACCCTAAAACCGGTGTCATTTCCCTACTGGCAGATACCCGCTTTGACGGCGCCATCTTAATCAACCAAGAAGGCCAACGTTTCGTCGAGGAACTGGAACGCCGCGATGTTATTTCCAAAGCAATCTTAGCGCAAACTGGTGGCTACACTTACCAATTGTGGAACGATGATATCGATGCCATCTCCAAAACCAAAGAAGCCCACGAAGACGAATACAATGAATTAATCAAAGACAAATTGTTAGTCAAAGCCGATACGTTAGAAGAAGCAGCTGATTTCTTTGATATTAACGTTGCCAACTTGAAAAAAACGATTGAAAAAGTAAATGCCTATGCTAAAAGTGGTGATGACAAAGACTTCCATCACCGTGGTGGCTTAGTCTCCCTTGAAAAAGGTCCTTACTATATCGAAAAAGCCATCCCTTCTGTGCACCATACTATGGGGGGCTTGGTCATCAATGAAAATACCGAAGTTCTCGATGCGAAAGGCAACCCTATCAAAGGCCTTTATGCTGCTGGCGAACTTACTGGTGTCATCCAAGGTAGCAACCGCCTCGGCGGGAATGCAATCACCGATATCATCACTTTCGGGCGAATTGCTGGGAAAACCACTGGGGAGTTGTAAGAAAATGGTATGACAGTAACCCCTGAGAAGCGAAATGAACGCCAATGTTTCTTTGCCTTTGACCAATCTTGCTACTATCATACGAATCCTATAAAGCTAACAAAAAAGATGAGATCGTCGAAAATACCGACGACCTCATCTTTTTTGTTGTTTAGTCTATGTGTTTACCTAAATACTTAATCTGCGCAAAGGCAATAGTGGAAATTCCAAAAACAACGCCTAATCCAGGCATGACATAGTAGGTGGATAAAATCAATAGCACCATTACCAAACTCCCGAGAGAAAACAAGGGGCGGCCGAAAACCAAAATCAAACACTGACGATAGCTTTCTTTGGCAGTAACTTGCTGTCCACCAAATGCAAAAATATTGAGTAACATAGTGATTAGAGCGAGGAAAAGCACTTGCAATGCCACCGAAATAAAGATATCCATTTGGGTAAAGGTCATCACTGACAACAGACGAATTTCAAGAAATATCATCCCAATTAACAAGATGAGTGGTAAAATCAGCTTGTTTGCAGTAATAAACTGCTTTTTCCAAGCCGTATGAAATGCTTGCCAGAGGCCTTTATTTTCAATTTCCTCACTTTTTTCATCTTGGATTAATTGTTGATATAGCACTCTTGTGGATGGCGCTATTCCTAAAATGATGCCCCCCATCAAGGTATGGATCAGCCAATAGAGATTCAACAAAAAGAGGCGCCAGCCGATTTTTCCCAACCCCACATGCATATCTACCAGTTTCGTCATTTGTTCTCATCCTTTCATTGCGCCAATCATAACACCTTTATCAAAGTATTTTTGTAAGAAGGGATAAATCACCAAAATTGGCAAAGTGGAAACGATGATTGCGCCATATTTTATCTGGTCGGCAAACTGCTGTCCATATCCATCTCCCAGTGAGCCTGCCCCACCAGCATTCGCTTGATTGGACAATAAGATGTCCCGCAAGACAATTTGTAAGGGTTGTTTTTCATAGTCGCGAATGTACACCAAACCAGTGAAGAAATCATTCCAGTGTTGGACTAAATAATACAAACCAATCACAGAAATAACCGCTTTTGATAATGGTAGTGCGACTTTTATGAAGAATTTCAAATAGGAACAGCCATCTAAAGAAGCTGCTTCGTATAAACTATCTGGAATGCTAGTTTCAAAAAAGCTTCTAGCGATAATCAAATTGTAAACATTGACTGCTGAAGGCACGATGAAAACCCACATACTATCAATCAAACCAACTTCTTTGTAAAGCAAGTAAGTCGGAATCAAGCCGCCATTGAAAAACATGGTAAAGGTGAATAAAAACATTAACACTTTTCGCGGTTTGAACTCTGTCCGAGAAAGAGCATAAGCCGCTGGTAGGGTAAAAAAGAGATTCACTGCAGTCCCACCAAGAGTGTAAATCAACGTATTACGATACCCGGACCATATCCGTTCATCCCCTAAAATTTTACCAAAACCATATAAGCTCATATTCTTAGGAATGAGTGTTACTAGCCCCCGGGAAACCATGTTGGAATCACTGACTGAAGCAATGACGATAAAGTAAAGAGGATAAGCAATAATAAAGAAGACCGTGATACAAAGAATCACCAATAGTACTTCAAAAGTGATATCTCCTCTCGTCTTACCTTTCAACCATTTTTTAATCATTGTGTCCTTTCCCCCTTACCACAAACTACGATTGGAGAATTTCTTCGACAAAGTATTCGCCAAAACGAGGAATGCAAAGTTTACGATATTGTTAAAGAGACCAATAGCCGTAGAATAACTAAACTGGCTACTTAAAATCCCAATCTTATACACATATGTTGCGATGACTTCCGAAACCGGCAAGTTCAAACTATTTTGCATCAATAACGTTTTTTCAAACCCAGCGCTCAACACACCACCCATGTTCATGATCAATAACACCATCATTGTTGGGACTAAGGCTGGGATATCGACGTGAAGAATTTTTTGGAAACGATTGGCTCCATCGATATCTGCCGATTCGTAAAGCTGAGGATCAACACTAGATAAGGCAGCTAAGTATATGATGCTGTTCCAACCACAATGTTGCCAAACTTCGGAAATCACGTAAACAGGTACAAAGGTTTTCACACTACCAAGAAGATTGGTACTTTTTTCGAGATTAAAAATATTCGTCAAGACACCGGTTTCTGGCGATAGAAAAACTTGCAACATCGCGACCATGACCACAGTAGAAATAAAATGCGGCATATAAACTGTTGTTTGAAGTACTTGTTTGCGTTTGGGATTACGCACTTGGTTGATTAACAGTGCCAAAACGATTGGTGCGATAAATCCGATGATTAACGTCGCAATACTAATTCGTAAGGTATTCACTAAAACTGGTTTAAACATTGGACTGTCAAAAAATTGTCGGAAGTATTTTAGTCCGACAAATTCCCCACCGGTTAACCCTTTCGTAAAGTCAAACTCGCGGAAAGCCAGCTGGACGCCATACATCGGTATATAGTTAAACACAATAATAATTGCCACTGCTGGTACAACCATCAGCCAAAGTTGCCAGTATTTTTTAAAATGCTCCAATATTGATTTTTTCTTCTTGATTTTTACTGGTGCAATTGCTTGTTCCATCACGTACCTCCTCGACTGTCAGTTATGAAGCCGGCAATAAGTCGTCTCCCAGGGAAGGGCCAACTTGTATGCGTCCTTCCCCAATCGACGACTAGCCTTACCTATTTTGACTTCAAAACGTTAGTCTAATCCGTAGAATTGATTAAAACCTTTTTGCACAATCTTACAATTTTCTTCCAGACCAGCACTGTTCAATGTCTTCACATAAGCATCCCAGTCTTCCTCAATACCGCCTTCAGTAATCCATTTAGCAAATTTTGTCATGGCCTCATTAAGGATCGTTGTATTGTTGTTGGATAATGTGGTTGCATCCGCATCTTCAAATTTCATCATCCCCACCGGAATCACGGATTTTTCAGGAACGATATCATCTACGTAAGGATGTAAAGCTTTATCTTGCTCTTGCACATCTTGCATATCTTTTCCAAGTGTCACATCTAATGAATCCGCAATATATTTTGGTGAATTGTCAGCCTAAGTGCTCGTCCATTTCCAAGTTCCTGGATCGACATTTTCATCAGCAGGCGGTAAGATGGTATATTTATCGCCATCTTTTTCAATATTTGGACCGATTGAACCAAATAATTCTTGCAACCCAATCTCTGGATCATAAAGAGCATTAATAAACTCAAGGGCTTTGTCTTTATTCTTAGTATTAGCAGACATTACCACACAGTTAGGCGCATAGTTCAAGTCCCATTCATAGCTCCAAGTTGGTGTCATCCCCGCTTTTTGAGCCAATGGTGCCAGAGAGGTATACTGATCAGCAATCTTCGTACCAAAGCGGTCTGAAGCTTCCCAGCCCCATGTAAAACCAACTTTTGCATCATCGCCATCACCACGTCCAGTAGACTGATACGCACTATAGTCTTGCGAGAAGGCTTTCGAGTTAATCAGACCCGCTTTCCAACATTTATTTAAAAATTCAACGGTTTCTTTGTAACGTTCATCAGTAAAGAAACTTTTTACGACACCGTCTTCAGCGAAATACCCTTGATTCCCACCGCCAGAAGGTACGATGCCCGTACTTGCTAACAATTGCATTGGTTGGAAATAACCAAACCCACCAGTTCCTACTGGGCTCCAATCCATCGGTATTTCATCATTTGCATCCCCATTGCCATTTGCATCTTGTTCTTTAAAAGCTAACAAGACAGCATAAAGCTCATCCCAGGTCGTCGGTGCTTCCATCCCGACATTATCCAACCATTCTTGGTTAATGTATTGACGAGAAGCAGAAATCGGCCAAAAGCGTTGATACTTTGGTAAACCAAGAATCTTTCCATCCAGCTGAGTCGAAATGGCTTCCGTTTGTGGTTTTTCTTCAAACATCTTTTGTACGTTTGGCAGCTTGTCCATATAATCATTGAAGTCAGCGAACAAACCAGGGAATTTGGCAAATTCTGTATCGGCCACGATATTATGCCCAATAATCAAATCAGGAACATCACCTGAAGCCAACATAGGAGACTTCTTTTGATCCCAATCAGCAGAAACTTCTTCCCACTTGATTTTGACATCTAAATCTTTTTCAAGTTTTGTCAGCCACTCCATATCCTTATTTTTTTTCGTCAGGCTATGTTTAACCACGACTGCTGTCAACTCATTCCCTGAACCTGAACTAGCCTTTTTTTCTGAATCACCACCGCCACAGGCTGATAAAGTCAACGCAGACATAGAAACAACAGCTAACATCCCAATCACATTCTTTTTCACGATCGTCATTCCTCCTTGCTTGATATATTGAGTATAGCGATAATTTGAAAGCGGTTTTATGATAATTTTTTGACATCGACTCTCTTTTTTTTACTTTTTAGTTAAATGAGTAAAAGAACCTAATGGAACAACAGACGAAATCAATTTATCTAGCTCCTTTCCTTGAGTCGGTGATACCTTGATTCCAAAAGTAGCCCGTCCTTTACCCTAAACGGATAAGAAAAAGACCTACCTTTCAGATAGGGTAGGTCAATAGCAATAAATAGCTTTATCTAAAGTGACTACAAACGTCTCGACTAATAAACGCATTCGGCGAAGTTTGGGTGACTTCTTTAAAAATACGGAAAAAGTAATTATAACTACTATATCCACATAGATTAGCCACCTCGTTGACGGAATATTGATGATCAGCTAGTAAAATCTTCGCCATTTCGATACGTAGCGTTGACAGGTACTTGCTAAAAGAAGCTGGAGCCGATTTTTTGAAAATACGACTTAGATAAGCATAATTTAAAGAGATGGCTTCAGCGCAGTCCTGTAGACTAATCTCTTCACGAAAATGTTGATGGATGTATAGTAACGCTTGCTGCACGCCTTCTTCTAACTGGCCGATTGTCACTTGATAATAACGACTAAGACTCTCCTCCAAAGTAGCTAAGAAATTGGTTTCAATCCGATTTAGCGTATCATAATGCTGATAATAATCCACCTGAATATCAGTATCTATCGGCATTTTCATGGTATCACTCATGGCCATACCAATCATAAATTCCATTTGCGAAATCAATCGAATGCCCACCTCACGATCTAAACGTAGACGCCTGACTTCCCCAAAGACTTCTTTAACTAGCCGAACGACTTCTTCCTTGTTGTAATAACAAGTGAAAAAGTAAATTTTTCTTAGTAGAAGATGCATCTTTGCTAACTCATATTCTTTAGCAAATTCAGCTAAGCCCTCTCCATGAATGGATTCACCATTTTTCGAGAAAAACAACTCATTCGATAATTTCTCAGGGTTCTCAAAAAACGCCAAAGCTTGTACTAGATCATTGTGCAGCCCGCTTACTCGGATAAAAACTGCCACATCTAGTAAACGTTTGCTCACATTGCGTAATCGATACTCCAATGAATTTAAGTATTCCTCGATATCATGCATGGAATGCATCGTAACAAAAGAAAAGAGGATATTTAAATCGCCTTCTGCAGTCACTTGTGAGACTTCTTGGATATCTGACGCAAGCATATCCTGCACCAAGTCCTCCAGAACATTGGCAGCTCGTAACTTATACTTTCGCTTGTCACCTATCTTGGTCCCAATCGAAATAGGAACAATCGTCATGGCAATCATTTGCTTCACGCGAAACGACTCTGCAAACTGTTGCATGTAGGCTTCTTTTTGGTGGTCCGGCAAAGAAAGTAACGTTCCAAAGTCAAAACTAGTAATCGCGGGTTGGGCGGAGGATTCAAACATGCCAATTTTTTGGAGAGCCAAACGTAAAACATCGCTGTCTAACTGATGCTTCAAAATATACTCACTGACCCCATATCGAATGCTTTCTTGCGCATATTGAAAGTCGGAAAAGCCACTCATAACAATCACTTTGATACGACGTTGTTGCGTCTCTGCTCGGGCTAAAAATTCGATTCCACTCATTTTTGGCATATTCATATCTAAAAAGATCAAATCCACCTGCTGATTTTCAAGAAAATCCAAAAGTTCATATGGATCACCAGTGGCGATCGCAACCGTTAGCTGGGGAAAATCGGTCAGCAGTGAGGACACCTGATTGCGAAAGATTAATTCATCATCTAAAATTGCGACTTTTCTCATGATTAGTAATCGCTCCTTCCTTCAAAATTGGTAACCGCAAAATTGCCTTGGTGTAGATATCAATCTGACTTTCATAACGAATACCATATTCCTCACCAAAAAATAGCTTAATACGCTTATCAATATTTTTGACACCGATTCGTGAATATCGCCGTTTACCACTGGGTTTGAGCAAGCCATCTTCCATCAAGATATCGGCATCTATTCCTTTTCCATTGTCTTGAATCTCTAAAATCAAATCCGACCCTTCTTGATACCCTCGAATATAAATTTCACCTTGAATTGAGTCTTTTTGATTGGCAAAATTATGAATAATGCTATTTTCTACTAAAGGTTGCAAAATAAAACGGAGAGTCTTCTTGTCGGCGATTGCTTCATCAATTTCATAAAAAACTTGAAACGTATCCATATAGGCTACCTGCTGAATAGCAACATAATTTTTAACGTGGGCCACTTCTTCTGCTATCGTGATAAAGTCATCCCCTTTGTACATCGTCGCTTGTAAAAGTTCCACTAATGCACGGGAAAGATAAGCAATGTTGTTGGCTTCTTGTAACTTTGCCATCCATGAAATCGAATTCAAGGTATTCGACAAAAAGTGCGGATTAATCTGTGCTTGAAGAAAATCAATTTCTGCTTCTTTTTTTTCCTGCTCCCGCTGCTTGTTTTCGGCGATTAAATGATTAATATTCGCCACCATTGAGTTAAAGACGATTCCCATATCACGTAGTTCATCATTACTATCAATCACCACTGCGGCATTTAAATCTTGATTACGAACACGAACCATCCCCTCGTTTAGCCGATTGATATTACGTGTAATCCGTAGCAATACGACAAATGTCACCACCACTTCAATAAAAATAATGATTAGGCTAAGTAAGATGACTCCTCGTAAATTTTCCGTCAATGATCCTAAAAACGTTTCTTTAGGCAAAGTTAAAATCAAATCAAGATTAGTCGTTTCATCGGTAAAGGTCCGCGTATAAGGTGTCCCTGTCTTTTCCCCTTTACTAGTGGAAAACAGCTCACCCCCACCGGCTTCATGAACAGCAAGCTTCGTCCCATCAGGCAAGCCACTAATGCAATCATAAAAAAAGCTCTCGGAATTTAAATACAGTACCGTACTACCAATCGTTTGCTGGTTTATCATGATTGGCCGGACAATAGGAATCATCCAATCCTTATCGCTGCCAAGGTAAATATCCTTCGTTCTCCCTGCAAGAATTTTTTCTTCATAACTTAAATTCACATCTCCGTGATACATCAGACGATTATTTTTCGAATAAATCCCAAAGCCTGATAAGTAATGTTGATATTGATAAATAGGCTCCAGCATTTTAAATAAGTCACGAGATAATTTTATACTCTGAAAAGTATCTACCTCGCGAGGTTCATCATCATAAAGTTCAAGCAATTCATCCGTATAATTCATCCTTAAAAAATAATTGATTCGATCCCCGTCAGCCACCACCTCATTGAGCCTTTGCAAGATAGTTGATTGGATTTCGGAGGCTTGTACCTCAATATTTCGATTAATAATACTCATGGAGGTAAAGAAATAAAAAATGACAATGATTAAAAAAGATAATAAATTCCCACAGATGACTGTCAAGAGTACCTTCTTTTTGATGGACATCTTATTTCCCCCTCTTACTTTCATTATGAAAGTGTTCTCACACATCATACTTTCCCTTTTGATAACTCGTCAAGGCTAGCTAAAATTTTTTCTTTTTCTACAAAACGCTAGCCCTCTAGATACTATTCAGAACTGGATATCATTTTCTTATCCCTCATTAACTCTCAAGAATTAAGGTGGCCCCGATACATGATGTTTATTAACATGAATCAATTCCACTTTATTTTCAATGATGCTAGTTGAACTTAAATCCTTTTACTTAGTCCAATGATATGGGATAGCTAAATCAATTAACCTATCCATGAAAAATCCGGTATCGATTCACCATTTTTACTGGCTTTTCTACACCGGATTTTGCTAATTATTTTGTAAAAAATGATTAAATCATCCCCACCAAATACTCTTGGCGCCCATCTCGTAAAAAGATGGGTAAGGTTTCGATAGCCGCTTTAGAATCCAGCCATTGACCCCCTTGATAGACTTTGCCATCCCGGGCATCAGTCCATTGTGCCCCTTGTGGCAAGTAGACCCGGCGTGTGGTGGCCCCAGCTGCCATCACCGGCGCTACCAAGACATCCCCGCCGAACATGTACTGGTCTTTCAGATCCCAAGTCGTCGCATCTTCTGGAAACTCATAGAACATCCCTCGTAAAACTGGCGCTCCCTTTTCATGGGCTTGTGTCATCAAGTCGCGATTGTAATCTCGCATTGCTTCACGAACATCGATGAATTTCTTCATGATCTGGTAGTTTTCTTCGCCGTAGCTCCAGATTTCATTAGCCGCGCCACTTTGTTCAGTCGGTTCGCCATCTGCTTTAAAAATTTCTCGATGGGGGGTACGGGAACCATGAATCCGCATCACAGGACTAAAGGCTCCGTATTGGAACCAACGAATCAACAGCTCCTTGAACTCATCAGTCCGCACATCCCCACCATGGAAACCGCCGATATCTGTGGTCCACCAAGGAATCCCTGCCAAGCCCATCTGCAAACCGGCTACCACTTGATTTTTGAAATCTTGATACGTGGAATGAATATCCCCAGACCAAACCAACGCCCCATAACGCTGACTACCTGCCCAAGCACAACGAACCAATTTCACGGTGTTTTCACCAAAGTCTTCCGCTTCTCCTTCATGGAATCCACGAACGTATTCCCGAGGATAGATATTTCCTTGCTGCAAGACACTACCGGCATAGTAACGATAAGTGTCAAAATCATAGGTGCCAAATTCCGGTTCCGCTTCGTCTAACCAAAAGAGACGAATGCCCTGATCCCGGTAGTTAGCCTTGACTTTTTGCCAAATGTATTTCCGAGTTTCTGGATTTATCGCATCGTAAAAGACATTGTTCCCGTGAAAAATCATCTGGACATCCATCCCATGAGCAGTCTGTACCAATAAGCCTCGTTCTTTCATCTCTTGGAAATTTTCACTGCGGACATCGATTTGCGGCCAGATTGACACCATCAACTCGATGCCATAAGAACGACACTCTGCCACCATTTCTTTGACATTTGGAAAGAAGTGCTCATCAAAGCGATAATCTCCACAACGCGGCCAGTGATAGTAGTCAATCACCAAAACATCGACCTTGACTCCTCGGCGATGGTATTCTCGTGCCACTTCCAAGACTTCATCTTGATTGACATAGCGGAGCTTACATTGCCAAAAACCGAGGCCATATTCGGGCATCATGGGTACACGTCCGGTCACAGCACTGTATTGTTCTTCAATGGCTGCCGGTGTCGCGCCAGCAGTAATCCAGTAGTCCAGTTGTTTGGTACTGTCTGCTCGCCATTCCGTGGTATTGGCGCCGAAAGTCACCGTTCCCACTGCCGGATTGTGCCACAAGAAACCATAACCTTTATTGGAAACATAAAAAGGTACGGAGGCTTGTGAATTCCGGTGGGCTAGCTCTAAATTGCACCCCTTTAAGTCTAAAATATCTTGTTGGTATTGCCCCATGCCGTAGATTTTTTCACCGTCATTGGCTGCAAAGGTCGCCGTCAACCGGTAATCTCCACCAATTTGCGAGCGAAAAAATCGAGGTTTTTTCAAGAGTGCCCCGCCACCATCGGCTTCCGCCAAAAGCAACTTCCCTGCCCCATCGTAAAAACTGATTCGACCGAAAACATTCGACCAACCTTCTGAATTGACCACTGCTTTAATATTGCCAGATTGGATAGTGGCTTCGTTTTCTCTGATCGTAATCGTCACTTCATCGGTAATGGCCGGTTGTTCTAAAAGAGCCGCCGAAGTTAAATCTACCGGACCGTTGGGTGTCGCCACTACTCGAAAACTGTTGGCCCCCCAAGGTATAATTCGCACCCGTTCATTGTTATTTTGAAATTCCAGATAGGTCTTGCCATTTGTAAAGACTGCCATGTTGTCTTCCTCCTATAGTCGCTTTTGGAAGTAACCTGTGCTACCTCCCATGATAGTGGTTTCATTTTACCTCCAAACAAAAAAGGATACCTTCGAATTCGTGGCATCCTTTAGCACAATCTTGTCATTTTCGTTGGAACTCGCTAGGACTCATCCCAAAGCGTTGCTTAAACACGCGAGCGAAATAGTTACTGTTGTCAAAACCACAAGCCTCGGCAACCTCCGACATGGTCAAATTCCCTTGCAGCAACAAGCGACAAGCTTTTTGCAAACGCATCTGTGTGACATATTGCAACGGACTGCGACGAAAAGCCTGTCGAAAAAAACGCGAAAACTGCTCTTTACTCAAATTAAGTTGACTAGCTAATTCTGCCAAAGTAATTTTTTCCGCCAAGTGATCAGCCATGTAGCCTAAGATGATTTTTTCCCGGTCTTGTTGCAATTTCTGCGACAGCTTGTTATTTGGACTGATACCACCTTTTTGCTCAAAGAGTGTCGCTAGAATTAGCAACAATAATCCTTTGACTCGTAACTGCTGAACAGCTTGCTCTTTTTGGTCCAACGCTTCCAGCAACTGGTGGACAGCTTCGGACAGACCCAAGACATCTGCTACTTGACTGGTTATCAGTAAGTCTTCATGAAACTCCGAGACAAACAACGGCTCGAGCAACTCTTGTCGAATCGTTTCTTGGGCCATCCCAGCGATAAACTCCGGCGCAAAGACGATACAACTAAAACAACAGTCTTTCTCTGGCAAACGATAAGCCGTATGCAAAACATTAGGTGGAATCAACAACACCATCCCCGAGTGCAATAAAAAAGACTGTCCCTGAATCACCAACTCCATCTGACCAGACTCTACTATGATCAATTCTAGTTCTCGATGCCAATGAGGAATAAAATAATACTCTTGCCAATAGCTTCGTAAATGAGGGTACCAACCTACTGGAAAAGCCGGTGTGCCATGCACTACTTGTTCTCTTAATGCGCCCATTTCCGCCTGATTTATTTCATGCAAAACCATCGACATCCTTCCGTTGCGAATATTTTCTATAGCCTACCATAGATTCTGTGAGAGAAAAAGCAGTGATACTGACTGTTTCTCTCAAAACATTGCTAAAAATACTGCTTTCAATGAAAGATTCGTGAAACAGATACCATCGTCTAGATAAAAAAAGAAGCCCCAAACTCACAAGCTCCCAAAAATTAGTTTTGTTATGAGTCTTTTGGATTCCAATACCCGTTCCCCAAACCTTTTTTCATGCCCCTTAAAAAAGTGTCAGGGAGGCTTTCTCATCGATACTCAAAGATGCTCCCACACTTCTCCTTATCCTACTTCTGAGCTTAGGAAGGCCCTTACGCAAAAAACTTCATAGATGATTTTCTCACTGTCAAACAACAGTTGAAAATATCTATGAAGGTTCTTTGCTATTTGATTATTCAGCTTTCTGAGATTGATTTTGGTCGATAGCTCGTCAAGATCACGATTCCTTGGTCATAGTCACCAAAGGCTTTGCCAAACAAGGTCAGGCCGCCGACATTGGTCGCATCTTCTTTAACCTCTAGTTTCAACTTCCAAAAATCCCCCAAATCGGCTGTCACATCTGCCAAAGTCACGTCAGCAACTTTTTCGCCACCGATGAAGATGCCCCGATCCGTCACATCCACTGTCAGCAAAATCCCATACTGATTGATTTCTGGTGACCACCAAGCAGGGGTATATTTCCCACGACGGTCAGCAAAGTCTCCAGGGCTTTGCCACGTACACAGTTCTACATCATTGAGGGAAAGAGTGATATCTGAAGGCCAGTCACTTTTCCAGCCAGGATACTCCGATGAAAGTTCCATTGATAGCTGCAATTCGACGACTTGTTGATTTTCTTGGAGCAAATTGGGAATCTGATACTCCAAAAAGCCCTTGGTGAACCACAAAATCCCTGCCTCAGCTTTATGAGTATCCATAAAATATTTAGGTTCATCGAAATTACCGATATAATCTTCCACAGTCGCCAGGCCACAAGTCGGCGTAACATCAAATTGATTGTAATGCCCGATAGGTACTTCTTGGCGGTATTGGTAGCCACGACTTTGTTCTTGAGCAATCACGACATTCAGTTCTTCCACCAAGATTTTTGCTACTTTTTGAGTGCCACCTTTTCCTGGTTCCCGCCGAGTGGCAATCAAACCAGCTGCCTCTAGCTGGTTGATATGCTTGCCGACAATCACAGCAGACAAGCCGAGGATTTCCGCCATTTCTTTGATATTGCGTTCACCTAAAGCTAGCTGTCGCAAGATTTCCAGACGGGTCTTGCTAGCTAAAGCTTCATAAACCGGCAAGGAGTCTTCACCAATATCTAAACGCATGCTAACTCCCCCCTTTTTCAGCTGCTTCAAGCTTCGGCCAGCGCCCCGCCGGACAGTCCTTTTGGGGCAGATAAGCACGAAACTCATAATAACAACCACATTTTGTACAGGTGTGTAACGAACGGTGGGGACAAGTTTCGCAAACGCTCACGCGGGCCTGGGCCACTTCTTTTTCCAAATGAACCGGCTCCAAGGCTAGCATTTCCGCTACGATTGCCGAAACATCCGCGTTAGCCGCTTCTTCTTTGGGCTGACATCCCCGACACGTCATTAGACAAGCTCCAATTTGAAGGTGATGACACTCATTGGTGGCAAGCTAACCTGCAAGCTTTCAGCAGTTTGTTTAAAGTCAGCAAACTCTTGAATCGTCACGGTTTCTGGATGATCGAAATCGTTATAGGCATTCATTTCTGTACCCACAAGTCCACGAGCGCTAACCACTTTTGCCCCTTGATCCAAAGCAAAGGCCAACTCAGCCGTTTCTTTCAAATCAAAGTTAGTCAAACTCAACGTTAAGCTATTGTCTTTTTGGGAAGCGGTATAGGTCACATGTTCTGGCATGTCACCAAAACCGTCAACCCGATTGGCATCTTGGTGATCTTTGTACAAATCAAAGACATGGTAACTTGGTGTTTTCACCATTTTGGCACCATCTGTCAAAATCATCGCTTGTAATACATTGACCGTTTGAGCGATATTAGCCATGTGCACCCGATCTGCGTGTTTGTGGAAAATATTCAAGGTAATAGCTGCCACCATTGCATCTCGAATCGTATTTTGTTGATACAAGAAACCAGGGTTGGTGCCAGGTTCTGCAGTAAACCAAGTCCCCCATTCGTCCACGATCATGCCAATCCGTTTTTCTGGATCGTATTTATCCATGATGGTGCCATGGCGGGTGACTAGCTCATCCATGTAAGCAGCCTTGTCACAAGTCAAGTACCAATCTTCCTCGGTGAAGTCAGTGGCACTGCCTTTTTCTTCCCAACCATGAGGATGCACGTAGTAATGCAAACTCAAGCCATCCATCATCCAGTGGGCATTTTTCATCAAGGTTTCAGTCCAATGATAATCATCCACATTGGCACCACCAGCGATTTTGTAGATTTTTTCATCGCCATATTGACGGACATAAGTCTGGTAACGACGGTATTCATCCGCGTAGTATTCCGCCCGCATATTACCACCGCAGCCCCAGTTTTCATTACCAACACCGAAGAATTTCATCTTCCATGGTTCTTCTTGACCGTTTTTGCGACGTTCTTCCGCCATTGGTGAAATGCCGCCCATGGTGATGTATTCCACCCATTCTTGCATTTCTTGAACCGTGCCGGAGCCGACATTACCGTTGACATAAGCTTCACAGCCTAATTGCCGCACCAATTCGAAAAATTCATGAGTCCCGAAGCTGTTGTCTTCGGTCACGCCACCCCAGTGGGTATTGACCATCATTTTGCGATTTTCTTTGGCGCCAATACCATCTTTCCAATGGTATTCGTCAGCAAAGCAACCCCCTGGCCAACGCAAAACGGGGATTTTGATGTTTTTCAATGCTTCTACGACGTCAGTGCGCATCCCGTTGACGTTTGGAATCTCAGAATCTTTGCCAACATAGAGCCCTTCATAGATACAACGGCCGAGATGTTCGGCGAAGTGGCCGTAGATGTATTTGCTGATAGCAGGCCCGGCTTTTTTCGTTACTAATTGGATGGTCATATTCATTCTCCTTTGATTAACCAAATGATTTGATTAACTATTTATTGGGTTATCCCCTTTTATGAGTAGAGAATACCACATTGCCAATGCGTATACAACCGTTTTCAATATATTTTTAAAAGTTAACTTATTCGTTTGTTTATTTCGTTGCTATCGCGAATTTTCGAAATGATAGCACTAGAGATACCCTCACAAATAAAGCAAATTGTTTTGCTTCAAGAACAAACCAATTTGCGAGAGAGCAAATCATTTCAGTGATTGGTATCAAAAAAACGAAATAATGGTCTTCACCTCTCACAAAATAAGTCAGAGCCAATCCCTAATTCCCTTATCCGAAATCAGTTTCGCCTTCATTTCAAAGGAAACCCAATCCCGAAGCCCACCATAGATAACGTGTTATCCTCTCTCAACCTACAAAAAACTTCCTAAAAAAGCACTGTATCCATACTTTTCAGGAAGTTTTTAGAGAGAAGTTTGCCATTTTTATTAAAAACCACTTCTCATTGATGAAGGTTGTGTTGCCGACGATATTGTTGTGGGGTTAAACCATACTGCTTTTTAAACAGAGAGATAAAGTATTGCGTTTTGTGATAGCCTACCATATCCCCAATGATATTAACTTTTAGTGCACTGGTCGCCAGTAACTGGGCAGCCTTGACCATCCGCACTTCTGTCAAGTAGCTCAATAAGTTTTTACCTGTTACCGTTTTGAAATGATGGGACAGGTAGCTAGCAATCGAAACACTATCCTTAAATCGCTTCCGTCCCACGTTCTCCGGTACGGATCCGAACGACTTCATCCACCGGCGAGACAAAGATTTTCCCGTCCCCAACTTCACCGGTTTTACAAATAGTCATGATAAACTGAATGACGCTTTCCACATCTGCCTCCTTAACGACAAAACTTACCAGAATTTTTGGCAGCAAACTAGTCATAATTGCTTGACCCCGGACATAGGTTTGTTGACCTTTTTGATTGCCAAAGCCTAGCACTTGGGTCACCGTCATGCCACTGATTTCCAGATCAGTTTCAAGGGCCTCTTTAAGTTCCTCAAATTTTTCTTGCCTAATAATCGCTTCAACTTTTTTCATCTCTTCGTCTCCTTCACCCATTATTAAGAGTCCATCCCTGAGAAGGTCGGATAAGCTGTTTCATCATGTTCCGAACGATCCATCCCGACGGCTTCTTCTTTTGCAGTGACGCGAATCGGCAGGAAGCGTTTGATGACACTGATGATGATTAGACTGGCTAATCCAGCAAAAACAATCGTAAAGATAATACTTTCGATTTGAGCGATAAATAGTTCCGGTCCGCCATAAATCAAGCCCGTTTTCCCATTGACTGCTGGATCTGCAAAAATCCCGGTCATAAGCCCACCAAAAATCCCACCAACACCATGACAGCCAAAAGCATCTAAGGCATCGTCAAAGCCAAGCTTATGCTTAATCACAGAAATAAAGAAGTAACAACAAGGACTAACCAACGCACCAATCACAATTGCTGACCATAAAGAAACAAAACCAGCACCTGGAGTGATTGCGACTAACCCGACGACTGCTCCAGTACAAGCCCCCACTACAGTCGGCTTGCCATTTTTGACACGTTCCAATAACATCCACGCTAACATCCCCGCAGCAGCCGCTGTATTGGTGGTCAACAAGGCATGAATCGCTAGGCCATCAGCTGCTAAAGCCGACCCAGCGTTGAAACCAAACCACCCAAACCATAACAATCCAGTTCCCAGCACCACGAATGGAATGTTATGCGGACGGTATTCCATTTGCTGGTACTCGCGTCGTCTACCTAAGACCAAAGCGAGGACAAGTCCCGAGATGCCCGAGCTAATATGAACGACATTGCCTCCTGCAAAATCGATGGAGCCGATTTCCTCCAAGAAACCACCACCCCACACCATGTGAGCCATCGGTGCATAAACGACCACCAACCAGATTGCAATAAACAAAAAGATAGCTGGAAAACGCATGCGCCCAACCACCGAGCCAGTCAAAATCGCGGTAGTAATCAAAGCAAACATCATCTGAAAACCAGCAAACAACCCTTCTGGCAATCCTACTCCTTGAGTCATGGACACGCCGTTAAAGAAGGCTTTATCGAAATTACCGATAAAAGAACCTCCTCCACTAAAGGAAAGACTGTAGCCAACCGCAAGCCAAATCAGCGAGGCCAATCCCATCGTACATATGACCATCATCATGGTGTTCAGAATGTTTTTTCGGCGTTCGAGACCACCGTAGAAAAACGCTAGTGCTGGTGTCATCAAAAATACCATTCCCGAACAAATCAAAATAAATGCGATGTTTCCTGTCTCCATCCAATCACTCCTTTTTTAATCAACCTTGTTGGTTATGTAAGCTATTCTAACAGGAACTTTTCAAAAATCCAAAATATTTTCTGAATTTTTTAAATTATTTTTCAATTCGTTTCGTAGTTTGTGAGGATTTCTGACATATAGACCAATTTGGCGATAGAGACAGGTAACCTGACAACTAGCCGAGAAAGCGAGTCAATACGCTGCCAAAAAAGCAGACAACTGATTTCTTTAGAATCACTCATCTGCTTTTCGTTCTTTTCTATTCTGCTGTGAAGCACGCTGCCAAATCTTCTACTGTCGTTTGGGTGACCAAATAAACAGACGGATCATCTGGTAACATCACATAATAAGCTGCTTTGTCGCTATCGTAGCTACCCACATAGAAAGTCTGGCTGACGCGTTCTTCATCGGTATCGGTTTGATAAGTATAAGTATACTGAATACGACTATCTTTCGCTAACCCTAAATCTGCTAAATCCGCTTCAGAAGCGTCTGCGCAAAAACAGCTAGTCAATCCTAGATAGCTAAGGATATAGCAGGCCTGCGCAAAGGGATCCTTCTCTTCGGTATCAGAAGTCGCGGTCTCCTCTGTCCCAGTCGTTGAGGCTGTCGTCTCTTCTGTGCTATCAACAGTTTCGCTAGACTCACTAGTGGATGCCTCGGTCGTATCCTCTTTGGCTTCGCTAGCCACTAAAGTTTGTTTCTCATCACCGGATTGGCGAGTGATTTCGGTAATCGCGCTCGCTTGAACATTTGGTAAAGCCGGCACTTCGACATAATCCTCTAAAGCCGTACTCCAACTAGTCAAGTCAGTTGAGGAAATCAGGTAAAGCCCCTCGTCTTCTTCCACTTGGCAATAATAGTAACCTGCTGTAGTAGATTCATTTCCCACGTTTAATACGCTAACGTTCCCCTCCTGATCTGTGTAACTAAAACGCATGCTTGGATCGTCTAATCCATAGACGGAAGCTTCATCTAAGTCCTCAGTTAATTTTCGATTTGCCGTCATTTCTTGAAAGCTGGCCACTTGTCTCACCATTTGGGACTGCGCCAAAGCCACTTTCTCATGACCTTTAGCTACCCAGTTTTCTCCATCATACTCGAAGGTCAAACGAGTATTCCCAGCTGTGACTGCCAACGTCTTAGGGTCACCCAAAGCCATCACCGTAATCGTTGCCGCCTCACTGGCAGCGGTGGCTTCTTCCGTTTGCTTTTCATTGTAAGAATTCAATAGGAGATAGGCAACAAGGAGA
The DNA here is from genome assembly GCF_009933255.1 of Enterococcus diestrammenae. GTDB lineage: Bacteria > Bacillota > Bacilli > Lactobacillales > Enterococcaceae > Enterococcus_C > Enterococcus_C diestrammenae. Next base: position 147,353 of record NZ_MAEI01000054.1, on the reverse strand, counting down.
CCGATGAATACACCGATTAAAATCAGATATTTCTTCATTTGACTCCCTCCTAGGCTTTCCGCCGGCGGAACCATGTGACAAAGCCCGCTGCTAAAATTAAGATTGGCAACAATAAAATCGCAACAATACTAATGCCACCAGCTTGTTGCACGGTGTTGGTATTGCCATTCATGGTTTTGGCTTCAATTGAGATATTTTCGACGCCATCAAAATTAGCAGTGACCGTATTCATAAAGAAGGTATTGTTTTCTAAGGTTGGCAAGGAAGTCGTCATTGTTTCATCGATGATACTTGAGGAGGCTAAGATCGTAACTCTACCTTCAGCAGCTACATCTTCCGTGGTCGTTTCGTCGCTGCTAGCTGTGGAGGAATCCTCCGTTTCGCTGGAGGATTCGGTGGTTTCTTTGCCAGATTCACTTGTTGTTTCAGCAGTTTCCTCTGCTACTGACTGTGTCGCCACAGCCCCCAACGTATAGGTGCCTTGGACTTGGTCATCTTCGGTCACGTTGTAGCCGTCAGAACTCGTTGCCAGCAATTGGGTCACCGTGATATCATCAGATTTTGGATCTACTTCAGTGAAGCCTTTAGCATTAGGAATCAATACCATCTGATTGGTCAACTCTTGCAAATAGTCGCCGGTGGCTGTCACGTTTGGAAACAGATAATAGGCTTGACCTTGATAAGACCGGGTACTATCGGCAATATAGCCTTCAGTCATTTTCAAGCCATAATCTTTCATCAGCTGTGTCAGATTTGGTAAGTTTTCTTCTTGGGATAAAGGGAGAATCATCAATTTTCCGCCACTTGCTACATAGCTTTCCAAATTTTTGACTTCATCTTCTGTAAAATCCGTCTCTGGCGCATTGATCAACAACAAGTCACAATCATCAGGAATTTCCGCGGTCAAAACCGTGTTTAAATCTGCCGTTTCGTAGTTGGCTTTGTCAAACAAAGCCGTGATACTCGTCCCTAGCGCTTGTTCATTATGACCAGATGTCAGATAAATCTTGTGGCTGGTGTCATTGGTCAAACTATGGATGGCACTGGTGAATTGACCATCCCCATCAAAGGTTGTCACCGTTTGATAGGAGCTATCGTAACTCGAACTATAAATACTACTGAAACTAATCACTTCAAAGTCTTCGGTGGTCTTATTTTTGATTACCACACTATTGGCTTCCGCACTATAGGTACTCAAAGTTCCCGGATGCAAGACTGGATCCACCCATTGAACACTAATATTCTTGGAAGTCGCCGCATATTTTTCGATAAACGAAGCGATAGTTGGGTCAGCATCGTTTTTATCTGCCAAAACGATGAATTGGAGTTTCTCGTCCAACCCCCCCAGATACTCTTTGGAAGTCTCGGATAATTCTAAAACTTGTTCTTCACTTAAATCTAGCGTATTGATGTTACTGGGAAGTTGTCCTGCTACTAGATTAGCGATGACCAAAATTAAAACCACCAATACTGTGAGCCCTCCTTGATAAGCGCCTTTTTTAACACCGGTCTTTTTGATGGAAGCTAAGACGGCCTCTTTCGAAAAAACACGATGGATTGCCACTTTGAGCGTATACCATTTTTCTTTCATAATATCCTCCTATCAGCTAACTTACTGGCAGCAAAATAACAAGCTTAGCTCCAACGACGTTTTTCGATGCTTTGAATGGTCAAAAATACGAAAAGCCCACCTGTCGACAGCAGCAACACCAAATCAGAGAGCTTCAGCACATAACTATCGGCAATTTGGGATAAAGTATCCAAAAATTGGAAGTGGGTCAAAAACGTCACTAGCATGTTTTCAAAGGCAGTATTGTCAATGAAATACCAAGTAAAAATCACTAGCAGTACTAGGCCAGCGACAGCTCCAGTTACAAGCCAAGAGTGTATTTGATTTTGAATCAGCAAACACATAAGGGCAATGATGATCAAAAGACCGATAAGATTGCCACTAGCGCTTTGCGGCAGCAGTCCCAAAAAAGCAGACATAAAAAAGAAAACAAGCATGATGCCAATGGTACTGACAGCAGCGATAATCTGACTCTCCGTCAAGGCAGATACGTACATACCTAAGGCGATAAAAAAACAACCAATCAAAAAGAAAACCAAAATAGCAAGGTAATCAATTCGAAAATGCGCCGTTCCCATAGTTTTGATAATCAAAGGACAGACACAAAATACTAGACAGGCCATCAAAAACAAGGTAACCATCGCCAAATATTTACCCAAGACGATGCTGGTTACTTTTATCGGCGCTGTCAATAACAACTGATCCGTCTTATTTTTGCGCTCTTCTGCAAAAGAACGCATCGTCAAAATCGGAATCACGAAAACCAAAATCAACGTCGCCGAACTTAAAGCATAACTAAAAAAGTTATAGCCGTAGTTCAGGTTGTACATGGTGAAATAAAAGCCCACAAAACCTATCAAAAATGCCAAAAAAATATTTCCAATCATCGTCTGAAAAAAACTTTTCAGCTCTCGTTTATAGACTGCAATCATGCTGGTTGCCCCTCCTCTGGTGTAGGATCTTTAATCAGTTCCAAGAATGCCTGTTCCAGATTTGTCTGGGAATGCCCATATTCTAAAATCGGGACACCAGCTTTCGCAAAGGCAAAAAATAAGTCCCGACGCAAATCCACCTCGCCTACCACTTCAAGACGGACGGTTATAGTGGTCGCCAGCATTTCACCAAAAACGACTTTGTGAATATTAGGCACGCTACTCAAGATGTCAGAGACTTGTTTTTCCTCCCCTTCTACTACCAGCTCCAGTCCTTGCGAAGGATTCATCAAAGCTAACAGATCTTCTGTAGATTCACTAGCGATCAATTTTCCTTGTTGAATCACTAAAATATGATCACAAATCTCTTGTACTTCTGCCAAAATATGGGAGCTTAAAATCACCGTATGTTTCTCTCCCAGTTGGGTGATCAATTGGCGAATTCCGATAATTTGCTGCGGATCCAAACCCACTGTCGGCTCGTCTAAAATAATGATCGGTGGCCAGCCAATCAGCGCTTCGGCCAAGCCCACTCGTTGTTTGTAACCTTTTGATAAATTACGAATCAAACGATCTTTGACATCTTCCAGCTGCACCTTTTCCAGCAATTCTTGGAGATGGGGCGCGATCCGTTCTTTATGAAGCCCCTTAAGCCCCATCGCAAACTGCAAGTATTCCGTGACTTTCATCTCGGGATACAAGGGTGGTGTTTCTGGTAGGTAGCCAATTTGACGTTTGGCCGCTTCCGGTTCATCCAAAATATTTTTGCCATTGATGACCACATCACCGGCGGCAGCTCCTAAATAACCGGTAATGATATTCATGGTGGTGGATTTTCCCGCCCCATTGGCTCCCAACAAGCCATAGATACGGCCAGATTCCAAGGTAAAACTCAATTGATCAACGGCCAATTGGTCCCCATATTTTTTTACCAATCCTGTTACTTCAATCACTGGTGGTCCTCCTTATCATTCATCATCTTTCCGTGGCAAAAATAACTCACAAGTTATTTGCTACACCAAGGAAACCTTGAAAAAAGCTTAAGGAAGAAAACATAAACCAAGATTAAAAAGTGTGAATAATTTTTGAAAGAAACAGGGAATTTTTATGGCCGGTCATCCCGCGGAAGGAAAAGAAGCTTGCATCCAGAATACTGATATATTAGTATTTAGATAAGAGGAATTCAAGAAAGGACGGTGCCTTCCAGTGGAAAACAACCAATCCCGAGCTTACCGCCGCTTAAAAGAACAGATTTTGAAAAATGAACTCAAACCCGGAGCCAAAGTCTCCAAAAAAGATTTGGTACATCAGCTAGGTATCGGGGAAACACCGGTACGAGAAGCCATCTTACGTTTACAAAAAGAAGGCTTGATGACTGTCATCCCCCAAAGTGGCACCTACATCTCCAAAATCGACCTGCAAGAAGTCTACGAAGCCCGCTTTGTCCGGGAAAACATCGAGGAAATCGTCGCCCAAGAAGTTGCCCAAGTCATCACCCCTGTGCAACTGGCTGAACTGGAAAACAAACTAAAAATCCAGCAAATCTATTTTGAAGCCAGAGACCATGACCACTATTTCCAACTGGACGAAGAATTTCACCAAACCCTTTACGAAATCGCCAATAAGCAACACGTTTGGGAGTGGCTCCAATTATTGAATACGGCTTTAAATCGTTTTCGGTACCTGCGTTTGGAAGTAGCTGAGTTAGGTTGGGATAACATTTTAAAAGAACATCGAGAAATCGTTGCCTTGATTGCTAGTAACGATCAAGCAGCTCTAGGCGTCGCAATCCGCCACCACATCCACAAAGTCAACGAAGATGCTGAAGCCGTCGTCGCTGCCTTTCCGACATATTTTACTAGTCAAGATGTACTAGCAGATTAAGCCCTTAATCCGAAGAGAGCTGGTTCGTGAAACCAAACGTGATCATACCTCAGCATATAAAAAAACACTGAAGCTCGGCGTAGAAACCGATTTGCTTCAGTGTTTATTTTTTATTATTTATGGAATCGTTCATCTTTGCGGTTGCGTAATAAGAATAACGCCCCACCGATAACGATACATCCGCCAAGAGTAGCGAACTGACCCATGCGGGAGCCGGTAGTTGGCAGCTTTCCGCCTGGCGTTTGGCCAGCATAATTGGCGTGACTACTTTGCGAACTCGAACTTTGAGAGGTGCTCATATCCGTCGAATTAGCGGTCATTGGCAACTCGACACCTTCTTCGGTTACCGTAAAATCGAGAGTCATGGTACTTTTAGCTTGCCGCGTATCTTTCCCCAACTCGCCCCCAGCTAAGAAAAGGTGGGTGGTAACTGGTGTTTTTACACCTGGCCAAATTGTAACTTCCACGCCAGACATGATCTCTGCCAACGTATAAACCTCATCTCCCACCGAGACGGTCCCTTGCAAATAATCCATCAACCAATCGTCAGACACTGCTTGACGCATCATCACGTTAAACGTTTTTTTAGAAGTTTCATTCGCCAAAGTAATGGTTTCTTCAGGTAGTTTCGCTCCTGGTTCCAAGTTTAACAAATCACCTTTTTTATTGGTGACTGCCAATTGGTACTGTTGCGCTTCTTCTTTGATGACTAGCTCTGCTTCAGCTGCTTGCACCCTAGTCGTTCCCACCACCAGGCCCAAAAGCACCATACCAGCCATAATCCATTTACGCATATCCATCCCCCAGTCTCTGATTTCCTTACACATTATAACCGAGAAAATCGGTTACATAAACCTTTTTTCGCAATTTTATGAAAAAGTGCTGGATGTTTTGGATATTTTTCATATTTGTATTTACTTTTCAGACAATTGAAAGACTTTCAACGATATTTACAAATCCACCTTTCCTCTTTGACTTAGCTTGTAGATCGTTATGCCCACGAGTGTCTCCACTAATATTTCTAAGTAAACTTGAGCAATAAAAGTTCCCACAAAACAGGGTAAACTACCTATGAAAATTAGCCTGCAACTCCCTCATAAAACCCTATGAAGCAAGCTATTACAAGCTTCTGATCTATAAAAAATTGGACCTTTTCTTAAAAAATAGTTGCAAATTAAGGCACCTTCCGTTATTCTATATTCATGCCTATGCGGCCGTGGCGGAATTGGCAGACGGGACGATAACCGTTAGTACAATCCACCATAGAATCGCGGCATATCAGGCGGCCATGGCGGAATTGGCAGACGCGCATGCTTCAGGCGCATGTGGTAGAAATACCGTGGAGGTTCAAGTCCTCTTGACCGCATCATTGAGTGATCTTTCGAGATCACTCTTTTTTTGTGTTCTTTAAGATTTGTTCGCTTGATTTATACGAACGTATGTTTGTATAATGTTTTCGAGGTGATAGCTATGGGAACTCTAAAAGGCCAAGTAGAAAAAATCCACATCATTAAAATGTCGAATAGTCCGCTAGTATATTTCAAGCTTTCTGGGCATAATTGTCTGATTGCTAAACACTCTCTTAGCTTTATAGCTGATGTGACCGAGGGAACTAATCTTGTTATCTATGGCTATTTGAACATGAAGAATCAATTTATATGCAAAAAATATGCTGTGATTGGCAAAACTCAAATACTAATCGAATTTGAACAATCAAAATATCCACATCGTATGAGGTACTAATTATGCAAGCAAATTTAGCGTTTAATTCTGCGGCATCAAAACAGTTCTGGGAAGATTTTAGACGTTTAACCACTTATGACGTACCCCAACCACAGATGGAGCAGATTATAGTTAGCAGTATGCAGGCATCTGGTAAGCACCACTTCCCTGTACCCGCCAGAAAGAGTCGATATCAGAAGGATTTATTCTTTGTTTTTGATGCTGATGTAGTAGCTGGAAAAGTCCTTGTCTATCGTTATAATCGTGTCACAACACGAGAAATTGTTATCCGTAGACATCAGACATAATGCAGCCCACTCAAATGAGCAATTTTTTCTTCTTTTATCAAAAAAGATATATGCTACACTTTAACTATCAAATTGAATTGAGGTGTGGAAATGAAAAAGTGGTTGGGAATAATACTATTAGGGGTTGTTTTTGTACTCGCTGGTTGTAAATCGTATGTGACTTCTGAGGACTTGAAGGCAAATGATTGGCTGGTTGAAGCTTCCAAAGAAGAGAAAGAAGATGGTACTCCGGATATGATTGTCTCATTTTCTGATCATGTCATGTCTATCAAAGTGGACACTTCTAGTTTGGAATCTTCAGCTGAAGATAGCTGGGAAGCATTGGGTGAAGAAATCGGGAAACAACTCGTTGAACAAATGAACTTCAAGTTTGAATATGAAGTGACTAAAGACGAGTTGAAATTAACCGATACTGAAGATGATAATGACATTTTCTATAAAATAACCAAAGACGAGGATACTATCATATTTACTCCGGACAAGGAGAAAAATGACGACAAAGATGAAGGCAGTAAAATGGTCCTTCAACCTTACAAGAAATCTAAAACTAAGTCCACCTCTAGATCATCCACTACCTCCAGTTCTACTGTCGAGACTTCAACCTCCTCTTCTGAAGAAAACGATGTTGCTTCAGTCGATGACTACATCAAAAAATTCGAGGATAAATCACTAGTCGTTTATAACAAACGCAAAATGACCAAAGATGATTTCGGTATGGCGCCTATGACAGCCAAAGACACGGTTATTTTTTCTTTGATTGAAACTGACAACGAAGTCGAACAAAAAAATGCACGAATTCTAATATTTGATAATCTGGATGATTTAAATGCCACCAAGGCTTATTATGATGACTTAGGAAAAAGCTTGGCTGCCCTCTTCTCCTATACAGCTGTAGATGAGGATAATCTAGTATTGATGCAGTTCAATGGTGGTCTTGATCAATCCTTAGTTGAACAATATACAGAATCAGCTGCTCTTGAACTGACTGAACCACCTTTTGAAACTTCTACCAGCAGTGAATCTTACACAACTGCTGACAGATCCAGCACAGAAGAATACAGCGTCCCAGCAATCTCGGAAACTAGAACTACAGATGACGATACGGCTGATAATCAAGCAACAAATCAAGCAGATACGCGGCAAGTCAACGATGAGACAGCCAATGCCGACGGTTCTGTCACCAATGCAGATGGCACTACGACGAATGCCGATGGTTCAGTTACGAACGCTGATGGCTCTATCACTAATGCAGACGGTACAACGACAAACGCTGATGGTACGATTACCAATCCAGATGGGACTACGACGAATGCTGACGGCACGACATTGAATGTTGATGGAAGTACCACTAATTCAGACGGTGCCGACCAAGGGCAAACAAGTGGCGATACGACGACAGTGCTTGCTGGCGAAGGACTAAATCAGATTGCTGCTCGGGTAGGGGTTTCAATTGATACCTTGTATGAGTTGAATGGCATTGATCCAAATAACTTTTTATTGGTTCCAGGTCAAGAATTGAGAATAAGATAATCCAAAAGTCTATGTACTGCCCCCGGATTTTCCCGAGGGCTATTTTTTATGAAATGGTTCCGTAAGCTGTGATTGGTCCGATAGCTGCATAGCCTTTACTGCCATCACCCCGTGGCTGAACCGCCCAAATATATCCATCAGCAATCACCACGTCGTCAAACTTGATGACTGTTCCCTTAGGCATATTAGAAGCAATCTTAGCTGCTGACACGCTAGGAGCTTTTCTAAGCTGTAACGTTTCCTTCGTTTTAAAACTCTTCATCTTAATTTTCCCTCCTGTGCTTGTTGCTGGTGGCATACTCCCAGAATCATTAGCTCCTGTCCAGCGTAGGTAGCAGTTCCATGGATAGTTGTAATAAGGAGAAATGATAGTTTCTCTCCCGGTCTGGTCGCCACCCTTTCCACCGGTAGCTCTGCCGTTTTCATCAATGGAAGCCTGCGCCAACTTGCCGCCACCGATGTATGCTGCAACGTGATGGACATCATTTAGCAGGATGTCTCCAGGTTGAGGGTTGCCGTTAACCGCTACTACTTTCCAGCCTCTCGCTGTGAGATTAGACCGCATATTGCCCGTGTAAGTCGCATTACCGACATCAAAGCCAGCTTCTTTCAAAGCATGTAGAACCAAGGCGGAACAGTCGGTTTCTCCTCCATCGCGAAAATCTAGTCGATTGCTTTGATCATATCCAAGGCTTACAGTGACACACCAGTAGTTCATCCGCTCGATAAATTTTGAAATACTTCCAGCCATCAGGATTCACCTTCCTTCAACCCTTCTGTAATACCGTCTTTCATGGACTTGACCGTAGATTCAATCAATGATTCTAGTTCGGCCTCAGTAAACGAGATTTTTTTGGACTGTAGGTAATCAATCAGTTGTGCTTTAGCCCGTTGTAGTTTTTCGGGACCATCAGCCTCTTGATAAATCTGCTGGGTAGCCCGAACCACGATATCGGCGTAAGCTTTCTTGCTTTCTAGCTCAATCAAGATGCCTTCTTTTTTAAAGTAGGCTGCTACTTTTTGAGATGCAAAGCCGATGACCGCTACTAGTACCATAAAAAAACCGTTGAGGAACGCTGACATAATTTCTTCCATGTTAAAGCCCTCCAATGATTTTATTTAGGATATAAACAATAACGGACACGCCGATACCTGCTATGGTTCGCCATGTCCATTTTTGGTTTTCTTTGATTTCTGCAATATCTTTTTCGTTTTCTTCTGCTTTGGCGAGCGCCCTGCTTGCCTTATCACTTACTTGGTCAATCCCCTTAGTATTTTCCTCGATTTTGGTTAAACGCTGGACGATTTCCATCCACAAGGAATTTTCATTTTTTTCCATACGCAGCCCTTCCATCACCTAAAATAAAAAGCAACCGACTAAGCCGATTGCTCCAACTAAAATGTATTTTACAATTCTGTTTCTTCTTGCTTTTTTGCATCATTCACTAAACATTTTTACTAACTGATTTTTGAATAGCACTAAAATTTCATTCACCGTCTTCCTCCTAAAAATTTATAAAAATAAAGACACACTCATTGAGCGTGCCTAAGCATTACTAATTAATTTATCTATTACTTTCCAAAGATCTTCCTCTCTATATGAGCCTTTTTGCTTTCCATCATCAAAAATAATATCATCTGAAAAAAGAAAATCATAATCTGCCCCTTCAATTAAAAAAATGTTTTCGGATATTAAATTTTCTTCTTGATTCAAGTAAGCAATTGTAACCTCGATATTTTTAATTTCAGGTAGTTCAACAATTTTCGTGATTTTTTCTTTATAAACGTCTTCTTCGCTGACTACACTTTTAACAACGTTTATCTTCTTACTTACTGCTCTCATAAAGAGTCCCCCTTCTGGTTACCATGCAGTTTTTTGAACCCTGTACCATGTATTGTCAACTGGACACCAATAAAAATATGTCGAATCCATAGCTATATCTCCCGCTTTACCAGCCGATGTCGCAGATGTTGGTCTTTCGACGATTCTTGATAGACTACTCCATTTCGTACCATCGTAAAAGTACGGCTTATCTGTGAGCGTATTAGTCCTTAAGTCTCCTTTTTTTGGTGTATAAAACGGCTGCAACCCTAGATTGATACCTGTGTCTTTTCCATCCGCTCTTGAATTCAAGAAAAGTTTATTATTTGTTCCATCAGCATAGATATCAATTTCTGATTTAGACCCGTTAATGATATTATTGCTGATTACTGCTGCTGAACTGTCCTCCCCTTTTACAGACGCTGCATAATCTTCGACTCTAATTCCGTGAAACATTTTAGCTGGGCTAGTATTGGTATCTAAAATACTATTACCGTTAACAATTGTGCCTATAGATGATCCAACTACATAAATCCCTGTTCGTTGCGCTTCTATCAGTGGATAGTCGGGTTTGAAATTTGAGCAAGGATTTTTTAAAATATTATTTGACACAGTACAATATTTTGATTTTCTGATTCCTATTCCTACTGTGTTTGATCCTTCTACATAGTTGCCATTAACAATGATATTTTCAGCATCTCCGACAGACAACCCGTAATCTCCTGACCCCCTCGTTATATTTCCTATCATACTTCCGCCGCGACAATACCTTATTGTAATGTCCGCTAAAGGTTCGATGAAAACGCAATTTGTTATCCTAGCGTTTGATCCTAACAAAGTTGTTCCGCCTGTTTTAGAACCATCTATGATAGCTTGGAAATGTTCAAAATAGCTGTTTGTGATGGAAATATCAGAAACTGAGTCTTTGGCTTGGACGCCAAAATTCGAAGACGACACACCAAACTCCCTAACGCCAAAAAAGTTACAATTATCTACACTGGCGCTTTTTATTCTAATTAAATTTATTGCTGGCACAAACATTCCTGTAGTATCATTGATTGTTACATCATAAAATTTTATATTGCTGGAATCCGTTACATAAATTGCTGAACCGAACATATCTTTAAAAACTAAATTTCTGAATGCCAGATTATCAACATTGTTTAACAAGAAGCTCCTCCCTGTATTGTGTTCTTCGCCACTTATATAGCTACTTTGATTAGATTTGTTGATATCTATTTTCATATTGCTGATGTCGACATTTTCAAGTTTCTCTTCGTCTTTTCCAAAAATTTCTTTTAATTCAGCATTTTCAGATTGAATCAACTCATTGCCTCTTCCATCGATATGGACATTTGATTTTAAAATAATTTTATCATCTATTTCGTACACGCTTTTGGTTAACAAAATTTTACCGTTTGCAAAATTTTGATGCACATAGGCAATAGCCTTATTGATCAGTTGACTATCTGTTTCGTTTTCTGCTCTCAATAATTCGACATCTAACGTACCTCTTAATAAAGAGTCTTGCATGTTAGTAAAATCAGCGGTTAATCGAGCATTTAGCTCTGGAAATAATTCCCCAGAATAGCTCGTTCTAGAGTTGATCAACTCTAACAGGATTTTTCCACCAGGATCTACAGATTCGAGTATTTCTTTGTTTTGCTCTACGAATTCTTTCCAATCCGTTTTTCCACTAGCGATATATTCGTTAAACAAGCGAATCAAATCTTCAATAGTCCAAACATACGTACTGCCGTCTTTTTTAACTTCTGTTAGTCCTTCACTAAACACATTTTTCGTCACATTAAAATAAAAATCACGAGTCGTGAACTGTTCTACATACTCGTGGCCATCATCTTTCATTTTCCGGAAGCTAAAATAGCCAACTTGCCGGCCGATTTGTTGCCAGTCTTCCGGTCTAAACGTGTATTCAAGCTGCCCGGTCTTTGGATTGGTCATTTCTGATTGCTCTAATTTTTGCTCAATGATACCAAGCCCAATACTCTGACCAAGCTTGGCACAGAAAAAGGCTTGTAGTCCTTCATAACTTTTCGGCTGACTCGTTGCAGTTAGCTGCACTACCAACGTTTGGGTTTGTTCATCGGCTTGCCGGATTTTTAGCAAGCCAATATCATTATTGGGTTCTGTGGTACTTAAGGTTATATCGTGTCTAATTGCCAATTAAAATCACTCCTATATCGTTATCTTTGTCCGTGGATTAACAAAATCATCATCGCTACTCGGCCAAAAAGCTTTCATCAGTTGGAAATGCAAGTGTTCGCCTGTCGATGGTCCTGTGGTGCCCATCAAGCCTAGTTGTTGGCCTGCTGATACAGTTTGACCAGCTGATACGTCAATCCGTGACAAATGGGCATAGCCGGTATACAAGCCATCCGCATGCTGGATGACGACATAGTTACCGTAGTAGTCAAAATACTCACTACTAGCCTGGACTACCTTGCCAGCGTTGGATGCTAGAATTGGTGTATTTGGATTACCATTGACTAGGTCAATCCCGTTATGAAGTTGCAAAACACCAGTAATCGGGTGTACTCGCATCCCAAATTCAGAGGTCACTGTGATTGGTTTAGCTATTGGCAGCTGATAACCTCCGATTGCTTGCGTATCAAACGGGATCTTCGTTGGTGTCGTCAGCGCTAAAGCATCGACCTTTTCAGCCCGAAAGCGGTTCTGAATCCCTTGCACATATTCTGGCGCCACCATTGATGCGGCGTTGGCCACGATGTAATCACAAACTGTCGTGATAAAGCTGCTGTCGTTCCACGAACTCGCAAACTGTTGTACAAAATTGTAAAAGAAGCCGCTTTGGACAGCTGCGGGATACCAGTTTGTGATGGAACAAAAGATGGAAAGTGTCCCAAGCCATTTGTTGCCGTCGTTTAAATCCACGCCTGTGCTTGATTTCAAATGCTCAATCATAGGTTTCAATTTTTGACGACAGAAATACTCGGCTTGCACGCCGGTGAACAACGTTTCGTTGGCAGCACCAAATGTGGCCCACGAGTTATTAAATTCCGACGTGCCCACACTCCCCACCAGCGCACTTCGGATACTTGGATAGTTAGTCGCTAACCAAGCTAGAAATGGTGTCATCTCATAGGCTTGAGTGAAAGAATACTTCCCATAGTTCCACCCGGCGCCATCATTTAGCGGCTCATGATAATAGCCAGATGACCGATCGCCCATTTCGTATTTAGCAGTCAATGCCAATACTTTTACAAAAATGGTCAAGTCACCTCCACTTGGACCGCCAGAACCGCTCCCGTTCGTGTCAATTTTCACACCATTTACATAGAGCTCTTTGACATTTAAACGGCCGCCAACAGTAGCGTTATTGCCAACGTTTAACGAGTCACTAGCTGTCAGCCTTTCAGTTGCCGCAAGACCATTGACTCTAATATTCTTAGCAAACTCTGCGTATTCGGCTGCATCTATTCGGCCGTTGACTTTTAGTGTATTGGTGATTTCTAGGCTAAGAGCTTTGAGCGCGGATACAATATTCACGTCGCCAACAAATGTTGCCTTGCCAGCAATGAAATTGCCCACCTCCACGGATACGTTTTTACCCACTGGTGTTTTAAACACAATATTTCCGCTCTTGTCTAGCTGGATACCGTTATTTTCAATTGCTGAAAGCTGAACGATTTGTCCGCCTTTATCCAAGGTGATAAACAGCGAGCGTCCGTTGTAGTTTTCGTCTGGTAATGCAATGCCGGAGAACTTAGTGCCAGTAGTTCCGATTAAGCCGACTGATTCGTTGTTGTTCCAGAACTGGAGCCCTTTTTTCGTTAACTCCATAATTTTTTTGGTATCATTCCAAGCCTGTAAAGTTCCGGATACCAGCTTTAGAACATCGCCATAATTATTAAATGACGATTCAAAAACATCTGCTTGAATCGTTCCAACTTTGATAAAGTCTGCTACAATTTCGCCTTTCGAAGTCATGGCCAAACCAAATGGACCATTAACTCCATTGCTAGAATATCCCAAACCATTCAAGTTCCAGCGCCAAACTTTCTTGGCACTGGCTACGTCCCTGGTGTCCATAATTAGGATTTCTGACGGTCCTTTTTCCGGACGAAAAACGACATGTCCACCAGAATTCCCGGTGATCCATGCCGTTGCATTAATGATATTAGTGACTAATGTCTCTGTCCGATTATTAATCTTGTCAGCAAGTTTATCAGTTTCGGTTTTTGTTTTTGACGTGTATTTTGATAGGTTACTACCAAGCACGATGGACTTGTATTTGCCAATTGTCGGAAACCACACGTACTCAACCATGCGCTCCTTGAGTTCCATGCCAAGCTTATCAACATATACATGTGCTACATCCCCAAAATGGAGCCTAGCAAACTGATCATACAACTCCTGATATTCAAGAGTATGTTCTAGTGCCACCATGTTGACTTTGTGAGTAGCCGTTGCTTCGTGGATTCGGTCTTTATCAAATAAAGACTGCCCCCAAGCTTTTAAATCTGCTAAAGTTTTACAATTAGAATTTTCGCGCTTACCAATTCGACGATTTTTATCAGTTACACCTTTGATTTCTAAATATTTATACGTTATCGGTTCTTTATCATCGTCATAATCATTATCTGGTACGCCACCAATCAAATAGAGTGCATTAACTACTTGATCACTAACATCCGATTCAATGGATTCCAAGTTAACGCCAAAATCGATACGATAGCCATTGTCAGCACCAATCTGTTTAACAAGCTTGAGATCATAATTATCAACATCAAACTCGCCGCCAGTTACCCCAACTAAATTCTGATTACCATTGTTAGAGCCAACGATAGCGTCAATCGGCCCAACCTGCTTGGCAGTAAACTGATGGATAGTTGGTACGTCAGATAAATAGCGGAATTTTTGTGGAAAGGCCAATGCATTTTTGAGATTGCTCATGATTTGTGTGCCATTGCCAGTTTTTGTAAAGGAATAGTCAATAAAATTCCGATTTGCCATAGCTCCAATAAAACGCCCATTGAATGAAATGGAATCCAACGTTTTCTTGGGCTCAAAGATTTCAAAATACTGCCATGTACCATTTTCGGTCAGAGCCTTAACAAAATGGCCATTCTTGATTAGATCAGCATTTTGCCCATCTAATGAGTAATTTCCATAAAAAGAAAACTTGTCATTTAACACACGATTGATTTCTGGTAAATCCTTCCAATCTGTTAATGCATCCCCGTTAGTTGCCAAGTCAGCCGGAAGTTCTTTGTAGATATAAACAAATTCTGTCACAGCCACACGCTCCTATTCCACATTTGTCCGCTTGTAACAGCACCACTAACAGTCAAAATGTTCTTGCCTGGATAAATAAATGGCCATTCACCTTTCGTAAATAGAGGTAATCCCTCTTGCATAACTTTTCCGTTTTCACAATCAACTGTAACGATTGCTGCTAAAGCATTTTGAACTGTGAGAGAACGCTTGCCGATTTTGATAGTAATATTGCCACCAGTAGATTGGATTTCAAAATAAGGTTTTGCAACTTCTTGACCAGGATCAAAAAAAGTGAGGGATCCCTTAGCAAAACTTTTTGGGACATCTCTCACTTTTTTTCGAAATGGTTGACTTCTGAAAGTTACGCTGAAGGTGTAAAATACACCCCACTCGTTTTCAAACTCTATCGGTTTAGACATGGTGCAGATACAATCCCGATATTTATCGGCATCATTATGAGTAATCAGGCGGCTTCTACCTGAGAGCCAAAGTTTGATATCTGATAGTCGCTCTCGTGGTATCGTGATATCCTCGATTCCATAATCATAGGACTCATAATCATCAAAAGTCTCATGTAAC
Source organism: Enterococcus diestrammenae (assembly GCF_009933255.1). Taxonomy (GTDB): domain Bacteria; phylum Bacillota; class Bacilli; order Lactobacillales; family Enterococcaceae; genus Enterococcus_C; species Enterococcus_C diestrammenae. The sequence goes on along the minus strand of NZ_MAEI01000054.1, from coordinate 131,747 downwards.
TCTCCAGAACGGCCAATCACGGTATAGGTTTCATAGCGCTTGTTGGCCGATATTTCGGGCAGTTCGGATTCAATAATGCAATCCATGTCCAGGAGCGCATTCCGACCCTTCCAGATAAAATTTGGTTCATCAGGATCCATAAAATTTACACTCGTCAAACCGGAACACCTCCCATGTCATAAATTGCTTGTTTGCTTGCCAGTTCCATTTTGCGATTTAAGCGATCTAATTCAGATGGATTATTGGCATCCACATTGCCGAAATGGTTGTGCTGCTCCACGGATATATTTCCTTGTGGTCCTTTTGGATTTTTCTTATCTGGATCTGACAATGGTGTAACTGTTGTTTTACCATTACCAACATTTAACAGCTCTGGTCCCGCTTCGCCGACGATAGCTTGCCCATTAATTAGGTGCCCACCTTTGGCCAAGTATGGGATTTTACCAATACTGAATGTTTTACCGCCAATTTTTGGTACCCACTCAGGTATCTCAATAGATCCTAAGTTTCCCAAGAAGTCATTAATCAGCCCGATAGCGTTATTAATCGGTGCCTTCACCAAAGAGGCAATTCCATCAAAGATTCCTCCAAAAATATCGACTACTCCATTCCAAGCTTTTTTCCAATTTCCTGTAAAAACTCCAGTAATAAAATCTAGGAATCCGTTAAAAATCCGCTTGCCAGCACTAGCGAAATTGTTAAAATTCGCCATAATACCACCGAAAACTCCGCTCACATGGTTTTTCAAAAAGTTGAACACGGACGAGCCGACATCCTTAATTCCTTGGAAAAATTTGTTCACGCCATCGCGGAACCACTTGCATTTGTTGTATGCCAGTACAAATCCAGCAATTAGCAATGTAATTCCGGCTATCACTAGCACGAAAGGATTAGCAGCAAAAGCAAGCTTCATCGCTGTAAAAACAGACTTTAGAGTTTTAATTCCGTTGGCTACTTTCGAAACGGAACCCACCAATTTTCCTAAGATAATCAAAAACGGTCCAACCGCTGCGACAATTAATCCAATTGTTACAATCCAGTTTTTAGAGTTCTGATCTAGCCCTTTGAACCATTGAGCAAAAGCTTTTATCGCATCGGCAGCCTTCTGTATATAGGGAGCAAAGATATTTCCAACCTCAGCACCAGCCAACATGACCTCATTCATAGCACTTTGATAAGAGACGGTTTCTTGAATTTGGTCTGACATGTTTTTTCCAGCACCAGCAACATTATCATACGATCCTTTTACACCTTCTGTTTCTTCAGATAATCCGGCCATGGCCTCGATAACTTTTGTTGCATTATCCTCACCTAATGAACCGAATATTGTAGAAACCAAAGTTGCTTTTTGCGTATCATCCCCAACTTTGGAAATTTTTTCTGCTAAGGCACTAAAAACCTCTTCATTACTAGCTCCACCATTTTTCATTTCGGTGTAAAGATCCTGCCATTCTCCACCTAATTCTTCAACAGCAGCTTCTATGGTGCCATCCGAAAATCGCACGCCAAATTCTTTTGCTAAATCATTAACTTTATCTAAGTTATACGCTCCACCTTTTAAACCTGAATCCAAAACTTCAAACATTTCCTGAGCAGAGTATCCATTTTGTTTAAATTGGATTGCGTATTCGGCTAAGTTGTCACCTAATTCGTGAGATTTATCAAGACCATTTTGAGAGGCAACGGTGATCATATCCATTGCTTCTTGACCTGACATACCATAATTAGTCATCAAAGCATTGGCACCTTTTAGTGTTTCTTCAACATCGGAACCAAATGTTTTTTCTAATGATTTCGCCTGTAAAATAATATCTTTTATTGAGTCGGAACTCTCATTTTTTAATTTTGGCATTTGATTAACTAGCTGAATCACAGCTTCCTTAGATTCATCTATGCTATCAACCATCCCGGAAGCAAAAACTTCTTCCATTGCTTGGTTCAAGTTTTCAGCCTCAGATTCTGTTAAACCAAATGCGGCTTGAATTTCTGTTTGAGCTGTACTGATATCGTTAGCAGCTTTAATACCAGCGGCTCCTGCTGCCAAAATGGGGGCAGTAACCCCAACCGACATCTTTTCACCAACACCAGATATTTTTTCGCCTGCTTCATCAATCTTTTTCAACTTTTCAGCTGTTTCAGTAGACATCTTACCTTGTTCTTCTAAGGCTTCATTGGTTGCTTCCAAAGCATCTTTCAGCTTATTTTCGCCGGTTTGTGAATCTAGCAATTTTTTATAAAGCTTTTCGGACTCCGCAGAGTACTGTCCTGTTTCTTTAACGGATTTTTGATATTCTTCACGGAGCATTTGGGTTCGTTGTCCGGCCAACTCAACTTGCTTTTCCAACTTTTGTTTGGTTGCAGTCAACTTTTCAGTCTGAGTAGCATCTTTATCCATGGCTGATACTTGGTTTTTATACTCAGTAGCAGCCAAGTTCATATCTTTGTTGATTTCTTTAATCGTTTTGGCGTAGGATACTTCGCCATTCGTTTTAAAATTTAGTACAACGTCAGATTCTTTTTGCGTCATCTTTCTCCTCCTCTCTTACCACCACGGACTTTTGTCCATGGTTATGCTCTTAGGAGGCTCAAAGTCCGTATTTGCTTCTAGCCACTGGATATAGGATTTCAGCCAAAAATTAGGTGTAGCCGACAAAAACAAATCCTCACTCCAGCCTAATAGAGTGAGGGCAACATATAGATAAAAGGCCCATGGTGTGCCTATTTCCGTTTCTTCTTTCGCTTGTTTTTTTGATTTCCCTTTTTTGGACTTTGAAAATCTTGTGGCGTCGTTGACTTTTTTAAGTCTTCTACCTGGAATGTTTGAGCTGAAAAGATTTCCATGCAAGCAGCATAAGCAGAAAGCACATCACCATTCATTCCCAAAAACTTAAAAATAGTTGCTGGATCTTCATCTAAACCACCGGTACGAAGCATGCCATAAATCATTGCCCGCATAATTTTTAGATCAGATGGCGATAGGTTACGAGACGTGATGTTTCCATCCGCTTTCTTCAACATGGCATTCATATCGTTTTCGAATTCAGAATAGTCACCACCATAGATATCAGCAATATATTCCATCGTTTCTAAAGTAAATGTTACTGGAAACTCATGCCCCTGGATTATTACTTTTCTCGTATTACTGAGATCAGATACATGGATTCCATAGTCTGCTAATTTTGCCATTAAACTTCACCACCAGATTCAGTTGCCGATGACAAAGTTTTCCACTGTTCTTCGTCATAAATTGGTTGAGCAATAAATTTATCAAACAGTTCTAACGATCCACCCTCACGATTTGAATCAAAGCTAGAATACATAACGTTGTTGTATTTCAAACCAATAGAAACAAAGTTTGCAGTCACATCATCAATTTTCGTCTCTTCCTCAGCTGTCGCATATTCTTCATCAATGACATTTGATAGTTGAGTATTCGGATACCATACAGCTTTTTTAGCACCACCTTCGATATTACCGATAAAACCAAAAGCAAAATATGGATATTCCCGAGCGGTATTTTTCCCGAATGTTACACCAGCATCAGCAATCAAGCCTTTTAATTCATCCATCACTTCAATTGGGATACCAACATGATCTAAGCCTAATTCATGCTTAGTTTCACGAGATACCCGGCGGAACATCTTACTAGATGCCCATTTCTCTAAAGCCGTCCCATTTCCTTTTACCGCTAATTTAGTAGCAATTGGCAGTCGTACGATTTCACCATAAGTCGGTGGTGTACCAACAGCGTCAGGAGTAGCCATCATTGCAATCAAGATGTCGTCCAAACCTTCAAAATAAAATACATCCGTTTTAGCCAAATGTAATCATCCTTTCCATAAATCAATAATTTTTTTCGTCATGAGATTTTCAATCTCAGTTTTGTTTTGTTCAAATGTGCCACTGGCAAAATGTTGGCCTCTTTGGTTGACGGTACCATTTTCGGCAAAACGCCAGTAAAAGGCAGTTCCTTCAAATGACACTGTTACACGATCATCTTGAACTTCTACTTTCACCTGATCTGCCATGTGATCCTTTTTAAGCAGTGACTTCGGAATCATAGGGATTAGTTTTTTCGTGTAAAAATTTGCTGCATCCTGTAAAGATTCCATAGAAAGTTGTACAGGATCTACCTTTGCTAAATTTCCCATATAATCAGCCATATCTTTAAAGCCATTATTATTAGCTGACATCTTCTACCACCCTCACTTGGACGAAATAATTGGTCACTGTATCATCATTTTCATCACCGATAATAGCCATCACACCAGTAGTCGGTACTCGGACATTATCGAATGCATGAATAATTGATCGAAATTCCTCTTCTGTTCCTGCAGTGAAAAGAGAGACCTGATAGAGTGGCAAAGTTTTATGAACCCGGCTTGCTGCCATCTTAATATCTTCAGAAACGAAAGAGTAGACAATATACGGGTACTTAGTATTTGAAGCAGCTTTATCCCTGAAAACTGGATAACCAGTGGATTCCAGTAATTTTCTTAAACCTTCCAAATTAATCGACACGGCTCAAACTCAACTCCATTTCTCGTTGATCTGGTAATACATAGATTCGGACAATATTGTAATCAACATTCTTAATACGGATCCCAAAATCTTTTTCGTTTACCAATGGATCCCACCGGCACTTCATCCGGAAGTCAACATCGGTTTTTGCTTGCATGGCCAAGTATTTCTCATTAGAGGTAATACCGACTGGTTCATACACAATTAACCTTTCCCGTTTTCGGACAACTACTGGCCTATCGTTACTACCTTTTTCACTAGAAAGGCTCATCAAATCAGCCTTCCACCGGAGATTATTAGTCTGGCGTTTCGGCATTCCGAATCACTCCCTGCACGATAAAAGGCGTCACCGCGTTTAAAGCAGCGTCCAGCTCACCTTCAGCCACTCGATACTCATAAGCAATACCAGCAATCATCAAGATTAGATATTCTTGCTGACCACCGGTGGCCGTCAACACATATTCTTTGGCCATATCCAGATAAAAAGAGAGCATGGTTTCATCCATGCCCTCCTCAAAGTGGATATGCGCCTTGAATTTCTCCTCTAAAGTTAATACTTTAGGTTCATCAGCCATAATTATTCACCAGTTCCAGCAGTCGGAGCGGTAATTTCATAGCGGTAAACAGCTGGTTCAAACGGAGAGTACACCAATTGACCATCCAACAAGTTGTAGATCTGGAACCCAATTTGGTTCTTACCGGAGAATTTTTCAATCAATTTTTGGATTTCCAATGCGCCGATAACTTCCTGGATCTTGAAGGCGGAAAAATCGCCAAAGTACAATACAGGGACATCTGGTGCATCTTTCTTATCAGCAGCATCAGTCCAATCAACTGGGTAGCCCACCAAGTTGTAGCCAATACCACCTTCAGCCTGAGTAAACGGACGAAGCAATGGGAAGCCGTCATCGGTCTTCATTTTTTCGATGGCAGTCAAAGCGGCACGGTTAATGATAAAGCGACCTTTTTTCATGACTTCAGTCACAGGTGTGTTTTTAAATTCAATCAATGCATCGTATAACAGTTGGCCGGCTCCAGCGACAGTAAGATCCAATGGTTTTTCAAATGTTACTGCCTTCTTGGCCAAAGCTCCTGGGTTCAAGTTGCCAGTGTCGTCACCATTGAACATGTAGTTGATTTCTTTTCGGACATAGGCTTTCTTCAACTCTTCCACAACAATATCTTCAATCGGCACACCAGACATTTTCAATAATTTCTTAGTCACAGTAGCTAATGCATCGAATTCGGCTGGATCAAGTAAAATCTCATCAAATTCAATGGCAGTTTCAGTAATGTCGGTGGTACGTTCCTTCTTGTTGACGTTGGCATCAGCTTTTTTGACTAGGATTGGATATTTCACATCCCCAGCCGTACGAACTACTGTCCCATATTTACGGAGTAAGTTTTCTTCCTGGGCGTATGTGATCACTTCGGAAGCAATAACTTCCGGAACGGTTACGGATCCGTTACCAGTTTCAATCCCCAAAGCACGAGCTTCATGTTCACTGATATTTCCGACTACAAAATTGGCAAAAGCTTTGCGGATTTCTTTATTCCGTTGCTCTTTGGTCATGCGATTGCGGCTTTCTAATCCAGAACGGATAGAGCCAAGCAGTCCGTCACGTTGGGTCTGAGAAATCATTCCCGCACGATTTTCATTCGATCCGGTTTCTGTACCAGGATCTTCGTTTCCTTCATCGCAAGTATCTTCACCGCTTCGATTTTCGTCTCCATCATCGGCAGCAGCATCCGTACCATCACCTGCAGTATCGTCCCCGGTATCTTCCTCAAGTTCATCCTTGATTTCTTGTAATTCTTCAATAACACCGTCAATATCTTCTTGGACTGTTGGCAAATCTGCTTCCCGAACTTCACCAGATTCAATCAAAGACCGGAGTTGAGTTAGTCGTTGCTCGTGACGTGCCTGTAATTTTTTCAATAATTTCTTATTCATTTGGTTTCCTCCATTCCGCTTAGTGCGGCATTAATTTTTTTGATCATTGCTTTTCGCGTTCTGATGTCTTCTTGGACATCCTGCTTACTACGAGATAGAGCGGCTTCCGTATCCTGGTAAGCTGGTAGTGATACAATCGAAACTTCAAGAAGCTCGACCTCGTTGATCGTTCTTTGGACGGGGTCTGCATTGTAGTCCCAAGTTTCCTCAGTCGGAACAAACCCAAAGCTACATTGATTGATATCACCCCTGGCCATAGAAGCAGTAAGATCGGTGGCCACCGTGGTATTCGGTAGCTCCACCTCAAATCTTAATCCGTGATCATCCTCTTCTAACCGGAGTGTCCCGCTCTTGGTACGTCCCAGCACTTTGGACCAGTCATGGTCAAAGAGGCAACGGATATCCGAATTCCCCAGTGCCCTAGAAAAAGCACCAGGAGCAATCGTTTCTTCTAACCCTTCCCAAAGGAGTGTCGGACTATTAAAGACAGCAGCATATCCACTGACTACTTGTGCTTCACTCTCATCAAGATTTCGAGTAGTCAAATTGGTAATATCAAACGTCCGAATTTCCTTCTTTTTCATTTCCATCACCTCCCTTCAAGTCATCTTCAGTTGGCAAAGAATTGTCAGTTGCATTTTTCTTGCCGATTTCTGTCAAATCATTTGAGATATAAATCGCTTGAGTTTCTGGTGTGTTTTGTTTAGGGAAGCCAAGCATATCGGCCACGTTATCCGGGCTAGTAATCCCCGTCCGAACGATGTTGTACCCAATATTTGTTTTCGTGGAATAAGGCACAAAGTCCAAAATATTAATTTTCCACTCCACCCGATACCCAGAATTTGGCAAGAAAAAAAGAGCGGAATAATGTTCGCTCTTGTTCTTTAGTATTGGTTTGACGGCCTTGTTATGCAGGTACATCATGGCTTTTTCGATATCGGTCTTCATCAATGCTTGGTAAGTATCCACGTTAATCCCCAGGAACTTGCCCAGGTCTTTTTTGTAAACACCCAAGTAGTTCAGGATTGCCGCATCATCTACAGGACTTTTCAAGGTTTCAATGGAATACCCTTTCCCGAGCGGAATCATTTTGACCGAGTGACTGCTATCGTCTTGCGTTCCTTCTAGCTGGTCTAAGATAGCATTCACAATTTTTGTTTGAGCGCTGTTATTTGGATTGATATGGGCATCCAGTTTTAGCAAGAAGGCTAGTAGTCCGCCCTTGGTGTATTTGTCCGTCAAAACTTTTTCAGCACTCAAAACGCCTTCTAGCGTGTTTTTCGCCAAGTCGATAATACCGGCGCCTTTGATTGCATCCGTCCCCATATTTTTAATATGGCGGATCATACTTCCGGGAATCTTTTGACCACCCATTTGGAATTGTTCCTGCAGCCGCTCATCAATTTTTGTAGTTACGCCATAGCCCAAATGCAACTGGTCCTGGTCAGTCAGAGGGAAAGCTTCCCCATTGATCAACAGTGTATTGGTCTCTAACTTCGAAAACTCAAAGCCAGTCAGATAGCTATTCGGATTGCGAAGGATATTCAACAGATGGTGATTCTTTACTTCATCCCCATCCGGACCGATTACCACAGGTTCGGCCAATGCTACCTGGTTGGAAATATCCTGGACTAGCTCATAGACATCAGAGGATTCCATAATGGATGAATCGGTGACGTACCTTTGGCCATAGCGGGAATATCTTCCAAAGACCTCCTCGATATAACCCCGCTTCTCCATGAATCCATAGACAGCATTTGATAAACGATCTCGTAATTTCAATAAGTCTCACCACCTTTCAATTATCGGTAAATGGATCCAAGGTATTCATCCAGCTGGCCGTCTTCCACGTCCTCCATTTGCTCCATGGTCTCTTTGTGGGCACACAAAAAAGCGACAAATCCATCAATCTTCTTTTTGGATTGCCGTTTACTTGGCGCTTTTTGGCCGTTCATATTTGTGATTGCTACCACATTAAGGGTGCAATAGAGCATGAGCGGATTATCAAATTGGATTCGTCGCTCATAAAAAAGTCGCTCCACATCATCAAAGGGAGCGTTGAGGACTTTGGGATACTGAGGTACTTCAATACATTCCAAGCCAAGATTTTCTAGCTTTTCAACAAGCTTGCTACTCATGGCCGGGTCATAGTTGACCTGTTGGACATCATAGAGATCCATGCAGTCGGAGATAAATTCCAGTATTTGTTCCTGGTCTATCATCTTGCCGTCGCAAAATTCCACAAAACCTTGTTCCGATAGGTCTCGGTATGGCACGTTGTCTTCTTTTTCCCGGAAATCCAAGTCTTCGTTTGGGATAAAATACAGTTGTTTGACTTTCAGAACCGCTTTTCCGGTTTCATCCCAGCTTGGAAAGTTGAGAGATACACATGTAAGGTCTCGCGTCTTGGATAAATCGACACCAATATAACAAGGCTCACCCATCAAATTGCCAAGTTCTGACGACGGCACCAGGCATGACTCTACCTGATCTTGCTCGAAGAAATTCTCCGCACCATTTACAAAGACATCCAAGTGCTTGGTTAGAAACTCAGCTTTGGAATGGGCGGAACGCTGGGCAGTTTTGAAGGCAGATTCCAAAGCAGTAGAATCAACGGATATTCCCCAGTTTGGATTACACATTTCCCAGACTTTCCGGTCAGTCCAGTCGTAACCTTTATCCGGCTCATAAATTAAAACAAAGTTCGAATCATTGTCATCCCTTTTTAGAACCTCCTTGGCTTCCCGATAAACGCGCATCCCCACGGAAGATGAACCTTTACCAGCTGTTGAGATATTAAACATCAATGGTTGAGGCAATGAAATTTGTGCAGACTTAAAGTTATCGTACTGCTCCATTTTCTCCTGCTTATGCAATTCATCATTCAAAATAAAGAAAGGATTGGATCCCTCAATATTTTCAATATTTTTCGTTTGCACGATAAATTTATTCGTAAGTGCCAAATCACCGTCCAAATATTCATAGGTAATACTGGAAACCGTACCTTTTGGCCCTTTGAAAATCTTGGTTCCTTCTAGCAATACCGGATTATTTAAAATGGAGTCAGCAAATGGTTGGGCGGCATACTGTGCCTGGGCAAAATCAGAAGCACAAGCATAGCAATTGACAGATAGTGTTCCTTCGCCATACATTGCGTAGCCAAGAGCGCCAACACCGATTAATGTTTTCCCATTCTTTTTTGGAACCTGCACATAGCTTTCACGAGTTACCCGGACGGTTTTTCCCTTTTCGTTTTTTCGAATCCAACCGTAAATCCAGGAATAAATAAACTTTTCCCATGGTTCCAAGATAAACGGTTTTCCAACCATATCTCCCTTAGTATGGACGATGAAGGTTTCCACCCAATCCATCATCTCGTTGGCACGATCAACATCAAACCAAATATCTTTTCGTTTCTTCCAACGATACCAGCGATCTATGGCCAACCGTACTGTCTTCGGATATTTCTTCTTATTTTTTCGGACTTCCTTAGCAAAAAGATCTGCATAATTGACACCAGGCTCAATCATTTCTGACCACCTGCTTTCCGCCATTTGTTACGATGTTGAGCTAGTTCATCTACTGGCTTTTCATCCGGTCTTTTAATTTCTTCATCTTTTCTCGCTGTAGAACCTCCAGTGATTTTTCGGCCTGCTACGGATTTATTAGTAAGCCCCAACAAGTCCAAAGCCTTCATTTTTTTGTCTGACCAAGTTTCAACTTGTTGAGCTAACGGATGTTTCGTCTGATTAGTAGCTCCTGTTTTATTGGTGAATTTTTGCGTCTCAGGAAATCCTTTTTCTTTCCACAAAATAAACTTGTATTGATAAATTTCAAAAATATCCAAGTAAGATTCAATTAATGGATCCAGGGTTATGGTGTACAAATCTGACTGCAACATAATCTGCAAAATTCGCTCTTTTTCAGCACTAACTTTTTTATCAATAATCGCTTTGCGTTGAGCTTTAGTTGACATTTTTCTGCACACCCCCCTTTCTTTTTGAAATTTTTGACCAAACGATGCGCGTGACTCCCCTCTACCCTATCTCCCCGGCCAAAAAATATTTTATTTTTGACAGGGGGGGGTTGAATTAAAAATAAGATGGAAAAATCTTTTTCTGTTCTGTTTCATTTTCAACAATAGGATGACACTTTGAACAAAGAAGCATTAAATTATTAGGATCTAGCTTTAGTTGATTATTGTCTTTGATAGGTATCACGTGATGGATATGAGCCTGCCTCCCGAAGACGAATTTCCCACAACGCTGACAGCAGCCACCTTCTCGTTGGTACACAAAGTCTCGCATATCTTTCCAGGCTTGAGATCTGTAAAATGGTTTGTTCTCATGATGGTAGACCGACTTGAGTTGTTGCCGTTTTTTTCTAGAAGCCTTAGACCGCTTATGCTCATCACAATAGACGCCTGTCGCTATCTTGTTAGTGCATCCTTCAAACTGACAATACTTCATTTTGCGGATTCAATGATATTGATAATGTCACCTTTAGTACGGATAGCGTTAGGAATATCAATACCTTCTTGTTTGGCCAAAACACGTAACTCCTTGACGGTCTTGGTTTCGAGATCATCTGACTTAGTTGTCTGTGCCTCGTCTATACCTTTCTGAACTTTTCCAGTAACAGACTGTTTATATTCATCCTTATTTTCTTGGATAATTCCTCCAACAATCTCATTGGCATCTATCACGGTTGCTGGTACTGCTTGAGTTTCCGGAGTAATCATTGATTTAGGATTTTCAGTTACTTCAAAATCCGGTTGCATTCCTTTAGGGACAAAGATGGATTTCTTTTTTTCCGAATCCCAATATTCCGCTCCAGCAACACTCTTTCTAACTAAGACGTTCATTTTGCTTCCTCCTTATAATCTGTTCTGACTAATGTACAGCCCACTCGCACATACCATTCAACTGCCTGTTTAAGATTTGGCAACGTATGAGATACAAGTTGAATTATTAATTTATGCTGATGCTTTTTACTTTTATCAATATCCACATATCCATGAATACCATTCCAATGAGTTAATAATCCTCTTGGGCTATTCTCGGCTTCAATAGCGACTTTGTATGCGCCTGAGCTATCAGGCTTAACATTAATTATTAAAACTGCTTCGTTAAAGTCTTTCATAAATTCTCACCTCCAAATATAATGTGTATTTTATACGTCTAACCATTGACTCCTCAATTATATATGCGTATAATATAAGTATAGAAAGGAGTTAGGTAATATGCCAATGACACCAAAACAAATGGTGAAACTTCTCAAAAAGAACGGTTTCAAAAAAGTTTCGCAAAATGGTAGCCATGCTAAGTACTACAATCCAAATACAAAGCGCACGACAATAGTCGCAATGCATAATGAAGATTTGGATAAAGGTACTGAATCAGCAATACTTAAGCAAGCGGGTCTAAAGTGACCCGCACGCTTAGGCGGCATTTACTACTCCGAATATAAATAAATAATGAAAGGAGGAATCAGTAACTATGTTGGTATACCCAGCCCTATTCGATCAAGGAGAAAAATATATCTTTGTAACATTTCCAGATGTTCCCGTAGCTATTACCCAAGGAAAGGATGTGCATGAAGCTTATTCTATGGCAGAGGAAGTACTCGGTTTGGCATTAGAAGACCAAAACGAATTTCCAGAGCCTAGTTCTGTAGATGAGGTCCAAAAGAATAATCCTGGTAAAACAGTTGCCTTAATTGGAATTGACCTTGCAGCTTATCGTAGAAAATATCATTCCAAAACAGTTCGAAAAAATGTTACAGTTCCTGAATGGTTAAATAATTTAGCTGCATCAGAACAGATTAACTTCTCCCAAACATTAACTGAAGCACTCAAAGAAAAATTAGGAGTCTAGCAGATGCTAGGCTTCTTTATTTGCAACAAAAAAGACCCCAACTATTGAGGTCATAAGAAGAAGCATTAACGGGTGAGGAGCTTTCCCCCTTTCTGCACTTAGAATTATGTGAGTAGTCCTAGGTTGCTCTCTCTATTTTTTGACAATATCATAATATCGCATCTATTCATTAATTAGCTCGTAGTTTTGCTTGACATCTTGTGGATATTATCTGGATAAAAAACCGAAATATTATCGAAACTGGAGCAATTCCAAAGCGGAAGCAAACTGTACAATCGCTGTACTTGACTCTTGAGAGACTAAATCTTCGCTGATATGACATCTCTGTGCAACAATATACACCCCAATTCCACTAATATACCGATCATAAAAGATTTTCTTCCTTCTCTCAGCAATCTCCGGTTTAAAAGGATGTTGAATTGATGCATACCCTTTTTTAAAAAGAGAGTGGAGATACCAAAACTCTTCCTCAGCCTCTTCCTTTTGAATAAGCATCTGCTCAGCTTGAGCTTGATTTATAGTCGAAAATGAAGGAGGAACCAGCGAAAAACTACTTGTTATTTTGGGCTCCCTTGGTTCCCCAACTCTTGACCTCGCCGAAAGATACGCTGCCATAAACACACCAACATTATATTTTGTCTTGTCCAAATCCACATTTTTTGGATCTGGAACCTCATACTTAGTAACATCAAAAAGCACCATATATATTGATTCCTCCCGTCGCTGGTATGGTATAATACTTTTGTCGAAAATATTCCACACCGCCGGAGGAATCCGGCTTTTTTTATTATCACTTATTTTAGGTATATAGCAGGACAGCAGCTATCTCCATCTCTCGCAATGCATGTGCATCTCTCCACTGCTTGAATTCCTGTGTTACAGGAAACCAGGGTCTAGGATCACCCAAGTCAAATTTCTTTTTACAATCATCTTCATCATATGCCAGTACCAGCGACAGACATCCAGAATAGGTTAATCCATACTCAAAGCCTTCAGAAAAATAAGATACTCTATCCCAAACACAATCTGGAAAGCTAAATTTTGGCGGAATCACTTGCTCCCCATCAACTGTCCAACCAAATATATTTTTAAAAGTTTTCCCCATTTCCTTTGCACTATATCTACTCATATAAGTACTCCTTTCGTTTTTACTTAATAAGCTTCATTTTTTCTAGCCCACCGGACGTTCACAATCGGCTTTCCCTTGATTTTCCCATTACAAATATCCATCACCGTCTGATAGCTAACAAAAAGATCTTTCGCTGCTTTCCTGGCGCTTATCCAAGAATCAAGGATACTGCCATCTTCATCCATTAAAATGACTTCCTTACTGCTGGCGAGTCCGCCTGTTTTTTTACCATGTTGAGCAAAAGATCGTAATCTTAAATTCTGCATGCTATTCAATGTCTTGATTTTTGTTTTTCGAACCACAAAATAGCCATCGGGAATAGGTCCCTTGAATGTCATCCACACCACACGCTGGAATGGAAACTCACGATACCTAGTACCATCAGATAATTTGACACAATAGAGATTCCCTTTCACATAACCCTTCAGCTCTCGTTTCTTTCCATTTTTGAATACACGAAAAATTTGACCATTCCAGTTAGCATAATATTTGTATTCATATCCAGGGATCCATCTTTCTGTATTCAAATTAAGAATTTGATTCATTTCACACCAACCTTCGAATAGACTTTTTTGAGATAACAGTCTTTCCCTTCAATTGATCAATCATGCAATCATCTGCTGGATCCGTACTCATGATGATTATTAGAACGCTATTAGCCATAACTTTTTGGATGATTCCAGCAAATTCGTACTTCCAAGGCTTCCTCCCAATACAAATACAAGACATCCCCGGTACCAGTTCCTGCTTCACACTAATCACCACCCAAAATGCTTTGCTGTTCGTTCAGGGTTCCGGCTACCAATTAGCTGACAGCCTAACAAATCAAAATGTTCTTTGCCCGGCTTATAACGATACGTCCAGTCCCCTCGCTCAAATTCATGAATGAGGCTCTCTTTGTGGACCACATGAGCTTCGGTGCCATCATTTACGATCAGGACATTATCCAAGACATTGATCACCTTCCCTCGAATTGGCTGGCCATAGATAGATATAGTCTCAATGATTTGTCCTTTAAGATCAGCTAACTCCTGAGCTGTCTTCCGATACTGTCTCTGTGCCGACATACGAAAACTCCCTCCACTTCTTACCACCAAAAAGCTCAATAAACTTTCCAGATTCGGTTCTCAAGATATTTCTTGGCATCCCCTGATCATCAAGGCATCTTGCTATCCACTGCTTTCTATTTTTGGGATTTTGAGACAATGCTTCTAGAGACCAACCATGATTCTTGCATAATGCCTGAAAAATCACCTTTTTGACCTGAAACTCTTTGTTGTTCTTACTTTGAGCCATAGCCATCCCCCTCTGACAATCGAAGAAAGTCAATGTAACCAGGAGTAGCAACTTGAAACTCACGAAGTTCTTTTTCTAGCATGTATTTTCGCCCATAGATTTCTTTCATATCTCGCCAGACTGTCCACGGTACAAAACCGACTGTATTCTTAATCATGCAGCAAACGCCTACTTTTGCTCCCATGTCAAAATGATAATCAAGACACCCTGCTTGGTGGACGGTAACAGCATCTCGCTGAATACGGTCCTTTACAGTCATTTTGGCTTCAAAGGCGATTGCACGACCGCCTTTCAACGTTCCCTTATAATCTGGCTGAGCGTGACCAGCGAACCAGCCAACAAAAGTGCCATCCTTATTTTTACCTTTTACTCGAAAGGGCTCTGGTGTTTTTTCGATGATTGCTACTTTCTTTTGTCGATACACATGACATCCTTGGTCCACAAGATGTTCAAACATCTGTCCTCGATTATTATTAGCCCGATTACGATCACTTACTGAATATCCCATTAGAACTGTACCTTCTTTCCGAATGAATTAAATGAGGCATCCCCGCTCTTCATCCTTTTCATCAATTTTTCTAAAAAACGATTTGGCTTTCCGTAATGCTTACGTGTTCTTCTGATATAGGTGTCATACGTTTGCTTCACTTCAAAAGTTTCTGTCTGGTTATATAGAAAACTCCGATATATGTCGTGGTAGACAACGTTATCAAGCCAGCTCATCTGTGTGATTGTCTTAAAATCAATTCTGGAATTGGTAGTCGGGTTGAAAATTGTATAACTCCCCTTGTTCACCTTCCAACCAGGATCCCCATACATCATCAATGCCAAAAAGACTTGCTGGATCATGTTTCTTTTATCTGGTGTACTCTGACATACCACTAAATAATTCAACTGCTATCACTCCAATTTTGGTTTTTAATAAAGGCAACATGGATATGCCACCCACTGTCCTCAAAATATTTTGCTTTGATTTCTCCTAAAACTCGATATTCTGGGAATCGTTCTAAAAATAACTCTTCCCCAACATCAGTTGATTTACCGACCATTTCAAGTTTGCGGTTAGACCATTTGTGATCGTTTTTTGTTTCGTATGGCTTTTCAAGGTTTTGACTACTGGACCAGCGTCTTTGCCCTTTTTTCCACCGACCATTTTCATGTTTTTCTTGGCTAGTGACATAATTGGCCAACTCTTCCAAGCCACTCTCATTCGGTTGAATCAATCGGGCTTGAGTCCTTCCAAGCATTTCAAAAGATTTTCCTCGCCCTTTCGACCAGCAATGCTCCACCTCATCCCGGCTGACACCACTATTGATGATTACATGGTGATGGATTCTCTTGATGAAACCTTCATCCTCATCAAATTGATACTCGGTGAACCACATATACTTCATTTCAACTCCGTGCTTCTGATAGAGTCGCTTTAATTTCTTCAATACGTTATCCTGCTGACGTTTTGCCTCAGCAGGCGTCTTAGGTAGATGCTTTGAGTTGTAAGTCAATGTCAGGTAGTAGTCGTTCTCACCAAAGTTCGTATAAATTAATAGCTTGGCATATTTCTTACTCTTTTTATCATTCCAATTTCTTTGAGCAGGTCTGGTAAGTTTTCTTCTCCTACCTCGTGGCTCTTTGCACTTCATTTCCTGCTGCCATGTCCTCGTATAGAGATCCACTTCCATATAGGAGCCGGCTACTGTTCGTTTTTCTCTTACAAATGATCTTTTCATGATTTAAACCTCTCATCTACTCCGTCCGCAAAGTTAAGACCTATTACAAGGACGCTAAACGCTGTTCTATCAGCGTTTTATTGCAAAAAAGTACTGAGAATGGTATAATCATCTTGTTAAGTGATTGGTTATACCAAACTCAGCAGTCGTCTGTTAGCGCAGACGGCTTTTTTATTGTTCATTTTTGGTACTAGTGAATACTGTCTCGAAATCCCACGTTTTAAAACGTCGATTCACAAAAACCATTTTCTTCAATGAGTTACCTTCCACATGGAATGATTCGTTATCCCCTGTTTGTGGATTCTTGGCTAAAATATTAAGCTGATTTTTAATCTGGTTGAGACTCAATACCAGGTACTCCCTCTCATACAACCATTTGGCAGCGAACAATAGATTTCTACTCCGGAGTTCTCCAAGCAGACGGATACTCTCTTTTTCTAGTTCTTTCCGGTCCTTTGCCACTATTAAGCCACCACTGCCAAAACTTCACCGAATCCAAAAGCAATCTTGCCTCGAAGTAACTTATCCACTTCGTCAGTGGCAACATAGTAGAAGCACACTTCTTGGACTGGTGCATCATCAAAAGAGAAATTTACTACATTAGGATTGATTTCAAACTTCGACCACATCATGTTTTTCACTTTAGATATGACTGATTTAGCGTATTCTGTTTCAATACTGACTGTCAGTGTTTGTTTTTTGAGTTTCATCATACGTCCTCCCGTTGGCTATACAAATTTCTTAGATTTCTGATTTGGTCTTTAACTATTCGCAAGTTCTCCTCAATTTCGAAAAGGCCATCAATCATGGCTTCGCGCCCTTCCGGAGTTCGACCATCATATTTAGCCACCCGTCTAAATGTGGCTTGTGCAGCAATCAAGTTGTTATCGGCTACTGTGCCGAATGTTTGCTGAGGCGTTTGATAATCCATTACTGTTTCCTCCAATATTTTTGTCTTTTGCTTGTTTCCGACATTCCTTTGCCGTTTCTACATCGTCATAAAATGTTAAAAGTAGCATTCCTACTGGTATCGCGAATACTATCCCCATTTCATGTGACATCCCCAGTATTCTCAAAATGTCATAAAGGATCCAACAGCTACCTAAAATACGAACGAAATACTTCGTCTGTTTCATCGTTTGTACCTCCATTTATCAATTGCAACCACTGCTCCACTAATTACTGTTGCAACAATGGCATAAACAATCGCTAATTTAATCATGCTTGTTTTTCCTTCTTCTCAGCTACATCCCTTTTCTGAAGGACAGGGACTGGTACTTTGTCGGAGCTTGATTCATAATGCCGAAAAATAACTTCCCAAGCCCGAGCTATCCCCTCTTGGCTTGGTTGATTTACAAAAGTGATTTCTTTTTCCATGTAAAACTCCCCTCTCTTTTTAAATCACCATCTGATAAAATTGACTCAGAAAGGTGGTGAAAAATATGTCACACTATTCAAAAGAAGATCTGATTCAAACATTGGCTGATGGTTCGGATTTACATGAGCATTTTGCTTTCTTAGATGAAATGCTTGTTAAATTCCAAAGTGATGTTGAAAACTCTACTAACGGTAATATTGAACTTGCTGAGTTAAGGCTATCAGAATTATTTTCTGCTTTCCTCGCTGCGAAAATGGCACTATCCATTCATGCAGACTTAACTCATTACGAATTCACATCATTTTTATCTTTTTTCCAGAAATACTATCTAGTTGCTAAAGATTTTGTCTCTGGCGATATTGGTAGTACCGAACGATTAAAAGACGAGTTTTCAAATGTCCATGGACAATACCAGCAGTGCGTAAACCCTATGCTCAAAGATCGTTATCAAGATTTGAAATCTCAAATTGAAGAAAACTAATTTTCCAATCCGCCATTCACAGTGGCGGTTTTTTGATTCATTGCTTCTTGTCGAACTCTCTCCATCGCACGATCTAAAATGAAATCAGCAAAAGGCCCATACAGTTTCCAACGATAATCTTTCAGTCGCCGTGTCGCATCCAAATAACTTTCACTATCTGATATAGCCTCTTTGGCCAAATCCTCTATCGCCCTTTTTGTATCACTAGAAATCTCGCGAATCTTTCTTTCCAATTCCTCCACTTACTTCACCTCCTCTTTCATTTTTCGTTCTCTTTCGGGTACATTAAAGGTAAAAAAAATCCCAAGTTGATCTTTTCCATAACCAAGTGCTTCCCCGATTTTTTGGAGTTCATCTGCTCCGATGTCAACAAACCCGTTTTCTCGCTTCGCATATGGAGTTCGAGTCTTCCACCCTAGAATTCTTGCCATTTCATCCTGTGTAATACCTTTTTCCACCCTTGTTTCTTTTATTTTTACAAGATCCAAAGCCATGGCCACACCTCCGTTCTCTTTCGGGTACACCTACAATATAAACTTACCGTTCCCGTTTGTCAACATTTAATCTTGTATACTTTTGGGAACGGTGCTATAATCTAGACATCACAAAAAATATCTGGGGGTGACAAAATGAGATCAAATGATGAGATTATACAGCTATTAATCCAATTAAAAGATCAACAAAATATTTCTATCTCTGAAATCGCTCGGCGAGTAGGTATGGCAAAGTCAGCTGTATCTAGATATTTCAACAAAACTCGCGAATTTCCTTTAAACAGAGCCGAAGATTTTGCACGTGCTTTGGGAGTAACTCCTGAATATCTCTTAGGTTTAGAAAATGATTCAAACGAAGACAAACTAAACAAAATATTTAGGAAGCTGGATGGACCTAAACAAAATGAAGTCATTGAGTTCGCTGAATTTAAGCTGAAAGCTCAGGAAAGTAAAGTTGTTTCTTATCCAGAAATCCATACAATCGCAGCTCACCGAATCGACGAAACTGTTAGTACATCCCCAGAGGATAAAGCTAGACTTCATTCTAAGCTTGATGAAATGGATAGAAAATTTGATGAACAGCAAAGACGGATAAAAGCTGCTGAAGATGCAAAAAGGGGTAGTTCAGATGAATGACTTTGAAATGTTTCTTGATGAAGTCTTCCAAGAAGTGCCAGTATTGGAAGGATCACTAGATGAAGATGGTTTTGAAGGATTATATCGCGATGGAAGAATCTATATTGAGAAGAACCTTGATACAATGAAGAAGAAAGAACTTTTAGTTGAAGAATATTGTCACCATAAAACATCCGTTGGTGACATTATAAATTATGCGGATTTCGAAAGCAGGAAACAAGAATCCGCTGCACGTCGTATGGCTCTTGAAAAACTCGTTCCCCTGGATCGTCTCATTGAATGTGCTTTTTCAGGAAGTATCGGTAAGTATGAATGCGCAGAATTTCTTGATGTTACTCCAGAAACATTAGAGGCAGCTATTAAACACTACTCGTCTACTATTGGACAAGTATACCTCCATAATGGTTGTATTTTACGTTTTAATGAATATTCAGTTACAGTGTTAAATACCGGGCTACACTAAAAAAGCTAGCAGATGATAGAAGCATCCACTAGCTAGCCACTTTTGATAAAGCTACCAAAGCTATTATATCAAAAGAGGTGCCATATGAAGAAGAAAATTTATGATATTGGAATTGTAGCCCTAGCATTTATATCCATCATTATGGTCATTTTGGATTTCTCATCAGTCATAACTCTGAGTGAACAACCTTTTATGGCCATCGATTCAATTATTTTGATAGTATTTGCAATTGATTACGTTTATCGACTTTCAAAGTCTGATAAAAAAGGAAATTTTTTTAAATCAAATATTTTTGATTTAATAGCTATTATCCCTTTCGATACGGTCTTTTCATTTTTCCGTATTGCTCGAATTTTTCGTATTGCTCGAATTGGTCGGTTTTCTAGACTAAGTCGGCTTATCGGGGTAACTGGTAAACTGACTAAAAATTTATCATCATTCCTGGAAACACGCAACTTCACAAAAGTGTTATATGCATCAGCAGTGCTTATTGTTCTCTCAGCGTCTCTCTATTCATACGCAGAGAACGTTCCTTTTGTTGATTCATTCTGGTGGGCTATGGTAACAGCTACCACAGTTGGCTATGGCGATATTTCCCCCAGTAGTCCTCTTGGAAAACTAGCCGCTATCCTTTTAATGTTTCTAGGCATAGGGTTCATTGGACTTTTGACCTCAACTATAACAGATTACTTCAACAAGCAAGATGAAGAAAATGGTGAAGATTTAGTTCAACAAAAACTTGATCAACTTCTTGATAAAATAGAAACTCTTGAAAGAAAAATTGACGACTTAGAAAAATAAAAAGACACATCCCCGACGTTTAGCTACCTATAGAAGGAGAATACTATATGAACCGAGATTTAACTGAATCTAGTATTGATAGACAAAATATTTTAAATAATTCATTAGCCTTAAAAGAAGTACAGCGTATCTATGGCCTTTCAGGGGTTCCGTTCAATGATACTATTTATTTCACAAACAGCCAAATTGCCGAATTTTTTTCTGTAGATATTCGGACCATAGAACGCTTAGTAGAAGAACATAAAGACGAGTTAGAATCCAATGACTATCATGTTATTTCTGGAAAAATGCTTACGGAATTTAGACAATCTATCAAAGATAATTTTGTGACCGACATTGATGTCGGTAGCAAAACCAGAAAGCTAGCAGTATCAACCTTTAGAACCGTCTTAAACTTCGCAATGCTACTAAAAAATAGTACTAAAGCACAGGAAATACGTTCAACCGTACTTGATATTGTCATAGATGTTATTGCAAAGAAAACTGGGGGAAGCACTAAATATATAAATCAGAGAGACTCCAATTATTTAACACAGGCTTTCGTTGAAGAATCAGAACGAAAAAAATTTACTAATGCCTTAAATGAATATATTGATATGTCTCAATATAAATATGCTTATTTTACTAATAAAGTCTATGAAGCAGTTTTCAAAGAAAATTCGAAAGAGTATAGAAATATTTTAGCACTATCGAGAAAAGATAAAACTAGAGATACAATGTACTCCGAAGTCCTTCTTGTAATTGCAAGCTTCGAAGCTGGATTAGCGTTTGAATTCCAAAAAGAATCTGAGAAGATTGGTAGGAAATTAACGAGGCGTGAAGCAGATACAATTATTCACGAATTTGCACAACATCCCGCACAACAGCCTCTCATTCATGATGCTAGGACAAAGATGGCTAGCCGAGATTTTGGACTAAGAGATGCACATCATGACAGATTGGATGAATATTTAAAACCTGTTTCTCCTGAAGAATATGAAAAATTTTTAGGTGAAAAAAGTAAATCTTTACAGCAACAGATCATTGAACATCGTGAAGTTTTTGAAAGGCTGAAGGATAGATAGTATGAACGAAATTAATTATTTTGACTATAAGCGTGCTATAAACATACATGATGATATTTTAGAAATCTCAGGCGGTCTCCCTGGTGTTAAAGACCCAGGCCGTTTAGAGAGTGCTCTTGAATTCATACAAATCGATTTATATTATCCAGATTTTCTAGATAAATTATCAGAATTAATTATTCGTATTGCCTGTTTTCATGTTTTTAACGATGGTAATAAAAGAACTTCCATTGGGTTAGGCGCTTTATTTTTAGAAATTAACGATTTTCCTGACGATGTGATAAGTCATTTCATCACTGAAATGGAGAATATAATTGTATTGCTAGTAGATCATGCCTTATCCCAGGATGATTTCTATAAACTTTTAGGTGTAATGATTAGTGGAGCCCCTTATCCAGAAGAACAGCAATTTATATTGTATCAGGCCTACACTATCTATGAAAAAAACGAAAAAGAACGTGAACTAAATAATAGGGCATAAAAAGACGCATCCCCTGACTTTGGCGAGCACAGGATGCGTCTACAAATAAAAACCTAAAGTAGGCTCTTACCTGCCTATTTTAGCATACAAATAGGGAGTTGAACCACATGAAAAGAGTAGCTTTGTATATTCGCGTCTCCTCTGATGAACAAGCAAAGTTCGGTGACAGTATCCGTGAACAGCAAGAAACATTGACAGAATACGTCGGACATCATAAAGACATGAAAATTGCTGCTACATATATTGATGATGGAATAAGCGGGCAGAAAATTAAACGTGATGAGTTTGCTCAGCTGATTAGCGATGTCCAGAACGATCAGATTGATTTGATTATTTTTACCAAACTTGATCGCTGGTTTCGCTCCTTGAAGCATTACCTTAATACCCAGGATATTTTAGAAGCTCATAATGTCTACTGGTTTGCCGTTTCGCAGCCTTATTACGACACTAGGACTGCTCAGGGCCGAGCTTTTATCGCCCAATCAATGACTTGGGCCGAGTTAGAAGCCCAACAGACTAGTGAGCGAACCATTGCTATAAATATCAGCAAGGTTAAAAACGGCGAAGCAATCACAGGATCTACTCCCTTTGGCTACACTATTAAAGACAAACACCTGGTCCCGGATGAAAATGCACCTATCGCATTAGCCGTCTTCGAATATTTTGATCAGACTTCTAGCGTTGCTGGTACTGTTAAATATCTAAAAGAGACTTTTGGCATCAGCCGTACTCGCCCAGGTATTCGAAATATGCTAAAAAATCGTATGTATATTGGCAAGTATCGAAAGAATGATAACTACTGTCCCTCTATCATCCCCGAAGTACTGTTTGAATCAGTACAACGGAAATTGCCTCTCAATGTCAAATCTAATAACAAGAATGACTATATTTTCCAAGGATTGATGGTCTGTGGCTGTTGTGGCCGAAAACTATCAGCCGGCCAAGCTACCAGGTACGGCCGCCCCCGTATGGATGGTACTAAAAAGCAATATCCTAGCGTGAGCACTTACCGCTGCCGCTATCACCTCTCTGATTCAAAAGACTGTCCAAATAAAAAGACGGTCAAAGAATCTGTTGTTGAAGCCTATCTACTAGATCACATCGAAGAATTGATTCAATTTGAGTTAATTGCTGTCGAAAACAAAAAGAAGCAAGTAATAGATAATAAAGCTAGGAAGCGTAAAATCGAAGAAAAATTAGCAAGACTAAAAGCAGCTTATTTAGACGATGTCATTGGCTTAGATGAATTCAAGAGAGATCGTCAAGAACTTCAAGAAGCGATGGCCGCTTTCGATCATACTGCTAACATTTCTACTGCCAATAAAAAAAGTGATCTCGAAAATCTACTTTATTCTGGATTATTTGATCATTACTCTGTATTATCAAAGTTAGAAAAGAAAGAGTTTTGGCGCTCCTTCATCGATTCCATCAGCATGGACGATGAGCGCAATCTTACTGTTAAATTCTTGGAATCCACATACGTACTAACGAATACTAACGGACGCGCTAGCTTCAGGCGCTAGTGGTAGCAATACCGTGGAGGTTCAAGTCCTCTCGACCGCATTATTGAGTGATCTTTCGAGATCACTCTTTTTTTGTGTCTTGAAAAATACAGCTGGCTAGGTTTGACGGGAACTCCTCATTCACCTATCCGCCAAACCTAGCCAGCTGTTTTCATTTATTTGATTCGATAATAGTCGTCTCCTACTTGCCGGACTTGAACCGCAAAACGTCCCCCCATCAGTAAGCCCAGCCATCGCCTCAAAGTGCGTTGCGACTCACCAAGATAATCCGCGAATGCTGCCACCTCAATCCGTTCCCCCAGCTCGACATGTCGCAAGTGGCGAATCAGCTCTTCTAAGGGGTTATCCTTGGTCTGGGTCTGTTTCCTACCGACTCTCTGAGGTTGCCAAGAACGGCTTTCCTGTCGTCCTTTATTAGCTTGTTTCAATACCTCGAATAACACCTGTTGATCTTCTTGATAAATCGGCAAATCCGCCACCGCAAAAGCTTGGAGTCGCTCCGCCACCTCAGCGGGTAGCTTAGGCAGCAGCTGTCGCACCTGCGCCTCCCGATACAACTTTTCAGGAAAGTGCAGTCCCACGGCTACCTGTTGCAAAATCAAATCCAGCCCCCGATCAATCTGATGGAGTCCGCTGCGAACTTGGTGAGCCACCAGCTCTGGCACCCCCAGATGTTGGGCAAAATGAGTGGACCCTAGCGGCATCAATTCACCTGTTTCAGTGGAAACCAAGATAAACTGGTATTTCACTTGACGCCCACAACGACAATAAAGTTTGTTTTCCCCCTTAGGATAAAAGGGATCCTCCTTAAAATCCGCAAATTGCCACGCTTTATCCTCCAGAAAGTTTTCTGTCAAAAAGAGGGACTGCAGCCGGTATTTTTTGTGGGCTAACAACGTTTCCTTTTGCAAAACCGTCAGCGCATGCCATAATTCTTGTCGTTTTTCCGCTGTCAAATCTACCATCCGGGGCACCTACCTTTCCCTTTTGTCAAAGCCAGTGTATCATATCGTTAACAATGACAAAATGCTTAGATAAGGAAATCCTGCCCATGATCCAGACGCAATATACCGGTGCCAACTGCCCCCATTGTCACCGCAAGCTCACTCTACTCCTAACAGAGCAGCCCGACACAAGCTGGGCCCTCTGCTTCCACTGCCGGAAACTGACCTCCTTCACAGGAGAAATTCCCCTAAAACTCCCGGCTAGCAAACTAGCCCCTACGCAAAAGCAGCAAATCAGCGACTTTATCGCAAGCCTTCCCGTCGACGATCATTACCAAGGCCCAGGTAGTCAGTTGCGGTTAGCTGATGACGCTACGTTTCACCGCCGTTGGTTGAGTTTGGCGGAGTATGAGCGACAGTTTAGCGAAACCCTTGAATATCGGACACCCGACTTACGCACTGCTCCGGCTACTTGCAAGTGGTGTGGCAAAGCGTTACCCCAAGGTCGCCGCTCATTTTGCAAAGATAGCTGTTCTCGCAACTACACCAAAGTCACCTTTACTAAGCGCAGCACACCCACAGTTCCGTACCGGATTGCCTGTCGTGATGATTTTCGCTGCCAAATTACCGGTGTAGACCTTGCCTGGCACAATCGTTTTGGTCAACGCATTCCGGTGCATAATGGCGCGATGGCAATTCATCATCTGGTTCCCGTCGCCCAACAAGGCACCGACTATGCTGATAATTTAATTACCCTTAGTCAAAAAGCGCATCTTGCTTACCATCAAAACGATCCGGAAATGGTAGCCAAAATCACAGCCCTTCGTGAGCAACGTTTGGCCGGTCCCGGTGGCGAGAAGATGTATTGGCAATAAGCGCTCATGATTACTATCAGATTGAACGTTGTTATCTTCAAAAACGAGCACAGCTAGCACATACGGTTGGCCTAAGCAAAAGACACTACGTCCAACTAGCAACAACAGATTTAAGGCGGAACCGAGCTACGATAAAAAACAACATGTCTCGTTTCCGCCTTAATTCACAAGAGCTGAAGCAATCCCTCCAGCCTGGCTCATTTATCCCCTTATCTTTGCTGACGCGGGTTACTACCCAGTCCACTTTTCTCTTCAAAATAACTTTCCAAGCGTTTTTGGAGCTGACCGATCAAGATACACAACCCCCAATAAATCAGCGCCACCAATACATACATACTCATGTAGTCAAAGGTGCGGCCACCGATGATTTTAGCCTTCTGAAAGATATCCGGAATCGTAATCATCGCCGCCAAAGAAGTCCCCTTCACCAAATCCATCGCCACGTTTCCTAGCGCTGGTACAGACAGACGTAGCGCTTGGGGCAAAATGACCAGTCGTATCGTTTTGGGAAAGTTCAACCCAAGGGCATAAGCTGCATCCCACTGGCCCCGATCCACCCCATTGATGGCCCCACGATAGATTTCTCCGATAAAAGCACTGCTGGTCAAGGTAAAGCAGATCAGGGTAGCCGTCATAGCAGATAACCGTACGGGCAGGCCAAAATAAAGTAAGAACAGTAGGACTAAAGCCGGCACCCCTCGTAAAAAGGACAAATAAAAGCGAATAAACCCGCGCAATAGCCGACTAGGCAAAAGTCCTAAAACCGTTAGAAAAACCCCCACCAAATTTCCCAAAATAAAGGTAGCCATACTAATACCCAGCGTATACTTCAGCCCTTGCAAGACAAAAGGCAGTGACTCCACCATCAATCGCACATTTAATCTCGGGATATACATCAGTCGGCTGTCACCGTTTCTTTGATGACTTTATCGGGTTTCACGCTGACATTCGTCTGAAAATACCCCTTCGAAATTGTTGCCAACGTCCCATCTTCTTGCATCGCTTTTAAGGCCCCATTGACTTTTTTCAGCAGTTCGTCATGTCCTTTAACGAATAAAAAGCCGCTGTGATTGGCATTGAAAAAGACGCCATCCAAAATCTTCACAGGAATATTCGGTAAAGCTGCCACCGACATTTTTTGAAGATAGTAGTCGTTTAAAATGACATCGGTTCGACCATTGGCTACATCCGTCAGGTATTGATCATTCGTGGCATTGTCATAGGTGACCGGAGTTGCTCCATATTTTTCGGCAATGCGCATGTAGCTCGTATTTGGCTCTCCTGCCGCTTTCTTACCTTTCAGATCCGCCAATGACTTGATACCGGAATCATCTTTTTTTCGGACAATCATGCTATCAAAGGAATACTTGATTGGTGTACTTAACATAAATTTTTCTGCTCGTTCCTTTGACAAGCCAAAGTCATTGGCAGCAAAATCGGCTTCTCCTCGGTCGATGGAAGCGATTTGCCCATCCACATTGTATTCTTTAAATGTCACAGCAACATCCAAGTGTTTGCCGACTTCTTTGGCAACTTCCACATCATAGCCGGTCAGCTGGTTTTGGTCATTATAGTAAGAAGCAGGAAATAAGGTGCCCGACGTCGCAACCGTCATTTCTCCCGCTTGCTCCACTTTGGTCCAACTAGTATCCTTTGCTGCTCCTTGCGTCGCTGTGCCACATGCCGCTAAAACCAAACTGCTTCCCAACAACAAAACGGCTACCCAACCTTTTTTCATCTACTATTCCTCCATAGCTAATTATTTTGATAAGAACCTACCTGAAAGAGTCTTGAATTTTATAACGTACGTTTCGATAAATTTCAGATAGAACTCTCAAAAATAGTTGTATCACACCTCTAAATATGCAACAACTAATTGATATGTATCATATATCACAAATTCCATTTTAACAATCAAATTAAAACACTATCAATGAAATTCGAAAATAAACAAATACAGAAACAAAATTCTGTTATACAAAATTTTAAAAAACAAATTTATCACAATTGAGTATTTCTAATCTTCCAATTAATTCCTCATTGATCTGCGTGAATCTCCATTAGCTCAGATTTAGCTCGTTTCCTGAACTTTCATCAAATCGTAGCCTGATGCAATATCCGCCTGAGTTTTTCTCTTCCTAAGTTTCTTACGATAGAGAATTTCAAAAATCCTAAAAAGCCATTCTTTTAACAATAATATTTTAGATACCCTATCTAGGTATCTATTATTGTTTTCAGCCGTAAGCACAACAATTGACTTCCGAACCAACTTGGGTTTTAATATACCCATACAGGTATAGAAAGGAGAACCAAATGTTTAACCTATTTCAAGCAATTCCCAGCATTTCGACAGCGGAATTAGCCGAAAAACTGAAAGAAAAGCCCATGATATTGGATGTTCGAACACCAAGCGAATACCAGTCAGGGCATATCCCTGGAGCCAAAAATCACCCGTTAGACAAGATTAATAGTTACCGGCAAAAAAATGCAGAGACCGTTTACGTGATTTGCCAGTCGGGTATGCGAAGTAAACAAGCCGCTCGCGCCTTGAAAAAGCAAGGTTATGAGGTAGTCAATGTCGCTGGTGGTATGAATCGTTGGACAAATTCAACTAGGAAAGGAAAATACGCATGACTAAAATTGTAATCGTCGGCGGTGTAGCCGGTGGCATGTCAGCAGCGACTCGATTGCGCCGCTTGATGGAAGATGCCGAAATTATTGTATTGGAGAAGGGGCCAGATGTTTCCTTCGCCAACTGTGGACTGCCTTACTATGTCTCTGGTGAAATCAGCAATCACGGGTCATTGATTGTGCAAACACCGCAAGCGCTGCAAGCCCGTTTCGGACTGGATGTGCGTCCCAATCATGAAGTGATCGCTATCCACCCTGAGAAAAAAGAACTCACTATTGTCCATGGCACAGAAACAGTAACCGAAACTTATGATTATTTGATATTATCTCCTGGAGCCAAACCTTTTATTCCACCAATTGAAGGCCTAGCTGAAGCTGAAAACGTCTTTACGCTGCGCAATGTCCCCGATTTGGATCGCATCATGGCTTACGTCGAGGCTCACCAACTACAGCGCGTCACCGTAATCGGCGCTGGTTTTATTGGTTTAGAGATGGCCGAAAACCTCCAAAAACGGGGCCTTGCCGTCACGGTCGTGGAAAAAGCACCTCAAGTGTTGCCCCCATTGGATGAAGAAATGGCGGCTTATGTAAAACAAGAACTGGAAAAAAATGATGTGACAGTCATCACTTCCCAATCTGCCACTGCTTTTCGCCAAGCAGGGCAAGAGATCATCTTAGAAGATGGCTCTAGCCTATCCTCTGATTTGACAATTCTCGCTGTAGGGGTCCAACCGGAAACTACCTTGGCCCAAACGGCTGGCATCAAACTCGGTTTCCGAGGGGGCATTCTAGTAGACGAAAACTATCAAACAAGTGTCGCAAATATCTATGCTGTCGGAGATGCCATCGTGGTAAAACAGCAAATTACCGGAGAGGATACATTGATTTCCCTCGCTTCCCCAGCCAATCGGCAAGGTCGGCAAGTCGCCGATGTCATCGCTGGATTGTCTCGTAAAAACAAAGGCAGCATCGGGACCGCCATCGTACGCGTCTTTGACTTGACGGCAGCCTCCACTGGATTGAGCGAACGGGCCGCTAAACAAGCTGGTTATGACGTTCAAGTGGTTCACGTTTCCGGCAAAGATCATGCAGGCTACTATCCTGGCGCAACGGACATCTTATTGAAACTGGTATTTGACAAAGCAACCGGTAAAATCTACGGTGCCCAAGGAATTGGTGCGAAAGGCGTGGATAAACGGATTGACATTTTAGCGACTGCAATCAAAGGTGACTTGACCATTTTCGACTTGCCAGAACTGGAATTCACCTACGCACCGCCTTTTGGTTCTGCCAAAGATCCGGTGAATATGTTAGGGTACGCGGCTATGAACTTAGCGGAAGGTCTCAGCGAAAATATTCAATGGTACCAACTGGCAGACGAACTAGCTGCAGGAAAGAAACTCTTGGATGTCCGAGCTACAAACGAGCTCAAACAAAACGGCCAATTTCCTGATGCCATCAATATCCCTTTAGACGAATTGCGCTGCCGCCTATCAGAACTGGACCCTACTCAGGAATACATCATCAGTTGTCACAGCGGACTACGAAGCTATCTGGGAGAACGGATCCTGAAACAAGCCGGCTTCAAGGTGAAAAACCTCGATGGCGCCTTCGCTCTTTACAAAACGGTCAAAGGACTTAAACCAACAAACTAACCCTTTCAAGGAGGAAAAAAACATGTATCAATCTATTTCAAACGATGAATTTTACCAAGAAAGAAACAACAAACCAATTATCGACGTCCGGGAAGTCGATGAATACCAAAACGGCCACATCCCCGGAGCCATCAACATGCCATTAAGCGAACTAGCTCAAAGCTATACTCAATTGGACAAAGAACAGCCATACTTCGTCATTTGCCACTCCGGCGCTCGCTCGGCCAACGCTTCGGAATTTCTCGGAAGCCAAGGCTACAATGTCACCAACGTCATGGGCGGCATGTCCGCTTGGAGAGGTGAGATAGAATAATGACCGCTTGCGATAAACAGCTAATCAATCGCCTCAAGCGGGCAGAAGGTCAGCTCCGAGGCATTCAAAAAATGATTGAAGAAGAAGCTCAATGCGTTGATGTGGTAACACAACTTAGCGCTGTCCGTTCTAGTGTCGACCGCATCATGGGCCTTATCGTTGCCGAAAATCTAAAAAATTGCTTGCAACACCCGGCTGAAAATCAAGCCAGCCAAGAAGAAAAAATCCAACAAGCTGTCAATTTAATTGTTAAGAAATAACAGATCAATCCAAACATAAAGAAGCCCTTCTCCTAGATGACCACTCATCAAGAAAAAGGGCTTCTTTGTATGTTTATTTTAGGGAAGGTTCAACGACTAGAGAGCACATCAGTCTTCAAATTGATACAAGGCTGTCGACAAATAACGTTCGCCATTATCAGGCACGATGGCTAAAACTTTTTTGCCCGCTCCCAGCTCAGCTGCAACCGTTAGTGCCGCATTGATGGCCGCGCCAGCTGAGATTCCTACCAACAGCCCTTCTGTTTGCCCAATTTTTCGTGCAGTAGCCAAAGCCGCTTCACTCGTCACAGATACCGCCTCGTCATAGATTGCCGTATCCAGAGTAGCTGGCACAAAACCAGTGCCAATCCCTTGAATTTTGTGAGGTCCTGGCTGGCCCCCTTCCAAAACTGCCGATTCAGCCGGCTCAACTCCGTAAATCAAAATATCTGGATACGCCTTTCGCAAGGCCCGCCCTGCTCCAGTGATCGTGCCGCCAGTGCCAATGCCTGCCACAAAAGCATCCAATGTTTCTCCTGCAAAAGTCTCCACGATTTCTTTACCCGTAGTTAATTCGTGGATCAATGGGTTTTCCGGATTTTCAAATTGCAATGGCAAAAACCAGTCGTTAGCCTCTGCCAGTTCTTGCGCCTTGGCAATCGAGCCTTTAATCCCCTCTGTACCCGGAGTCAAAATTAGTTGGGCGCTGTATGCTTGCATCAATTTACGGCGTTCAATACTCATGGTGTCTGGCATCACGATAACCACCTGATACCCTTTAGCCGCACCGACCATCGCTAGTCCAATGCCAGTGTTACCGGAAGTCGGTTCCACGATTGTCCCACCAGCAGTCAGTTTCCCCTCTGCTTCGGCTTTTTCAATCATCGCCAAGGCAATCCGGTCTTTCACTGAAGAGCCTGGGTTGAAGTACTCCAGTTTTACATAGACATCTGCTGCATCTGCGGGTACGCTGTGTTGCAGTTTTACAATTGGGGTTTGCCCCACTAAATCCAAAATTGTACGTTCTGCTTGACTCATCCAAAAACGCCTCCATGTTTGATTGATCTTCATTCAAGATTGCTTACCAGTTAGTGTAGCATCTCATGGTCGGATTGGATAATCGCTAAAAGCAATCGCCAGCTATAAGTTTTGCCTATAGAAAACCTTAAGCTCAAGGATTGGTTCTTGCAACTTAACAAAAACATGCTAAAATATTGGCTAGTAACTGGGGGTGATCAGATGATACGTTTTGTATCTTCTAAAACACAGGTTGTCGGCTGTTAGGCTGATACCTGGACCTTTTCCGGGATCAGCAGTGTTTATTGCCTAAAAATAAGGCAATCCGGAAAGGAAAATAACTATGAAACCAACAATCCAACCATATCAATACATGGCCTTGCGCCAAGCGGCAGACGAGCTGATCAACGTCTATCAATCCGTCAACGATCCACATACGATCCAAACGGTTCAAGCATTAACCGTCGCCAAGATTCGTGAAAATGTTCCCGAAGATTATCCAGAAATCCAAGAGTTGATCGACTTTATCATGGATACTCGGGTGACCAAGGCCAAGACCCAACGCTTTTTTGAGGACTTCAAAGACTTTGTCGTCCCTTTTGCCAAGCCGTCTACCAAACAGATGGAAAAAGTCTTTCGCAAAGTCAAAAAGCTAAAGCTGCCAGATTTCGATCAAATCGACTTGCGAGAACACACCTATCTCGGCTGGAACGACCCCGGCAGTCAAAAGAAATATTTGCTGTTGTATGCTGACGGTCGCTTAACCGGAATTGCCGGCTCGATTCCCGCAAGTGTCAAAAAAAATGTCTGTGCCATCTGTCACGAAGAAAGCAACGTCGCCTTGTTTATGGCAACAACCAAAACTGGCTCAGAAGGCACTTACACCAAAAAAGGCAACTACATTTGCATCGACAGCGATGCCTGCAATCGCCAGCTAACCCATCGCCAAGACCTAGATGAGTTTTTGGAAATTGTCAAAGAACGTAAATAACTAGCGGAGAGTGCGTCGATTCAACGAAACCCCTTCTTAGGCTAGATTCCGTTGAATTTTGCAAACAGTGTTGGACCTCTAAATGCTAAGTCTTTTTTGTCAATAAGCACTACTAGCAAGGAGAGCGTTAAAGTAGAATTGGCTTGACAGCAGCTCTAAAATGGCGTGATAAATGACTTAGAGTTGCGATGCGTGCACCACTTACTCTAAGTTTGAATCCACAATCAAAGCTGAAAGATGCATCTGCGCAGACAGTTCATCTAAATCAAAAGCTGGAGGAATCCCTCCAGCTTTTTTTAATAATCTCACGCCTATTCTAGTGAGGCGCAAGGGTTAGCTGCCTGATCTAAAAAAACCAGCCTGCTGTAGTTTCTTATAAACTTCCTGACACGCCGAAGCAAACTCTTCAGGATTTTGCAGAAAAGCTTGAAGCTCCTGCAGATTTTTGCGATTTCGTGAATACTCTAGCCAGAAAACAAGCCCACTGTCACAGCCATATTTTTTGGTGAGATAATCGTAAGCCTCATCAGCTAGAACTTGCGGGTGTCGCAACTGTTTCTTTTCGATGGCATAGACATAAGTCCGCCGTAAGATTCGCCAAAAATCGATATCCCGATCCGCTTCAGACACGATTTTGCCATAAATACTCCTAGGTTCATGACTGCTAGAAGCACGATGATCCGCCACCGCCTCCCCCATCATTTGCAACTCTGCCGCTGAGAACCAACGAGACAACCCCTTGTCCGCTAACAATAACTCTTTTGATCGCTGCTCATGTCCTGCCCGTCCAGCCAGCAAACCCAAATCATGATAAGCCGCTACGACATAGACCATTCGCTCATCAATCGAGGCATCCTTTAGCTCCTGGATAATCTGAAAACTATTGGCAATCACCTGCCGGACATGGGTCGTATCATGACTCGTATCCAGTTGATGATATTTAAAAATAACATTGGTTTCAATATATTCCACCAATTCTTGCGGAATCATCTGGCCACCTCCTCTACCTATGAGCACTCATTTTAACACTGACTTTCTAAAAAAGGGACCTGTTTACACACTATTGCGAATATTTTGTGAAAAATAGGTTAATTTTAATAGGATTCCCCTTTTATCTCTGAGCCATCTCCTTTAGACTGTAGAAAAAGATAAAAGAACAAGCAATTAGGTCGCAATTTTTGGAGGAAACTATGAATCGTCAGCAACATCATCACCTCAAATTGAAAACCAGCACCAAAATCATGCTCTGGATCGCTTCACTTTTATTGATCTGCTCACCTTTGGGCTTTTACTTTGCTACCTCCCAGCCGAATAAACCAATTCGGACCTTACCTGAGACAGCGCCAAAAACCCAAGATTCCACTTCCGCTGACAAAGCAAAAACTCCTGAAACAACGGAAACCAAAGCTACCATCACCGCCAGTGGCGATATGCTGTATCATTACGTCGTTTTTGGTGGCGCCTACAACGACGGCGAAAAACGCTATGACTTGGACAACGACTTTGAACAGCTAGCAACCGTCATGGATCGTGCAGATCTTTGTCTAGGGGATTTTGAAGGAACCATCAACCCTGCTTACCCCTTAAGTGGTTTTCCCATGTTCAACGCCCCCGAAGATGTCGTCAAGAGCATCCAAAAAGCCGGCTTTGACGTCGTCGATCTCGCCCACAACCATATTTTGGATACCGGTCTTGAGGGTTTAAACTATACCGCAAAAGCCTTTGAAAAAGCTGACATCGCTACGATTGGCGTCAATCCTGAAGGGCAAAATGATATCCTGATTAAAGAAATCAACGGCATCAAAGTGGCCTTATTGGCTTACGCTTATGGTTTCAATGGGATGGAAAACAACCTCAGTCAAGCTGACTACGACAAATACCTCCATGATTTGAATATGGAAAAAGTCGCCGCCGACCTTCAAAAAGCTGAGGAGTTGGCGGATATCACCGTGGTGATGCCTCAGCTGGGAACTGAATATGCCCTGGCACCTACCGAAGAACAACAAAGCACCTATCGCAAAATGATCGATTTAGGAGCCGATATCATTTTCGGCGGTCATCCCCACGTTGCCGAACCCACAGAAATTATCGAAAAAGATGGCCAACAAAAATTTATCATCTACTCTATGGGGAATCTACTTTCCAACCAGCGCTACGAAACTATCCAAAATTACTGGGGCGAACGGGGCGTGCTGATGGAGTTAGAGCTGACCAAAAAAGGGGATAAAACGACGATTTCCAACATCCTCCCCCACCCAACTTGGGTCTCCAAAGAACCGATTGAAGGGGTAACCTATACTCAAGATGGTACTGTCAATCAAGCCTATGACTACCAAGTTTATTTGGCCGAGGACTACCTGCCAAAAGGTCGTTACGCTGACCAAGTACCGGCAGAAAAACGGCAACGGATCGAAACCGCCTATCATGAAATGATGGCTTTACTGGATTTAAAGTGGCCGGAGAGTAATATCACCGAATCACCACAAACCACCTCCGCTAGCAGCGATGACGCTGGCAAAACAACAACTGCAATAACCGGCAACACTTCCTCGAGCACAGTCGAGAAAGCCGGAGAAGCTGGCTAACATTGATCAGAAGAAAACAGAGGCGGCTCGCTCTAAAGTTGTAGCAGAATTAGAAAGCCAGTTGGTCTTGTTTCCGGTAAATCCATCGAGATGTAGTGGAACCAGTCAACGCCAACTAAAGAACCCTAAGCTCAATCAACTAGTTGGGCTTAGGGTTCTTTCATTGGCATTTACCCGTTCGGCTGCAGTCCAAGTGATTCTCTGGAAGCAAGTCGACTTTTTTAATTAGCCTGTCCTTTAAGCAACGGTGAAAGCTGGCCGGACCACATCAGTCCCACCGTTTCCGTCCCCCGAGAAATCCCCGTGTACAAAAGCTGGCGATCTCTTCCTTGGTGATAGTTTGCTTTTGAAACAGCCACCAACAAGACATTTGCAAACTCCAAACCTTTGGCTAAAGGAATGGCATAGACAGCAATCTGGGGCTGATCAGCAAACACGGATGCGACATCTTGGGCCTCTTGGGCTGTTTTTGTTAAAATGGTCAAATTACCCTCTGGTAGATTTGCGGCATAGGCTAACACGGCCTCCCGCAAATCGGTCTCATTTGCCAACTCTAACCAGGCAACTTCTCTTCCTGCCGGTCGAATCCCCTGAATTTCAATAGTATCCGTCTCTTTCAATAATGAGCCAAACAATCTCGTGATATTACCACTGGAACGGTAACTTTTTACCAAGGGATAATATGTCACTCGTTGCTCCCCAAAAAGACTTATCATCGTCATAAAACGGCTATGGGAATCAAAAATCGCCTGATTTTCATCCCCAACCAAAGTAAAGCGACTTTTCGGAAATAAACTCTGCAAGAACTGCAAAGCCGCAGCAGAATAATCCTGGACTTCATCCACCATGATGACCTTAAAGTCAGGAACTAGGATTGGCTCAATCAAGTGATGACGGAAATACAACTTAGCAATCGCCAAATCCACTGTCAGCATTTCAGCCCCTTGATTGCCCCTGCTAGGCAACTCCTGTTTGGCTGATTGACGAAAATAAGTGGCAAACAGTTCCTCTTCATCCAACCAATCCAATTCCTGAATCTGACGAACCACCCCTTGATACCGTCGCCGTAACAGCCGCAAGCTGTATTCTTCTAATAACTCTTCATCCGCTTCTTCCAGCAAGTGGCCGATCATTTTTCGTTGTTGCTCCTCGGTCAAAGACAGCAGTTGCTGATGAAGCTGCTCGCTACGGCTTTGTCGAATCAAATGGCGTTCCCACTCCTGAGCCAGTCGGAGTTTCATCCCCTGAATTCGTTCCTGCAAGGGACGATTCGAAGGGGTAGCTGCGTAAAGGCGCTCCAAATGTGCCACCGTAATCAGCGTCTTCCCTTTGTGACCAATGGCATGAAACTGTGGTGTTTCATCCCTCTCAGTGATCAATGCCTCCAAAAATGCCGGTGATCGCAAAATTTCTGTGATACCAGTCTGGTCAACCGTGCCGCCTCCACTAATCCGATTAAAATACGCCGTCTCATCTTCCAACTCGGCGCCACCAGATACCATCAGTTTTTTGACCAACTGGAGTAAAGTATAGGTCACCGGATTGGCTTCTCCTAAAGCAGGCAAGACCTGAGCGATATATTTTCCAAAGGCCTGATTTGGCGACAGGATCAACATCTCTTCAGCACTAAGCTGGCCTCGATTACGATAGAGAAGATAGGCAATTCGCTGCATGATTGCCGAGGTTTTCCCACTCCCGGCGACCCCATTGACCAAAACCACCGGATGTTTCGTATCCCGAATAATCAGATTTTGTTCCCGTTGAATAGTGGCTGTGATGTCTTTCATCTGGGTAGAAGTATCTTCAGCCAATGCAGCCAACAAGACATCATCCTGGATCGCCGTACCACTATCAAACCAGTTGATCAGACAATCATACTCCGTCAGTAATTGGCGCCGCTTTTCGATGGCTACCGACACTTCCCCCTGATCAATTTGATAGCTAGAAGCTCCCAACTGATTGTTATAAAACAATTCTGCCACTGGCGAGCGCCAATCATAAATCAAATCTGTCCCCTGCTCATCCGTAAAACCATTGACTCCAATATACAGGGCTTCTGGTGGCTCCCCATCCAGAAAATCCACCAACACCTTACCAAAATAAGGACTGGGCAAGAGCCGTTCCACTTTGTCCAATTGCTTTTTGCTACTTTCCAATTGCAAATTGTACTGATCAATTTGCCGGTTCAACGCTTCAATATTCGCAAAGGTATCCAAATTATCCGCTAAATTGTCATGATTTAGCCGTACTTCTCCAGCCATCGCCACCAAATCAGTCATGCCGGATGCGTCTTTTGTGGCAATCAAGTCTTGCAGTCGTTTTTGCGTCTTTACTAACTCGGCATAGACGAAAGCCAGCCGTGCCTCCTCAAGTTTTCTGACATCTGCCAAATTCCCCACGTCCTTTCACTAGGATGAGTCTGCAGTCTACACCCACCCCACCTCAAAAACAAGACTGTTTTTTCCACACCAGAAGCAGTATAATAATAATGGGAAGAGGAAAACCTCTTCTTTTTTCTTACCCTTCACCTACTTAACATTACAAAGTAGTTGACAGATTATCTACTCTGTAATATTATGTAGTCCTACTCAGTAATAAACCAACTCACGAAAGGATGAGTGCTGTGAAAGGAATGACCGAGCTATTAAAAGGTGTCTTGGAAGGTGTGGTACTGCAAGTCATCCAGAATAGTGGCGAAACATACGGTTATGAAATCACCAATACTTTGGTGGACCTCGGTTTTCAAGATATCGTAGAAGGCACAGTCTATACCATCTTACTACGTTTGGAAAAAAAGAAGTTAGTCACTGTTGAAAAACGAAAATCTGAATTGGGACCAGCCCGTAAGTTTTATCGATTAAACGCAGATGGTGAAAAGTGCCTACAGGATTTTTGGAAAAAATGGGTTTTTCTTTCAGACCAATTAGCTAAAATCAAAAAATAGGAGGATGACCATGAATCTTTATGACAAAATTACCGGTAATGATATGACTAAAAAGCAAAAAGAACTCTCTCGTCGCGTAGCTTTATTACCTCAAGACTACCAAACGACTTGGCAAGAACTGAATCAAAAAATTTGGCAATTTAGTGATTTTACTGGTCGCAACCTCTATCCGATTTTAGAAGGAGTCTTGCATCTTTTTGAAGAAAGTGCCGCCGAAGCCCTCCCAATCAGTGGCGTCATTGGTGAAAATGTCGATGATTTCATCAGTGAAATCGCTCGAATCGAAGGGGCTAAAAACTACCGAGACAAATTACGCAAACAATTAAACGATACCGTTGCCAAAAAACTAGGAAAGGTGAGGAATTCACATGGGCTTACAAGATGCATTTCAGGATAAAAAAGCTTGGCGAGCCTTGCAAAAACGTGCCAAACTTTTGCCCCAAGACTACCATATCGTCTATCAAGAAATCCAAAAATACTTATTTAAGATTGCTCCTTTGACACTAAGTAAAGACACCAGTCTCTTTCATGATTTAATCGATTTATTCGAAGCGGGCGCCAAAGAACAAAAAGACGTCCTAGAAGTAACTGGCACCGATGTAGCAGCTTTTGCTGACGCTTTTTTAGAAGGCTATGATATCAAAGAAGATCTGCAAAAAGACATCACCAACCAAACCGAGGCATCCATGCAAAAATGGTTGGATAAGAACTAGCAAATACGGTTGCGAATGGAACACCTTCATAAAGCCAAGCTAGCTTAATCAATAAAAAACGACGGAACTACTGAAGCGTTTCAGCAGCTTTCCGTCGTTTTTCCTATTTATCAAAATTAGCGCAATTTTGCACCTAAACGTTGAACGTCACGGGCGATTACCAATTCTTCATCAGTTGGAATCACGAAGACTTTCACTTTCGAATCAGGAGCAGTGATTTCAGCTTCTTCCCCATGGATCAAGTTATTGACTGTAGTATTCAGTTTGATACCAAACCAAGTCATTGGTTTCAAGACTGCTTCCCGGATATAAGCGGCATTTTCCCCAACACCGGCAGTGAAGACGATGGCATCTACCCCATTCATCACCGCGATGTATTGAGCGATATATTTACGAATCCGGTCAGCGTAGATTTCCAAAGTCAATTCAGCATCGTCATTGTGGCTAGCTGCTGCTTTTTGGACATCCCGCATGTCACTAGAAATCCCAGATAAGCCTAAGATCCCAGATTTTTTGTTCAAGATATCGATGAAATCATTTACATCATCAATGCCTTCTTTACGCATCAAATAAGGAATCAAGGAAGCATCGATATCCCCAGAACGAGTTCCCATCGTCACCCCAGCAAGTGGTGTGAAGCCCATGGAAGTATCCACTGATTTCCCGCCTTTAACAGCTGTGATAGAAGCCCCATTACCGATATGGCAAGTGATAATCTTCGTTTCTTCTGCTGGTTTGTTCAAAAATTCGATGGCACGTTGGGAAACAAAACGATGGCTGGTTCCGTGAGCGCCGTATTTCCGGGCAGCGTATTTGGTGTAATATTCTTTTGGCAAGCTATACATATAATTGACAGCTGGCATAGTCGTATGGAAAGACGTATCAAAAACAGCGACAGACAAGATATTTGGCAAAATATGGCGGAAGGCACGAATCCCCATCGCATTGGCTGGGTTGTGCAAAGGTGCCAATTCAGCCAGTTCTTCAATTTTTTCCAATACTTCGTCAGTGATGATCGTGGAATCTTTGAAGGCTTCCCCACCAGCTACAACCCGGTGGCCCACCCCAGTGATTTCTTCATAAGAATGAATAATTTTCAATTCGATCAAATGGTCCAATAACATTTGAACGGCAACTTCATGGTCTTTGATATTTTCTACCGTTTCAAATTTTTGGCCATCTCCATATTTAATCGTAAAGATCGAATCTTCCAAGCCGATTCGTTCTACGATACCTTTAGCGATGACGTTTTCCGTCGGCATTTGGTACAATTGCCATTTCAAACTGGAACTGCCGGCGTTGATTGCGATTGTTTTGCTCATGTCATTGGTCTCCTTCGATTGTCTGGTAGTTTGGTTTTACGATAAATTCGAGGCTTTCCAGTCTTCGAATTGTGTAAAGAACTCGGTAATTTTTGTTGGATCTTTCAGAGTCGTTAGTTGGGCCACTAAAACTTCCGGCGCTTGCTTGGCATGTTCGCCATGATTTTGCAACAAGATGATACTCTTTTGGGAATCCTTATTGAAAAATAGTTCCTCTGGCAATTGGATGATTCCTTGCAAGTAAACTTTTTCCGTGAACAGTTTTTTAAGATAAGTGGATTGCTCCGTCGCCAAGAAATTCGCCGGCACCAAGAAAATACCAAAGCTGTCTTCTTTGACGTAAGCCATCCCTTGCTCCATCAGCAAATGATGCGCATAACTATGCCCTTTGTCAGCTGCTGTCAAAAAGCGCTGCGCCTTTTCGTCCACTGGATAGTAACCCACTGGCAAATCACTGATAACCGCGTCCACAGGGTCTAATAACAAGTCTTGCAACCCATCTTGGTGAAACAACTGCACTTGCGTTTGGGCCCACTGTGCATCAGCAGCCGCCACAGCCAAAAGCGTCTCATCATTATCCACACCCACGCCACGAACGGTCCGCTTTGCCAGAGTTAGATTGGTCAAAGCTGTCAATAACAGATTTCCCATTCCCACCGCTGGATCAAAGACTGTCAATGGTTTGTCTTGTGGATACAACTGTTCCAATAAATACACGAATAAAAACCCGATCCCGTCAGGCGTCAACTGATGGTTGGGTTGCAGTTTTTCCGTCTTGCTACCTTTTAAGAGTAACAATTGCGACAGTTTGCGAATTTCCTCTGGTTGCAATAGCAATTCTTGCATTTGTTGGTACAAGTTTTCGATGCGCTTAGTCGTCACTTCATCGGGTTGCCCATCCATCACTCGGACTTGATAATCATCCAATTGATTTTCGACATTTTCGATGTAAGCATCCAGAAAAGACGTCTGTAACGCATTCTGCAACAATTGGATTGCTTCAAGGTTCAACTCAAAACTTTTTTCAATTTTTTCAGGGAACACAAGGTCACCTCATCTTTTCATTATAACAACTCGTATACCTGTATAATTCTAGCTGATTTCCCCTGATTTATCAACGAATTTCCTTGTTTTTCTTTGTGAAACAGCGAACAGTCTGACTGTTACACCCTCGTCAAAAAGGCGTCGACAAGAGTTCTATCTTCCTTGTCAACGCCTGTGTGTCAGTGCGTGTTTAAAGCTGTTTCTTTTGAAGGTCACTTGCTCTCCGGATTTGGGTCATTTTTTATTTCAGAATAGTACGTAATGTGAATGCGGCCATCAAGAATCACCTTCACTCTAAATTTTTTGTGATTCGTATCAACGGCTGGGCCAAATTCCAGATACCCTTCCGCAAAATCAATTTTCCCAGAGGCCGGTCGTTCTTCTTCCGGCAAACGCTTGTAGTGATGCCAAAACATCTCTTTCATGATTCGTACGCGATAGGCTCTTTGGGTGCGCACCGCGACATTTGCCGTCAGCTGGCGATTCTCGATTGCCATATAAAACAAGCCACTCACCACCAGAATAATTCCCAAAGCCGACAACATGATGCCCCCTTTAAGGGGTGTCGAGGGTTTCCATCTTAGGCGGTGGCTCCAAAAGGACTTTAGCATAACGAAACCTCCCGTCTTTACATCTAAAGGTGAGCATTGCT
Organism: Enterococcus diestrammenae; assembly: GCF_009933255.1. Classification (GTDB taxonomy): domain Bacteria; phylum Bacillota; class Bacilli; order Lactobacillales; family Enterococcaceae; genus Enterococcus_C; species Enterococcus_C diestrammenae. The sequence goes on along the minus strand of NZ_MAEI01000054.1, from coordinate 89,977 downwards.
GCTGTTTTAGTTTTTTGGACATAAATTTGCGTTACTTTAGTCACTAACGGATGGTATCCGCGATTGTAAGTCTTAACAAAATTCTCTGAGACTACGCGAAAATCGGCAACCTTTCCATCACTGTCAAGGTATCGCAGTATATTTTGTGAGTTTTCAGAATATCTAAAACCTCGCATCTCATAATCCAACTGCAACATCGCTACCTCAAATTCTTGATCCCGATAACTGCTCATCTGCTTCTCTGCTCGAATCGTCGTCTCGATCAGCGGCGTTGTAAAAAACAGCGCCATCCCTAACACCAACAACGCCAGCAGACATTCAATCAGCGTAAAAGCCGGTGGGGTCCATTTGAATCGACAATTCGTAGGCGTCGCTGACCACTTTGCCATAGCACTTATCCTCCGTAAAAAAGACTTGAAAAACCTCCTCGCCATAAATCAACTCCCGCTCAAGAGCTCCATCATATTTCAGGTACTCTCTTAGTTCTTCGTGTAACACGCGGGCTGAGCGAATCCGATGATAATTTTCTTGCTCATTAGCTAACAGCTGCAAAGTTCCTGCCTGATAAATCATGACACAGGTGGCTAACATCCCTAAAGCAACCAAAGCCTCGATCAACATATAAGCCTTATTCCACTGTTTTTTCAAAGCGTGCACTTCCCATCTGTATTTGGTATGAAACTGTTATCGGCTTATCCTTGCGATAAAAGGACACATGGCTAAGTGAACTGGGACTTCCCGATTGAGCGATGAAAGTAAACCTAGCTTTAGTAGCCGTTTTGAAATAAATTGCCTCTGGTATGATTATTTCAGAAAAAGAATCTTCTTCAAAATCACTTCCGGTTTTCCCATCAGTTCCAATAGTAGCAAATGTGACCATTCGATTTCCCCGATCAACTGTGAGAGTCGTCTTATATTTCTCAATAATCGCAATCTGCTGACTAACCAACAGCATTTTCTCAAAGCGACTGAAAAAGTGCGCCACCGCTAACTCTTCTTGCCACCGCTTCACTGCCAACACCGGCAACAAACTAAAACAGCTGATCACCGCTAAGACGAGCAGGGTTTCGACTAGGGTAAACGCTCTATGGGTTTGGGTATTTCGCCAAATAATCATTGTAAGCCTTCAGTTGTTCGGTGGTAATATACTTACCATCCACTAACTCATCCAAATCTACTACAGAATTTCCTGTTTCTACTTCATATAGCATTTTTTGATTATTAACCAACTGCACCACTGCTTTCCCGCTACGCTTATCAGCGGTGTCTTTGGCTGTCCCAACATTCGGTACCAAAATGATCACCAACACACCAATAATTAGTAAAACGACCATCACCTCCACCAAAGTGAATGCTCGAGCTTTTTTCAACCATTTTTTGCTTTTTTTCATGTTTCTCTCTCCTTTTTTAATTCCAAGACGGTTTTTTTAAAGAGCATAAATCAGTTTCTTTCCAAGACAATCTGGCATTCCTTTCCCACTCACATGATTTCGTTCAAATTTCCATAAAGAGACAAAAACATAGCGGCATAGACACTGACAATCAACAATGCGACAAATAAAAAAATCAAAGGTTGCAACAGATGAAGCATTTTTTCTACCTTTTGATAAAAGCGTTTTTGAGTGAGGCGGCTATACAAGACCAATTCTGCCCCTAGCCGTCCTTTTGCCTCCCCTTGAAAGACAATCAAGGAAAACTCCGGCGTCAAAAACCGGTAGCGAGCCAATTGGTCTGCCAAGGAATGCCCTTGCTGCAACCCGCGATCCAACTCAGCTGCCAGCTGATGCATCAAGGAACGGGGATTGGTTTGTCCCATCGTGGCGATGATTTGCCGTAGTTCCAGTCCTTCTTGAAACAACTTGCCCCACTCCAAGGCAAAATAACTAGAAGCCAACATGCGATACAGCATGCCAACAATGGGTAGCCGACTCCAAAGGCTGCTTTTTTGGATGGCGCTCAAAGATTGCAAACGTAATTTCAGCAATAATCCCAACACAAGTCCCCCACCTACAATCCCTGCCAACCAATAGGGTGCTGCCACCAAAAAGCGAATGCCCCAATGTTTTGGATCCATCATACCGGTGGCTAATAATTGAGGAAGTAAAAACTGTCGCATCCCCACAAGTAACCCAGCAATAAACACTAACAACAACACTGGATAAGCCAACGTCTTAACCATTTCTTGCCGTTGTTTATTGGTCAATTCCATTTGCTGGGCGATATTTTGCAAGGTGGCAATCAAATTTCCATGATGTTGAGCTAATTCCACTTGGGCCGTTTCTTGCGGGGTAAAGCCAAAATTGGTGAAACAGTCTGCCAACTGCGCCCCCTCAGTTAGTCTTTGGTGAAAGTTCGCCAGTCGTTCTTGATCGAAATGTTGAGAGCGCAACATCACCTCTAACGCTTCCGGCAAAGGAAATCCATTGACCAACAAATCTGTCAAGGTTTGCAAGTGTTGGGATTTCAACTTGCCGTTAAATTTCCTTTTCGTAAAACTCCCTAGCCAAGCCTCCTTGTTGATAGATGTTTTGTAAATTTTCTTGCCAATCGTCATACGGCAGCTCCCTTCCACTAAAGCGATACGCCAATAAAGCCCCCACTCCCAGCTTATCAAAAGGGAGGAGGCGCTGATAGATAACCCCTTCCAGACATTCGCCAAGTTCTGATTCCGTCGTTACCAGTTCGCGAATCCGAGCATTGGTCCCAGCAATCCCCTTGGCATGGACCGTCGCAAAGACCTTAACTCCCGTCAACGCTGCGCGAATGGCGGCTTGAGCGGTTTCTTGATCACGAATTTCTCCGATAATCAAAACATCCGGTCGATGACGCAAAGACAATTGAATCAGCACATCGTAGGTTTGTTGGATTTTAGGATTTACCTGTAGCTGTAAAAAATTGGGTTCCTCAATTTCTACGGGATCCTCGATGGTAATCACCTGTCCTTGCGCTTGTCGAGCCAATTGATACATCAAGGTGGTCTTTCCACTCCCGGTAGGCCCAGCAAACAAATACAACCCACGACGCTTCAGGGCCTCTTCCACAACTTGTAGTTGTTCAGGAATAAAAAAGCGTGGCTCGGCCTCCACAAACGGATGCAAAAAGCGCACAACAAGGCTATTGCGCATGCGGTAATCCCCCACTCCCGACAGCCGTAACCGTTGTTGCCGCCCCCCAGGCAAAGAATAAGTGATGGCGCCTAGCTGGACCTTGCGATTTTCCCCAACATCCATCTCCCCCAAGTACTTAAATCGCGTAATCAACTGCCGGGCATCGGTCTCATCTAGCTCACAATAAGGATAGAAAGTCTCCCCTTTACGAAAAACAACCTGCCAACGCTCCTCTTTACACTGGATATACATATCTTGCATCTGCTCTGTCACACCATAAAGAATCAATTCATCTGACAATGTCTGGATATCCATAAGTCACCTCCTCGAAGAAAAGTACGGGGGGACATGCCCAAATCAGGCTGGCTTTCGTCAAATTTCCTAGAGAAAATTTTCATTGCTTTTACAGTGTTTGCCATAATAAAAATCTCTATTTATCTCGTGGGCACGCGCCAAAAAACCGCCTCAAGCTTGTCGCCTGAGACGGTTCGTTTGAAAACCATTATGCTTTTTCGCGTTTATCTGCAAATCGTGCTTCCACACGATAAATCCGTTGCCCACGAGAAGAAAATTTTTCTTCATACTCGGTCATGATATTGCCTTCAAAATCACTATTGTGCAAATCCAACCAGACTTTTTGCAAAATCATGCCATATTGAGAAAAACTCGCCAAAGAATATTCAAACAAACCTTGGTTGTCCGTCTTAAAATGAATCTCGCCAGCCGGTTTCAAAATCGCTTCATCCACTGCCAAAAAGCCAGGAGACGTCAGACGCCGTTTTTCGTGGCGTTTTTTCGGCCATGGATCAGAAAAATTCAAATAGATTTGATCCACTTCACTGTCTGCGAAATATTCCGTCAACGCTGAACCATCCATGTGGAGCAATTTTACATTGTCCAACTCTTTTTCCAAAACTTTATCCAAAGCATGGGATACAACACTGACTTGCATTTCCACGCCGACATAGTTGATCTCTGGATGGGCTTGAGCCATCCCCGTGATGAAGCTCCCCTTGCCCATACCGATCTCGATATGTATCGGGTGGTCATTGCCAAATAGTTCCCGCCAGCGTCCTTTGTAAGCTGTCCCAGTCGCTTCAGGCACAACAATCTGAGGATTTTCTGCCAACAATTCTTCGGCACCTTTACGTTTTCTTACTCGCATGTTTTCGTTTCCTTTCATCTGTCACTTCATAATCTAAGCAATAAAAAGCCGGATGTCACAGGCGCCCCTCGTTCACCAAGGCGGTGTGTCCGGCTGTTGGTTAATCACTAAAGATACGCTTTAATTGCGTAATACCATCGTTCATGCGGTCAAAATCTCCGCGGTTATAATACTTTTTCACTTCTTGTAACAAAGAAAGTAGGGCGTACCAATATACCTTTTCCAAATTCTCACTAGTGGGCATCATGCCGTAGCTCAAAAGCCAAGAATTCCAAGCCGATTTTGGTCGGTAATGTCCCAAAAATGTCCCAACATCGACACAAGGATCAGAGAACATGATGGAATCCCAATCTACTAGATACAGGTAATGGCGACAAACTAGCCAATTTTTGTAATTCACATCTCCATGAACCACCGCTTTATCTTTTTCATCAAAAGTCGGTACATGGGTCTTCAGATAGTGCAAAACTAACTTCAAAAAGCGGTTGCTAGCTACTGGTTGAGGCAAGGCGTTTTCGTAGTCTGCCAACATCATTTGTGGGGTGACGATTTCACCACCGATTTTTTCCAGCATTTGAATCAAATTTTTGGAATGATGCAAGGAGTACAAGACATCCACGACATCGTTACGCTGCCCGATTTCTTCTGTCGAAATCACTTGGCCTTCCAGCCATTCTTGGGCCGAAAAAGTATCGCCATTGCCGGCGCGTTTGGTCCAGATTAGCTTAGGGGTGATGCCTTCTTTTGAAAGGGCGGCTAACATCGGTGTGGTATTTCGTTTCACGAAGACTTTGGCATTGTTTTTCAGACCCAAGTAGGCCTTGCCGGTATCTCCTTTGATGGGGCTCAACTGCCAGTCTTGTCCAAGTTGAAATTCCATCAGCGACGCTCCTTTCAAAAGTAAATAAACACCTATCTCTTCAACAACAAACAGGGCTTAAGACGCTGAGAAGCCTCGAAGTTTCCCTCGAAGCTTTCAAGTCAATTGATTTTTACAAAGTACACCTATTTTAGCTTCCTAACAGGCTATCGTCAAGCGACTATACGTTCCCATCGCCTGTCCGAAAGCGTTTTTCCGCCTTTAGTCCGCCATTTTTTTGATGCGTAAAGGCAGGTAAAGATAAGTAAAAGCCAGCGCCACAGCCACAAAAACAGCCAGCAAAAGACCACGATTGCCCCAAGAAGGATAGGGAATACTCCCCACAACCGTAAAAATGACTGCCGCCACAAGCAATAACACCAATAGCAATTGCCGCAGCGCTTTGGTTTTCTGCTGTGAAGGGACTGGATACAGTTGCGTCATTACCACGTATTGGAATTGGTTATATAACGGCACCAACTGAAAGCCAATCAAATAAAGAAACAACGCTCCGAGCCCCACAGAAAACCAAATCTCATTGACAAAATACAAGAGCAAACCACCGATGACGACTAAGCGTAAATACAAACCACTAAACTCTGACCCCCGCAACATGCGGCGAGCATAAAGATATAAGTAGGTATGGCCCTGATCTTTAGGAATTTTGGTCAATAGGCCATCCAAATATTTCCGCCGTTTCACGGAGGCTGCCACCTGAGGCACATCGGTAAAAAGGTTGATAAAGCGGTAAATCCGCTGCAGGCGATTGCTTTCAAGTTGGATCATCTTGTTCCAGTCCAGTGGTTGCTGGACGTTTTTCCATAACAGCTGATAGTAAACTACAGCGATCCCGATCCCTGCCGGCAATACCACCCAAGGATTGACAAAGACTGCCAAAGCCAAAGCTAACACAGAAAAGGCCAACCAAAAACTATACCACTTATTTGCATCTTGACTGTTTTGAAATAAACGATAACGTTTCAACAGCAGATGAGCCACCTTCAGCCCCCACAATCCTAATACTAGCGGGAAAAAGTCGCTAAATTGACCGGCTGCACTGACAACATACAAGGGCATCATAAAGCCACCAAGAAGTACCAGACTGACAAAAGGTAGCAGCAAAGAATAGCGAAAACCGCCTTCTAAATAACTGCGCATCTCTTTTTCTTTTGGCAATAAAAACACGACATCCGCCGGTTTCATCAAGCTGACAAAATTTCCCAAGTGCAAAACCAGGACTAAGACGGCAATCATCAACAGTTTTCCCGGCAAGAAATCAGAGGGAAGCTGTTTCACCAGATTCGAATAGTAAAGCCCCACGCCACCGAGCAAAAAAGTACAGGCCAAGACGAAATGGTCATTAAAAACATAACGTAAATAGCGCATCATTTGCTTTTGATGACGATTTAAGCGCTGATGGAACAACTCTTTCATCCAGCCACACCTGCTTCTTCGGTAAGACGTAAATAGATTTCATCCAAGGAAGCATCGGTCAGCTGAAATTCTCTTCGCAAATCCTCGATACTCCCTTGCGCTCGGATGCGCCCCTCATGAAGGAGGATGAAGCGGTCGCAATATTTTTCCGCCGTCGCCAAGATGTGGGTGGACATCAAAATCGCCGCCCCTTCTGCTTTCATCTGACCCATCAGCTCCAACAACGAATTAATCGCCAAGGGATCCAAGCCCAAAAATGGTTCGTCAATGATATACAGAGACGGTTCAATCAAAAAGGCACACAAAACCATCACTTTTTGCTTCATCCCTTTGGAAAAATTCGCCGGAAACCAGTCCAGTTTGTTGCTGAGTCGAAACGTTTTTAACAAGCTTTCCGCCCGACGCAGCGCTTCTTCCATGGGAATATCGTAAGCCATCGCCGTGATTTCGATATGTTCTTTAAGCGTCAACTCTTCATATAAACTAGGCGTTTCGGGAATATAACCAATCTGCTTGCGGTAGTTTTCCGGATCAGTCGCCAATGTCAGCCCGTTTAAAATGATGGAACCGGCTTGCGGCTGTAACAACCCCATAATTTCCTTGATAGTGGTACTTTTACCGGCACCGTTGAGACCAATCAGTCCCACCAGTTCGCCATCTTTAATTTCAAAATTCAACTCTTTCAACACCGGCAGCTGGCCATAGCCACCGGAAAGATTAGTGATTGTCAATGTCATATTTGTTCCTCCAAATGGGATGAAAGGCTGGCTAAAAAAGTTCACACAGCCTGCCATCAGTCTACGTGGAAATCTGCTACGCCAAGCTCCCCACCACGTTTTTCGGGAGCTGTTGCGAGAAATAGGTCTTCGCTAAGATTCCCGTTTATTATACCACGCCACAGTTAGGATAATGCAACGCCTTTCAATTGGTCTAAATTAAGTAGCAGCAACTAGATCTTAGAATGGAAAATTGAAATTTTGGAGAAAATGCTGGGCGACCATCAAAAAATCCCGTTTCGATAGTTCGCCAATCACTTTGACATTGCGTCCACCGGCTTCAGTGTGATCCATCGTATAGACTTGCTTTGTGTTGACTTTACTACCTGCTTTCAGTGTCTCCCCATGAACGGGAACCAAATAAGGTGTCTTTTTGGGAGTAGAAGTAATTGGGCAAACAATCATCAAATTAGCCGCCAGCTGATATTCATCGCGGCTGATGACGACAGCTGGCCTTCTTTTTTGAATTTCACTCCCTTTAGCTGGATCGAAATCAACGGTGATAATGCTGCCTTGCTTTAGCTTAGTATTCATCTAGCTCATGCCCCCTTGGTGTAAATTCACGAACTAATTCATCTAGCTCATCATCAATGAATTCTCCGGCTTTGGCATTTGCAAAATAGTCGTTTATTTTCGGAATCAACGTCAAGGCGCCGTCCTCTTCTTTAAAAATATAAAATTCTTGTCCTTCTTGTACGCCAAACTTACTAGCAAGGGTCACCATCACTGCATTTCCTTGTTTTCGGGCTTTCACTGTTTCCATGAAATCAGCTCCTTTGTACACAATATATCACGTAATTACTGTAATTACAAAGTAACGGACCAAAAAGCTGCCACCAGAAACCTCGGCGACAGCTAATAAATTTAAAATTCACTTTTCTCTCAAGTATGTTGCTCCAAGAAATCAAAAATTAGACGGTACATTTCTTGCGACCAAAAATCCCCTTCGTGAGGCGCATCGGTAACTTTAACCAGACTGACTTCTTCACCATTTGCTTGCAACTGCTCAAACATCAACGCTGATTGTTCATAAGGTACCAGTTCATCAGCATCTCCGTGGGCCAATAAAATCGGCACCCCCGCCTGTTGTCCTGCTGCCGATAATCGCAAAGGACTCATGGCTTCAAGTAACGCTCTCGCTGCTTCGTCAGATACGTCACCCACCGCTTTCTCCAAAGCAACGATATTGTCCTCTTCACCTTTGCGTTGATACAATAACGTAAGCAAATCCGTCGGCGGAAAGCAAGCCACGCTACAGCAAACCTGGTCATTTTCTTCAGCATATTCGTCGGTGTGGTACTCAGGATTGTCTTGGGTCAAAGCAACTAACAGCGACGTATTGCCACCAGACGAGGTGCCCCAAAAAGAAATCCGTTCTTTGTCGATGTGATAAGCCGCTGCCTGATGCTTCAAAAAGCGAATCGCCGTCTTGGCATCTGCCAAAAAAGCCGGCATCGGATAGCCATCATGATAATTGCGGTGGGTAATCGTCGCCACCACAAACCCTCGTTGTGCCAGACGAGCCAACTGCGGCAGTTCGTAGTCCCGGTCGGGGAAGGTCCAACCGCTACCTTGCAAAAAAACGACTGCGGGATAAAGCTGGTTGTTGCCTTCTTGCTCTGCCCCCCAAGGCAATAGCAGATCTAGATATAGCCCGCCACCGGCTTTGGAAAAACAAACATCGCGAATCAAGCGGGCACAGCCGGATAAAGATGGGTTGTTGGGGAGCGTGGTGAAGTTTGACATGAAAAAGCCTCCTATAATTTATACATATAAAATCCGTTCCAAGTTGAAAACGCTATCTAACCGTTTAGTAACATCATAGCACAAGCACGTCCCTTACCAAATAAAAATCTGCTAGTTGTTCTACTGGTGATTGGGTTTTTCCTCTCAAATCTGGTACACTTGTGCTAAAGTAAAGATAGTACCTGACCAAAATCAGGATGAAAAAAGAACCCTATTCAAGGAGCGATTGCCATGACGGATTGTATCTTTTGTAAAATTACTAACGGGGATATCCCCAGCTACAAAGTCTATGAAGATGAGATCGTGTATGCCTTTTTAGACCTCTCACAAGTCACTGCTGGTCATACGCTAGTCGTACCTAAACAACATGTAGATGATATTTTTGAATATGATGAAGAATTGGCAGCTGCCGTCTTTGCTCGCATTCCAAAAATTGCCCGGGCGCTGGAAAAAGCCTTTCCTGATGCCAAGGGAATGAATATCATCAACAACAATAAAGAATTAGCTTATCAATCAGTCTTCCATAGCCATATCCATCTGATTCCTCGCTATTCCCAAGAGGATGATTTTTCGATTCATTTCGGTGATCATAGCCAACAATATAGCCCTGCTGAAATGCAAAAAATTGCTGATACGATTCGAGCAGCCTTTTAAAAGATTGCCACTTAATAAAGAAAAATGAGGTGACGTCATGATCAAAAACTTTATCAAAGGTTTGCTGTTTGGTTCCGTATTAGGGGGGGCCCTGGGTCTACTTTTTGCTCCACGTAGCGGCAATGACACACGTCGGAAGCTATCCTTGAGCTTAGAGGAAGCCACTCGAACCCAAGAAGACCTCAATCGTAGCCTGCAACGCTTTACCAACAGCGCCAAAGAAACCCAAACGCTAATCACAAAAATGATTCCCGAATTAATGACTGGCCTACAAAAAGATATCGAGGCGTTTCAATTTCAGGCCGAGCCGCGTATCAAGCGAATTCAAAAGCAAGCGGAAGTCCTCAATGAGCATATTGCTCAACTCGAAACCGCCAAAAAACACGAATGATTTTAAGAAAACCTATAAATCAAGGGGAAACTGTGAATTTTCTTGGAAACATCACAGCGCCCCTTTTTTTTGAAAACAAAAATGTGGTATGATAGACCATGTGAAAATAAATGACCTACAGGAGTGCAACGACGAATATGAAAAAGAAAATTATTACCGCTGCCATCAGCGCTGTAACGCTATTGAGTTTGGCGGCTTGCTCATCTAGCGCCACCGATGACAAAATCGCAACGATGAAAGGTTCCACCATCACGGTTTCTGATTTTTATGACAAAGTAAAAACGTCAGATGAAAGCAAACAATCCGTCGCTCAAATGATTATCTACAAAGTCTTCACGGAAGCTTATGGAGATAAAGTGACTGAAAAAGAAATCAACAAAGAATTCAATGCTTCTAAAAAATCTCTCGGCGACAACTTTGCTGCTGCTTTGAAGTCTAGCAATATGACGGAAAAAAGCTACAAAGAATTAATCAAGCAAAACTTGGCTTTCCAAAAAGGTATGGAAGCTCACGTTGACTTGACGGATGAAGATATCAAAACCGCTTGGGATAACTTCCACCCAGAAGTTGAAGTCCAATTGATGACAGCCGCTTCTGAAGACGATGCCAAAGCCTTGTTAAAAGAAGTCAAAAAAGACGATGCCGACTTTGCCAAAATTGCCAAAGAAAACGATAAAAACACCGATACGACTTATAAAGAAGACGGTGGCACAGCCAAATTTGACTCTCAATCTTCTAACCTTTCCGCAGCTGTCCAACAAGCCATTTACAAATTGAAAGATGGCGAAATCTCGGATGTCATCACTGATACCACTTACGATTCTTCTTATCAAATGGTAACGACTTACTATGTTGTCAAAATGGTGAAAAATACACCAAAAGGCAACGATATGGACAAATACAAAGATGAATTGAAGGAAATCGCCACTGCTACTTACACCCAAGATAGCACTTTCCAAAATAAAGTCATCGGCGAAGAATTGAAAAAAGCCAATGTGAAGATTAAAGACGATACCTTCGCAGACGTCTTGAGCACTTACATCGATGCCGCTGAAAGCACATCGACTACTGAAAGTTCAACAGCCGAATCTACAGAAGAAACTAAAGCTAGCTCAACTGCTGAAACGGAATCTTCTGCTGCTGAATCAACTACAGAAAGCTCGGTAGCTGAATCCACTACTGAATCTTCTAAGTAAAAACTTCAGCAACAAAGCAATTATCCCCCCTATCCTAGCTGATCCGCTTGATAGGGGGGATTTTTCTATTTATTCTTTTGTAGTTTTTAGATGATCTGTGCGCACGCGATTATAAGCCATCTTCTTAGCAATGGCTTCACCCAGATCAATCTCCAAGATTTCAGCAAGTCCTAATAGATAAATAGCTACATCCGCTAACTCATCTGCGGTTGCTTCACGACTTTTCTTTCGATAGGCTTCCCAGGCTTCATGAACCTCGCCGTATAGCAACAAAAACTCCAAGTCGACATCGGCAACGTTAAACTGATGCTCCAGTTTATTTTGATAAACCGCTTTTTGCGTGGCTTTGGTATCCATAACGATTGCCTCAGACATTTTTTGGTACATAGAAACTACGATTGTCCATACCAAAGATTCGGTCCGTGTACTCGCCTGGTGTCGTTTGGCGAATCGAAGTCAACATCATCTGCATGGAAGCATCCATGTTATCAATCTGATGCAAAATCTCCGCTTCCATAATTCGTGGCCGCACAGGAGAACCATATTCTAGCAACCCATGGTGAGATAAGACCATATGCCGCAAGACCACGATATCTTCTTCTTGATCATCAAATTTCAGTGCGATACACGCCTTGGTGATTTCCTCATCCACCAAGACTAAATGACCGATGAGATTGCCAGTGACGGTATACTCTGTCGCCATCGGACCTGTAAGCTCCAATACTTTGCCCAAATCGTGAATGATAATGCCAGCATACAACAATGACGCGTTCAGCTCTGGGTAGGCCTTGGCGATGGCTTTTCCTAAACGCAACATCGACACCGTATGATAAGCCAAGCCATTCGCAAAGGCATGGTGATTGCGTTTGGCTGCTGGAAATTCGAAAAACTCTTTTTGATACTTGTTTAGTAAGAAACGGACAATCCGGTTCCAATGGGGATTGATGATTTCAAAAAGGGTTTGATTGATTTCTTCTTCCATTTCCTCCCGTTTGAGGGGGGCTCGTTCCATATACATAGTGGCATCAGAAGGCTCGTCGATTTTTGCCAAGCGCAGATGCATGATTTTAACTTGGGGTTGCCCGTTATAGACCTCTCGTTTTCCCTGCAATGCGATCACCTTGCCGGGTTCAAAACGCGCGATTTCCTCTTCCGATGCATCCCAAAACTTGCCGTCTACGGTACCTGTCGTATCTTGAAAGGTAAAGGCGATAAACTTTTTACCATTTTTCGCCAAACGAACATCGGCATTTTTGATTAAATAATAGCCTTGAAATTCCTGATCCACTTGCATTTCGCGAATCTTCGTCATAATCTTCACTCCTTATAATAACCACCAGTCTTTGGTGATGGCCAACGTCTTCCCTTAAGCTAGCTGCAATCGTCTTACCTAGCCAACCTGTCGCAAGTCTACCACCGGTTGTTGCAGTTCTTGATAATAGCTTACCATTTCTTGATCAGAAGACAAACAGATCACCTGATAATTTTCACTAAAGTGGGCTAACAGGCGGGCCAGTTGCTTTTTCCGTTGGCTGTCATAGTTAAGCCAGCCATCATCGATAATTACTGGAGCCAGCTGACGGTTTTTCTGTAGTTGCAAATAACCAAAACGAATCGCCATGATCACTTGATCTTTTGTCCCAGTGGAAAGCTCGTGAATCGATAAGCGTGCATGGTTCACGCCTTCAACGGTTAAGAACCCTTCACTAAATCCTAATTGATCGTAACGCCCGGCTGTCAAAATTTCCAAATACTGCCCCGCTGCTTGCAAGAGTTGGGGGAGCTGTTGTTGGGACAAGTCAGTGGCTAAGTCTGTCAAAGTCGCCTGCGCCGTTTTTTTACCGCCCCATTCCACCAACTCTGCAAACAAGCCGGTCTCCAGTTGCGCTTGTTGTTGCCGCAATTCATCAAGAGTGCCATCTTTTTGTAAGACTTCTAGCTCCAATCGTTGCCGCTGGACGGTCTCCATCAATGTCCCCTCTTCTTGTTGTAACTGGCGGACGTGTTGCTGATTAGTCGCTGTGGCTTGGTTGAGTTCTTGATAAGTGGGCCGATTGGGATACAGGGGTCCGATCGTTTTCGTCAACTCTTCTAGACGCTGTTGCTGACTTTCTGTTTGTTGTACCTGTTGCAAGCGCTGGGGAATCGCTCCTAGACTAGCCGTATCCGTAGCCACCAGTATAGCTTCAGCTTTTTCTGATAAACGGCTTTGCTGAGCTACCAATTTTTGCCGCTGATCCGCCAAAAGGGTGGTCTGTTGTTGGCTGTGAAGTTGTTTTTGTCGACTCATTTTCTGATCAAATTGTTGCAAATATTCAAAGCGGGCCAACAAATCCAACTCAGCTAATGGCAACCAATTGCTAGCAAAATCAAAGCTAGCCGCCATCTCGCCATATGCTTGATCTGTTTTTTGTAGTGATGCTGTGACTGTTTCCAACTCTTGCAATAGCTTTTGGTACTGTTGATAGTCCTGTTGATAACGGAAAGGATCTTGTAAGATTTTCTCTGGGTCCTTCATCGGTAAGAGCTGGTTAAGCTGCTGGACCTGTTGTGTTTGCCGACTTTGTAAAGCTGTCAATAACGCGTCGTTTTCCTGAATAGGATCTTTCAGAGGGGCTGCTGGACTGCCAGCGGTTTGTTTGTGGGCAATCGGTGGTGGCCCATCTTCTGCCTTCAGCACCTCCTGCAAGGCTTGTTGCTGGCGCTTATGGTAATAAAGCCAACTTCCCGCGAGTCCACAAATAATCGCCAGCACACCAAACAAAGCCTTTTGATTAGGAAAAATGAAAATTCCCGCCAATAAAAACAGCAAAGCGGCTCCGATAGAAAGACTCAGTGGTGTCAAAGAAAGCCCCCTCGCCCCTCGCTGATACGCTAGACGTGACCGTGCGGGAGCGTCCACGGTAACCTCACCGTCAGCCGCTTCCTCCCCAAGTTCTGGTTGAGTGGCCAACCATTCCTGTCGCAACTGAGCGCGACTGATTTCCGCCTGTGTCGTTTGCAAGTCGGTTACTAGCTGATCCAAAGCGGACAAATCTACCTCGGTTGCGGCATCCACTTGCCAGCCATAACTTTCTTCTAATGCCGCCACACTATCCAATAAGTCTTGCTGCCGCTGCAAGTCCTGTTGGAACCCATCTGTCAAACGGACGCCTGCTACTTGTTTTTTTAGCAAGTCTTTGATGAGCTGCTCATGTTGTAAATAAAATTCATACTGAGGCGTCACAACCTCGGCTTCTTTGGCTTGATGGTAATCCTGATCCACCACTGCCAATTGCTGAGTTAAGCCTTGGTATTCTTGATAGAGTTCTTGTAGTTGCCGTTGTTGCGCCCCTGTCAAAGGATCACTGGTAGTGCTTTGCCCCTCTTGTTTTTGCAAAAGATGCTGTAGTTGCTGCCACTCTTCGTAGCGATCCCAGTGCAAGGCTTGTTCTTTTAAGCGCAATTGCTCTTTTTGAGCTTGTTGTAGTTGTTTACGAAGTCTTTGGAGCTGTTCTTGGGCTTGTTTTTGTTGGCTGAAGCGCTGTTGTACGGTGGCTTCCAGCGCTTCTTTTTCCCGAATTTGTTGGTTTAGCTGCTGCCATTGAACCAATTGCTCATTGACCGGCAGCCGCTGTCCCCGTGGCTTGAAGCGGCGTTGGTTATCATTTTGATACCTTTGACTAGTGGCCATCAACTGACGACTCCCCGTAATCCCCAAAGAAACTAACGCCTGCTGCAATTCGTTTTCTTGCAGGTGCTCCAATTGTGAAAGCTGTTCCTGTTGAAAGGTAAATACCTCACTAAACAGCTGTGGTGTCAAGCCTTTCAACAGCTGCTTCAACAGCTTTTCATCCCCGGTGGTATCCCCAATAACCACTTTGGCTCGTCCGCGATCCACTTGTTTATAGCGTTCAATCAACACCTCACCATAGCCGGGCACTGTTAGCCAGAGCTTTCCTCCAAAGGCTGCCCCGTCTTTTGGCGTATAGTCCTTTTGCCGTCCTCGTCTAGCGGGAAAGCCAAATAACATGGTTTGAATAAACTGATACAACGTGGATTTGCCGATTTCATTGGGGCCAAATAATAACTGATTGCCCGCCTCAAAGGTAAATTCTTTTTGGCGGTAGCCACCAAAACCGACAATGACACATTTGACTAACTTCATGGCTGCCCCTCCTCCAAAGTGAAATCTGCTGCTAACTGAGACCAGGCCTGCTGCAAGACCATTTCCTGGTATTCCGGATGCTGGCGCAACAACAAACCAGCGATGGGGTGATCCAGCAAGTCTGCCACTAATTCTTGAAAGACTTCTTGATTTTGGTAGACCGCCAAATGCTCGGTAGTCAGTGTTGCATCTAAACTGGGCTTGGTGGTTTCCTCTTCTTGCGCTACCACAGTCAAAGCCGCAATTTGCACAGCTGAGGTTGAAGTTCGTTGCTCATTGAGATACTGTTGCAACTCGCCATTGGTTAAAGCATTCATGGTTTGACGGTCAAATGCGCCACCGACAATTTTGAGTTCCACCAAAGTCTCCTTTTCGCTGTCAAGTTCCGCCAATGCTTCCTCCAAAGCTCGCAACAGTTGTTTTTGCTCCTGCATCCCGGTAGCAGGGACTGTTACTTGCTGCCAAAATACGCCTGCCACTGGCACTTGTTCTAGCTGGCAATCTCCCGGTGTCAACTCGACATAAGTGACATAGCCCCCTGTCGTCTCCTTGCGGGTATGAGGCTGTGGCGTTCCTGGATAAACGATGGGCGGCTGCTGACTCAGCAGCGTTGGCACATGAATATGTCCCAGCGCCCAATAATCGTAGCCTAAATCCTTCATCCGCCCCACAGAAAAGGGGGCATACTCCTGCCCTTGAGGATCCCCGTGGTACATGCCAATCATGTAATCCACCGCCCCCCGAGGAGGAAAACGCTCCAGCAAATCTCCAGTCAAATGGGGTGTCAAATAACTAAAGCCTGCCACCTGATAGCCCTCGCCACTAGCTGTTTCACCAGTAAAACTAGTCACCTGATCACTTTTGAAGAGGTGCACATTTTCTGGAAAGCTAAACCAATATCGTTTTTCATCGAAATAATCGTGATTCCCAAAACACAAATAAACTGGAATTTGCGCCGCTTCCAGCTGTCGCAACGCCGTCATCAACGCCCCTTGCGCTTTTAAGGAAGAACGGGCCTGGTGAAAGGTATCTCCTGCCAACAACACAAAATCCACTTGACGGGTCACAGCTGCTGCCACGATATTGGTCAACATCGTTTGGTTCGCCGTCAGTAATCTCTTCGTCGCTGATTCGGATATTCCTTTGACTCCCTCAAAGCTCCGATCAAAATGCAGATCTGCCCCATGAATAAAGCGCAACATGTCCTCTCCTCATTTCCTCAAGGTATTTTCAAGACCCTCGAAAGTTTCTTTTATTCTACCATTTTCCACCTCGGCCGTCAGCAATATGCGAAAATTTGTTCCCATCAAATATAGAGAACTGGCAATGATAAATTGTGAAGGAGCGTTTGATCAGATTGTGGTTCTTAAGATGCTGCGTGACTTTTACTTAGAGTTATGGTGTATGCACCTACTCAAAGTTTGAAGGCGCAAGGTCAAGCTAACGAGGCATCTGGGCATACAGTTCAGTTCATCTGACCAAAGACCGTTAAGATGAGCTAGTAAAACCAATCAGTACTATACTTGAAGGCCAATAAAAAAGCCCCTACCACAAAGGCAGAGGCGTAAAACAAATTAGGCTTCCGGATTGTACAATTCCCGGATAGGACCTGTGATGATGCGGTTCAAATCATCCAAGACCGTGCTGAAAGCTTGTTCTCTTTGCATCAATTGACCAATTAATTCTTCTTTTTGAATCTTACCAGTCATTTCTTGCGCGGCAGCAGCATCTTCTTCTGAGATTTCTTCTCCCGCCATCATTTTTTGATGGAGGCTTTGTTGCAAGCCTTGAAATTCTTTAAATAAGCCGTATGCTTCTTCATTTTCTTTCAAACGATCAAATGATTCTTTCAAGTCACCAAATTGTTGTGATTCGCGGATTTCTTTTTCTAATTGGTTTGCGGTATCGTAAATATTTGCCATGATTGTCCCTCGCTTTATAAAAGATACTTCTATTGTAGCACGAACGATAACAAAAAACAGAGACTAATATCAGATTTGCATTAGTTTTATGGTCCTTTTGTTAGACTCTAAAAAGACAGCCGCTAGTCGGTACAGGCACCGCTAGCTGGCTGTCTATTTTTATACGGTTAATTTCCGTTAATCTTGTCCCAGATCCCACCGAAAATTTCTTTGGTGCTTTCTTTGAGTTTGTGACCGAAATCGGAGAGACCTTCTTTGGCCTTCTCACCGAAATCTTCCACTTGTTTTTGCCAATCCGCTTTTTCTTGTTCGGCTTGGTATTCTTCGTAATCCTCTGTTTTGACGACTTTACCTTCTGTTTCGTAAGCGTTGACTACTGGAAAGGCCGTCTGTTTCACATAAGGCAACACGTTGGCTGCGACGTTGCGGAAGACTTGCCCTACCCCTTGACCAGCTGAGCTTGTCAGGTAGTGATCCTTACTAGTTTTTTCGAACCCATACCAGCTAGCAATCACGACATTTGGCGTATAACCAATAATCCACTGGTCATTGACTAGTTGTGCATCAAAATTGGTTTCTGTGGTCCCGGTCTTCCCGGCTAAGGTATAGCCAGAATTTGCGTAAACCGCACTCCCGTTAGTATAAGTCCCCAGTAGCATGCTGGTCATTTCATTAGCGGTATCTTTGGAAATAACTCGTTTGCCTTTTGTGGTATTGTCCACCACTACAACACCTTGCGCATCCACGATTTTCCGGATTAGATGAGGTTTGTAATAGGTACCGCCATTGGCAAAGACGCCATATGCGGCTGCCATAGTCATCGGCGACTCCCCTTTTTCTAGCCCACCTAAGCCGACACCGCCGTAGTACTTGTCTTTATCGCTTAAGGAAAGACCAAATTCTTTGGTCTTGTTAAAGCCTTTATCGATGCCGATTTCATGAAGCAACCAAACTGCTGGCACATTCAGACTATTGGCTAAAGCTTGGTACATCGGAACTTCGCCAGATTCGGAATACGTCCCGCTGTAGTTTTTCACATCATAGAAGTCCAGTTTCTCATCTTTCAAGATGCTATCAGGCTTATAGCCGGCTTCCAAAGCTGGTGTATAGACCCCAATCGGTTTTATCGTCGACCCCGGAGAGCGACGCATTTGCGTGGCAAAATTAAAGCCCCGATACGTATGCTCCCCGCGCCGGCCTACCAAGGCTTGGATCCCACCAGTATTGGGATCAATAGCGATAGATGCTGATTGTGGTTTTTCGCCATCCGCAGTGGCTGGATCTGGGAAGACTCCCTCTTGTTGGTACGTATTTTCCATTTCTGTTTGCATATTTTGATCCAAGGTGGTGTAAATCTGATAGCCCTTGTTCAAGAGGTCGCCTTCATCAATATCATATTCATTTACAGCTTCATCAATAACTGCATCATAGAAGAAAGGATATTTGTACCCTTTATCCGTCTGGGCATAGCCATCGTAAACCAGGTCCCCAATATTGACACTAGAGGATTGTTTTTCCTCGTCGGCGGTGATTTTGCCGGTTTCAGCCATCACCGATAAAACAGTATCCTTACGCTTATTCGCTAACTCCACATTGTCAATAGGATTGTAAAGACTAGGACCTTTCAACATCCCCACCAATGTCGCAGCTTGGCTCAAGGTGACTTCAGAAGCATTGACACCGAAGTATTTCAACGCCGCATCTTGCATCCCCCAAACCCCACTCCCCATAAAGGAATTGTTTAAATACATTTCCAAAATTTGGTCTTTGGAGTACTGTTTTTCGATTTCAATCGCTAAAAATAATTCTTTGGCTTTCCGACTAAAGGTTTGATCCAATGTCAGGTACGCATTCTTGGCCAACTGCTGGGTGATGGTGGATCCCCCGCCGCCTGAAGTATTGCCGTTTTTCAATACCCGTAAAGCCGCCCGGGCAATCCCTTTAATATCAAAGCCATGATGCTCATAAAAATTCCGGTCTTCTGTGGCAATGACGCCATTGATGATATACGGTGACATCTCATCGATGGAAACATACGTCCCTTTTTGGGCTAATAATTTCCCCGACTCTTCATCCTTGCCATCATAAACCACCGTACTAGCCTTCATGGACGCTTCGAGGCTCTCCACATTGACGGTTTTCGATAAATAAAATAAGTAGCTGGAAGTAATCAACACACCGATTAGCGCAAACAAAATGATGATTTTATTGACATGATATTGTTTCCAAATCCGTCTGCGGGAACGATGGAAACGTACTAAATAAGGCTTTAGCCAGTGCCAAAAACTCACAAGTTGATTCTTGAGTTTGGCCCAAATAGTGGCGAAGTTCATAGCCTGCCCCTTTCTCGTAATAAATTTTGCTGGTCAGCAAAGCAGCCCATAAAAGTAAAATAATAGCAAAATGGCTGTTTGCCAAGTGTAGCACGATTGTTTCACTGTCACATAGGACTTTAGTCTGATGACGTATCCTTTGTGAATTTTTTCTCGTGAAAATCGCTTATACAGGCTATTTTAGCATCTATCCCTCGTGAAATCGTAACTTTTTCCTTAAATAACTCTTAAAAATGCTATACTTTTTCTGAAGCAACCAATGCCAAGCAAGAAAGGAAGCCTCTATGAACTATACCATCCAATTGCCCGCTAGCCAAAAGCCGCTTTCACTAGCGGATCTACTAGAAAAACAGTGGCTCGTTCCCCGCAAAGTCCGACATCTTTTACGCATGCGAAAAAACTGTCTGGTCAATGGAGCTATTGCCGAGTTTCATCAGATCGTTCAAGCCGGCGATACTCTTACCGTGATTTTGGAAGAAACGGATTACAACTATCAGCCTCTTCAACTAGGCCAAGCCAAAAATGTTAAGGTACTCTATGAAGATAGCCACCTGATCGTAGTAGACAAACCCGCCGGCATCAAAACCCATCCCAATGAGCCAGGGGAAAAAGGCACCTTGATGAACGATTTAGCCGCTTATCTGGCTCCTAGCCAAAGTCGTCCTTACGTAGTACATCGCCTAGATCAAGAGACTTCCGGCACGCTTTTATTTGCCAAAAATCCACTGGTCTTGCCTCTATTAAGCCGTCTTTTAGAAGAAAAACAGATCTATCGCCGCTACCAAGCACTGGTAAAAGGTGAAATCAGTCGCGATCTCACCATCACCAAAAAAATCGGCCGGGATCGTCATGATCGCCGCAAACGAGTAATCGATCCCCGAGGTGGACAGATTGCTGTGACCCATGTGGAAGTCTTCAGCCACACTCCCAAGGAAAGTCGCATTTTTTGCATTTTGGAAACTGGGCGCACCCATCAGATTCGCGTCCATCTCGCAGCCCTTGGACACCCCATCATTGGCGATCCCCTATACGGCAAACAAACTGCCCCACGCCTAATGCTCCACGCGTATCAGATGAGCTTGAAACATCCCTTCACGGAGGAAACCATCGAAATCACAGCAAACCCGGGATTGTGGTGATGCTAGGGACATTCGTGAGGGGAGTTTGTGCTGTTTGAGACCTTGCCTAGGATGACAAGTCCGTTTTATGGCGAGCTGCTTTTACTCGTAACCAGTATCTTATCTTTGTCCATGAATAATCAAGCAGATACATCCTCTCTCACACTTCTCTTCCTCATGAAAATTTGCAGCCTAAAAATAAAAAAACTATGACCCGCATTTTATTGCAGGTCATAGTTTTTTGTTTTTAGGCTTCAGCCAAGGCGTCTGCAGCTAACAAAAGACAGCCGATAATGCCGCTTTCGTTTGGCAATGCCCAGCGTACGATGTATTCGCTGGCACTTGGTGTTTCCATGTAGCCGTTCATTTGAGCGACAAATTGTTGGCGAATTTTCAACAAGAGGTGGTCTTGATTCATCACACCACCACCTAAAATCATCATTTCTGGTGCAAATGTCAAGGCGTAGGTCATCAAAGCTTGCCCGATGTAGTAGGCTTGAATATCCCACACTGGGTGATCTTCTGGTAAGTCTTGTCCTTTAATCCCGGTGCGGGCTTCCAATGATGGCCCAGCAGCTAGGCCTTCCAAGCAATCTTTATGGAAGGGACAAGTGCCTTCATAATCATCATCTGGATGGCGTTTTACATGGATATGCCCCGTTTCTGGATGGCTGATGCCAGAGAAAACTTTGCCATCGATGACGACACCACCACCGATACCTGTACCCACGGTCAAATAGAGACAACTTTTCTTCCCTTGGGCTGCACCTTTTTTCAGTTCGCCATAAGCTGCCGCATTGACGTCTGTGGTCCAAGCAAAAGGAATGGTCGGATAATGTTCTTTCATATTGCCAAGAAAATCGTATTGCGCCCAACCTTTTTTAGGCGTTGCTAAAACATAGCCATAACTATCTTTAGCAGGATCAATCCCAATCGGACCAAAAGAGCCAATCCCCATCGCTACGATTTCGAATTGGTCAAAAAAGGCGAAAACCTGGTCCAACGTCTCTTCTGGAGTCGTCGTAGGAATACTCGTTTTTTCCAAAATGTTGAAATTTTCATCACTAATAGCGCAGACAAATTTTGTCCCGCCGGCTTCAATACCGCCATAATAAGCCATCGTGTCACACTCACTTTCCCTTATTAGTCAGCTGTCGAATTGTCTGACAGCCTTACCACAGCACCCCAACCATTTCCCATTGCTATCAGAAATGATCGGGGCAAACGATCAGGCATTATTGGACAATCCCGATGGTCCGAATCTCATAAGGCGCTAAGTTTTCTGCCACCGTTTCAGCTTGTTCTTCTTCCAATAAGTTTAGCAGATGGAGAGCTTTGGCACCATCCTTCTTCAAGGCAAATTTTTCCGGTTCGTCAGCCAAGTTGTAGCCTCGCAAAATTAATTGGTTATCTGCCCAACGGCGTTTCAAAGCGGTGATTGCAAAATTGTCTGCAGCGACCGTCACATAAGTCTGAGCTGTCGGCAAGTTACCAGCATGCAGTTTTGTTTGGCTAGCTAACAATGGCACTTGCAGGGCTTGAGCTTGTTTGTAAGTTTCGTAGCGTGTTACCGGTGCCCCATGGATGACGATGCCGTAGTTGAAGGTATGTTGACCCAAACATTGGGCTTCTGGTGTCGGGAACCAACCCCAGTCACCTAACTCACCCACACAGCGCAACAAAGTCAAAGCAATGGTATCTTCCACAATTTCGTACTCATTCAACCCAAAGTTGTTAACCGTCACACCAAAATCAGCGTCATGCAAATTAACAAACGCATGTTGGTGTTGCGGATTTGTCGGATTTTCCCAATGACTAGAAGGTTGATTTGGTCGCGTCACCGCTTCAAAAATACTATCTGCTTCATGGGTTACTACCGCTAAAGTAGTTGGGAATAACGCCCGTAGACGATGGTCTTTGGCTTGGTTATCCACCGTTGTCGCAAATTGTAAATCCCCACGTTGTCGTTGGATGGTGATCAATGTTTCAATCGTGAAAGGAATCAAGTTTTCAGAACGGCCAGCTTTGCGAGAACGGAATTCCATAACTGCCCGTTGTTCTTCTTCTAGCAAGGCATCCGCTGAAGCAGGAATCATCATTTGGTGAGTCACTTTGACAACACCTTTTAACCGGTTATTTTCCATGACTTCCACTGTGTATGGAAAGTCAGTAGACAAGATGGCTTGGTCCCCTACTGGTGATTTGAAGATGTATTCATTGGCGATGTCTCCCATATCTTCAAAAACAAGCAAATGATCCAATTGTTTATTCAACGCTTTGTTAAACAATGACAAGGAGCCGTCTGCTTGGATTTCCGCTTTGATCCAGTCGTTTTCTAAGACCCGCCCATCAGGAGAAACGAGGCCGCCCTCCGTCGTCGGTGCCGCCCCTGCTACCAAGGCAAAGGTTTCCCAACTAAAAGGTGCCATGTCCGCAACTTCGACTTCTACCATCACAGACCGTTCCATATAAGGAATCCGGAAACGATCTTTTGGTAAATCGTAGTCAAAATGCACGTCTTCTGAACTGATGTTAGCTGCCACCACGTCACCGGCAGCATTTACCACATGATAGGTTCCCGCTGGTCGTTCTTGCAGTTCTTTGTACAGATTTTGTGGCACACCTTGCGCGAAAGTTTTCCGTTCCAGTTCGACTTCCAAAGTAGCCAAGCCACTGCGAGTCGCACCACTGGTATTGAAGACGACAAAAGGCATACTGTCGGCAGGAAAAGCTGACGTATCGATGGCACTTGTCAAAGCAGCCAATGCTTCATCTGCGACATATTTGCCGACTTCATTGGCTTTTTCAAATCGGGGCATCATTTCCCGATGGACTTCATCCACGGAACAGCCACAAATACTATCATGGGGATGATTTTGCATCAAGGTTTTCCAAGCGTAGTCCAGCTGGTCGTGCGGGTAGGTCCCCGTCACTTCATAGGCCATCGCCGCCAAAGGTTCTGCGATATTTTCCAATTGACGAGAAACCCGCGTGTTCCACTGTTTCAAGTAGACACGAGCCGAAGCCGTATTGGCCAAGGTATACCAACCATCTGTCTCTTGACTGGTCAGCTCCCCTTTCATCGTTCCTAAATCAGTTGGCAAATCTTTTTCCACGGCTTCTAAATACTCAGTAAAGTTTGAATGAACAAATTCATACTCAGGGAAAAGTTGGTTAGCTAGTGCGATGGCTTTGCTGAGATCTTTTTGGACCGGCTGATGGTCGACACCGTTCATCATCAACAAATTACCAGTGGAGGCAAATTTTTCAGCATCTGCTAATTTTTGCTTCCAAAATGCTTTTGCAGCTTCTTCTTCCGCAGGGATTTCATTGCCATTGGAATACCAATTGGCAAACAACAAGCCAAAGATCCGACTCTTATCTGGTCCTTCCCAGTACATTTCTGAGTATTGCGAAGTGAAATTATCATCTGCCAATACTTCGTTATCAAAGCCAATTGGTTTCACTCCTCGGCCGTATGCCGCAGCTGGCAAGTTGGCTTGGAGCATCATTTGTGGCGTTTGACCCATATTGCCAAAGGTATCCGGGAAATAGCCCAAAGCTACCGGTGTCCCCCACTTCAGGGATTCTTTGTGACCGATTAGCATATTACGGGTATTGGATTCGGAGCTAGTCAAAAAGTCATCTTGTAAAATGTAGAAAGGTCCGATTTGTAATTTTCCAGCTGTGATGGCTTGTTGCACGGCTTCGCGTTTTTCTGGACGGACTTGCAAATAGTCATCCAAAATGATGGTCTGACCATCTAAATGGAAGCTGTTGAAATCAGGATCGGTTTCAAACAACTCCAACAAATCATCCATTAGTTCTACTAAACGCATATGGTGTTGTTCATATGCCAGATACCATTCCCGGTCCCAGTGACTGTGGGAAATGATAAATACTTTTTTCTTCGTCATCGTAATTCTCCTCACTATCTAATCCAGGACCCAGCTTCACAAAACTGGGACCCGCTGGCGATATGCTAGCTATTTGCTTATTTTTCCACGCGAATATCGAAGTAATCCATCACCAATTCACAAAACATCATGTTGGCCCAAGAGAACCATTCCCGTGTGTATTGGTTTGGATCTTCTACGTCAAACCCTTCATGCATCAAATGCGTGCCGGCATCCGTGGCGACTAATTGGTTCAAAATCCGTTCTTTTTCAGCTTTGTCAGCTGTCGTCATGCCTTCCATCGCCATCGCAATCGGCCAGACATAGTTTTCCGGCGTATGCGAAGAACCGATCCCTTTAGCGAAGGTTCCTTCATAATAAAATGGATTTTCTTTGCTCAATAAGGTCTTGCGGGTACGCAAGTAGCGTTCATCGTGAATGTCCCCGTAGCCAAGGTATGGTGCGGAGATCAAGTTTGGCACGTTACTATCATCTTGAATGGTAGCATTGCCTAAGCCATCCACTTCATAAGCATAGATATCTTCGCCAGCAGCATTCGTCGTACGACCATGGGCTTCGATGCCGGCTTCGATTTCAGCTTTTAATTTGCTAGCGGTGGCCACGATTTCAGAATCAGACAATACCTTCGTGAAGATTTCTTCGATGTAGCCGAGAGCGACTACCGCAAACATATTAGAAGGTACCAAATAACCATAGATACAGCGGTCATCAGACGGACGGAAACCAGACCAAGTCATGCCACAAGGAGCCACTTCAGCGCCGCGACCTTCGTTAATCAAAGTATCTTCTTCCCGCCAAGTATCCCGAACAAAGGTATATGGCGATTGGTTATGATCTTGTTCCGTCGTGAAAACCTGCAAGATTTTTTTGACCCCTGCGACAAAGTCTTCATTAAATTGATCTGTACGACCAGTATTTTTGTATAACAAGTAAGCCAATTGCACAGGATAACACAAGGAATCGATTTCATATTTCCGTTCCCAAATCCAACCATTCATTTCAGTATGATCATCTTGATGACCCGCGCCATTGTCTGCTTCATTAAACGCATTGGCATAAGGATCGATATTAATGTAGAAAAATTGTTTTTTTACAAGGCCCGAAATCATCGCTGCCAAGTCTTCATCTTCTTTAGCAATCACCAGATAAGGGCGAACTTGCGCTGTGGAATCCCGCAACCACATTGCTGGAATATCACCAGTCAAAAGGAAAGTCGTGCCATCCTCGTGACGTTTCACCGTAGTTAAAAGCGTATTGGCAAAAGCCGCATTAAAGTTTACTGCCCAATCGGCATGTGCCTCGCCACATTTTTTAGTTATTTCATCCATAAAGTGTTGCACTGATGTTGGTATGTCTTTATAAGCCATCTCGGTACTCCTTCACTAATTTGATATATCAATACAAGGTGATTATAACAGGTTCCGCCAATTTGTCCACGCTTTCAAATGAAATTCTAATGTTTTTTTCGACATAAACTATGCTATGATACTTTCATGATATATCATTTAATGAAAGGAGCCTTTTCATGACCCAACCTTTATATATGAAAATCATGACGGAGCTACGAGAACAGATTCTAGGCGGCCTTTTAGACACTGGGGCGAAGTTGCCTACTGAAAAGGAACTATCGGAAAAATACCAAGTTTCTCGCATCACCTCCAAGCGGGCCCTGACGGAATTGGAGCAAGAAGGTCTGATTTATCGTATTCGCGGCAAAGGAAGTTTTGTCAAAAGTCTCGTTTCCAAAAAAGCTTCCCCGACGGCCACCCGCCGACTGCTCTTCATCTTACCTTTTGTCACAGACTTTTCTGTGGGCAATTTTCACGAAGGCTTAAACCCAGTAGTGGCGGAAAGCCAATACGAAGTCATGACCGTTGATATGGATTTTTTGGCCAATAAAACCGCTGATGAAATTATGGCAGAATTTGATGGTTTAATTTATTACGTGGATGATATGGACCAATACCTCGACTTGTTACTGGAACTTTCTTTAAGCCAGTACCCAGTGATTTTATTAGATAAAAAACTATATGATTTGCCGTATCCCACCGTTCTTTCGGATAACGTCGATGGCGGCCGTCAAGCTACCCAAGCCTTAATCGATGACGGGCATCAACAGATTGCTTATATCTTTGGCGAACGGGTCCATCCCCAATCAGTGCGGCAGCGGTATTTTGGCTACCTGCAAACCTTAAAGGCCGCGAACTTAACCTTCCACACAGCAATGAATGATCAAACCGCCACGATTCATAGCTTATCTGACTACTTGGCTGCCAACCCGGCAGTCACGGCTTTGATTTGTGAAAACGACCTGGTGGCCATCGCTGCCATGCGTCAACTGCGGCAGTTGGGTAAAAACGTCCCAGAAGACTATTCCGTTATCGGCTTTGATGATATCCAAGCCGCGGCCTTAGTGGATCCCCCGCTGACCACCATCGCCCAAAATTTCAAAGAACTAGGAGCCACAGCCGGCCGGGCCTTGCTACGACAGCTCCAGTCCAACACACTACCAGTGGATGCTGCCATCCCCGTCCGATTAGTCAAACGGCAGTCCACTAGCTTCCTATCCCGTCCTGACCGGTAAAACCGGCAGCTAATAAAACCGCTTTGACTCCCAAAAAAGTCAAGGCTAAACCTAGACAAGAGGAGATTCAAACATGCACACACAAATGATCGACACCCGTTTTGGAACTGCAAATCAATACAGCTTTTCCCATGGCAACTGCTTGCCTTACACTGGGGTTCCTTTCGGCATGAACTACTTTGCACCCCAAACAACTGATCAAAAAGGCAGCTGGTGGTTTCATCCAGAAGACCGCACTTTCCAAGGCTACCGTTTGACTCATCAGCCCAGTCCTTGGATGGGAGATTACAGTCGTCTTTTACTGACGCCAGTCAGTGGGACCCTTTCTGAGATGACTCTCGGCGCTGCTCAAAGTTCCTATCGCCCTGAGGAGGCCACTTTCGAACCTACACAGTTGGTCATCACTCAACTACGCTACCAAGCAACTTCGCGGTTGATTCCCACCATGTATGGGGCAGCGTTAGAAGTCAACTACCGTCAGCAAGACAACGGTCTGCTGCTACAATTGCCTGGACGTTATGAACTGACGATCACCGACGAAACCCATGCAGAAGGCTGGGTCATCAACTTCTCTGGCTGTGAAGATCCCGATTTTAAAATGTACTTCGCGCTAAGTTTTGATGCACCAATCACGAATGTACCAGCTACTTTGACCGGAGAAGACGGCTTGATTCGCTTTGATTTTGGCACTGTCAAGAAAGTCATCACTAAGCTGGGCACTTCTTTTATCGACCAGGCCACCGCCCAAGCCAACTTAGCTAACGACGTTGTTGGCACGCCAGCAGAGCTCTTAACTGCCAGTCGCCAACAATGGCAAAACTATCTCGGGCGCATTAATGTCACTACTCACAACCCTGCCCACCGAGAAACCTTTTATCATAATCTCTACCGTTGTTTCTTATTCCCACAAACCTTCTATGAAACAAATGCTGCTGGCGAAATTGTGCACTATGATACGGTCAGCCGCAGCAGCAAACCCGGCGTTTTGTACACTAACAATGGTTTTTGGGATACTTTCCGTACGGTTTATCCTTTGTACAGCCTGATTGCCCAAGACAAATTTGGCGAAATGCTGGAAGGTTTCTTAAATAGCTATGAAGATGCCGGCTTCTTGCCAAAATGGTTATCGCCAGACGAACGCGGCTTGATGCCAGGAACCTTGATTGATGGTGTGATTGCTGATGCTGCTGCCAAAGGAATTCGTTTGGACTTGATGCCTCGCTTTTTAGAAGCTATGAAAAAATCAGCCACCATTCAAAGTGACAATCCCAACTACGGTCGCCGCGGTACGACTGATTATCTGAAGTACGGCTATGTACCACTGGATCACCACGAATCCGTCAACCATACATTGGACTATGCTTATAGCGACTATTGCATCAGCAAAGTAGCTGAAGTAGTCGGCGACGAAGAAACCGCCGCTTATTACCGGAAGCAATCCTTGAACTATCGCAATATTTTCGATCCGGAAACTGGCTTTATGCGCGCGAAAGACAAAAACGGTGCTTTCCGCCCAGATTTCTCTCCAATCCGTTGGGGCTTAGACTACGCAGAAGGCAGCGCTTGGCAATCCAGCTTCTCCGTCTTCCAAGATTTCCGGGGCTTAGTCAACGCTCACGGTGGTAAGGCGCAATTTGAAGCCAAACTAGCCGAACTTTTCAATATGGAGCCTATTTTTGACACTGCCGGCTACGGGATGGAAATCCATGAAATCAGTGAAATGGCCGCCATCGAGTTTGGTCAATTCGCGATTTCCAACCAGCCTAGTTTCCACTATCCTTACTTGTCTAGCTATATCGGCAAGCCAGAAATGACCCAACCTTTAATCAAGCAAACCTTGCAAGAATGCTTCTCCACTAGCTTCAACGGCTACCCTGGCGACGAAGACAACGGCACCACTGCTGCTTGGTATATCTTTAACAGCCTTGGTTTTTATCCTGTCACATCTGGTTCCGGCGAATACGTCATCGGGATGCCCCTGGTGGAAAGCGCCACACTTCACCTGTCTAACGGCAATACGTTAGCTATTGATTGTGGTCATAACCAGCCGCAACAACTCTTCATCCATGAAGTGTCACGCAATGACCATAAGCACACCGCCATGTTCTTCACTCATGAAGATCTGCTGGCTGGTGGGGAAATTGCCTTCCATCTAGGGTTAGTCCCAGCACCACGGGAATACCGCGATGAGGATTATCCATTTTCCTTGACGAAATAATCATAAATAAGGGCTCCTCAACGATTGTCTGTAACAGTTGTTGAGGAGCCCTTTTTAGTTAGTCAATTCTAGTTCCTATGAATAAACTGCATCCCGGCAGCACTCAAGGTTTGGTAGTTTGGTCCCGCTGGATTGGCAAACCCGAGCCCTCCTTGAGAAAAAGTAAAGGTGCCATCCCCATTGACAGCTTCCACATAACCAACATGCCCGTATTGAGCGTTGGCGCCATTTTGTCCTGCCGCAAAGACTGCCACTGCGCCTACTTCGGGTGTGCTATCTACTCGGTAGCCATCCGCTGCAGCAGAAGCGCCCCATTGGCAACCATTCCCCCAATAAGTCCCCACCCAAGGAGCAACTGTCTTCACATACCAAGTGCACTGACCCCATTCGTAGGCATTGCCGGAGTTGGAATGATCTACACCATGACTTTGCTTAGCGACTGCCGCGGCTGCATCTTTGGCAGCTTTTTCCTTAGCGGCTTTTTCTTTGGCGGCTTGCGCCTTAGCAGCTTTAGCTTGCACGACTTTTTCCTCTTGTTTCTTTGTTTCAAGCTTTTTCAATTGGGCTTTTTCAGAGGTCAGTTTCTGTTCTGCAGTTTTTTGCTCAGCGATCACTGTTTTCTGCTGTGCTACCAAATCTCGGTACGCAGTCTGCGCTTGCTTTGCTTTCGCTTCTGCTTTGTCAACAACTGACTGTTCTTTGGCTTGTTTGGTTTCTTGCTTTTCAAGCTCCTCTGCTAGCCGCTCAACCTTTTCTTTAGTAAAGACATAAGAAGAGGAATTGATATTAGTCATTTGTAACATGTGATCTGCAGCGTTTCGTTTAACGGTCATCGTCTTCGTTTCCGCTGCCGTTTTTGCTAAATCGATAGCTGCGCTTTGGACCTCTTCTTGCTCTTGTTCAACCTTTGAATGCTGTTCTTTTATGTAAGCAGCTAGTTGAGTATTATGTTTTTTATTTTCTTGAATCTGCTTTTGGATATCGGCAATTTTGTCTTGAGTATTCTTGATAGTATCAGTTGTTTCGGAAGCAAATGCTGGAGACGCAAACAAGCTATTCCATAGTAGCAAAGTCGTAATAATAGTTTTCTTTAATTTCAATCGTAAGCCTCATTTCGTTTTCTTTTGTAGGCATAATTTAGCACGACAAACGATGAAATGGGTAACACTAGGCTTACAGTTGAAAGTCAGTTTTCCCAGTTAATCGAAAAAAAAGCAACAAGTTTTACAGTTATTTTTCAAAAAAGGCAGGCTGATTACCGAAAAAGACTACCCCAGCATTCACCTCTCAAAAAAAAGACAAAACCGACACACGCTCCCTTTTCTCATGAGTCGATTTTGTCTTTTATTCGAAGCTGTTAGTTGGATGTGGCTTTTTTTCCTTCCTCCAACAGCCCAACTTCCGCCTCTGTCAACGGACGGTAGTCTCCTAATTCTAATCCTGAATCCAAAACCAACCCTCCGATGCGCAATCGCTTCAGATAAGTCACTTCTTTCCCCACTGCTTGCACCATCCGTTTCACTTGATGAAACTTGCCTTCATGAAGGATTAGACGAATTTCACTCGTCTGCGCTTTTTCATCCGTCGCCACAATCGTCAGCTCTGCCGGCAACGTCTCTTCGCCGCCATCGATGGTCAGTCCCTTAGCAAAAGCTGCTACATCTTCCTCAGTCATCACCCCAGCCACTTTAGCAAAATATTCTTTTTCCACATGTTTTTTAGGCGACAATAAACGATGCGCCAACGCTCCGTCATTGCTCAAGAGCATAAAGCCCTCGGTATCTTTATCCAAACGACCGACAGGAAATAAATCCTCGCGAAAATCAGTATCCGCTAGCAAATCCACTACTGTCTCCTCGTAGTTGTCCACCGTCGCTGAAATAACCCCACCAGGTTTGTTCATCATATAGTAGAAATATTTCTGATAGATTACCGGTTCCCCGTCAAAGACCACCTGATCTTGGTCTTCTGCCACTTGCAGCTTGTCAGATTTTACAACCTGCCCATTGACGGTGACTAGTCCTTTTTTGATGTAACCCTTGACCTCTTTACGACTACCAATGCCCATATCGGCTAAAAATTTATCTAAGCGCATGCTACGTCCTCCTTGCTTTCACCCAGTTCTTATTTCGTTTGCATTATACCATGTTCTTCTTGTCCCCTGTTTTAAGCATCTTGCTATTTTTGCATAGGCCTATGAAAAAGTAACCTCCTATCTAGGCGACAGACTGGCTATACTGTTTTCAGATAAGTTATTTCCCTTGGTTAAGTATTCTCACAAGGGGAAACTTACAAAAACAATAAGGAGGAACTTACTATGACTTACCATCATAAATCCATCAATGAAACCTATACAACGTTGCAAACGACAGCCAATGGTCTTACTTCTTCCCAACGAAAAGCCCGCTTGGAAAAACAAGGCTACAATCAATTAGCTGAGAAAAAACCGGTTCCTCTTTGGCAAAAAATCGGGAAACACTTTCTAGACCTCCTCATGGTAGTCTTGCTAGTGGCAGCCATTTTAAAAGGAATCACCGGAGATTACGTGGAGATGGGCATTATCCTCGCTGTCGTAATCATCAATGGCATCATCGGATATCTGCAAGAACGCAAAGCAGAAGCCTCTCTTAATAGCCTCAAGCAGCTACTATCCCCTACCGCCACCGTCTTTATTGATGGTCATCGCAAAGAGGTCGCCTCAGAAGAAATCGTGACTGGCGATATACTACTACTAAAAAGTGGCGATGTCTTACCCGCCGATGTCCGCTTTATCGAAGCAGCTGATTTGGTCATTGAAGAAGCCGTCTTAACCGGCGAATCCTTACCCATCAAAAAGACAACGGCCATCGTGAATGAAAAAGCCGGATTAGGTGACCGACGCAACATCGGTTATTCTGGAACCCAAGTCCAAGAAGGGCGCGGTATTGGGATCGTGATTGCCACCGGCGATCAAACAGAAATTGGTAAAATCAATCAAGCCTTGCAATCAGTCAAGCCCCAAACAACGCCACTGATCCGCAAAATGAACCAACTCAATCAGCAAATTTTTAAAGGCCTGATGCTCTTTATCGTCTTTCTCATCATCTTTACTTCTCTACGCTACGGCTTAGAGGCCAACCTTTTACTCTCAGCGGTGATTGCCCTGATTGTCGCTGTGGTACCAGAAGGTCTGCCAGCTGTGCTCACCATGATTTTATCCATGGGGGTCAAAGAACTTTCCCAGCAAAAAGCGATTGTCAAAAGTATGCCCGCAGTGGAAACATTGGGTGCCATGACCGTCATTTGCTCCGATAAAACAGGAACGCTGACCAAAAATGAGATGTCTGTCACCGATGTGGTTTTTCCAGATACTGAGACAACAGCGCTACCGGAAAAACAAGCGCAGCTGCAAACCCTCATGACTAACTGCCAAGATTTACGCACCACAACGGACCAAAAAGCGGCCAATTTAAAAGGGAATCCCACTGAAATGGCTATCTTGCGTTATGTCGAGGCTGCTGCGGAACCCCTTTTGCCAAAATTAGCCCAAATTCCTTTTGATTCCAAGCATAAATACATGGCAACCCTGCATGAAGTCGCAGGACAACTTACCTTGTTTGTCAAAGGAGCTCCAGAAGTTCTCCTTGCCAAAGCAAACTTGAGTCCAGCAACGCAAGCTTTGTGGCGACAAGCCATTAGCCAGCAAGCACAAAAAGGGCAACGGGTCTTGGCATTTGCTACCACCAGAGTGAGCCAAACAACCATCCGTCACGAAGACGTCACCGAACTAGAAATGGTCGGCTTAGTGGGCATCATTGATCCGCCTAAAGAGTCAGCCATTGCCGCCATCAAAAATTGTCATCAGGCCGGGATTGCTGTCAAAATGATTACCGGTGATCATCGCGAAACCGCTCGGGCCATCGGAAAACAAATCGGTTTGAAACATACGGATAGTGTCATGGAAGGCCCTGAGATTGAAGGCTTATCAGATGAAGAATTGCGGCAAGTGGTCAGCCAAACTGATATTTTTGCTCGAACGACGCCTGAACACAAGTTGCGTATCGTCACGGCACTGCAACAGCAAGGTGAAATCGTTGGGATGACCGGGGACGGGGT
Source organism: Enterococcus diestrammenae (assembly GCF_009933255.1). Classification (GTDB taxonomy): domain Bacteria; phylum Bacillota; class Bacilli; order Lactobacillales; family Enterococcaceae; genus Enterococcus_C; species Enterococcus_C diestrammenae. Next base: position 56,315 of record NZ_MAEI01000054.1, on the reverse strand, counting down.
CAATGATGCCCCAGCCTTAAAGAAAGCCGATATTGGGATTGCCATGGGTATCAAAGGTAGCGAAGTCACTAAAGAAGCCGCTGATATGGTGTTAGCAGATGACAACTTTGCCACGATTGCCAATGCCGTCAAAGAAGGACGACGTATTTTCGACAACCTAAAAAAGACCATCAATTTCTTCTTACCGACTTCTCTAGCGCAAGGAATTCTCGTCATCTTTGCCCTCTTAACCGATCGGCCATTGCCCCTTAGTCCCGTGCAAATCCTCTGGGTCAATATGGTGACCACCATCACCTTGTCTTACGCATTGAGTTTTGAAAAGGCGCATCCTGAAACCATGGCTCGACCACCTAGAAATCCCGAAGAAAAAATTCTCTCGCTACACAGCCTCTTCCGAATTCTTTATGTCGCTTTATTAATCACCGTTCCCGCCTACCTACTAAGTGCACAAGCCGCAAACCCGGTAGTGGCACAGACCATGCTCTTACAAAGTATCGTCTTAAGTCAGGCTTTCTATATGATTAATTGCCGCGAACTAACAGATCTGCCCCTGAATAAAAGCTTACTTGAAAATAAGGCCATTTGGATTTCCTTTGGAGCTTTGGCTATCTTACAAGCTTCATTGCTAGTGGTCCCTTTCATGCAAAACCTCATTGGGACCACCTCACTTACTTTGGGACAGCAACTGACCCTCTTCTTAGCTTCGGGAGTAATCTTCCTTTTAGTCGAATTGGAGAAAAAAATTGTCAAAGGAATCCTTGCTCGTCGCAATCAACAAACAGCATAAGTACCCTCTTTTCATAAGCAAATAGACAAATCAAAGGACCCTGGGAAACAGCGATCAACTGCTGGTTTCTAGGGTCCTTATGGCAAGCTTAAAGATAGCGGTGTTGCAGCAGCTTTTTAAACTCTGCTAGTTCGTTTGTGGTGGGAATTGTGGAGAGATAAACTACTCGGGCAGGACATTGAAAATCCAAGGGGTAATTGGTTAGCACGATTGTTTCTGGCGTAAAGGGTTGCTTTGCTAACTGTTGGCTATCCACTACCGAAATCGCTACCCGGCGTCCCGCTAAGTCCTGGAGTTCCGTCAGTAAAAATTGTTTCCATGCTGGTTCGCCCTGATAGACAAAATAACAGGGTAAAGGCGTAGTATTGTGGGTTGCTTGCGCCGTTTGCACCAACAAAACCAGATTGCTTACCGCGTGTTGTGACACATTGGCTACCCCAGCGAGGCCCCCAGCTTCCAAGGTTTGGGCGATTTGATCAAAGAGGGACGAAAAGCGTTCTTGACACAAAGCCAAGACTTCGGCGTATTCCCTCAAAAACTTGTCGGACAATTGCTTTGATTCATAGTACTTCACTTGAAACAACACCAGATCCTCCAACAAAGCCGGGTCTGTCACCAACTGCTCCTCCACGCCTAATTGTTGTAAAAAAGCGGTGGCTGCTGTAAAAAGATGGGGATAATTGTCCCGGAGACGCTGGGAAACCACTGGCGATAGCAAATAACTCCAACTTTCCATAAAGCAGAAATAGGCAAAAAAGGCTTCTTCTTGTTGTAAGGAAATACCTTCTTTTCCATAAACTTCCTGCAAGTATTCCAAATAGGTCTGATACAAGGGGTCTTCATCAAAGGCAAATCCTTCGATGGGGCAGCCTGCTTTGATCCGAATCGTATTTAGAAAAAACCAACACGTACCGAAAATTTCTTCGGTCGCTACGCCAAGCTGCTGTCGCTGCAATTTTTTTAAGAAATTTTGATAATTGCTTTCATGCACCACATAATCGGCAAAGAAAAAATGGTGGTGGGTAAAAGGGACCAGCAACCGATGATAAAAAATCCGAATATTGGATTCTTCCCCTTGCCACCAAATACTGTCCGAATTTAGCCGAATTTGCAATTGAAAAGCAGCTAAAACATGATTCATCTTCTTTACTTGGCGTTTCAGATACGCCACCGACACCCCGTTTTCCATCAAAAAACTCGTCAGTCCCAATCGTTTCTGCATCAAGAGACCTTTCAATAGAGTCATAGCTAGCGTCTGTTGTAGATAAAGCTCCCAAATTTCTTGAATCCCTTGGCCTTGCTGGCTATTTAAGGTCAGGCCCTGATTGCCATCAGCCACCAGTTGCCAGTCAGGGGGCAAATCCAACCGTACCCCCTGCAAATCATTAAAAATCGTTCGCTGGGAGACTTGCAATTGTAAGGCAAGATCTTTGGTCGTCATTTGGGGATGATGAAGCAAGTTCTCTAAAATCGTAATCTTACGGAAAAGATCCTTTTCCGTAATCAATTGTTTGGCTAAGGTAAACATTCTCTCACCTTCCTAGACAAGGGTTTTCCGGTATCTATCATCGCTATTTTCAGCAGTTACTCGCAAAGTGTTTGGTAAGGTATAATAGTCTTAATTATTGTACCATGTTCCTAGTGCTGGCTTGATTAAAAAAGATTGTTATGATTTTCAATCCCCGCCTGCGATACAACCATTAGAAAAGAGGAAAATAAATGTCCCGAAGCTTTACTGTCGAACTCACCACCATCTGTATGATTGAAAACCAACGAGGGGAAATCCTCCTCCAAGACCGCCAAAAACCTGACTGGCCCGGCTGGACGTTTCCCGGTGGTCATGTAGAAGCTAACGAATCCCTCACCCGCGCCATGATTCGTGAAATCGCAGAAGAATGTGGCCTAACCCTCACCCCTCGCTTGATGGGGGTGGCTGAATGGCTCAACGATCAACAAGGCGGTCGCGAACTAGCTGGCTTATTTTATGCCACCACCACAGAAGAACCCGTAGCTGGTGTCGGTGAAGCGGAGGTCTTTTGGTTTCCCAAAAAAGACCTGACCCCTGAGCGTCTAGCGGGGACTCTAGGAGAGTTGTTACCGATTTTTTATGGCGAAACCAGCCAAACCAATTACTTTAAAGACAATGCTTAGCCCGACTATCCGCAATAGCTGAAGTCATTTGCAAAATCAACTAGCATAAAAAACAGCAAAACTCGTCAGTCAGCGAGTTTTGCTGTTTTTGATTATTGCCATAAATGATTATGAAAGCCAATCAAGTAATACAAACTGATATAGCCAAACCAAAAACTACCTAAGAGGATAAAAATCCACTTGGCGATTTTATGGTCTTTTGGTGGCAAAGCTACCCCTGAGGTTAACAGGATTGCCGGCAGAAGAAAGTTCAGAAGTAGATTTTTTATATCTGGCTCTTTTTCCCAGTTTAGATAGAGGCTGATCAGAACAATCGCCCCCTCCACAAGTACCAGCCAATAAAAACGTCGTGGAATCTTAGCCACAGCTGACAGGAGGGTTCTAAAATTGCGAATCACCAAGCAGATCCCCGTCGAGACCCAGTATAAGGCGACAAAATTTACGACACTTTCGGTAATTTGCCCCTGTTGGATAAGCTTACCAGTCCCCGATGTAGTAGTGAACAACATAAAAAGGCCTAAAATGAGATAAAACAAGCTATACAAACCAATGTGTTTGGTTTCTTTCACTGCCAAAAAGGCATCTTTAAAAATCCAATAGCCAGTCATCACTGTTATTCCCAGTAAAATCATAAAATAGCTTAGCGCCATTTGACTAACAAATACTTCTTTTCCCCGAAAAGCTCCGATAGTGGCGATAAGAAACAAGCCGGTGATCATCACATAAAAAGCAAGCGCAATCCCCTTACGTCTTGCAGCCAGCTGCCTTTCATCAAATCTTTCAGTATTCATTTTCAATCCTCCCAAAACAGTTCATCTAAGGTTTTCCCTAACACTTTGCAAATTTTAAGGCAGAGGTTGATGGTGGGATTGTAATCCCCTTTTTCGATGGCACCAATCGTCTGACGGGTAACTCCAATAAGTTCTGCCAACTCGGCTTGGGTCAAATCCCGCTCCACCCGTGCTGCCTTTAGTTTTAAGTTTTTTTTCACCGCAACCTCTCACCTACTTTCAAAGCCATTGTATCATATAACTTACTCAATGCAATATATATTTTACATGGTGTATTTTGTATTATTCTGAAATTCCTTTTTAAAACTGACTCTTTTGCTGATTTTGCTTTCACAAATCTGAAATCCTAACCACCACAGCTACCCATGGTACAATACAATCACTACAAGTATTCCCAAGGAGGAATTTTCATGACCGTCATTACCGATTATATTGCTACTGCACCAGAAAGCGCTCAGCCGCATCTCAAAGCAATCTATACCTTAGCCAAAGAACTCCTTCCTACCGCCGAAGAACGCATCAGTTACGGCATGCCGACCTTTTATCACGGCAAAAACATTCTCCATTTTGCCACTGCAAAAAATCATCTAGGTTTTTACCCCACTCCCGGACCAATCGAACAATTTGCCAGCGAACTTACAGGTTATAAAACTTCAAAAGGTGCTGTCCAATTTCCTTACACCAAACCGCTACCCGAAGACTTGATTCGTCAAATGATTGCTTTTCGCCTGACGGAGATGGCAAAATAAATTCGCTAGTTCACGATTCAGTTTCTTGTTAAGAAAACATAAAAAAACAGGGCAAACTTGCTTCTGGAGAATTCCTCGAGTTGTAGTGGGACCGGCCAATGCCAAACAAAGTTCCTGTTTGTCATTGCCCTTACTGAAGTCAAACTGGTTGTAAATTCGCTAAAAACCAGGCAGATAACAACCAATAATTGGCTAGCTCACCTTAGCGATTTCTGCTTAGGTGAACTGTATGCGATACATTCCTTTAGCCCTCAGACATCCGTAACACTACAACCCGAGAGATTCTCCTCCAGCAAGTCCACCCTGTTTTGTTGATAATTGATTTATTCCCTTTGCTTCGTAGATCCAACAAATTATTTTCTTGTAGGTTAGCATGTGTACCGTGAAAAAGGTGAAATTTAGCGTAGTAGAATTGGAATAGCAGTAGCTCACAGGATGTGAGATGAAAGTACTTAGAGTTGGTGGCGCCTTGCGACACTTACTCTAAGTTTGAAACTCCAAGGGAAATGACAAACACGGTTTACGTTTGGCATTTCCCGGTCCAGCGACAGCTATTTCAATTCCTACGGAGCTAAATTTCACCCTTTTTGTACCATCGAAAACAGTATGAAACTTTCAATAACCCTTGGTAAAATTGAATTTCAAATCGATGAAAACTTATAAGGCCTTAGTCTACAAAAAAGGTTATGGATTTTTCGCCATAACCTTTTTTGTGGATTCATTATTTCAAGTGTAATTTTCGTCGAATCGTATCTGCCATATTGCCTAATAGCTTGTCTGCTAAGCGTGTCTTCAGCGCCATAAAGACGTAGACCCCACCACCAACGGCAGCCACTAGCAAAATCATGACTAAAGATTGCATTTTACTATTGGTATTCAAGAAGATTCCTAAAATCTGGCGCGTCACCAGTGCTAGTACTGTCATACCAAGACTCATCAAGAAGATTAGAACGACGCGCCGGAAAGTCAAGACAGCATTGAAGCGGGAAACTTTTTGTAATTTCCAGAGATTCAAGCCACAGATTACCGCAAAGCCAATCATCGTAGAGAACAATGGTCCATAGACTTCATACACGCGAATCAGTGGGTATTGCACCAGAAGTTTTACTAAGAGGCCAATCACAAAATAGGCGATGGCTGACCCATTTTCATACATCCCCTGTAACATGCTGGAAGTCATGGAATACAAGCCCAAAAACAGCCCGGCAATACAAGCCACTAACAACACTTGTGTCCCCAGATGGCTTGGGGCATAGAAGAAGGTGTTTAACGGATAAGCCAACACCATCATCCCAAAAGTTGCCGGTAGCATCACAAAAGCAAACAGCTGCAAGTTGTTAGAAATCAATTTCGCCAAATCGTCTCGGCGGTTCAAAGTCGTTGCTTCGGTAATCAAAGGCAACCCGGTAGAGGCCATGGAAGTCGCTAGCCCGATCACCACCATGGTGAGTTTATCCGGATTGGCACTAAAAATCGAGAACAATTTTTGCAGCTGACTTTCCGAATAGGTCGTAAAGCCTTGCATCGTCCGGACAAAGGTCACTTGGTCCACCAATTTGAAAATGGTAATCCCCGTCCCGATAATAATAAACGGAATCGCTTCTCGGATGGTTTCCAAAATCAATTCTTTGGTATCGAGTTTGACTTTATTGGCACTGTGTTCCACCAGATAATCCATCCGGACCCGATTTTTTTGGAAAAAGTACAGCAGCACTAAAATACTAGCAATCGCTCCAAGAAACGCAGCGAATGTCGATTGCACCACGGCTTCGACATATTTTCCTGAACCGACTTTCATAATGAAGAACGTCGCCAATAACATGTAAAAAATCCGCGCTACTTGTTCAGCTAACTGGGAAATCGCATATGGCATCATATCGTGCTGTCCTTGGAAATAGCCGCGAATAATACTCATACAAGGGATAATCAAGACCGCCACACTTAAGGAGCGAATGACCGGAATCAGATCCGAACCCCCACCTGAAATCGAAGCTAGCCACGGGGCACTGAGATACATCACGCCACTACAAATGGCTCCGAAAACCGCCATCACAGCTAAAGCATTTTTGAATAAGCGGCGACTCGTGGCGTATTCATTGAGGGAATTGTAATGCGCCGTTTGCTTACTGAATGCCGCCGGAATCCCTGCGGTGGAAATCATCAAAAATAGTGCATAAAAATTGTAGCCCATATTGAACAAGGCATTGGCTTGGTATTGGTCGCTGCCCAACCAATAAAACCACGGTACCACATAGATCGCACCTAATAGCCGAGAACCGACATTGCCTAGCGTGAGCCAGCTAGAACCACGGGCCATCCGTTCTTGGGCGGATAGGGATTGTTGCGGTGACTTATTTTCTGCCATATCGTCTCTCCTGATTCACAAATTTAAACATATGAACTCATTTTACTATAAACCGCCAAGCAAACAACAGAATTTGAGAAGATTTAATTTATTTAGCAAAAATGATTGAACATAAATGGGGATTGGTACTTAGCAATAGCTTTCCTTTCCTTCGTTGGCTAGCATGGCAAGCGCAATTTTTTCTACGCTAATCCTTTAGCGTCCCAAAAGACAGCCCTTCTGAGAAAACAGGGCCGTCTTGCTTCCGGGGAATGCCTCGGGTGGTAGTGGGACCGGTAAATGCCAACAAAAAAACAGTTGTCATTTTTCTAGTTCATCTTAGCGCTCTCTGCTTAGATGCAACTGTATGCGCAATGGTCTTTTAGCCCTCGGACATCCTTAACACTACAACCCGAGGCATTCTCCTCCATCAAATCCGCCTGTTTTATCTCTAATCGATTAATGACTTTGCTCCCCAAAGCTTGCTATTTTCTTCCTTAAAAAGGTGGCAGCATATCGTAAAAATGGTGAAATTTAGCGGAGTAGAATTGGAATAGCAGTAGCCCACAGGATGTGAGATGAATTACTTAGAGTTGGTAGCACTTGTGACACTTACTCTAAGTTTGAAGCTCCAAGGGAATTGACAAACACGGTTTACGCTTGGTATTTCCCGGTCCAGATACAGCTATTTCAATTCCTATGGAGCTAAATTCCACCATTTTTGTACCATCGAAAAACAGTCTGACATTCTCTATAAACCTTGGTAAAACGGTGTTTCACATCGATTAAAACTTATAAGAACTTAGTCTATTAAAAATAGCCACCACGCCAACTCCTTAGCTGGCGTGGTGGCTTCTCCTGTTTGCTTATTGATGATACTAGTCTTTTGTTGCTACTGTTGTCAAAATTTCGCGGACAATCTTTTCTACGGTAATACCAGTGGCTGCCAGCAAGTCAGCGGCAACGTAGCGGTCGTGGAAGGCCTTGTCCAATCCATAATTTAACACTTTCAAAGTCGTTTGCCCTAAATAGCTGGCCACCGTTTGACCATAACCACCGTCTAAAATGCCATCTTCTAGCGTGACAAGAACTTGGTGATCAACGGTTAGTGAATCCAACAGTTTTCTATCCACCCCAGAGATAAATCTCGGATTGATGACAGTGGCTTGAATGCCATGTTTTACCGCCAATTCCGTGGCGATTGCTTGGGCCAGCGGATAAAAATTCCCGACTCCCAGTATCGCCACGTCCCTACCAGTTTGGGTCACGGCATTTTTATTCAAGAGTGAATAGTCGGTCGCATCAGCCACGCCTGTTTCCTGTAACGGACCAACAGGCACGCGAATAGCCACTGGCTGTTGATCTTGTTCGATGGACCAGTCCAACATAGCAAGATATTCCTCTTTGGAAGTTGGCGCTAAGTATACCAGATTAGGAATATGACTTAAAAATGGGATATCAAAGATCCCTAGATGGCTTTCGTCGTTCATACCGTTAACCGACGCTTGATAAACCAAAATCGTTGCTGGCAGATTGTTCAAAGCAATATCATGACTAATTTGGTCGTAGCTTCGTTGCATGAAGGTGGAATTTACCGCCCAGACTGGCTTGGCGCCATTTTTAGCCAAACCTGCCGACATGGTCGCTGCATGTTCTTCTGCGATGCCCACATCGACAAACTGAGCCCCAACTTGAGCCCGCTGCTCTGGTGAGAACAACATCATCGGCGTCCCAGCATTGAGGGCGACGACAGTAGGATCTTCTTGCATTTTCTTCATTAGAAAGTCAGTCGTCACACTATTGTAGGTCGCTTGAGCTGTACTTTGCCCCAAGTATTCCCCAGTTTCCAAGCTAAAGGGGCCACCGGCATGGAATTTTTCGCGATTCGCTTCGGCAAACTTGAACCCTTTGCCCTTGATAGTGTGGATGTGCAACAAGACTGGCTGATTGCTATCTTTTACCTCTTTCAGTAATTCCATCACCGCCTGCAAATCGTTGCCCTCTGCTAAATAATGATACTCAAAACCCAGTGCTTTAAAGAAATTATCGCTGGCTGCTCCATGAGTTTCTCGCAAAGTCTTCAAGTTGCGATACAAGCCACCATGATTTTCCGCGATGGACTGGTCATTGTCATTGACGATGACGATCGTGTTGGTCCCCAGTTCGACGATATTGTTCAAGCCTTCATAGGCCAACCCGCCAGAAAGAGAACCGTCCCCGATGACTGCCACAACATTGTAATTTTCTTGTTTCAAATCCCGCGCTTTCGCCACACCATTGGCCAAGGAAAGGGAGGTGGAAGTATGCCCAACAGTAAACAGATCATGGTCGCTTTCTTGGGGATTGGTGTAACCAGATACATCGTCAAAGTGGGTGGCATCGGTAAATGCTTGACTCCGGCCCGTCAACATTTTGTGGACATAAGATTGGTGTGAGACGTCGAAAATAAGTTTATCTGTGGGGGAATCAAAGACGGTATGCAGCGCCACCGTCAATTCCACTACACCCAAATTTGGGCCGTTGTGTCCGCCGTGTTGGCTAATTTTCGTCAACAAGGCTTGACGCGCTTCCTCCACGACAGTTTGTAATTCTTCAGGGGTTAATTGTTTTAAATCTGTTGGTGATTGAATCATTTCTAGCAAATGTAAGACTCCTATCTTCTTTTAAAATTTTTTTTAAAGTACGGGACCCGTTTTAAGCTCATCAAAGCAAATCGAGCAGCTACCATTGACCTTTTAGCAAAAGCACTTTACAATCGTAATACCTAAACCTGACTTTAGGTCAAGCAAAAAAATGAAAAAAGTTGGAGGAATTTTTATGTATTCAATCGGTGAAGTGGCGAAACGGTTCAATTTGCCGGTTTCCACCTTGCGTTATTACGATAAAGAAGGGCTCTTTCCTGATATACAGCGGGTCTCCGGTATTCGCAAGTTTTCCGACAATGAGATTGAAGCACTTCGGATTATCGACTGCTTGAAAAAATCTGGTCTGGAAATCAAAGACATCAAACTCTTCATGACTTGGACGAAGCTAGGCAAAGAAACTTATCCTGCTCGTAAAGAACTCTTTGATCACCAACGAGAAATCGTCGAAGCAGAAATCGAAAAACTAGAACGAGTCTTGGACATGTTGAAATTCAAATCTTGGTACTACGATGAAGCCATCAAACAGGGAAACGAAGCTGCCGTCAATGCTCAAATTCCAGACAACTTGCCGACAGATATTCACCAAAGTTATCTAAATACTCACTGATAAACCGGCTGCCAACAAGGCCACTCCTGAGAAATACTATTTCCTATCTTCCTACTTCTTAACCCGCTCTCGCAAGCCTAGCAATTCTTGAATATTTCACCCCTTTCTCCCGTGTGCTATAATGAACAGAGAATTTTGACGAAATGAGGCGTTTATCCGTGACTCTGACACTGGCTACCGTTTATGATATTTTGCAAGAACACCATCTACTAAAAGAATTCATCTTGCCGGATGGTTGGCATTTGGCTAAAAAGCAATTGCCTACCATGACCTTTGGCAAGATTTCCTACGATTCCCGCCAAGCCGACAGCAATACCCTCTTTTTTGCCAAAGGGGCGACATTTAAGGAAGATTATTTAGTCAAGGCCCAAGAACAAGGATTATTGGCCTATGTGGCAGAACAGCCTTATGAAGTCGCCTTGGCTTGCGGCATCATCGTCACTGATATCCGCAAAGCGATGGCCCTCTTGAGTATGGCCTTCTATGATTATCCGCAAAATCAGTTGAAAGTCTTGGCTTTCACCGGTACCAAGGGTAAAACGACAGCCGCTTATTTCGCTCACGGGATTTTACAACAGGCCACTGGCAATAAGTGCGCGATGCTGTCCACCATGCAAACCACGTTAGATGGCGAACATTTTTTCAAGTCTCATCTGACGACACCGGAATCGTTAGACCTTTACAAGATGATGGCAGAAGCAGTAAGCCATGGCATGACCCACTTAGTGATGGAAGTCTCCTCGCAAGCTTATAAACTAGACCGCGTATATGGCTTAAAATATGATGTTGGCGTCTTTTTAAACATTTCTCCTGACCATATCAGTCCCATCGAACACCCAACATTTGACGATTACTTCTATTGTAAACGAGAACTGATTTACAATTCCCGAGTGGCGATTGTTGATGCGGATATGGATTACTATCAGTTAGTTGACGAAAGTTGTCACTTAGCAGGAATTCCACTATATACTTATGGGCGCAACAGTGGCGACTACTTAGTCAGCTCATCAGCAACCAATCCCAACGAGTTTTATTTAGAAGGTCGACTCGATCCACTAAAAATGACCGGCAACTACCGCGTCAAGCTCCCTGGCGATTTCAATCAAGACAATGCCTGTGCAGCTATTTTAAGTAGTGCTTTACTAGGGGCTACCACTGAAGACGCCTATCTGGGACTGGCCAACATCACCGTGCCTGGTCGGATGTTGCAACTCACCCTTCATAACGGCGCCACAGTCTATGTGGATTATGCCCACAACTACATCAGCTTGAAACTGTTCTTAGAATACACCCGCAAAGTACATCCAGAAGGTCGACAAATCGTCGTGCTGGGCTCGCCAGGCAACAAAGCCATCAGTCGGCGCCAAGATTTCGGCCAAGTACTTTCGGAACTAGCAGATGTGGCCGTCTTAACCATGGACGACCCGGCCTTTGAAGATGCCTTGACCATCGCCCAAGAAATCGCGAGAGCCATCAACAATCCACAAGTAGAAATCCTCTACGAAATGGATCGAGCTAAAGCAATCGCCCTTGCTTTCCAACTAGCCCAACCAAACGATGTCGTCTTAATCGCCGGCAAAGGGGAAGACCCGATGCAAAAAATCAACGGCGAAGACACCCCTTACGACGGGGACTACGTGATTGCAAAGCGCTTGATTGAAGCAGCGGTTTGACTCAGATGAATAATGGAAAAAGGCCGCAATCAAAAGCGGCCTTTTTATTGGTCACAATATCCCTATACCTGACGATGTGAGATATATGGAATTGAACCCGAATATACGTATGTTTTACCTCCGCCAGTACCTCCTTGAATAGACGAAAGTAAAATTTTCCCACTATAGGTAGCTTCGTATATTCTTTCTTGGTAAGCTTTTCTTCGAGTTGCTGTCGCGTTTATTTGTCCTGGTGGGTAGCTAGAAGTTCCATAAGTTGTTTTACTGACAGTAACCTTATTCGGGAAATTAATATTGCCTCCTGCCCTAGGTGTAATCAAACTATATGATTCCTGTACGTTAAATTCAAAATGACTACTATCAAAATAATTAGGATTATAGTCATCAATTGATATTTTTGTTTCATCAGAAAACGTAAGTACTAAGCTATTAGCCTCAATTTGCATAGATTTAAGATTATTTTCATTAAAAACTATATTTGTAAGCGTTCCCTACACAGAATAATAGCAATGTAAAGGGAAAGTAGCACAAATATAGTCGTATTTTACGATGTCGCGTTTCCTTTACATATCATTTTTACTCAATATGACCTCACCGCAACCGTTTGTTTCTTGGTTATTGGAATAAATTTTTTTATACTTACATTATGAGAGGTGACAGCAAATGGAAATAGGAAAATCTCTACAACACTATCGAATGAACAATGGTATGACTCAGGAACAATTAGCGCAGATTTTAAATGTCTCCAGACAAACAATCTCAAAATGGGAAAATGATCGTAGCTTCCCCGATATTGAAAATCTCATCTGGCTCTGTGATCTCTATCATATTTCTTTAGATGAGTTAGTCGGAAGAAAGCAAATCGTCTACGAAACCAAGAGTATTCGGAGAAAAAATAAAAGAAAGGATTTGATGAGCTTGTTTCCAAAATACACGGGAATAATTACCGCGCTAGCCGTCGCAATATTAGTTCTTATATCAGGATTGGGTTACTATCAACAACATAGAGAAGAGGCAGAAATCAAAGAGCATGGATTGGTTCTGCGGGTCTATAGCGTTGAAGATACTACTGTAGATTCACAAGGTATGTATGATAAACTAATCCTTGAAAACGGCGAAGAAATTGATGCTACTATCAAGAATATTGAAAAGTATAAATTAGAAAGTCCTGTAAATAAAATAAAGCCTAATAAAACGGAAAAATCTACTATCCAAACGCTACTTGATAAAAAACGAATTCACAAATAAGAAAAGCTTGAAAAAGTACAGCAAGAGTCAATTAAAAAAACTTAATCCTCCCTCAGACATCTGAAACACGAAGGAGATATAAACTCACGGTATCGTTCCTGTGGGTTTACTATCTCCTTTGTTTTTACGTCTTACAGAGTTGGATACCGTTCTTTTTGCGCTTTCATTTTAGTCCCTGTACAACATTTTTTCTGATAACCAAGGTTTCAACCCTGTAATTCCCCCTCCAACAATCCATAGACCAAGGTATCCAGCCATAAAGGCGTGCCGGCTTCACTGCGCTCAAAATAGATATTTTTCCGCAAGTGTCCTTCTCTTTGAAAACCCAAACGCTCCAGTAAACGCCATGAATTCGTATTTTTTGGATTGCACTGAGCAAAAATTCGTTGCGCATGCCCTTCAGCAAAAGCCCACGCAATCAATTCTCGGACAGCCTCCGTGGCATATCCCTGCTTTTGAAAGTCAAAGTGGAAGACGTAGCCCACTTCCCAATTTTGATAATCTTGCTCTGCCAAATAAACATTTCCAATCAACTGTCCACTATCCTTGAGACATACCGCCCACATCGTTTGGGACTGGGAACGCTGCTGGGCAATCTTTTGACATTCGGCTAATGTTTGCGGCGGATAGGGTTCATAGGCCACTACTCGCTCATCTGACAAATACCCATGGATTGCTGGCCCATCCTCTGGGGTAAATCGACGTAAACGTAAACGTGCTGTCTCCATTTTTTCTCTCCTTCATCATTTGTAAATAGTCCTGCAACCAGTTACTAGCTTCTCACTTTTTGTCAAAATACATTTTTTAAATACAGCATTCTATCTTATAAGATATTTTATCAAAGAAAAAAGTTGAGATAAACGAATTGGTCTCTGAAAGAGTATGGGATGTATCCTAAAAACCGGCCGGACTTGCTTCTGGAGAATCCCTCAGGTGGTCGTAGAACTGGTAAATGCCAACCAAAAAGTAGTTGTCATTTTTCTAGCTCATCTTAGCGAGCTCTGCTTAGGTAAAATGTATGCGATATGCTTCTTTAGCCCTCGGATGTCTTTAATACTACTACCCGAAGAATTCACCTATAATAAGATCAACCAGTTTTTATGATAGACTTTTTTATCCTTCATTCGTTTTAAGTTGTTCTATTATTTCTAAATCTACTATTGATCGTAAAAATGGTGAAATTTAGCGGAGTAGAATTGAAATAGCAGTAGCTCAAAGGATGTGAGATGAATGTACTTAGAGTTAGTGGCGCCTTGCGACACTTACTCTAAGTTTGAAGCTCCAAGGGAAATGACAAACACGTTTTACGTTTGGCATTTCTCGGTCCAGCTATAGCTATTTCAATTGCTACGGAGCTAAATTTCACCATTTTTGAATCATCAAAAAAGCAGTATTAAATTCTCTATAAACCTTGGTAAAATGGGTTTCACATAGATTAAAACTTATAAGATCTTAGTGTATCCTAAAAACCCTCGATAGCGATGCTGATGATTGGCATCAGTCACCGCTATCGAGGGTGTTATCGGTATTCAGTCGTTAGCTCAGGGATGGGTGATTTTCAAAGTTTCCGTCCAATAAAACCGAAACCAGCTTCTGACAGCCCCGACAACTCTAAGCGCAAGCCGTCTGTTGTTGGTTGCCAATAGGGAATGAATTCCCCCAAAGCGCAGCGATAAATACCTTCCGGAGAAATCGTGACATCTGTCAGCTCTTGTTTCACTGCTGGTATCAAATCACTGGCTTTGTTAAACATGACAATTTCCCAGTCACCGGTTAAATCAGATGTGGTGACTGCCTTTTTCGGTTGATCGCCATTATAAAAATCAGCACTCACCAGTGGCCAACCATCGCTCGTCCAATAAAGTTGGCGAATTCCCACGAAAAAGTCGGCGGTGTGAGGTACACGACGGATATGATGGACGCAGAACTCCGCCCCATCGGAACGCCGGAAAATCGAGTTGTGCCCTGGACCGTATAATGGCGCTTCATCCAGATACTGATAGCTCCCTAGCAATTTGGTCCCCACTTCATTGGGATCTCCCGTAAGCTCCGTCAATTCCCGTCCGTTGCGATCCAGATACGGTCCGGTAATCTCCTTGGAACGCCCCACCCGAATATTGTAGGTATCATTCAAGGAATCAAAAGAAACAAACAGATAGAAGTCATCCGTTTTTTCATTGTAATAAATAAAAGGCCCTTCAATCGCCCCCTCTACCGACTGAGGACGAATGGCAATTAATTTGCCATAATCGCTAGGATCCTTCAGTTTACCAGTTGCTTTGTCGACAGCACAAATATGAATCCCGCCAAAAAAGGAACCATACGTAAACCACTGCTCGCCGTCCCGGTCAGTACAAATATTGGCATCGATGGCATTGTGGCTAGCCAAATGCGGGGCCGTTTTCACCACTTCTCCGCGATCTTCCCAAGGTCCTAGGGGATGAGGTGCTGACGCCAACCCGATATAAGAAGTCGTGCTACCAAAAGTCGATGCGGAATAATACATGCGGTACTCATTGTTGTATTTAATAATTTCTGGTGCCCACAACCCTTCCAGACCATTGGTAGCTCCGGTCCAAGCATCGGCTTCTGCCGGCACACCGTCTTCCAGAGCAGTCTTTTCAAAGCGCCAATGAATCAAATCCTTCGAGCTTCGAATCGGCACGCCGCTGGTTTTTGGTTGCTGAGTATCGGTGGAAACCATATAGTAAGTTCCATTTGCTTCAATAATCGTGGGATCGTGGACGCCGTTGATGGCATTGTTCATGAGGAGACCTTCTTTCAAAATATATTCTTCTAGCAACCACCTAAGTAAATTGCCTTAAAAAAGGCAGTCCTGGCGTAGAACTGCCCGTCATCCTTGTCACTACCTGAATAGATAGGTGATTTCTAGCTTAGTTTCTTCCCACTAGGAAAAGAGGTAACCCCTCCGCTGATGTCCCCGTAAAGCACATCACTTGTGCATCTTGACGTGGATCCCAAGCAGAGATAAAGCGTCCCTTATAGGTCACTTCGGCTACAGTCACGCTACTATCTTTGTCAGAATTACTTTCAGCAGATTCCCAGCTACCGGCTTCATCACCAGAAATCCGACCACTTTTTTTCAATTTAACTGTCACCGGTTCACTGATTGTTTCGCTGATTTCTTTTGTCGTAGTGATTGCATCATAAGTGCCAGCTTCTTGAGCCTTGGTGTAATCGTCTATTGACTCACCACCATAGCGTAACGGACTAACTACCGGCCAGCCGTCTTCGGTAAACCACATTTGATGAACCCGTATCAAATGTTGCTCGCCAGAATTAGTAAACCGAGTGTGAAAAATTAGATAGTAACGATCTTTTGCTTCATCATAATAAACGGAGTTATGTCCTGGAGAAACGTAGCCATCGTTACTAAAACTTTCATCAGCCACATAGGAAAAATTCCCCATCAGCTTCACTCCATAAGGCGCAATGCTAGCATCGTCAAAGGCGGTATTTAGTTTCCCTTTTACCTCTGACATCAAATTGCCTTCGCTATCTTCATATGGTCCATCCGGAGATTTGGAGCGAGCTACTCGCATATTGTAGCCTCCTACAGCATCCAATCCGCCAAAAGATAAGAAGAGGTAATAATACCCAGTATCTTTATTGTATTGAATATAAGGTGCTTCGATCCGGCTATGATTGCCACCTATTAATTTTGTTCCGTAAGAATTACGATCTTTTGGCAACCCGTTTTCGGCCATTTCCATAATGTATATCCCACCAGAATAAGAACCGTAAACCATCCACAACTTACCCTCTTCATCATAGAAGACATCCGGGTCGATAACGTTGGGATCTTTAGTTGCATTGTAGTTTTTATCAAATTGAGGCGATGTACCGGAGTACAAAAAGGATTCAACTTTTTTGTACGGCCCTGTCACCTCGTCAGCCACTGCTACGCCTAAAACGGAAAGAGGTGACGTACCCTGACAAAAACAATAATACATATAATACCGGCCGTCTTTGAGTTTAACGATATCTCCAGCCCACAAAGTATCCGTCTTAGCATAGTCGAATTCCTCCGCCAACTCGCTGCGAATATCTTCAAAGAGCTGATCTTCAGCTACTGATCCTTGAAGCTGTTCCCATTTCATTAAATCCGGACTCTGAGCAAACATCATATGAGAACCGATCACATAATAATTGTCACTATCTTGAATAATGGAAGGATCATGGACCGAAGCTTCTTCAAATACTGGTTCAGTCATTGGTGTTACTGGTGTGGTCTGACAGCCAGCTAAAAATAAAATTACACTACAAGTCAGTAAACCTTTTACTAGTCTTTTCATGCATCACCAAGTTTTCTTGATATTTTTGTCATCCATCTATGTTAGTTTTGAAATCAGAAAACAAAGGACCCGCAAAAGTGCCTCTTAAACAACCAATTCAGCGAGTCCTTGTCTATTCAATTATTTAGCCAGCGTAAAAGTAATCACACTCATAGCAGGTAAGCTGATTTGCAAGTTACTGCCCTCTTCTCGATACGCAGTAAAGTCTTGAATCGTCACCGTTTCTGGATGATCAAAATCATTGTGGGCATTCATTTCCGTACCCACTAAGCCCCGTGCTGCTTTGACTGACACTGGGGTTTCAAAAGCAAAATCCAGTGCTGCTGTTTCGTGGACATCATAGTTCGTCACGCTCAAAGTGATTACACCATCTTTTTCAGAAGCAGTCATACTTACGTGTTCTGGCACCTCACCAAAACCAGTGATCAGTTGAGCATCTTGGTGATCTTTGTACAAATCAAAGACATGGTAACTTGGTGTTTTCACCATTTTGGCACCATCTGTCAAAATCATCGCTTGTAATACATTGACCGTTTGAGCGATATTGGCCATGTGCACCCGATCTGCGTGTTTGTGGAAAATATTCAAGGTAATAGCTGCCACCATTGCATCTCGAATCGTATTTTGTTGATACAAGAAACCAGGGTTGGTGCCAGGTTCTGCAGTAAACCAAGTCCCCCATTCGTCCACGATCATGCCGATCCGTTTTTCTGGATCGTATTTATCCATGATGGTGCCATGACGAGTAACAAGTTCATCCATGTATTCTGCTTTTTCACATGTCACATACCATTCTGCTTCATCAAACTCTAACGCACTGCCTTTTTCTTCCCAGCCCCGAGGATGCACGTAGTAATGCAAACTCAAGCCATCCATCATCCAGTGGGCATTTTTCATCAAGGTTTCGGTCCAATGATAATCATCCACATTGGCACCACCAGCGATTTTGTAGATTTTTTCATCGCCATATTGACGGACATACGTCTGGTAACGACGGTATTCATCCGCGTAATATTCCGCCCGCATATTGCCACCGCAGCCCCAGTTTTCATTACCAACACCGAAGAATTTCATCTTCCATGGTTCTGCTTGACCGTTTTTGCGACGTTCTTCCGCCATTGGTGAAATGCCGCCCATGGTGATGTATTCCACCCATTCTTGCATTTCTTGAACCGTGCCGGAGCCGACATTACCGTTGACATAAGCTTCACAGCCTAATTGCCGCACCAATTCGAAAAATTCATGAGTCCCGAAGCTGTTGTCTTCGGTCACGCCACCCCAGTGGGTATTGACCATCATTTTGCGATTTTCTTTGGCTCCAATACCATCTTTCCAATGGTATTCGTCAGCAAAGCAACCCCCTGGCCAACGCAAAACGGGGATTTTGATGTTTTTCAATGCTTCTACGACGTCAGTGCGCATCCCGTTGACGTTTGGAATCTCAGAATCTTTACCGACATAGAGCCCTTCATAGATACAACGGCCGAGATGTTCGGCGAAGTGGCCGTAGATGTATTTGCTGATTGTTGGGTTTGCTTGGTTTTGTACTAATTTAATCATTTTGTCCCTGCTTTCTTGACGCCCCAGATGGTTTGATTTTCACCAACTGCTGAAAAGACAACCGTATCTTCAGTGGCATCTTCTGTTTTTTTCTGTTGGTTGACGACACCTTTGTAGATTACATCGTCAATCGTGATTTCAATATACTGTTCATCTGCTAATTGCCACGTCCCAGTGACATCTCCAGTAATTTTGTGATCAGCAGTAAAGGTGATAGTTTGCGTTTCTTTGACTTGCCCTTCGTTATCAGTACCATGCATCACAAACTCATAGCTCGCCTCTGCTAAATCTGTTTCGATCACTTTTTTCAATTCATAGCCACTCGTGTATTCAAATGGCATCGTCACTAACCAACCATCTTGGTTGACTTCCATCGGGTCTACTCGAACTTCATGGGCTTCACCACCAGCAAAGCGGGTATGGTAAACTAACAACCGTTGTCCTGATTCCGTGATGATAAAGGAATTGTGCCCCCCGGACTTATACGCCTTTGTTTGCCCGTCCAAGCGATAATTCCCCATCAGTTTCAGACCATAAGCGGAGTTACTGTCACCTTTTTCAATAATTCCAGTCTTGCCATTCATATCCACATATGGGCCATCTGGATGTTCAGATCTAAATAGGCGCATGTTGTAGCCTCCATTAGATTGGAGACCACCATATGTGATGAAGTAATAATAGTAGCCACTTTCTTCATCATATTGAATATACGGACCTTCCCCGGATTGATGGAAACCGCCTGAAAGTTTGGTCCCAAAGTAACGATCGATTACACGGCCATCTTCAGTCGTGCCATCTTCCCCTGGATATTTCGGCTCACCAGTCGCTTGATCCAGCTCTAACAAGTAAATCCCACCAGACCATGAACCATAAGTCATCCACAGCTTGCCATCTGCATCATAGAAAAGCGTTGGATCAATGGCGTTTGGCGCATAATCTGTATTATATTCGTACTCATTTTTGCCCCAATTTTCACTAAAACCAGCGACTTTGCCATCTTTAATCAATTGTTTCAGATTTGTCGCTTCATAATTGGTATTGCGATCACTGCCGTCTGTGGAATCTTCCTCAGTAAAGCCGGAATACACCACAGTATCGCCATACGCATAAGGGCCTTCAATGGTTTTAGCTACCGCAAAGCCGATACATGAACGGCGCCAAGTAGAAGTCGCACTGTAAAAGTACATATATGCGCCCTTGGAACCATCATTCCATTTGTAGTTTTCGTTCCAAATGACGTCTGGCGCCCAGACTGCATAACCATTAGCCGCATCCCCATCATCATAGCCAGCCCATTCAAAAGATTCCTTCAAGTTTTCCTGGAGATTTCCTAGTATAATGTTGTCCTCAGGATTTTCGTATTCCACATTAAAAGGGACCTCCCATGTAATCAGATCGTCGCTTTTAGCCTCTGCCAAATGACTTCCGAAAATATAGAAGGTCTCTTTTCCATCTTTGTCTTTCACTGAAGTAATCGAAGGATCGTGGACGGAGACCCGTTTCATTTCCATCGTTTCCCAAGCCTTTTGTTCCGGCAATTGTTGCTGTGAACAAGCTGTCAAAACTCCGCAACTAATCAGCAATATCGCGCCGGTGGTAAGTGTCTTATTCATAACGCCTCCTACAAAAATTTAAAAGAAGTGGGCAGTAATCTTTCACTGCCCCCATCTCATTATTTGCGCTGATTACGCCTACTCTTTTCCAAGTTCGTCTGCAATAGGTTCACCAAACACAGGGAACCCTGCTTCGTTCCAAGTAAAGACTTGAGCCCGAGCATGACGATCCGGATTGTTCAATGGATCAGCAAAATCATTTTTCTTAGGTCGTGCGTGATAGACCAACACATCTTCACCAGTGGGTAAAACCGTGAAAGAGTTGTGTCCTGGTCCATATTGATGATTCTTTTCAGATGATGCAAAAACTGGTTCAGCAGATTTATGCCATGCATAAGGATCTAGCAAATTTTCGTTTTCATCGGCCCACAACAGACCCATAGCATAGTTTTCATCAGTGGCGCTACCAGAGTAGGTAATGAAAATTTTACCATTACGCTTGATAACAGCCGGCCCCTCATTCACCATAAAGCCGATTTTTTCCCAGTCATATTCTGGAATTGACAATAACATTTGTTTACCCGTCAAGGTCCAGGGATTGCTCATTTCTGAAAGATACAGATTTGAATTTCCTGGTACGATGGGATCCAATTGGGCCCATACATAGTAAAGTTTTCCTTGATGTTGGAAGGTTGTGGCATCTAGGCTAAAGCTTTCAAAAGCTGTCACCACTTGTCCTTTTTCTTCCCAAGTACCTGTGAAGGGATCCTCGCTAGTATTTTCCAATACAAACATGCGATGATGCCGGGTGCGATCACGAACTTCTTCGTCATTGCTAGCAGCAAAATAGATATACCATTTGCCGTCGATAAAATGAATTTCCGGTGCCCAAATCAACTGACTTTGATTGCCAGATTCGTGAGCTTGCCAGATAGTTTTCGTGTCTCCATCTCGCAAGTCATTGAGGCTTTTTCCTCGTCTTAGTTCAATTGACTGATAGCCCGGAACGGATCCAGTAAAGTAGTAGTAACCGTCGCTATGGCGGTAAACCCATGGGTCAGCCCGCTCATAGACAATCGGATTAATTATGCTTTCCATTGGCATATCACCTTTCTCCATTTTTCAAACTGATTTGAGTGCTTTGTTACGAGCCAGGTAGATTACCAAGGCTGCTAGATAAAAGAAAATGCCGATAACATCGAAGGAGACAAAGGAGATCACAGTACAGACCCCTAACCAAATCATGATTTTGCGATCCACAATCTGACCCTCCATCAAGCGAGCAACAAATAAGGTGACGATGCCCATGATTAAGACAAATAATCCATAAATCATAGCTACTTGCACCAAATTATCCAATAGGCTCGTGTTGGCATAATCCGCTTTGTCCACGTGGCTCAAAACTTTTGTCCCTTCCTCACGAAACCAGCCTGAATATCCGAAAATCGTCAAGGCAGCTGCCACAATATTCCAAATCCCGCCTGCCATCATCAATAGTTTTTCAGCTTTTCTTTTCATCAATCTTCTATCCTTTCACACCTGAGTTCAGGTTCATGGACTGTACGAAGTATTTTTGTGCAAATAAGAACAACAAGACAGTTGGAATGATTGCCAAGAAGGCTGAACCCATCAATTGACCAATCATTCGATAGTTACCATAAATATCTTGCAACAATAACAACCCAGCCGTAATTGGCATTTTTTCCACATCATTGTAAACAATTACTGGCCACAAGAAATCATTCCATGAACCAGTGAAGGAGAAAAGACCCGTTACGATTAAGACTGGCTTAATCATCGGTACAATAATCCGTGAGTAAATCGTAAATTCCCCAGCTCCATCAACTCGAGCAGATTCGTCAAATTCTTTAGGAATATTCTTCATAAACTGACGTACCAAGAAGATATTTCCCATCCCAGCTAAACCTGGAATAATCATAGCCAAAGGTGAGTTTACCCAGCCAAAGGTTTCAATAATTTTGTATGAAGGAATCAAGTTCACCACACCAGGGAACATGGAAATCCCTAGTAATAGGAAGAACAATTGGTCCCGATGCTTAAAGCGCATCCGGGAATAGCCATAAGCAGTTAATGAAACAACTAAAACAACTAATAACGTATGACTAACAGCAATGAAAAGTGAGTTCCATAACCATTGCAAGATGGGTGCTGTTGAACTATTTTCAAGAATGGCTACGTAGTTGTCTAAAATCCAGTCGACTGGTAACAGGCGGAAACCTGTTGAAACCACTTCTGTCTGTGAACGAAATGAGGTCATAAACCCGAAGAAGAGGGGCATGATCCAGATCAGACACAAAACGATTAAAAAGATATATGAAATCCATTTGGTTGCTTTTCCGGTATTTTTCATGATTGCCTCCTCCTAATCCGTATTTTTGTTCATTAAGTAGTATTGAATGGCTGAAATTACTAAGATAATCAGACCAAGCAAGACTGCCATTGCCGAAGCGATTCCGGCAATCGATTCACCGTGACCAAACGCCAATGACCGAATGTACATCATTAGTACATGGGTGCCCTGTTTTGGTCCCCCTTTGGTCATCATCAACGGTTGAGCAAAGACGTTGAAACAACCAGCAGTCGTCATCACCAAAGTATAAACTAACGGGAATTTGATTGATGGCAACGTAATATGAATAAACTTCTCAAAAGCGGTCGCCCCATCGATTTCAGCAGATTCATACAAATCTTGAGAAACCCCAGCGATTGCGGCTCGATAGATAACCATATTCCCACCGATACCACCCCAGACACTGACGATAATTACTAGTAGCCAGGCATAGGGTTGTTTGGCTGCCCAGGAAAAGTTCATCCCGAACAAGTTGTTCATCATCCCCAATTTTGAATGGAAAATCAATGACCAAATCAAAGCTGCAGCAGAGATTGATACCAATCCTGGCACGTATAAAATCCCTTGGAAAAGTGATTTAAATTTGACGTGGCGATTTTCCAGTGCAACAGCAATCAGCAATGGAATCAAAATAAGTAACGGTACCATGATAACAACGTAAATTAGTGTGTTTTTCAAACCATTGGTAAATTGAAAATTAAATGTCGAAGAAGAGTCAAATAAGATCGTTTTGTAGTTATCCAGACCCACCCATTCAGGATCTGAAACGAGATTCCATTTGGTAAAGGATGCATAAATCCCATAAATGGTTGGAATCAAAATAAATGTGGCGAACAATAAAATATGCGGTCCGATAAAAGCAATCGGCTTGAGATTGAGTTTTTTGTTCACTTCTTAAACCTCCCATGTAGGTGTATCACCGACGTAGCGTAGCGGCGTGAATCGTTTAAGTCACCTTCCTCCCCGTAAAACGGTTGGGGAGGAGATGACTTAGCGGATTGGTTATTCTGCTGAAGAACCTGTATTACCTTCTGCAATTTTATCTTCAACGAATTTTTGCATGGTTTGCAAGCCTTCATCTAAGTCCATGTCACCATAGACGATATCTAAGCAGTAAGTGTTGATAGCTTCTTCAACGTATGGATAGTGAATGTAAGTGAAGATATGCAAGGATTCTTCTTCTTTTGGACTAGATGTGAAGAAAGATTGCTTATAGTTCTTGAATTCATCACTTTCGATAACTTCTTTAGAGGCTACGATTTGACCAGCTTTAGCCCATTCCATTGAGTTTTCACGAATATATTCGATGAAATCAGCAATCCCAGCTTCTTTTTCGTCAGTCCGTTCTTCGTTTTTCAACATGGAGAACATGTGAGAAGAACCGCGGTTAGTGAATTTGTCTGGTGAGAAGGCATAGATATTTGTCACGCCGTAGTTCAACCCTTCAACGGCATCATGGGCAGTAGATGTCCAAGTACCATCAGTTGAGAACAAAACATTACCAGATTGGAACATCAAGTAACCGTCTTCACCATTTGGTGTCATCAAACCAGCGTTCGCTACTTCTTTTAAGGCTTCCAAAGCTTCCTTCATTTCAGGAGTATTGACAGTTGGGTTGCCATCTGCATCAGAGATATCCCCACCCAAGTTGACGATTTGAGCTAAGATACACCATGAAAGTAAGGCATTGTTCACAACGTAATCGCCATCTTTCATTTTTCCTTGAAGGGACATCATTTCATCAAAGGTCACCACATTGTCATCCAAGAAGCTTTCCACACCGTATTCTTTCATCAAGTCAATGTTGTAATACATTGCACTGGAGTGAATGTCCAATGGTACAGTGTATTGCTTCCCATCGACGGTCCCGGCTGACCATGCTTGTGGCAAGTAATTATCCGCATTGATTTCTGTTTTGTCTTTGATGACATCATCCATCGGTTCCAACATATCTGATTGTACGAAACCTGGTACCCGGTCAGCGTGAATCAAAGTCAGATCTGGAACATCTTTCTTAGAGTTCATTACAGTGTAAATCTTAGTGTACATATCTGATG
Organism: Enterococcus diestrammenae; assembly: GCF_009933255.1. Taxonomy (GTDB): domain Bacteria; phylum Bacillota; class Bacilli; order Lactobacillales; family Enterococcaceae; genus Enterococcus_C; species Enterococcus_C diestrammenae. The sequence goes on along the minus strand of NZ_MAEI01000054.1, from coordinate 31,463 downwards.
TAACCACTGCTTTTACTGGGTATTCTGGATCTGTCTTGTTGTACTCTTTAACCATGTTATCCATGTAAGCGCCATCGTCACCAGTCAGTGGATTCCAAAAGGTGATGGTTTTGGCATCTTTTTTACTACCACAACCCGCTAACATAAATACTGCGCCCAACGCTAACAAGCTAGCCCCAATCATTTTCTTTGCTTTCATTTTGTCCATCCTTTCTCTTCCCATATAATAGTATTTTCACTTCCGTAAATATTGATTCCACTCATTTATCGTGATTTTCAATAAAACAACGTATAACAGAAATGTAAATCAAACCCCTATAAAATTCCGTGAATCAATATATTTACAAGTGAATAATACCCCAATCTGAAATCGCTGTCAACAGCAATTTCATTAATTATTTAAAATAATACCCCTTCGATATTAATAATTTCATTAACTATAATTAAATTAAACAAAAACGTTTACAGTTATTAATATATATGTTAACATTCAATCATCAATTAAGATTGAGGTGACGATATGCAGTTAGATATTACGGACGACTCTTTGAAAGTCTATGAAGCACTGGCAAGCAATGTCCGCATTCGCATCATCCAACTCCTATCAAAAAACAAAATGAGCATTAAAGAACTCGCGCAAGCACTGGGGTTATCTAGCGCGATTGTCACGATGCATATTCGCAAACTAGAAGAAGCTAACATCATCAAAACGGAAAAAGTTGGCCAAAGTAAAATTTCTAGCTTAAAAGTGGATCACATCGATATCAACTTTCCTGAGAAAATCTTCAATGCCTTCGATGTCCAGGAAAATGATATCCCCATCGGTTTGTACACCGACTATCATGTGGAACCTACTTGCGGTTTGGCGACGGTGGCAGATTTTGTGGGACCAGTGGATGAACCTAAATATTTCATGGATCCCCAACGGATGGACGCTCAGATTCTCTGGTTTACCAAAGGCTTTGTGGAATATCAGACGCCAAACTATTTATCTAAGGATAGCAAGCTAGAGATGATGGAGATTTCTTTAGAGATTTCTTCAGAATTTCCTTTTGCCAATGATAACTGGCCTTCTGACATTACCTTTACTTTAAATGGAATCGAGTTAGGCACTTGGACTAGCCCTGGTGATTTTGCCGATATTCGCGGACGCTTAAATCCTGATTGGTATCCAGATAATCTCAATCAGTATGGTTTATTGAAGACCATTCGGATTTTGAATCATGGCACCTACATGGAAGGCGATCCCCTCTCAGTGGTTACCATCAATGATTTCGCCGCTGATGCCGATATGTGGCGCTTGCGCATCGAAGTCAAAGAAGATGCTGCGAATGTCGGTGGCTGCACGCTATTTGGACAAGGTTTCGGCAATTATGAGCAAGATATCAAGTTGAAGTCTTATTATAGTTAAGTACGCAGAAGCTAAGCTAGTGGATGAAGCTCCACCTAACAAAACTTAGAATAAAAAAATCAAACTCCCAAATAACAGGAGTTTGATTTTTTTGTTTACCCGCTTGCATTTCTTACTCTAATACTGGACCTTTGCGACGCTCGCTATTTAGCAGATGATTCAATAGTAGGAAAACTGCGGTGAAGGCTCGGAAAAGTAGTTGTTGCTTAAAGCTTACCCTTCATAGGCTGCTTCAAACAAAGCGACGATGTCGGCCTGATTGCCTTTTCGAGGATTAGAAAAGGCATTGCCATCTTGCAAGGCATTTGCGGCCATCAATTCGAAGTCTTTTGGATCCGCACCGATGGATTTGATGTTTGCGGGGATACCGACATCTTCAGAGATGCGTTCCAAGGCTGCAATCCCTTTTTCGGCTGCGGCCATTTGGGAGAGACCATCGATGTTTTCTCCTAACATGACAGCAATCTTAGCAAAACGTTCTGGACAGGCAATCATATTCCAACGTTCCACTGTGGGCATCAAGACTGCGCAACAAACACCATGGGGCGCATCATATTGGCCTCCAAGTTGGTGAGCCATCGCATGTACGTAACCGAGGTCCGCATTGTTAAAGGCCATGCCGGCTAAAAGTGAGGCATAGGACATGTTGGTGCGGGCTTCTAAATCATGACCGTTAGCCACTGCCCGGCGTAAATACTGACCGATTAGTTTGATACCTTGTTCAGCTTGAGCGTCAGTGATGGGATTGCGGTTTTCCGACACGTAAGACTCGACGCAGTGGCATAAGGCATCCATCCCGGTAGCAGCTGTCAATTTTTGTGGGACATCTAACATTAACAAAGGATCATTGAAAGAGACTAGTGGTACATTGCGCCAAGAAACCACGACGAACTTCAGATGCGTTTCTTCATTGGTCAATACGGCATGGCGGGTAATTTCTGAGGCAGTTCCGGCTGTGGTATTGACTGCCATCAAGGGAGGAAGTGGTTCGGTCAAGGTTTCGATACCTGCCAATTTGGTCAAATCTTCGCCATTGGATAAGAAAATACCGATTCCTTTCCCGCAATCATGGGCAGAGCCACCCCCCACGGTGATAATGGAATCACAGCCAGCTTCTCGGTACATCGCGGCACCGGCATGGACGTTGCGGATTTTGGGATTGGGTTCGACACCATCGAAAATAACGTAGTCTACGCCAGCCGCTTGTAGACTGGTTTCAGTTTGCTTCACGGGACCATTTTCCATATTTCGCAAAAAACGATCGGTAACAATCAAGGCTTTCTTCATATGAAGCATGTTTGCTCGGTCACCGATTTTCTCGATCACTCCTGGCCCAAAGAAATTCACACTAGGCATCATAAAATCAAAATTAGTTTTCACTATAAATCGCTCCTTTTTGTTCCTCAAAGACTCTATTACGACCAACAACTAGCAACGGTGACAAGATACGCACTTTTCCAGAGGATTGCTCAAGAAGCCTAACCTTGTGAATCTCGTCACGATTTCTACTAGTATCCTAAACCCTCGGACAGCAAAAAGCATGACACTTGGATAGCAAATTTTGACGAAAATCGATGGGATTATCTTGCAAAATAGTCTTTGATTGTCATTTTCCGTGGAAGTTATATACTAGAAGTTATCAGAGCTTGCTCATTTAATTGCGAACTGGCTCTCACTCATCAAAGAGGAGGTCACCATGGCAGCATCTTTTGAATTGCAACAAGTTTTGGATCTGGATAAATGGGAACAACTACAAGAAAAAATAGCCCTTGCCACCAACTTAGCGATTATTTTGGTGGATTACCGTGGCAAACCAGTCACTCGTCACAGCCAAGTTAAACCTTTTTGTCGTTTGGCTCGGGCTCACCCTACCTTAGCTGTTTACTGTGAAAAATGTGATGCCCGCGGTGCTCTCGAAGCAGTTCGCACTGGGGAGCCTTTTATTTATCGGTGTCATTTTGACATTTTAGATATGGCAATTCCGATTTTGGTAGATGATCGCTATGTGGGAGCCATCATGGCAGGGGAAATCTTAGCCACCGAGGAACAGTCCACTTTTGAACAAGTACTAAAGCTGGAGGACCATCCTGAAGTCGCTGCCTTTAAGGCCCAACACCAAGACCTGATCGACGCTTATCCCCGACTGCCGGCAACCGCGATGCACCATGCAGCCGCCATGTTAGAGCAGTTATGCGAATATATCGTTAGTGAAGCTATAAAAAAGGAATATTTGGTACAAGCCTACAAGCAGTCCTTGCGTATTCAAGCACAGCCACTCACTTCCGAAAGCTGGTCAGCACCGAAAGACTCTACCAATTTGGCCTATCTCCAAGAAGAACTTCGCCAAAGCTTATTGATTCAGCGCTTGTCAGAAAATAGCATCTATCAAGCCAAAAATCAGCAACTCCAACCAGCGATTGATGCCGTTTTTGCTAATAAAAACGCCCACTTGGACTTAGGGCAGTTGGCCGCTCTAGTGAATCTCAGTCCCACCTATCTAAGTCGCTTGTTACGAGAAGAGTTTGGGGAACCTTTCAGCCAAATCTATGCTAAGTTGAAAGTCTACTGGGCCCAAGAATTGCTGCAAAACAGCGACTTACCGATTGCCGAAATTAGTGATGCCTTGGGTTTTGTGGAACCGAGCTATTTTATTCGTTCTTTTAAAAAAATTGTTGGCACCACACCTTTAAAATGGCGCCAAGCAAAAAGGCGATAAGAACGCTCTGCATACAAAAAAACGCTTCTTACCTCTCCAAATTTGGATCAGGTAAGAAGCGTTCCTATTATTCTTTTAGAAAAGCCGCCATGGCGTTAGCTTATTCGCTAACAGTCACTTCGCCTTCCACTTTGGCACCATTTTCTTCAAGTTTAGCTGAGTCTTGGTATTCTTGTTTTTCGAAAGTAACGTTGCCAGTCACCGTCGCGCCGTCAAGGACGAAGCCGTTTGCTTTTACCAAAACATCCCCAGTTACCGTCCCGTGAACGATGTTTAAGTTTTCGGATTCGACGATCAATTGTGGTACGGTGATGTTGTATTCAGCAGTTACATTACGATCTTTATCTTGAGAGTACAACGCCAATTTACGATAGATGTCGGCAGAAGCGTCCCCTTTGTCATGGAATTCGCCAGCGACAGTCACATCTTTATCAAAAGTCATATCTTGCGTCACACCGACAATCCAGTTACCGTCTGCACTCAAAGCTTTTTCAATCACACTAGGATCTGCGCTTACAGATGCTGTGGAAAGAACTTCAGGTGCACTTGAGGCTGTCGTTTGTTCAGTAGCTGCTGAACTGCTTGCTGCTGAGCTATCTGCGGTATTGTTGTCACTGCTACATGCGCCTAAAGTGATAGCTAACAAGGCCAAAGCAGAGACACTTGCGATTTTTTTCGTAATCATAAAATAGAACCCCTTTTCTTTTTTAGTGAGAATCACTATCAATTAAATGATACTACCCTCTAGTGGAAAAGGAAAACTATATGCTTAGCAACGCTGCGGGACACTAAAGGGAAATAACGCTGACCCTAACCCTTTTTTCCTTTGCTAGTTGCTACGGGATATTTGATAGCATTTTTTACCAGTTTTTCAGCAATGATTTCGTCGATGTCAAAGCCGAGATTATCTGCCATCATGTAGGCATAAATCAAGACATCGGCGATTTCCTCTTTCAAATGCTCTTGGTCCACCTTGGCTTCTGCTGCCGTGCGCCACTGAAAAATCTCCAATAATTCGTTGGCCTCTAGCGAAATGGAAATCGCCAAATCTTTCTCATTATGAAATTGGCGCCAATTTCGTTCATCACGAAACTGATTGATTAAGGCCATGCTCTCCTTTACTTTGGTCATGTGCTCTCCTTCTTTCTCCTCAGATAATGAGCTGTGAAGCTGCTCCAATGAATCTTGACCTTTTCACTATACGCAAAATCTGAAAAATCTGCAAAAAAGATAAATTTTTACTCATAACCACCATTTTTTGTGAAGTTTCTCTATAATACTAGCAGCAGGAGTCTCGCCTAACTTGCAAATGATAGTCAAAACAAGAATTAATTCTTCAATTACAAGGAGTTTTTCTATGGAACTTATCAGCGGTTTGATTTTTTGGATACCCGTCACGCTTTTTATCCTGATCCTAATCCGCTTCGTCCACTGGGATAGAGAACGGAGCATCCTCGCCTTTCTGACGGTTTTACTATTGTTTTTTATCTGGCAAGTTCTCAGCCATCGTCACTTTGAGGCAGGTTGGCTGTTAGCTCTGCGGATTGGCGGACTTTTTTTGTCGCTAGTGGCGTTAATCCTCTACCTCTTAAAAATCACCAAAAAATAAAATAAATAAACACGGCTCCCCCTCTGGCAGAATCCAGATGGCGAGCCGTGTTTTTGTTTTTTAACCTTGATGGGTCACTGTTTTTGTGACAAAATCAATCACCGTCTGCTTGCCTTCGTGAGGAAAGTTCCACAAGCCTTGTTGCAAAGTAATCTTCAAAATGCAAGTGTTTGGATCCTCATCGTTATTGGCATCTTGGTACCATTCGGCAAAAACCTGCCGTAAACGATCCGCAATTTCGGCATTTTGTGGATCTTTCGTCCAGCCCAAGTTTTCTCCGTAACCGGTGGCAGTAAAACTTTCCACAACATAACACAACGCCACATTGGGATTGGCTGCGAGTTGTTGCATTTTTTTGGTGGTGGCATAAGTCGTGGTGTAAAAGGCCCCATCTTGATAATAGGCATCCACAAAGCGCGTGTCTGGCATCGGCTGCCCGCTCTCTGAGGTTTCCAAAGCAATCGTAGCAATTCCAATCAAATTATCCTTATTGCCAAACTTTTCTTGTAGTTCAGTTAGTGCCTGCTGAAAATCATTCATTTACAAATCCCCCATCTGTCTGCGTTTTCCCCAAAGTAAGAAAATGAATTTTCCCCTTATAAATAGTTTATCAAAAGATGGGGCCAAGAGGAAATTCAAACCCAAGGAAAAAAAGTGACTGACAGATGGTTTAGGTCAATGGCTAGCGGGCTATTTCCGTCGTTTCCGGGTTTCCTTCACCGTCACTTTTGAGCCTTCTTTGCGAAAATACCAGAGGGTGCCGCTAATCATCATCAATCCTAGTAAGCCAAAGCCTAACATGCCGACACCGCCAGTTGCTGGCAAAGTGCCCTTTGGTTTGTTGAAGATGGTTTGACGGGTTTTGCCACTGTCAGCTGTGACCGGTACTGTTCCTTGACTCAAAACGTAACCCCCTGGTGCAGCGATTTCCTCTAGTTGATAAGTGCCAGCACCACTCAAACCATAAACACCAAAATCCCCAGCGGCATCTGAAAGTAAGAGGCTAGCCTCCCCTTTGTTGATCGTCCATTTCACATCATACCCTTTTGCTAAACCGGTGACTTCAGCTAGCTTGTCGGGTCCATTGAAGAGTTGCAAGTACTGCCCTTCTGCATTTTTCAAGACAAACTTAGCCCCCGCCAACGCTTCTTGGGTATAGGCATCTTTTTTGCGGAAGATTTTTCCATAGGTTTTGATGGTCTTGCGGGCGGTGCGGTGGGTAAAATCATTTTTAAAGGTTACTTGGTTTTCGATTTCTCCCAAAGTATCCCCTAAGACCTGCATCTTCACATCAAAGGTCAAGGTCTTCCCCGCATAAGGGACTAGTTGCTCTGGCTCGCTGAAAGTTAGGCTAAAACTCCCCGCTGTGGCTGCAAAACTAGTGGAAATGCCGCTAGCGCTAACACCACCATAACGCAGAGAATCTTTGATGGCCGTCTCATCTGCGACTAATGCCAAAGTATCAGAGTAGCTATCCACAAACTGATACAGGCTGTAATGGCGGATATCTTGGGGGATCACACTGGAGATAGTATAAGTAACCACTTGTCCCCGGTCCACCCCATCATCATCTACCGTTTTTTCCACTGGCGGCACTTGATAATTGTAGGCAACCGCTGATGGCCGATCCTTTAGCAGATTTCCTTGTAAATCATAGTAGCTATATGTGACCGTCATTTCCGAAGTCACATGAGCCACCACAGCAGCAGGGGTTTTGTAATGGAATAACAAGGAGTCATTTGCTTGCAGCCCGGCTTTGGCTACGCTGCTATCCATTTCGGTAAAAGTGTAATCTCCCGGTAACAGTGGCAACGCTGGCAAGCTCACCAAGCCGGCAGCATTTGCAGTTAAGATTGCCTCAGCTGGCAGTGGATCGGAGAAGGTCAAATCAAAGGCTGCTGTCTCGGTGTTGTAAAGCTTACCTGTGGGTCCTGTCAAATAAAAAGTAGCACCTGCTAGGGGCGTGGTAGCACCGGTAGGATTGACCCCATATTTAGTAAAAGCTAGCGTCAGTTCTTTGATGACATTTTTGGGATAAACATGGACGAGGTTTCGCAGTTGTTGGGTAGCTTCCTCATGTACCGGCAAGCCGAGGATGAAATCCTCCGTTTGACTACCGACTACCCCTGCCGGTCGAATGGTTTCTACAAAGCGATAGACAGCATTTTTGCCACTGCTGGTGAGGGGCAAGGCAAGGTCAGCTACCCCATCCCCATCGGTTAAAGGCGTCGTTGCCACTGGCGTACCGCTGGCGGGGGTGGCCAATAAACTAGCCGTCGCGGTCGCTGTTTTGGCTTCGTTATCCCCGCTAGCGGCTGCATAAGCTGTCCAATAAGCACTAGTCACATCATAGACTGAAAAACCAACCCCTGCCAAACCAGTTCCTGGAAAATCAGTCATTTCCCCACCTGTATTAGGTATTTTTTCCGGTAAGGTGGTGTATTGCATCTTGTGAATCCGAATGGTTTGTTTCGTCGGTCCTGTCGCCCACGCTTGGCTCACCCCAGTGACCAAGAGCCCAATTAATACCGGTAGTAACAGCAGCAGACCTTTAATTTTTGCTTTTTTCATTCGCTTTTTCCTCCTCTCATTGTCCCTTGCGGAGACGATGCTTCCAAAGCGCAATAGCAGTGATGATCAAGGACAAACCAATTAGCCAAAACCCTGTCTTGGTAGAACCAGTCCGCGGCAGTAGTGGTGACTGGCCTTTGGTATCTGGCAGGCTAACAGGTGTAGCAGTGACGGGTGTCGGAGAGGTAACCGGCGTTGAAGGGGTCGGAGGAAGTGGCGTGATGGGAAGCAGCGTCGTATCTGGCTTAATCGGAGGAGCGGTTTTCGAATTAATGACCTGTGGTGTTTTGCTTTCTTGGGCTCGCAGGGGGATCTCTCCGGCGATTCGTTCTGCCATGACTTGACCGTTCACCGTCACCAAGGTATCCCAAGTCGGAGGGATCACTACCGGAATTTCTTTGGAAGCAGCACTCAGCTGATAACCTGTAGGAGCTTGAACTTCCTCAAAATAATAAGTCCCTGCTGGCAAAAAGTGCGAATCCGTATCCACCAATCCCGTCTGGTCGGAAGCAAAGACCGCGAGACGTGCATCTGACAAAGGTGAAGCCGCCATCTTCGTAACCCAAGTATTTTCTCCAGTCGTCGTGGTTTCTTCAGCCAGGTATTCTTTTTTATCAGCAGTTTGTCGGTACAAGACAAACTTGGCACCAGTTAAGGGGGCTTGAGCTTTTAGCTGAGCATCTACTTTATAAAAATAGGGACTGCGAAGGTAACTGACGTTTTTCGGATAAAGATGTAACGCCTGGCCTTCCGTTTCAACAGCTAAAGGGAAGGTCAGCATCAAGGGAAAGGCTTTTTGCGTCAAATCCACACTGACTGTCGTGGCTAGTCCCGTCTCGAGGATCAGATAAGCGCTAGCTAGCCCCGCTTGAGTCGGCGCCAGTTGTAAGTGGATGATGCCATCATGAGGTTGTGGGGTCCCACTCTCATCAGGCACCCCAGTCCGAGCCGTGATAAAACTGGTAGCCGCCTCAGTAGACCCCGTCGCCTCCGGATTGGTCAAAGGTACCTTGTGCAAAGCTTGGATTTGTTCTAACGCATAGGTGCGATCAGCAAAGTCTTGGGCAAACGTAACCGGCGTCTGCCCAGCTGCTAACGCCTTCTGATATTCTGGCGTAAAGTCATACACTTTGAAGATCGCCCCATTCAACGGTAGGGAAGGATCAGACAACAACTCGTCCGTCAAGGTTTGCTGCATATCAGGTAATTGGGTTCCTTGATTGTCGTAGTGCCATTGATTTACTGCATCTGGCTGCGTCTCTCGCCACTGCCAGTCGCGAAAAAGACGCTTGTGTAAATAAACCTCCACGACTTCGTTTTGTTCCTCACCCTGAACCACCGTCAGCAAGCTGAGAAACACAGGCACTAGCAACAAAACTAAGATGATGCTTCGTAGGATTTTCATTGTTCCCCCTCCTTGCCTTGACGCTGGGTGACAAAATACCAACTAGAGGCGCCAATCAAAAGGATGGCGAGGATCACGTAGCTCAAACTGCCAAAGCCCCCTGTTTTCGGTAACGGATTGGCAGGATCATTGGTGACGGTAAATTGCAGTTGGTTAGGGGCCTCTCCCGTGGTCAAGGTCACCGTTACTTCTTCGGCAGCTTTACCGGCATAGGAAACGGTCGCTGTGCCATTTTCGGCAATCGTTAATAAAAAGTCCCCTTGTAAGCGCTGATAACCAGTAGGAGCGGCGGTTTCTTTGATGACGTAGGTTCCTGGCGTCAACGGATAAGGCTGGTTTGGATCCGCGCCACTCATAAAAGGCGCCAAACCAGCAGCGTCAGAAGTCGCTGTGGCGAGTACTTGATCCTCCCCTGGTAAAAATAATGAAAAGGTCGCCCCGGGTAAGCCTTGCTTGTCGGCGGTAGCCTGCTTGCGGATACTAAGCTCAAAAGGCTTCAACTGGTTCGTAATCGTCCCCAAATCCACTTGCAATTGATGGTCCGTTGCTGTTACCGAGAGTTCCTGATCTTGACCGGCCATGACAAACTTCACTTGACCATCTGCGCCTATCGTGACGGTTCCCAGTTCGCCTAAAGCTTGGTAGCCAGTCGGTGATGTGCTTTCCTTCAACACATAACTCCCCGGAAGGACACCACTGAGTTGGTGACGCCCAGGTACTGCTGCGGTTTCCGTAAAGGTATAGCGGACTTCACCTGCTTGAAGTAGCTGGAAGACCGCACCAGCCAAAGGAAGTGCTCCTGTCTTTTTATGAAGCGTCAACGCTACCGGCAACAGCTGGTTTTTGATCTTACCAAGGTGGACAGTTACCCGCTCGCCGGTGGTATCCACCGTGATTGTTTGAGTTACCTCGCCTTTTTGGAAGGTAACTGAAGCATCCGCAGCAATCACCAGGGTACCAATCTCCCCAAGTGGTGCAAAACCAGTAGGCGCATCAGTTTCTACTAAACGGTAAGTGCCCGGCGCGAGATTGGTGGCTTGGTGTTGACCGGAGGCATCGTTGGCTTCGGTTAAAGTGATACTCGGCAGCCCTTCTCGTTGCAATTGGAAGGTGGCGCCGACCAAAGCTTTGCCGCTTCCATCAACTTTTGCCAAGGTCAAATCAATGGGTTTTCGTTGGTTGACGATATTTCCAAGATTAACCGTAAGCTGCTCACCGGTGGTATCCACGCTCAACTCTCGCTGACGGCCCTCAAGTAACCACTGAATATTCCCATTGGCTCCAATCGTCACGGTTCCTAGCTGACCCCGTGGGATAAATCCCGGTGGCGCCTTGCTTTCTACTAGTTGATAAACACCGGGAGCTAACTCTGTCACCTGATGCATGCCATCTGCGCCCTCAGTCAAGGTGAAGGTCTCGTCCCCTTTTTTCAACTGAAAGACCGCACCAGTGAGGGCTTCACCAGCTTCATCGGTCTTCTTCAAGGTTAACGTGACCGCTTTCAAGCGATTAACTACTTGATTATTGGTCAAGCCTTGGACGCTACCGTCTGGATTGACCGTCACCGCCAGTGGTTCAAAAGCTTTAAACGGACCTAGTGGACTGATTTCTTCCAACAGGTAGTCCCCGGGAATGACCCCGGTAAATTGCATCTGCCCTTGAGCATTTGCAACGGTTCCCGTATACGTCTGGTCTCCCACTAAGCGAAATTGGGCCCCTGCCAGTTTTGCTCCAGCGCTATCTACTTTGGTCAACGTCAAATCTACCAGTTTCAAATGGCGCACAGAAGGCACCGCGTAGTTTAGTTTGCCGGTACTACTACTGTCCAAGGTCGTTCCACCATTGGTCGGATAAAATTTACCATTTTGGTAGGCAGCTTTTAGCGTGACCCGATACGTGATGCGCAAGCCTTGGCGACCATTGCCATCGATGCCTAAGCTGACATTCGTTGCAGTCAGACCACTCCCGTTGGTGGTAATCGCTACATTGCGAGCATATTGGGCCCCAGTCGTCGTCGAAACCAATACCGGTGGCGATAGTGCGTTGTTTTTCACTGAAAAGCTGTAGGTCTGCAAGCTTCCGGGATTAAAGGTGACATACTCACTCATAGGATCGGTGATCGTGCCGACCGAAATCGTATTAACTAGTTCAGCGACAGAAGTGTTAAGAGTGTTGACTAATGAACTGATATCATTGGCACGATAGGAACCAGCTCTTCCCAAGGCATCCACGACCACATTGGCAGCTGTCCCTGTATGAAACCCTACACCGTACCAAAATGGCGTACTAAACTCATTTTGACGTTGTGTGATAAAAGGGAGCGTCTGACTGGAGTAATCACTATTGCCGTTCCCTTCGTAAAGCTGGCTGGCGGTGGTCAGTCGCAAAATCCGGTCGCTGTTCGTCCGACTTTTCGTTGTCAGGGCTAAGGATTGATCGAGGGTCTTACTGTCAGCATACGTCGCTGTCGGATAATAAGTCGGCACGCCATCGGTAATCGTCACCAAGACTTTTGCCACACCGGCCCGCGCCCCATAGCTTGGCGTCGTCAAAAGTTTCAAGCCAGCATCCACGCCAAGAAACGTCGGGGTTCCACCTGTGGGAGCTTCATTGAAGATTGCATGGTTCATCAAAGCATTGACCCCACCATTACTTGTTCCTACAAATCCCGTCAAGCTAGCCGGCAGATTATTGCCACTAAAGCTAGGAATGGCTGCAAAAGAAGCAATTTCGGCCTTGGTACGCCAGTTATCATCAGAATCCTGATACCCGGAAAAACCGGCTATGCCAATCCGCACGTCTCGTCCCGGCGTAAACATATCCGTGGCAAACTGGCTGACGGCACTTTTCAAACTATCCCAATTGGCACCGGCCATGGAACCAGATTTATCGATGACAATCACCACATCAACTTGTTTGATTGGCTTAATCGCATCCCCAATCGTATCCAACTGCACCTTGAATTGATCCGGACTGCCAGGAATTGGGGCGACCGTCTTCTTAAGATTGATTCGACCAAAAGTCGTCTGTCCAGCTACCGGTGTACCATATTCATGATACCCATTGACAAAGTTCAAACTACCGGTTTCGGTAACATTGAAAAGCTGGACCCCAGAAGCGTCAGATTTGCCATAATGGTAATTGCGAATATGTTGGTGAACACCACCCGACTGGTTTCCAGACAGATACTCCTCCGTATAATTTGTTGGGTAAATTCCCGTGCCATCGTCTTCATAGCTGAAGTCGCCAGCTAAGGCCGCTAAATTTTGTGGCACTGCTGTAGGAAAATTATTCACCGCCCGGGGCCCACTAATCGTAGGCGCGGTCACTGGGCTGGAGGATTCCGTGGTTGATTCATTGGTTGACTCAGTCGTAGGGACAGTGCTCACTTCGCTTTCTGTCGTCGGTGCAACTGGTTCTATCGAGGTGGCCGTCTCTTCATCAGTAGCTACAGGCAAAGTCGTTGCTGTTGCGGCCTCAGAGGTTGTCGTGGTTTTTGCTGGAGAGACAGTTGTAGCTGTTACTTCTTCACTAGCATGTGGTGAGGTTGCTGTTGCTGAGGTCTCCAAGCCTTCTTCACTATTGGAAGTACTAGTGGCTGCTGTTGTTGTAGCTTGTTGCCGGGGTTCGATGCGATGAGGACCACTTTCTGCTGGGGTCAAGCTGTTGTCAGTCAGAATTTCTGAGTTCTCTGACCGTTTCTCGCCATCAATTTGGTCTTGACTCGTTTTGGTAGACCGCCCCAACGACCACGTCTTAGTAGCCAGTTGCAACGTAATTTCAAGAGGGGTTTGTCCGTCTGTCGTCATCTCTAACTGACCCTGACTTTGAGGGCTAAAATCAGGTTCCACCCACCAATCATCGATTTGCTGCCAACCATTTGCAGCAGTGACGACACCCCCTGCGCCCAACTTCACTTTTAAACGGGAGCTATCAGCTGCCTCAATCTACTTTTTGTCATAGGTTACTCGCCAATGATTTTGCCTGTCCGTCGTGTTTTCCTGAGTGACCGCCACCGCTAACCGTTGATTGTTCACTAATTGAACGGCTGTTTCAGTCACGGCTTCCGCTTTCAAGGGGAAAAACGCCGCCAACTGGAGCACGTATGGTACCACCAACGCCAACATTAAGAACACCGCAAAGAGTCGTTTTTGTTTGCCCATGTTCACCCTTCCTTTCTCCAGACACCTGATACCGATTCCTACAAACAGTTGCTCAAAGCCAACTAACCAACCAAATAAAAAACCTTAGCAGCAAGTAGTGAAAAGAATATTCGTTTTTTATTTTTTATTATTCCGGACGTTCTTGATCCTTTCCCCTCAAAAAAACAGTTTTTTTTACATTATTACAATAAGCTAAAATCTTCTATTCGCCGTAATTATATAACATAAAATAGTTCAAAATCTATAAATTTTTCTGTGATTTTTGACACATTAATCCTCCTAAAAATTAGGCTAACCTACCTTTTTCTTCCGATAAAGAAATCAAGATTAAAATTATCAGAATCATCAGATAAAAAACAAAATAATACAGCTCACTAGGCTGATCAAATCCGCTATCAGGTGGCTTTTCCGCTTTTCTTTTTTCTGATTGTTACCCGCCAGACAAAGTAAGCCCCTGTTCCCTTCACCCGAAAATACGTTATTCAAATAAAATTAAAAAACGATACTCTATCCGTATTTAAGATAAAAAACCTGCTCTATGTGTAGCTTTTCACTTAGCCAGTGACTCTCTCAAACACCTTGTTAGGAAAGCCAACAAAACTATGCTATTCTGACCGTGAAATCTCTGACCGATAGCGCAAGAGAAATGAGGGGATCGCCATGGCTACTAAGCCGAAGCAAGTGAAAAAAAGACGATGGTTGGATATCTTAATGTCTTTGCTGCTAATCGCTGGTGTGGCCATCGCCTTTTATCCCTTCGTCAGCGATAAAATCAATCAATTACTGGATCAGCAGTTGATTAGTTATTATCAGCGACAAGCCAATCAACTAGATCAACAGGAACGGCAAAAAATTGCCGATCAACAAAAGACCGCAAACCAGCAGCTGGCCCGAGAAGGTCTCAATCCTGGAAGCGATCCCTTCAGCGGGGCAAGAACTTCTAAAAAAACCGCCACTTCCTCTGACTATTACCAAGAACATACGATTGGCGTCATCCAAATCCCAAAAATCAAAGTCAAACTACCTATTTTCGATCAGACCACGGAACTCTTTTTACAAAAAGGCGCTACTCTTTTAGCTGGCACATCCTTTCCTACCGGTGAAGTAGCGACCCACAGTGTGATCTCCGCCCATCGAGGACTGCCGGAAGCCAAGTTATTTACCGATTTGCCACAACTAGAGCTGGGAGATTTGTTTTACTTCGAAACCCATCAGCAAACCCACGCGTATCAAGTGGACCAAATCAAAGTCATCCTCCCCACTGAAACGGATAGTCTCCAAATTGACGAAGATGCCACCTTGATCACTCTGATGACTTGCACGCCTTATATGATTAACAGCCATCGCCTCTTAGTGCGAGGGCACCGGATTGCTTATGAGCCCACCATGCAGAAAAGCCTCACCACCGCTAACAACCACCGTCGTCTGACCCAACTGTTGACGTTTCTCACTGCCGGCCTTGTACTTCTAGTAGTCAGTATTTTTTTAGTCAAAAAATGGCGGTACAAAAGCTAGCGACCCTTGCCTACCATGGCTATCCCCACTTTGACTTTTCGTCCATCAACTTTTTTGAAGCTTGAATTTTTTACTTGTCTCCGATAAAACCAAGTGCTCTTGTAGATACTCTGAAAACCGCAAAAAGCCGTAGCCCCCAGTTAAGGGGACTACGGCTTTTTCAGATTTCAGCCAAGCGTCAATCAATTGGCAACGATATTCACCAATTTTCCTGGAACAACGATCACTTTGCGAATCGTCTTGCCGGCGATCAGTTCGGCTACATGGTCATGATTTTTCGCCAAGGTTTCCATTTCTTCTTTGGTAGCATCTGCCGGGATGCTGGCTTTGGCTTTGACCTTGCCATTGACTTGGAAAACGACTTCCACTTCAGCTTCTACCAAGGCAGCTTCATCATAGACTGGCCATGACACATAACTGATGCCGCCTTCGTTTCCGAGGATACTCCAAAGCTCTTCTGCCACGTGAGGCACGATCGGCGCCAAGAGTTGGACGAAGCCTTCCACGAAGATATATGGCAAAGCATCGACTTTATAAGCTTCGTTGGTGAAGACCATCAGCTGGCTAATCGCTGTATTGAAGTGCATGTGTTCGTAGTCTTCCGTTACTTTTTTGACCGTTTGATTGTAAACTTTGGTCAGTTTGCCGTCGTTGAAGTTGGTGATGCGATCCCGCATTTTGCCATCTTCGTCCACGATCAAACGCCATACCCGATCCAAGAATTTGCGAGAACCTTCTAGGCCATTTTCGCTCCAAGCGATGGAAGCATCCAATGGTCCCATAAACATTTCATACAAGCGGAGGGTATCTGCACCGTATTGTTCCACCACGTCATCAGGATTGACAACATTGCCCCGAGACTTAGACATTTTTTCATTGTTGCCACCTAGAATCATGCCTTGGTTGTACAATTTTTGGAAAGGTTCTTTGGTTGGTACCACACCCAGATCATACAAGAATTTGTGCCAGAAACGCACATACAGCAAATGCAACACTGCATGTTCTGCCCCACCGATGTAGATATCCACTGGCAGCCAACGTTCGAGTTTTTCATAGTTTGCCAGTTCGTTTTTGTTGTGGGGGTCGATAAAGCGCAGGTAATACCAAGAGCTTCCCGCCCATTGTGGCATCGTATTGGTTTCCCGACGACCTTTCTTACCAGTGACTGGATCGACGACATTGACCCAATCGGCAATATTGGCCAATGGGGATTCCCCGGTACCACTTGGTTTGATATCTTTGGTAACTGGTAGACGCAATGGCAATTCTGCTTCAGGGACTGTCGTAGTCGTGCCATCTTCCCAATGAATCACAGGAATTGGTTCCCCCCAGTAACGCTGACGAGAAAACAGCCAATCCCGCAAACGATAGCTAACTTCCTCTTTCCCTACACCATTTTCTTCCAACCAAGCATTCATCTTGGCGATGGCTTCTTCTTTGTTCAAGCCATCCAAAAAGCCGGAATTGATGTGGACACCGTCTTCTGTATAAGCCGCTTCCGTCACATCCCCACCTGCAAGCACTGGGATAATATCCAAACCAAACGTTTTAGCAAATTCAAAATCCCGTTCATCGTGAGCGGGTACGGCCATGATAGCCCCAGTACCGTAGCTAGCTAGGACATAATCCGCAATCCAAATCGGAATTTCTTTGCCATTCACTGGATTGATCGCATAGGCTCCGGTAAAGACGCCGGTTTTTTCTTTCGCCAAGTCGGTCCGGTTCAGGTCAGATTTTTTCTCTGCTTCATCGATGTAAGCATCGACAGCGGCTTTTTGCTCAGGGGTGGTGATGGTTTGCACCAAGTCCAACTCTGGCGCAAGCACCGCATAAGTCGCACCGAATAGTGTGTCAGGACGAGTAGTGAAGACAGTGAATTCTTCTGCCGTATTGGCTACTTTGAAGGTCACATTCGCCCCAACAGAACGGCCAATCCAGTTGCGTTGCATTTCTTTGATGCTTTCTGGCCAATCCACCAAGTCCAAATCTTCCAGCAAACGATCCGCATAGGCCGTGATCTTCAACATCCATTGACGCATCGGTTTGCGGATGACATCATAGCCCCCCCGTTCAGATTTGCCATCGATGACTTCTTCATTAGCGATGACTGTCCCTAGTTCTGGTACCCAGTTCACCGGCACTTCCGCTTCATAAGCAAGGCCTTTTTCATACAATTTAGTGAAAATCCATTGGGTCCATTTGTAGTATTCCGGATCGGTGGTATTGATTTCCCGATTCCAGTCATAACTAAAGCCCAGGGAATTAATTTGCCGTTTGAAAGTTTGAATATTTTTTTCGGTAAATTCGGCCGGATCATTACCGGTATCCAGCGCGTATTGTTCCGCTGGCAACCCAAAGGCATCCCAGCCCATCGGATGCAAGACATTGTAGCCTTGTGCCCGTTTCATCCGTGACAAGATATCCGTCGCAGTATAGCCTTCCGGATGGCCCACGTGCAAGCCTTGCCCAGATGGATAAGGGAACATATCCAGCGCGTAAAATTTAGGTTTATCATTTTCTTCATGGGTGACAAAAGTATTGTTGGCTTTCCAATACTTTTGCCATTTTTTCTCAACTTCCTTGTGATCGTAAAACACAAAAATTCCTCCTTATTTGGTGTAACTTAGATACTTAAACTTAGATACTTAGTTGCGTGGTACTTTTCATACATGGTAACGAGGGGAGCTGAATTGTAGCTAAACCTAGTGCAACATCTCTCGACAAACCTACTCCTTGCCGAAAAAATGCAAAAAACGCCCTACGAAAGCCAAAAAAGCTTTCATAGGACGTTGTCAACGCGGTACCACCTATATTTGTTTGCCAGATTCCGTTTCGTGATCAAAGCAAACCTCAGACGTGCTAACGGTCGTCACCGTGGCTTTCTACTTGCCGCTTACCTATGTTAGGCGGTGCGGGTTCAAAAGACCACCACTTGAGGCCAGTTCACAAGCTCCTGTACGCATTCTCACCTACCATGCGCTCTCTGCAACAGTCGACTAGCTACTATCTCCTCGTCAATCGTGGAATATGCTGTTTGACTGATAGTCTAACAGAGAATCTAGGAAAAATCAAAGGGGAGTTTTAGAAAAGAGAGAAAGCTGGCTAATCTTGCTTCCGATAGCTGACGGAAGTAACAATGGGGTCGTTAAATACCAAATATCGAGCGATTTGTCATTTATTTTGCCAAAGTCAAACTCATGATAAACTCGCTAAATACCAGCGCGTAACTATGAGTCATCAGACATCCTGAGCATTGCGTCACCTATAAGCTACCTCCACCAAGTCCAACCAGTCTAGCGAGAATTTCTCATATTCTGATTATTGTTGATGACTATTCCCGCAACCTAACAGCTAGCCCTCTTCCTCAATCACTCATTTATAAACATTTCCAAAATCTCTTCATACCTGAAAAGCCGGCGCTCCCCCACCGGCTTAATCTTTTATTCCTTTTTCACATCGTCTGGCTAGGCCAAATCTTCTCCATTTGTGGCAATCACTTGCTTGTACCAATCAAAAGAATCTTTTTTGCTGCGAGCGAGTGTCCCTTGACCCAGATCGTCTTGGTCGACGTAGATGAAGCCGTAGCGTTTGGACATTTCGCTAGTAGAGGCACTGACCAAATCGATGCAGCCCCATGGTGTGTAGCCCATGATTTCCACGCCTTCTTCCAGTGCCAAACCGATTTGTTCGATATGATCTCGCAAATAATCAATGCGGTAACTGTCGTGAATACTTCCGTCAGCTTCCACCGTGTCTTCGGCTCCCAGACCATTTTCCACGATAAATAATGGCACTTGGTAACGCTCGTACATCTTCTTCATGGTAATTCGTAAGCCCACCGGATCGATTTGCCAGCCCCAGTCACTAGCCTTCAAATACGGATTTTTCTTGGAACCCAACAGATTTCCCCCGGTAGACTCACCAGTTTTATCCGCAGTAGCGATACTGGACATATAGTAGCTGAAAGATAAGAAATCTACAGTCCCCTGCTTCAAGATTTCTTCATCCCCTTCAACCATGTCGATCGTGATATCCCGATCTTTGAAAAACTTCGTCATGTAGCTTGGATAAGCCCCGCGAATTTGCACGTCCGTATAAAACAGGTTGCTTTCATCTGCTTCCACCGCTGCCAAGACATCTGCTGGGTTACAAGTTTCCGGATAAGCTTCCATCCGAGCTAACATACAGCCAATTTTGGCGTCTGGAATCAACTCATGGCATTTTTGTACCACTAAGGCACTAGCGATAAATTGATGATGAGCGGCTTGATACTGGGCTTGCAACAGATTATCGATGCCATCTGCCAGAATCCCGCCACTCAGATAGCCGGTCATGCCAATGATGTTGATTTCATTGAAGGTCAACCAATATTTGACTTTTTCACCGTAGCGTTTAAACAAGACTTCAGCGTAACGGACAAAAGCAGCAATGGTGTCCCGAGACAGCCAGCCATTTTGCTTCAAAGCCAGCGCCAGAGGAAATTCATAGTGGGAAATTGTCACTAATGGTTCGATACCGTATTTCAAGCATTCGTCAAATACCTTGTCATAAAAAGCTAAACCTGCTTCATTCGGCTCCTTATCATCCCCATTTGGAAAAATCCGTGGCCAAGAGATCGACAATCGAAACGTCTTAAAGCCCATCTCGGCAAACAACGCAATATCTTCTTTGTAACGGTGGTAAAAGTCGATGCCATGACGTTTTGGATAGATCCCCTCTTGATCTGCCATCGCAGCTTCGACATCCTCTTTGGTCATGGGTTTCAGCAAAGACAGGTGGCTACGAGCCTCTTTGCCTAAGTATTTGGCAGTATCCGCGGTGGACCAGCCTTTACCATCTTCTAAATAAGCCCCTTCAATTTGGTTGGCGGCAGTGGCCCCGCCCCAGAGAAAGTTTTTCGGAAATCTTGTCATTTTAGTCGCTCCCTTTTCATCATGTAAAATTTGGTCAAATAAAAGAACTTGCTAATAATAGTATAACAAAGCTCAATCTATTTGAAAGCGAATTCATATAAAAACTGGCAGTATATTTTTGAAAAGTGAACATAATATTTATCATTAAATCTGTCTTAACTAATTTTTCTAAAAATAGCTAGATACATCACCCAAATAATAAAAACAGATATCTTTGCTCTTAAGACGTCTAACTTTCACCCTATCATTTCCAACGCAATCACTATTTCTTTGCTCCAATCATCAAGAATAGTCTGACGCGCTCCTCAGCTCCTGATAAAATGGCATTTGCATCAATGGAGACTGCTAGCTAAAAAAGCATCCGCTAGCTGTCGCCGGCGGATGCTTTTAACTTATTTATTTCACAAGTAATTTTTGTCCAACGTAAATCACGTCGGAATTCAGTTTGTTTAATTGTTTCAACTGGTTAATGGATAAATCGTATTTTTGTGCGATTTCCCAAAGTGAGTCGCCACTTTTGACTTGGTAGGTCTTACTGGTATTACTTGTGGAGGAGTTGGTACTGCTTGTGGTACCCCTCGCGCCTTTTTTGACGATGACTTTTTGACCGGGGTAAACAAAATTATTTTTAATCCCATTCCAATTGATAAAATCAGTCATACTAATGCCATGTTTGTCGGCAATCAACCAAACGGAGTCGCCAGATTTCACAGTGTAGTAGCCATTACCAGTAGCTGTATTGGTATTACCAGCTGGTTTGGTATTCGTCGTAGTTGACGTATTGGACGTATTGCTAGAAGTAGTTGTGCTCGTACTAGCAGCGGCACCTTTTTTGACAATGAGTTTTTGTCCGGGGTGAATCAAGTTATTTTTGATGCCATTCCAGTTGACCAACTGACTCATACTGATACCATACTTGTCGGCAATCAACCAAACGGAGTCGCCGGATTTCACGGTGTAATAAGCGTTGCTAGTATTCGTAGTCTGACTTGGTTTAGAAGCTGCGTTATTACTTGTAGCGTTACTGTTGGTATTATTCGCCGGTTTTGATGGAGTGGTATTGGTTGAACTATTGCTGGTCCCGCCACCATTTTTGACGATAACTTTTTGGCCTGGGAAGATTAAGTTATTTTTGATGTTATTCCATTTCACCAAATCACTCATGCTGATGCCATATTTGTCGGCAATCAACCAGACAGAATCACCGGATTTCACGGTATAGTAAGTTTTACTCGTATTGGTACTTGTGTTGCTTGAAGAATTATTACTCGTGCTATTGGAACTGCTTGTGTTATTGGTACTACTGGTGACACTGCTAGCCCCACCACCGGCACTACCGGAAACACCATTGTCATAGCGCGTCAGATTGTAGGTTTCGATGATCGTATTTAAAGCCGTCGCATAATGAGGCGCCGTGGCATAACGCCCAGTTAACCAGGCTGTTGCATCTCGGTAAGAAGAACAATTACTCTTCCAAGCGCCACGATAATGGTAGGCACTCCCCATACGAACTGTTTTGATGACATTGGCATTGTCTTCAAAGGCTTGTTGATAAGAGGGATAGTCCCGGAATGGTTCCTTCATGGTAAGCCATTTCCCATTAAGGTATTCCTGGGTGTCCATATACACACTATTTCCTTGGTAGCTACCTTTGATTCCAAAAAGATTGTAATAAGGGGCACGAGCAAGGGAACTTTGACCCCAACCGCTTTCCACCACCGCTTGGGCAATCATCACCGAAGCGTATAAGTCATTTTTAGCAGCCACTGGTTGCGCGTAGGCTGCCAATTCTGCGATAAAGGCACTGGTGTTGACGCTACGGCTGACCACTGAAGCAGTTGCGGCTTCTGCAGCTTGGGGTTGAATCAAAGGGGTAGCGATGGTACAAGCTGCCATAGTTGTCCCAACCAGAGCCGTCCCTTTTTTAAACTGGCGTGACCGGCGCTGTTTTTCTTGTAATAATCGTCGTTCTTTACGGGTAACCAACTTTTCCACGTTTTCCATGTGTTTCCTCCTTTTCAAAATGTCGGATTGCCTTCATTTTGAGCTGAGTATGTACTCAATTTTTTAGTGTTTGTTCTGGGTTCAACCAATCGAAAGGCCGCTTTGTTCTAAGTAGCAAAGCTTAGCCGTTCGCTTGACCATTGACTGACCAACAGCTGACGGGACCACCCCGCTGCTGCCAAAAAATAGCAGGCTAGCTACTCCCACTATTGCTTGTCTGCATCCAAAAAGCAAAATCTCTTGTTTCAAGTATACCTTGTCTACCGGGGAAAACGAAACGTAAACCTAGTTATTTTAAGCATTTGTTAGCTGTTCGTAACATTCCAACTAGTTGATCATTTCCATCCTTTTCATAAAAAAAGCGGGAGAGTTTAAGTAAAGCTTGTTATCATGCTATTTATCAGCTTTATTCTTCCTTTTTTAAAGAAAGAAACCCAGGATTTTTTTCTTTACAAGAATATTACAAACGCTATCATTGAGATTTTCTTGGATTTTAGTAGAAATCTGGGGTACAGCCTCAGAGCATGCTATAATACAGATTGGATTTCCAAAGTTATAATCGAAAGGAAACATCTATGAAAAATAAACTTTATTGGCAATTTGCTGGCAGTTGCTTTTTACTGGTTTTTGTCTTTTTGGGCTATGTAGTGAAATTCTTCCCCCAATGGTTGACCGGCTTTGATACCTTTTTGACCAATATCCTTCGCAGTCCCTATCCAGCATGGAATGAATTTTACTTAACCATCACCAAACTGGGGAATCCCTTGTTTGTCGTGGCGATTGGCTTGGTGCTAGTGGCGTTGATGGCTTTAGGCAAACGCTATGCCGAAAGTCTCTGGTACGGAATTGGCTTAGTGGGCGTGGCCGGGATTGGTAATGCGCTGTTGAAGTTGGGCTTTTTGCGGCAACGCCCCACCTTGGAGCATCTGGTAGAAGAAACCAGTTTTAGCTTTCCTAGTGGGCATGCCACCGGTAGTATGATCCTCTTTGGCACCTTATGTTTTATCTTACCGGGATTGATTAAAAATAAACCGGTGCGGCTTTTGTTGCAGGTACTCTGTGGTAGCCTGATTTTGGGTATCGGCATTAGTCGGATTTATTTGGGAGTTCATTTTCCGACAGATATCATCGGTGGGTTTTGTCTCGGAGCGGGCTGGCTGTGTCTGACCTATCCGATTTTTGACGAACGCCGCTTCGTCTGGCGATTTACTGGCAAACAGCGTTAGTGTTTTGGGGATGTAAAAAGAAAGAAGGCAACTATGATTTACGCAGAAAATAAACGATACTATTCATTAAATCAAGCCTACCGAGAAACATTCGGTGGCAAAATTTTCAAAGTTCCCGTGGATGGCGGATTTGACTGTCCCAATCGTGATGGCACGGTAGCGCGCGGAGGCTGTACATTTTGTAGCGTCTCAGGCTCTGGGGACATGATCGTCGCCCCCACTGAGCCACTGCCCTCCCAATTTACCAAAGAGATCGACATGATGCATATGAAATGGCCAGCAGTGGATCAATACATCGTCTATTTCCAAAATTTCACCAATACCCATGCCCCAGTCGAAATCATCCGAGAACGCTTCGAACAAGTGGTAAATTTACCTGGCGTGGTGGGTCTGTCAGTGGGCACTCGGCCGGATTGTCTGCCACCGGAAGTCGTGGACTATTTAGCTGAACTCAATAGCCGCATGTATCTCTGGGTAGAGCTAGGTCTACAGACGACTTACGAGGACACCAGTGCCACCATCAATCGCGCGCATGACTACCAGACTTATCTGGATGCGGTAGCTCGTCTCCGAAAACACAATATCCAAGTCTGCACCCATTTAATCAATGGCTTGCCAGGGGAAACGTCAGAGATGATGATTGAAAATGTCCGCCGCACCCTGCTGGATTCAGATATTCAAGGCATCAAGTTGCACCTCCTGCACCTGATGCGCAATACGCGGATGCTACGGGATTATCAAGAAGGTCGTCTCCAACTGATGAGTCGCTCCGAATACGTAGATGTCATCTGCCGACAACTGGAACTGATTCCCGCTGAGGTCATCATCCATCGTCTGACCGGGGATGCCCCATGGGATGCTCTGATTGGTCCAAAATGGAGCTTGAAAAAATGGGAAGTCTTAAACGCCATCGATGACGAACTGGCCCGCCGAGAAACTTGGCAAGGAAAATATGATGTGCGGCAAACAGCCGGAGTCAAGTTTGACCAAGGACGAAAAACCCTTCTGTCGGCAGATGTAAAAGGAGGCCTGGCCTGATGTTAGCAACCGCTTTGCAGTACAGCCATACCTTGTTGCAAGAAATCCTCCAGCCGGGGGAAATCGCCGTGGACGCTACCATGGGCAATGGCCACGACACCGCTTTTCTCGCCGAACTAGTGGGTCGAACTGGCCATGTGTATGCCTTTGACGTGCAAGAGTTGGCTTTGAATAATACCGCCAAACGCTTGGCAGAAACGCCAGAATTGGCCAAGCGAGTCAGCTTAATTCCCGCTGGACACGAGACCTTGGATCAACACCTCCCCGCAGATTGTTCCATCAAAGCAGCCATCTTCAACCTCGGCTACCTTCCCCAAAGCGACAAAGCCGTGATTACCTTGCCGGAGACGACGCGCCAGGCCTTGGACGCTTTGTTGCTTCGACTAGCTCCTCGAGGGCGAGTGATTTTGGTTTGTTATTATGGACACGTTGGTGGTGCTGAAGAACTGGCTAGCGTCCGGGATTATTGTCGTGCTTTACCGCAAAAAGAATACAACGTACTAAATTACCAGTTTATCAATCAGCAGAATCAGCCACCGATTTTGTTTTGTATTGAGAAGAAGCGCTAATCAAGATTTCAAGCCAAAAAGCAGAAACCCTCGACTCCAATGGAATCGAGGGTGTTTTTATACTATTTTTCCAACGGCAACCAGTCTAAAACCCGTGGCAGCCAACGATCCCAAAAGGCCCAATCATGGACACCAGTTCCCTCTTCATAAGTCACTTCAAAGCCTTTTTCAGAGGCTTTTTTGGCGAAGTAACCGCTGATGGGATACAGGTCGTCTTCCGTGCCGCAGCAGATAAACAGCTTAGGCGCAGTCGTTGGCTTTATTTGCGATAAGAGGTACAAAGGATTTTCCATTGAGGTCCCTAAGGTTTCTAGTGGTCCGAAAATCCCTTCCCAATAGGCCCGCTTTCGCAAGCTCAGCAAAGGGGTCGGATCATCCGTGAAGGCCAAGGCACCAGACAGACTAGCGACAGCCGCAAACTGTTCAGGACAGCGCAGCCCCCATTTCACCGCCCCATAGCCCCCCATGGACAATCCAGCTGCAAAGGTCCTTTCCCGTTTAGTGGTCAGCTGGGGGAAAAAGGTGTGGATCAGTTCTGGCAGTTCTTCTGAGAGATAGGTCCAGTATTTCATATCGTAGGTGGTATCCGTATACCAACCATGATCGGTAGCCGGCATGACGACAGCTAGCCCCAAATCATCTACATAGCGCTCCAATGAGGTTCGCCGTTCCCACACACTGTGGTTGCCGCCCATCCCGTGGAGCAAGTAGAGGACTGGTACATCCTCGGTGACTCCCACCGAATCAGTTCCTACTCGTTTTTTGGTTTGTTGCGGTAAGATCACATTTATCATGACTTGCATGTCTAAAACGTTGGAAAAACAATTTACTTGTAGCAGTGCCATGTTTCAGCCCCATTTCTATCCCGCTAGCTGTTCTAAAACGATTTTCCTTCTTAGTGGCTAGTGGTATTTTGTTTTATTGTACCAGATTTTTCACGAATAATAACCGTCAAAATCAGGGCAATAACAATCAAGACTAGCGCACCACCAAAAACGCCATGGAGTCCCGCAAAAAGAATTTTCCGCAAAGGCGCTAGCTGCTCTTCTGGTAAATTTTTTGCTGTTTGGGGATTTACCAATTTATTCATAATATCAGGGTCTGAGGTAAGCTTTGCCTGCGTCAAGCGGGCTTTGGTGATGCCGTTCATCAAAATCCCGAAGACTGACACCATGATGGTCTGCCCAATCGTCCGAGCCAAGGTATTAAATGACGTCGCCACCCCCAGTTGGTCATGGTCGACACTGCTTTGGGAGCTGACCGTACACGTCACTGTTACTGCCCCCAAGCCAATACCCAAAATCGTAGAAATCACAAAAAACCACAGCCAGCTAGCAGACATCGGAATCAAAAACAAACTGGCGCCACCGACAAAGGTCAGCAGCAAGCCTAAAAACAGCACAAACTTAATCGAGTGGCTGACCATCCAACGCCCCGCCAAAAAGGAACCAACCATCCACAAAACTGACAAGGGTGCCAATACTAAGCCCCCGATACCCGCCGGCAACCCCAATACCCCTTGCATCCACATGGGAATATAGACATCCACCGCCATCAAGAAGCCACTAGCTAACGCCGCTACCAAGTTCACCACTACAAATAGGCGACTTTCAAATAACGTCAAGGTAATCACCGGATCCGCCGCGCGTTTTTCGACGAAGACAAAACCGATTAGTCCCACAATAAAGCCCACCAATAACAAAGCCACGGTCAAATCAAAACCTTGGTCCCCTAAAAGTTGGAAAGCCAATAGTAATGCCAACAGCGTCAGCATCAACAACAAGCTACCGGCAATATCCATGGGTTTACTCGCTGCCTTCTCCCCTAAATCATTGGTTGTCTGCTGCCGTTTCGGTTCTACCAAATAACGTTGAATCAACCAAATCAATACCAAACCGATGGGCACATTGATAAAGAAGATCCAATGCCAACCCACCGTGTCTACAATGACCCCACCGGCAAGGGGACCTACGACACTAGCAATGCCCCAAGCGGTACTGTTTAGCCCCAACACCCGTGCGCGTTTTTCCATCGTATAAAGGTCACCGATAATCGTCAAAGCCACCGGCATCATCGCGCCGGCCCCCATCCCTTGAATGGCTCGTGCGATGATCAACGTCATCATGCTATCGGAAAAGCCA
Source organism: Enterococcus diestrammenae (assembly GCF_009933255.1). Lineage (GTDB taxonomy): Bacteria > Bacillota > Bacilli > Lactobacillales > Enterococcaceae > Enterococcus_C > Enterococcus_C diestrammenae. The sequence goes on along the minus strand of NZ_MAEI01000054.1, from coordinate 4,182 downwards.
CACAGAGCAGAACCAACGATAAATAACATCGTCCCCAAAATAAAGATCGGTTTCCGGCCAATTCGATCCGCCAATTTACCATAAATCGGTGTCAGCATGGCATTGGTCAATAAATAAATCGAAAAGACCCAGTTCATGATTTCAATACCATGTAACGATCCCACAATCGTCGGCATCGCTGTGGTGACGATGGTGCCTTCCACCGCCGTCATAAAGGTGGCCACAAATACCGCCACCGTCACTAGTTTTACATTTGTTTGTCTCTGTTGTGTCATCTTTTTCTCCTCATCTTTATTTGTGCCAAATAGATCCCGACCAGAAGAGCTCTCTTCACCTTTAACCAGTTGGATCTGGGAATGCCTCTCTTTTCGAAAATAGCGAAAGTTAGCCTAGTAGAAGCCTGCTAAACCAACTGGGCCTTCAGCTAGTCAACTGGGATATCCTAGCTTTCCCTTAGCCCTTGCTACGGAGTTAACTTTCGTCATTTTCAAGCAACAAAAGAGACCCCCGCCAGCGAATAGACTTGCGCCTACCCACTTAGCAGAGGTCGCCTCGGTTACTCCTTCACACTTGCCAAAAGGCCGTCGACTTTATCCGTCTTCTCCCATGGCAAATCGATATCTGTACGACCAAAATGGCCATACGCCGCTGTTTGTTTGTAAATTGGGCGACGTAGGTCAAGCATTTCGATGATTCCCGCTGGCCGCAAATCGAAGTTTTCTCGAATCGCTGCCACTAGTTTTTCATTGGCTACCGTGCCTGTGCCAAAAGTATCCACCGAAATGGAAACCGGTTGAGCCACACCAATCGCATAGGCCAACTGCACTTCCGCTTTTTTCGCTAAACCAGCAGCTACGATATTTTTGGCAATATAACGCGCCGCATAACTAGCCGAACGATCCACTTTTGTCGCGTCCTTACCGGAGAAAGCCCCGCCACCATGACGAGCGTAGCCACCGTAAGTATCCACGATGATCTTCCGTCCAGTCAATCCGGCATCGCCTTGAGGTCCACCAATAACGAAACGGCCGGTGGGATTAATGTAATATTTCGTCTGCTCATCCAACAACGCAGCTGGAATCACTTCTTTGATAACTTTTTCGATAACATCTGCATGAATGGTTTCATTAGTAGCCTGATCGTCATGTTGCGTACTGATAACCACTGTGTCCACCCGTTGTGGTTGGCCTTGATCATCGTATTCCACTGTCACTTGTGATTTAGCATCTGGCCGCAAGTAAGGCAGCTCTTGATTCTTTCGCAACTCTGCCAAACGGCGCACCAGCTTGTGGCTCAGCGAAATCGGCAATGGCATCAACTCAGGTGTTTCATCGCAGGCAAAGCCAAACATCAAGCCTTGGTCACCGGCCCCGATCTCGTCTAACGGATCTTTCTTTTCCGAACGGGCTTCTAACGCCACGTCCACACCTTGTGCGATATCTGGTGATTGTTCATCGATAGCCACCAAGACGGCTACGGTATCCCCATCAAAACCAAATTTAGCCCGGGTATAACCGATCTCTTTAATGGTTTTACGCACAATTTTTTGGATATCCACATATGCATTGGTAGAAATTTCACCGAACACCAGCACCAAGCCAGTGGTCACTGAAGTTTCACAAGCCACCCGAGCATATGGGTCTTTTTCCAGCAATGCATCCAAAATCGCATCACTGATTTGGTCTGCCACCTTATCCGGATGGCCCTCGGAGACAGATTCCGAAGTAAATAAATGTCTTTCTGTCATGATGATTCCCCCTACATGGCCCTACTTCAACAAAAGTCGGCCAGTTTTAATATTTCGGTTACAAGGCATCTTCGAATTACGAATCCTATCGGGAACTTGCAACGATTGACAGTATAACAGATATTCCCCCAACTTGCTTGTATTCTAGCTGAATCTATCATGAAAATTTCAAGAAATTTAAGTAAAAAGAAGACAACGACCCCCGCTGACTGATCAGGTGAGTCGTTGCCGCTACTTTAGGCGTAAGTTATTCGACTTTTTCGCCCTCTTCAGCAATTTTGGTGAGGGTGACATGGACGTTGGGCACGTTGGCGGGATAGTTGATTGCATCCACCGATTCATCTTCAGACGTATACTCTCGGGAAATTTTCATCACGGAGCCGGTTCTCATCTCCACAATCTGAGCACCAAAAGATTCCTTAGAGAACCTTGACCCGCCAGATGCGCCACTACCATCTACAAACGTATTGGAGGTTCCCACCATCACTGACCAGCCTTCCCCATACTCCGAAGCCCCCGTCACTTCCACGCGATAGATACCAGCCTCGATTGCTTTGCCAATTTCAAAATCCCCAAATACGTTTTCCAATTCGTAGTGGTCTCCCGTTTTAGTCAGCGGCTCAAAATTGGCTGGCGTAAACTGCAAGACAGCATTTTTACCAAAGACTTCCGAAGTTTCATACTTCAGTAAATAAACGAAAAAATTTTTTCTCTTTTCATATCAAAAGGACAAATCTTTTCAATCATCCTAAGATTTGTCCACCCATTTCTCCTATTCAATTAAGAAAGCGCCTTCTTTTAAGACCAATAAAGAAAGGCACTCAGCGAGTACCTCATGATCCGTACGGGATTCGAACCCGTGTTACCGCCGTGAAAGGGCGGTGTCTTAACCGCTTGACCAACGGACCTTACTAATAATGTATGTATGGGCCTAAATGGACTCGAACCATCGACCTCACGCTTATCAGGCGTGCGCTCTAACCAGCTGAGCTATAGGCCCGTGATACAAATGGCGCGGGACAGAATCGAACTGCCGACACATGGAGCTTCAATCCATTGCTCTACCAACTGAGCTACCGAGCCAAAATACTGCAACGGTCCCGACGGGACTCGAACCCGCGATCTCCTGCGTGACAGGCAGGCGTGATAACCACTACACTACGGGACCAATGTAGTTTCGTAACAATTGCGGGAGCAGGATTTGAACCTACGACCTTCGGGTTATGAGCCCGACGAGCTACCAGACTGCTCCATCCCGCGATAATAAAAGGTTGAACAATAATTATTCAACTAAGGAGGATAAGGGATTCGAACCCTTGCACGGTTTTACCCGCCTGACGGTTTTCAAGACCGTTCCCTTCAGCCGGACTTGGGTAATCCTCCAATAAAACTAAAAATGATCCGTACGGGATTCGAACCCGTGTTACCGCCGTGAAAGGGCGGTGTCTTAACCGCTTGACCAACGGACCATTGAAACGGAGAAGGAGGGATTTGAACCCTCGCACCGGTTTCCCGATCTACACCCTTAGCAGGGGCGCCTCTTCAGCCACTTGAGTACTTCCCCAAAACCAAAAATGCTATTTTGATTTTAATGGGCCTAAATGGACTCGAACCATCGACCTCACGCTTATCAGGCGTGCGCTCTAACCAGCTGAGCTATAGGCCCATATAAAAACTAAAAGCGGGTGACGAGAATCGAACTCGCGACAACAGCTTGGAAGGCTGTGGTTTTACCACTAAACTACACCCGCATGGCGGTCCCGACGGGACTCGAACCCGCGATCTCCTGCGTGACAGGCAGGCGTGATAACCACTACACTACGGGACCAGGATTTTAGTTTTTAATTGCGGGAGCAGGATTTGAACCTACGACCTTCGGGTTATGAGCCCGACGAGCTACCAGACTGCTCCATCCCGCGATAATAAAAGGGTTGAACAATAATTATTCAACTAAGGAGGATAAGGGATTCGAACCCTTGCACGGTTTTACCCGCCTGACGGTTTTCAAGACCGTTCCCTTCAGCCGGACTTGGGTAATCCTCCACAAGCCTACAACTGATCCTGATGGACCTTGTAGGACTCGAACCTACGACCGGACGGTTATGAGCCGTCTGCTCTAACCAACTGAGCTAAAGGTCCAGGCTCGAAAAAATCGCGGCGAAGGGGATCGAACCCCCGACCTCCCGGGTATGAACCGGACGCTCTAGCCAGCTGAGCTACACCGCGAAAAAATCATTTATTTAAATGATATGGAGCCTAGCGGGATCGAACCGCTGACCTCCTGCGTGCAAAGCAGGCGCTCTCCCAGCTGAGCTAAGGCCCCTTTTAAATTCTGAATCGGGAAGACAGGATTCGAACCTGCGACCCCTTGGTCCCAAACCAAGTGCTCTACCAAGCTGAGCTACTTCCCGTTATACGCGCCCAAGAGGAGTCGA
>NZ_MAEI01000053.1 GCF_009933255.1 Enterococcus diestrammenae | reverse complement strand
AAGTTCATTATAAAATCCGCCTTGTTTTTTTATTTTTGATATGATACAATAACGCAAACGGTTGCGCATTGTGTGCAGAATGATGTCAATTGGATACTAACTTGCTTTATTCATGAAAAGGAGAAATGGACTTTTGAAATTAATAAGGAAATTAGTGACGGGGCTGATGATTCTTCTTGTAGCTCTTGGGAGTAGTCCTTTGGAGGTGTTTGCGTACGATCCGTTAAATCAGTTTCCAGACCAAACTCAACGAGAATGGCCTACTCATGCGTGATACTGTGGTATTCTCAAGTTGCGCCATCGTGATTTCATCCTTTATTGATTGGTTGTGGAACCTCAATAATACATGAAATTTTGCGATGACGTTTTTTTATTTTACTAGGTGGCTAAGTTCATTATAAAATCCGCCTTGTTTTTTTATTTTTGATATGATACAATAACGCAAACGGTTGCACAATGTGTGCAGAATGATGTCAATTGGATGCTAACTTGCTTTATTCATGAAAAGGAGAAATGGACTTTTGAAATTAATAAGGAAATTAGTGACGGGGCTGATGATTCTTCTTGTAGCTCTTGGGAGTAGTCCTTTGGAGGTGTTTGCGTACGATCCGTTAAATCAGTTTCCAGACCAAACTCAACGAGAATGGCCTACTCAGAATTACAATAATGTAGCAACAACTTTGCCAGCTCCACCTGCGATTGCTGATACGGTTAATATGTTGGATATGTTTCATTATCCAGAGTTAATTTATACTGGTTCAGTATCTGACGATCATAATCAAACCGCCAAGTTAGCAAACAATCGTTCCTATGTTACAGAAACTGATTCATCTGTTGCGGTTATCACGAGGGATGCGAGATGGCAGTCTGGGGTAATGTGGAGTAATCAACAAAATAAAATAAAGCTCAGTGAGCCCTTCCACATGGTCGCTTATGTTTATCTTGGGGAAAGAACGCAATATAACCGTAATTTTTCTGGACTTGGTGGTGCAGATGGCATCACCTTCACAATGCATAATGACTTAAAACAACCGTCTGATATACAGGCTGATGGTAAGTTGGCATCGGGTAGTTTAGAAAATACAGGCATGAATGCTTATGGTGCCCTAGGGAATGGTCTAGGGGTGTATGGTTCAAACTTCAGTGCCAATGTAAGTAGTGATACCAATAACATGGTTGATTTTTGGAGAGGTGTTGAAAACGGAATCACCTTGGAGTTTGATACTTTCTATAACAATAATAATACTACACAACACTCGGATAATGACTTAACCTCCATTATTCACAATGAAGATCATCTAAATACACAGCATGGTCATATTGCAATCAACATTTTGAATGATTTCAAAAATAACAGAGCCAACCAAAATTGGGAGCCAGATAAAACAACAAATAAGCACAAAATTAAGCTCAGTTTAGGTTGGAACGGGGAAGTGTCAGAAAAGACTAATCCATATAGCTGGAAAATATCTAATTGGCCAACAACTAATCTAGCAGATGGTTTATGGCATCGGTTGGAAGTGACATGGACACCTAATATTGATACTAATACAGGTAATCTAAACTATAAAATATATAAACAAGGTCACGAGGGTTCGAGAAATATTTCCCAGAGTAATGATGTTACCAAGGATGGTACGGATGTTATTACTTATGATGTTGCAATTGGTTCTCCTGAATACTCCTTACAACATGTATTTGGAGTAGATGATTTAAACACTAGTGTTTATTGGGGTTTTTCAGGTTCTACCGGAGGTTTCTTGAACAACCAAGCTGTTCAGATGTTGCAACTACCTGTGAACTACTATACTGCAGAACTGAGTAAAGTTGATCAAGATGGAAAGCCGGTTCCTGGTGCACATTTCCAAATCGAAAAAAAAGATGAGAACGGTAATTGGATAGTACAACAATTTTACAACCCTGAAACTTCTGGTTACGTGGATACCCTGGAGACCGGTTCAAAAGATGAGGAAATTGGTGTCTATGTAGGGGTATTCCAGAGCCTAGGAAAAATTAAATTAACCCAATTAACTGAAGGTACTTATAGATGGAAAGAAGTTGCACCTCCAGAAGGTTATCAGAAAAATCAGGAATATTACCCAAGTGATACTGGGTTTGTTGTTAATTATTCTGAGTCGCAAAAAGATAATGCTTTCAACTCTACTGCGACTAATAAAAAACTGTATCAACTGGAATTGATTAAAACAGATAGTGATACGCAGAAGCCTTTGAATGATGTGCCGTTTATTATTTCAAAAACAGAAAATGATAAGCAGTATTATTTGAAATTAAATACTGACACTGACACTACTGCTACTGATTTTAAGTGGACAACGACTGAAAGCGAAGCTAAACAATTTGAAACAGGCAAATCCTATTTTGTAAGAAATGGCGAATTCAAGGAAAGGGAGACAGACGACGGATATATTCGTATCGGTTATTTCGAAAGTGGTGCAGATTTCACATGGAAAGAGGTTTCAGTACCTGCGGGATATGATTCTTCTGGTACGTTGGAAGGTTCCTTTAGTACACCAGTAGATAATAAGTATCTGTATCAAGCAACTCAAACCAACTCACGACTCTATCAAGTGAGTCTTGAGAAAAAAGCGAGCGACACCAATGCGGCATTGCCTGGAGCAGTCTTCTCCTTGGAACAACAAGTCGATTCAAAATGGGAGGTGGTAGGTGATAACAAAACCACAGATAAAGATGGTAAAATCACCATTTCAAATTTAACGGCTGGTACCTATCGTTGGAAGGAAGTTACCGCGCCTGACGGGTATCAAATTTCACAACCATATTTTCCAGACCAAAATGGATTTGTGGTGGCATATGATAGTGATAGTAATTTAGCAATAGACCCAAGCACAAATAACTATATCTTTGATCCTACACCTGTGACAAATGCCCCTCGTGATTTTGAATTAACGCTTGAAAAGTTATCGTCTAACTTCCAAAAACCGCTACAAGGTGTGGAGTTTAAACTATATGATAGTGCAGGTGGGACTGACTTTTCAACTCTGACCCCGAAAGCTAAGGTAACAACAGATGCTGACGGAAAAATTGTTTTGAATAAGGAACAGATTCAAGCAGATAAGACCTATTATCTAGTTGAAAGTCAGACAGTAGATGGTTTCATTCAATTAAAAGGTTACTTTACCATCACGATTTCTAAAGTTGATGGAATCAACGTGACCTACGTTAAAGCTGATACTGAAACTGATGAAAGTCCATTTGAGTTTACAAGCACATCATCCTATGCTGGTACCTTGAAAATCTACAATAAGCGGAAAATAATCCTACCAACAACCGGTGGAAATGGCATTTTAGACTATGTTGGTATTGGCTTGACGATGACCATCGTAGCTCTGCTATTTTTCATAGCGAGAAAACGTGTCTTCAAATGGTTGATCATCCTTATGGTAGCGACATCTGGTCTGGCTGGTTTGGCAGGGGGCACGCAAGTAGTGTCTGCTCAGGAACAGGAGCAGGTACAACTTGAAGTAAATCGTCTGGTTTATCAGCCGAGTGATACGCAGTACAAGTCTGGAGTACCAGTTGCTGGTGCTAAACTTGAGGTTGTGGATGTGACCAAGAGCTTCTATGAACTCGTCAATCGTCAGAAATTAAGTCTGAAAGAGGCGCAGGAAGCAGTGAGTAAAAGCAACAAGATTGATGGACAATCGCTTGCTGTAGCAACTACGGATCAATCTGGTTTAGTTCGCTTCACGGTTTCGAAAACCAGTCAACAGCGCCCCGCGGTTTATCTCATACGGGAATTGGTTACACCTGTAGCAGTGACGAAGATGGAAAATATGGTGGTTGTTCTACCTATATTGGATGAAAGTGGTAATGAAAAGTCACTCATATCTTTGTTTCCAAAGTCACATGGAATATTTACTTTTGATAAAACAATTGACGAGAAACAGTCTAGTTATAGCTTTGGTGAGCCGATACCCTATCGCTTATCAACAATCATTCCGCAAGACATGACGAATTTATCGTCCTATAAGATAGAAGATATCTACGATCAGGGCTTGCGATTTATTTCTGAAAGTTTGGAGATTTTTATTGACGGAGAAAAACAGTCAGATAGTATCAAAGCTGTAAGTCTGTCAGAAAATCAATTTAGAGTAGTGTTTGATGTAGCCAAATTGGCAGACTTTAGTGGGAAAAAACTTGAAGTAACCTATCAAATGGTTATTAAGGATGAGGCTGCAATTGCCCAAGATTTGGTCAATACGGCAACCCTTTATCCAGGAGATTTGACCCCGTTGGTCGATAGAGAAAATGTCCAAACAGGAGGTTTTCGATTCATCAAACGTGCAGCTGAGGGGAAACAAAATCCCTTAGCCAAGGCAACTTTTGTTATCAAAAATCCTACTGACGATACGGTCCTCACCTACAAGGAAGGAAAGTATCAATTCGAAAAGGTAGCTACAAATGCATCTGGGGTTGTTCGTTTAACTTCGGATGATGATGGCTATTTTGAGATAAGAGGATTGAGATATGGCTCGTATCTTGTCAGTGAGATACGAGCACCTACTGGTTATGTCTTACAAGACAAACCAACTGCATTTACTGTTGGGGTTTCAACTTATTCCCAAGGACCGGTCTTATCGATATTTAACGTCAAAAAACCGAAAATTCGATTGCCACAAACGGGTACCGTTGTAACATCAACCGCATTTGTAGGATGGTTGGTAATGGCTTCATCACTTGTGATGATTAGGAGAAGAAAAAATAACTAATTAAAGGAGAATAAAAATGAAGAAGATTAAAGTCTTTGCTTTACTAGCGACACTTTTCGTGAGTGTATTTAGTAATTTGCTGGCGCCGACCGTGTATGCGGCTGAAGAAAATGTATCTATTACCTTGCACAAGGTAAAAGACTATGATGCAGATGGTACTATTACAAACACGGGTGAAATCTTAGACGAAGATTTTGATTTCCTACCAGGCATCACATTTGATGCTTATGATGTCACAACAGAATATTATGCTGCTTATGATGAATCTGTCGCAACGAAAACTGTTTCAGAAGCTATTAGTGATGCTGTTGTTGCAGTTCGAGGTGAAGCAGGTGTCACTCCAGTAGGTAAGAGTGCGGTAGATACTAAGACTACCACCGCTGATGGTAGTGCAACTTTTGAATTAAATCCTAAATCTGGTACGCGTGATGCAGTATACCTCTTTGTAGAACAAGCAAGTGATGGTGTTGAAACTATCGCAGACAACTTGGTAGTAAGCCTTCCAATCTACAAACAAAATACTGACGAAGTACTTACAGATATCCACCTTTATCCAAAAAATACTACTAAAGATATTCCGTTTGACAAAGAAATTACCAGTCAAAAGAATAGTGCCAAACAAACTGATTTCTCAATTGGTCAAACTATCAACTATCAATTGAAAACAACGATTCCTGCTGATATTGCAGCAACAAGACTTGTTAATGATAATGATCAAGCTCAAAAATTGTACAATGTTTTCCAATTTGTTGATACTTTCCAATCTGAACAATTGAGCTTCATCAATGATGCTGCAACTTTCTCAGTAGCTGTTGCTGATGGTGTCACTCTTACTAACGATGATGACTATACGGTCATGGTCACAGTAGCGACAGATAAAGGCACAACAACTGTAACAACAGCTTTGACAGCTGCGGGTATTGATAAATTAGCAGCTTTTGCTAATAAAGAAATTTCATTTGACTACCAAATGAAAATTAACTCTTTGGAATACATTGACACTGATATTGTCAATACAGCCAAAGCTATCTTTGGTAACGATGGTACTACGGATATCGATAAATGGGAGAAAGAAACACCACCAGATAGCGAAACTGTAAAAACTGGTGGTTACAAATTTGTCAAAGTTGATGTGAATAACAAAGCTAAAACTCTTGAAGGTGCAGAGTTCTTTGTTCGTAAATCTACAGCAGCAGATGCAGAATACTTTGTTGCAACAGCAGATGGTGGTGTTTGGACAACTAAAAAATCTGAAGCAACAAAATATACAACTAAAACTAATGGTATTGTAGATGTAAAAGGTCTTGAATATGGTACCTACCAATTGCAAGAAATTACTCCCCCAACAGGTTATGCTTTACCAACAGGTCCTGCTGCTTACACTGAATTTGTTGTAGATGAAAATTCTTATACAACAAATTCTACTACACCTCCCAAAATCGTCAACACACCTAAAGGATTCCTTCCTTCAACTGGTGGGGCAGGTATCATCCTCTTTGTAGCTCTTGGTGTTGCCATGGTTGGTCTTGCAGGTGTTTACTTTACATCTCGTCGTAAAGTTGCCTAATAATAATTAAATGAATAGGGAGGTGAGAACATGGCTCGCACCAGACAAAACGGCAAGCGAAAAATAATTGATACAATTATGGTATTGATTTTGGTTGCTGGTCTAGGCGTTCTCTCCTACCCATTTGTTCGGAACTCTTTAAATGACCTGATCAATCAACAGTTGATTAGTCATTATCAGGCAGAAGCTAATCAAAAAAGTAAAAAAGAGTACCAACAACAACTTGAAAAACTGGAGGAGATGAATAGGCAGTTTGCCTATCAAAATATTTCTCCAGGCTTTGATCCATTTTCGGAAGAAGCCAAGGAAATTGAGCAGACAAAGGTTATCTACGAAGATCATATCATCGGAGTAATTTCTATTCCTAAGATAGCAGTGCGCTTGCCTATTTTTGACCAGCCAACAGAAGCATTTCTGGCTAAAGGGGCTAGCTATCTGGAAGGGACTTCATTTCCCATAGGAGGGGAGTCTACTCACTCGGTGATTTCTGGTCACCGTGGTCTGACGGAGGCAAAACTCTTTACAGATTTACCAGAATTGGTAAAGGGGGATCACTTTTATATCGAGCTTGGGGAAGCTGAGATACATGCCTATCAAGTGGATGATATCAAAGTGGTAGAGCCGACAGATGTTAGTAGTTTGCAGATTGAGAAAGGGAAGGATTACATTACCCTTGTCACCTGTACACCTTATATGATTAACAGTCATCGCCTGCTCGTTCGTGGTCACCGGGTTCCTTATGTTCCAGAATTAATGGAAAGTGAAGTGAAGGAAGCAAAAGTTGACTACTACACCTTTATGCCGATAGTGATACTAGGATTAGTATTGTTCCTTATTCTCATAGTCATATTTAGAAAATTTAGAAGAAGCCGTAAATCTTCTCCTACACGTTCATAGCCCAAGACGGCGGACTCAAATTTTTTTAAGACGAGAATGGATGATGACTTCACTTTGAGATAGGAATTCCTTTCGATTGCTTGTCTCGGTATACTTAATTTATTCTAAGAAAATCCCATAAAATAAAGTGGCTTTTCCGATAATGATAAATCGGTCCACTTTATTTTTTGAGTTTAAATGAAAACGGTTGCACGATTTCATTTGGTTTTAGGAAGACTGTAAAGTGCTTCCTAATTGTTGGAGATAAAAGAATGTTTAAAAAGGTGACGAATGAAAAAGAAACAGTTTGCAAGTAAAGTAACAAGGCTAACCGTATCAATGGTGCTTGGGGCGAGTACTATCGTTCCAAACATGATTCCCTGTATTCACAGACAGTCTCTGCAAATACTCAAAATACAGGTATTTTGTCAGCGAAAGATCGGGGGATTCTCTATGTCAATTCACGGACGGATTTTCGGGATGAAACCATCTATTTTTTGATTACAACTCGTTTTTATGATGGTGACTCAAGCAATAATGACCGCACGTCTGAAGACAAGAAGGCCAATAATCCTGAAAGTGATCCATCATGGCGTGGTGACTTTGCCGGCTTAATTGAACAGTTAGACTACATTAAAGCATTGGGATTCACGGCTATTTGGATTACTCCTGTTGTCCAAAACAATTCTGGCTATGACTATCATGGTTACCATGCTTCTAATTTTAATGCGGTGGACTATCGGTACGAATCCAACGGGGTTGATTATCAAACTCTGATTGATGCCGTGCATGCCAAGGGGATGAAAATTATTCAGGACGTAGTTTTCAACCATACTTCCAATTTTGGTGAAGAAGGCCTGAACGAACTGGGTGGATCAGTTGGTGCGCTCAAGGCATGTGGAAGCAGTATGTCTGTTAACAAGAAAATAATCATTGTTCGTCCTGACGAGTTGTTAGACTCGACAAGGATAAACATCATTTTTAGAACCGGTAGCCGATCTTTGGCTAGCGGTTTTTTGGGCTCTTTGGCAAATAGTGGTGATTGAATCTCGCGCTATCCTATGGAAAACCGCTTTGTGTGAGGGGCTGCGAGACCGCTTCGAACCTAGAATTGCTGAAGCACGAATCTAGCGTCACTCACATTTCATCTTTTGACGTAGCTAAGACAAGGTGTTTTTCTTCGATCCGCTAGTGGTTAATCTCTTTTTGGTGCAAATATGGTTTAGAATTTCTTTGCATAGCTTAAGGGAGTGGAGAATCGGATATTAGTAGGATTTACATCCACAGATAAAAATAGGCTTGATTTTAATAGCGAAACTAAAATACCCTACTTAAATGAAGTGATAGATTAGATGTTGGGTTGTTAGGAGATGCTTAAAAATCCTATGCAATCAATAGTTTTTAGTGTTTGTTGACTTGATCCCTAAATCGCCTGAGTACTAAACGTTGAGTGTGTCTGCTTACTGTCACTAGCCAGTAAGTGAGACTGTAGTTAATCTCATTTTCCCCAGTATTATGTTGAAAATAGCCATGAAGCGATTATTTCTAAAGAGTTATTTTTGCAGGCTCAAGAAGAAATTTATCGGAGAAGCAATATCTACACAGGAGAAGGCAAGAACAAAAGAATTTATAGTAGCAAGTACGCTTTAAGTGCCATCACCTTCTGTGGATATTGTGGCGATATTTATAGGAGAACCTATTGGAATATTCATGGCAGAAAAGAATTTGTCTGGCGATGCGTGACTAGAATCGAGCAGGGTCCTGAAGTTTGTACGAACCGAACCGTAAAAGAAGATGAACTCTATGGTGCGGTAATGACCGCAATTAATAAGCTACTTGCTGGTGGCAACAATATGATAAAGCACTGGAGGAAAATATTCATGCTGTGATTGGCGAAACCACAGAATACCAAATTTCAGAGATTAACAACTCACTAGAGGAAAAACAAAAAGAACTCATCAAGCTGGCTAATAAGGGGCAAGAATATGAACATCTAGCAGATGAGATTGATGAGCTGAGAGACAAGCGACAGACCCTTTTAGTAGAAGATGCCTCCCTCAGTGGAGAGAACGAGCGAATCAATGAGATGATTGAGATTATTCGCAAGAACAAATTTCGTACCTTAGAGTATGATGATAAGCTTGTGAGGAAGATAATCCAGAGCGTTACAATCTATGAAGACCACTTCGTCATAGCCTTCAAATCTGGCTTCGAAATGGAAATATGAAAACCAGAAGTAAATAGTCCATGACTCTACAGTAGAGTTGTGGGTTTTCTTTTGCTTGCTGATTATAATAATATTTTAATAACTATTGTGTTTATCAACCAAATGGTTTATAGTATTCTTTGCGTAAACTTGGAGGTGCTGTATGACTACGGCAGAAATGATTAAAGAACTGTGTGAGCAAATGAATATAAGTGTTTCCGAACTTGCTAGACGTATTGGCCAGACTCCACAGAATTTCAATAAAAAATTACAACGAGAAACAGTAACCTTGGATGAGTTGAAGGCCATTGCTGATGTGCTAGGTGTCAAGTTTGTGCAGGCATTTATTTTACCAGATGGAGATGAAATAAAAATATCTAACGAATAAAGGAGGATGTTTATATGGTAGGTAATGTTATTCAAATAGTAACAGAGAAATTATCATCTTTGCCTTTTATAGAAGGCATTGTATTAGGGGGCTCACGTGCAAGAGGCACCCATACAGAAAATTCTGATATAGATATCGGAATCTATTACAATTCAGACTCATTTGACCTGACAGCGATTAATCAAATTGCTACAGAGTTGGATGATGAGAATAGAAACAACCTTGTTGTACCTCCCGGAGCGTGGGGTGATTGGGTTAATGGCGGTGGATGGTTAGTTATAAACGGGTGTCATGTTGACTTGATATTACGTGATATAAAACGGGTGGAACAAATAATCAAAGATACGGAGCAAGGAATTGTTACTGCCAATTATCAGACCGGGCATCCCCATGGTTATATAAGTGCTATGTATCGTGGAGAATTAGCGATTAGTAAAATACTATATGCTAAGAACGAAAGCTTATGCGAATTAAAAAAGTAGGCAGAAATTTACCCTACTGCTCTAAAGAAAAGCTTGATGAACTTTTTTATATTTGAAGCTGAATTCTCTTTAATGTTTGTAAAAGCAAATGCGGGGGCAGAGGATAAATATTATATTGCAGGCCATGTTTTTCGTATTATTTCATGCTTAAATCAAGTACTATTTGCATGTAATAATGCTTATTGCATTAACGAAAAGAAAGCTATAAAACTGCTTGAAACTTTTGAATATAAACCTGAAAAATATGCCGAAAGAGTTAATCATATTTTTGAAGTACTCGGTCTTTCTCTTTTTGAATGCTACGATATGACCGAGAAACTTTATAAAGAAGTGAAAGAAATTGCAACGGAGATAAATAACTTTTTAAACGAGGAGAATTTAAATGAAAGAAAACAAATATGATGATAATATATTTTTTCAAAAATACAGTCAAATGAGTCGCTCACAGCAGGGACTAGCTGGTGCAGGAGAATGGGAAACATTGAAAAAGCTGCTACCGGATTTTAAAGATAAGCGTGTGCTTGATTTAGGATGCGGCTATGGATGGCACTGTATTTATGCGATGGAACACGGTGCTTCTTCTGTTGTAGGTGTTGATATTTCTCATAAAATGCTTGAAGTAGCAAAAGAAAAAACTCATTTTCCAGAAGTTGAATATGAATGCTGTGCCATAGAGGATATCGATTTTCCAGAGGAGAGTTTTGATGTAATATTAAGTTCACTTGCGTTTCATTATATAGAAGGCTATGAGGATTTGATTAATAACTTGTATATAATGTTAAAACCAAATGGAATACTTATTTTTACGGTTGAACATCCTGTTTTTACTTCCTATGGAACACAAGACTGGCATTATAACGAAAAAGGAGAAATACTGCATTTCCCGGTGGACAATTATTATTATGAGGGAAAACGAACAGCTGTATTTTTGGGAGAAAAGGTTACGAAATATCATAGAACACTGACCACATATCTAAACACACTGCTTTCAAATGGTTTTATAATAAATCAGATTGTGGAGCCACAGCCACCAGAAAACATGATGGATATTCCGGGAATGGAGGATGAAATGCGCCGTCCCATGATGTTGATTGTATCTGCAAGAAAAGGATGTAAATAAGATCATTAAAGATAAGTCACGATATGATTTTTTGATAATTAATTGCCAGGGTAAAATTGTTGGAGAATCAGTTATTAATGAGGTAGATACCGATAATATGTCTGCCTGCTTTAGGATAGGTATATTCGATAGGAAAAATTTTGTCCGAGGAATAGGGACTGAAGCTATCAAAATGACGTTGAAATTTGGATTTGAGGAATTAAATTTGCATAGAATTGAACTGGAGGTATTCTCCTTTAACGAGAGAGGATATAGGGCATATAAACGAGTGGGATTTGAAGAAGAAGGTATTAAAAGAAAGGCAGTATTTATTGAAGGGAAATACCACGATATCATAGTGATGGGGATACTTCGAGATGAATTTCTTAAATCAATGGAAGGAGCTGAATTGAAGTAATATTCTTAAGTTTAGTCGACTATATTGTGCACAGATTGTCGGATAGAAAAATGCACCCTTTGATAATGTTGATGATGTAAGGAGGTTGTTCAATGGATTCTTTAAGAAGTATGAATAATGCATTGACATATATTGAAGAGCACTAAACAGAGGAAATTGACTATAGTGAAGTATCTAAAATTGCTTACTGTTCAGAGTATCATTTTAAGCGGATGTTTTCATTTTTAGCAGGCATAGGTTTATCAGAATATATTCGGAGAAGAAGACTGTCGTTGGCTGCAATTGATTTGAAAGATAAGGATTTGAGAATAATTGATGTAGCCGTCAAATATGGCTATAATTCGGCTGATTCATTTTCCCGTGCTTTTCATTCCCTGCATGTTATTCTCCCTTCTGAGGCAAGGAGTGAGAATACACAATTAAAAGCTTATCCACGAATGACCTTTCAATTATCAATTAAAGGAGGATGCGAAATGAACTATCGTATTGTTGAGAAAGGACCTTTTAAGTTAATAGGATTTAAGAAGAGAGTTCCAATTATTTTTGAAGGTGTCAATCCAGAGATTGTAAAAATGACTGAACTTTTAACCATGGATGCTATTAATCAATTAAAAGCAATTTCAAATGTAGAACCTACAGGTATTATTAGTGCTTCCACTAATTTTCCAGAAGGTAGAATGGAAGAGAAAGGAGAATTAGATCATTACATCGGGGTAGCAACATCAAGTAATGAAACTGCAGATTTTGATGTATTAAAAATTGATGCAAGTAGCTGGGCTGTATTTGAATCGATTGGACTGTTCCCGGAAACACTCCAAAATGTATGGGGAAGGATATACTCAGAGTGGTTTCCATCTTCAGGGTATGAGGCAATCCCAGGTCCTGAAATTTTATGGAACGAGAGTCCAGATACCGGAAATCCAAAGTATCGAAGCGAAATCTGGATTCCAGTAAAGAAAAAAGACTATTAATTACATCAATGTTCATGGTTGAGGGTACTCCTTAGTTAGACTGCCCTTTTCTTTAACAAAGAGGTAGAGAAAGTCGATATGTTCTCACATACGAAAGCCATCAGTTGATATGTTCCCTCAAAGAGAACTTTAAATAAAAATATTTAGCTTACTATTTCTTGACAGCTATCCCCTCATCTCGAAACATGTGGAGTGTGTGGCACTGCTAACAAGATAATTTCGAGAGGTTCATTTTGAAAATATATATCGTGGGTAGTGTAGCCAGCGGAAAAACGACCCTAGCAAAAAAGTTATCAAAACAGCTTGCCATTGATTATTTTGAAGCTGACTGCATTGCGTATCATCAGACAACCAATGGACGAGTCAAACGCTCACCAGAAGAGCAAGTCCAAGAAATTATGGCGATTGATGCTTGCGGTGAGTGGATAATTGAAGGTGTTTACCGCCGAGAGTATCATTGCTTATTGGCTTTGTCCGACAAGATTATTTTTCTCGATACACCTTTATGGGTGCGAAACTACAGGATTGTTACCCGTTTTATCAAGCAACAATTGCAGCTGGAAGCTTGTGAGTATCATTCGGATATTCAAATGTTGCAAATGATGTTTAAATGGACAAAGGATTTTGAGAACAAGCGCAATCATTTTGAGACAATGTTGTCCACTTATGAAAACAAATTGGTGAAAATTAAAACGACTTCCATTTATAAAGATTTGATTTCATTCTGAGGATAGCCATATTATTTATTAACAAGGGGACGCAAGATGGAAATACGGGCACTGACAAATCAAGCTGATTTATGGGAAACGACTATTCGGTTTGCTGCGGATTCATCATGGAAGGCAGGGAAATATTTAGCAAAGGCAATGGAAGAAAATCAGTTCAATGATTGGGAAAGAGTATTTGTCGCTCTTGTTGATCAGTCATTGGCTGGGTTTTGTACCTTGACGCAAGAAGATGGGATACCCGATCTAGACTATGGCCCCTATATAGGTTACGTCTTTGTAGCAGAAGCTTACCGAGGAAAGCGGATTAGCGAACAATTATGTCTTTCGGCGATTGAGTATGCAAACCAAATAGGTTATTCCAGCGTCTATCTGATCAGTGATCACATCAATCTATATGAAAAATACGGCTTTAGCAAAATTGCTGAAAAGCAAGCTCCTTGGGGTTCGTTGGAATCGATTTATCACTATCCGATTCGTTAGCTACTGTAAGTAACTGATTGCTAAACAACAGAAAACCCTCCTAATCAGGGGAGGGTTTTTCGGTCATTAATATCAAGGGGAGGATACAAATGTACGATTGCGATTTTATCAGAGAACAACAAAAATTTCGTTATCGAGCAGCAGCGATTATTGTGGAAGAGGGGTGTGTCCTCTTTGCAGGCAATCAACGGGAAGATTACCTTTATTCGATTGGTGGCGGAGTTCATTTGGGAGAAAAGGCGGAAGCTGCTGTTTTACGAGAAGTCTTTGAAGAGACTGGTGTGCGTTACGAGATTGACCGCCTGGCTGTGATTCATGAGAATTTTTTTAATGACAATACTGGTTCATTAAAAGGGTTGGATTGTCACGAAATTAGTTTCTATTATTTGATGAAACCACGAGGCACCCAAAAGTTAAACAGTGAGAGCTATACCCTTGGAGTCAGGGAAGAGATGCACTGGATTCCCATCGAAACTTTGGATGAATACAAAGCTTTCCCCAGTTTTTTAAAAGACTATC
This sequence comes from Enterococcus diestrammenae, assembly GCF_009933255.1. Classification (GTDB taxonomy): domain Bacteria; phylum Bacillota; class Bacilli; order Lactobacillales; family Enterococcaceae; genus Enterococcus_C; species Enterococcus_C diestrammenae. The sequence goes on along the minus strand of NZ_MAEI01000053.1, from coordinate 87,385 downwards.
TCAGTGAGGTCCACGAAGGAATTGAGCATATTATTACTGACGAACGAAGGTAACTTACGAGAGTGCGAACCTCGAATCATTAGCAAGCGCCCTACTTAATTCCGAAGATGCTAGTTGGACTTAGAGTCTTTTGCTTAGTCCAACTCTTTGCGGTAGCTGAGCTAGTTCGTGAGGTCAGATATTTTAGACTTGGTATGATAGAATTTTCATTTGTGAAAATTCATAAACCCTCAGTCTATAAAACAGCCTCCAGATTAGAATACACAAATCGCTTTTTCAATGATCAGTTGGTTTAGTTACAGATGGAGCGGTTAATTTTTTGACTTGAGAGGATTCAGCGGGAGTATTCAGAAATGAAGTCTATTTGCTACTTCAGCACTTAAATGTCTGATATGTTTGAATAATCGAAGCTTCCCTGTTTCTAAAAATCATTAATCACTAATCGAAAGTAGCTGAATTTAAAAAGCTGTTTGCCACCTATCAAACGTAGGCGGACAAACAGCTTTTTGTATTTCGCAAATCTTATTCTGCTTCAACCTTGGTCAAGGCAAACTCACTAAAAGAGAATAAGCCCCGATCAGTAATTTTCAGCTTAGGAATGACGGATAAAGTCAAAAAGGACAGGGTCAAAAAAGGATCAAACTCGCTACTTGCTCCTTGGTAGTGGGCGGCATCTGTCAAAGCCACCAATCGCTGATAAGTTTCCTGATAGCCTAAGGTCGACATCAATCCACCGATGGCTAAAGGTAGCCGCTGAATTTCTTGTTGTTGATTGACGACGATCATTCCGCCACCGGTTTCTAGAAGACGATTGACGGCAGATAGCATATCCTCGTCATTGGTTCCCACTACTACGATATTATGGGAATCATGGGAAACACTAGTAGCCAATGCCCCCGTTTGTAGTTGGAAGCCTTTGACGATACCCAAACCAATGTTGCCAGTGGCATGGTGTCGTTCCACAACGGCAATTTTTAAAAAGTCTTCTTCTATGGAAGGCATAAATAGCTGATCTTCTGTAGGGACTGTTGCTAGCACTTGTTTTGTAATTAAACTGTTGGGGATGACTTCGATTATTTTGGCGAGACCATTGACTGGTAATTGGAAGCTGGTTTTAGTCAAGGGAGCCGCTGACATGTCTGGTAATTCGGCTAGTAGCGGATTTTCTGTGGCTTTTGGGAAAAGGTCAGTCACCAATTTTTGTTGGGAGACCACTTGTTGTCCTTTGACGAAGACGTCGTAAATCGGTAAAGAAGTTAGGTCATCAGTTAAGAAGAAATCAGCTTGATATCCCGGTGCTAGGGCTCCTAAAGTCCGTAAATGAAAACATTCGGCCGCATTTAAAGTAGCCATTTGAATCGCTAATAGTGGCTCTAAGCCCGCAGCGATGGCTAGACGTAAAATATGATCAATGGACCCTTCCTCCACTAAATCGTCAATCAACTTATCATCGGTTACAAATAAACAGCGTCGAGCCGTGGCTTCGTTTACGACAGGGAGTATGGCGTGTAAATCTTTGGCGACCGTCCCTTCACGAATCATTAAATACATGCCTAGCTCCAAGCGGGCTTGTGCTTCTTTTGCATTGACCGCTTCATGATCTGTCCGAATTTGAGCGGTAGGGTATAGCGCTAACTCTTCAGCGGCGATTCCGGCAGCATGGCCGTCAATTACGCCGCCTGCTTGTTGAATGGCGGTAATTTTAGCAATAATCTCCGCTTCCGTTTGAGCCACCGCATGATAGTTCATGACTTCGGCTAATCCCAAGACTTCAGTTTCTGTCATAAAAGGTGCTAAATTTTGCGCAGTTAGGGTAGCACCATTGGTTTCAAAAGGTGTCACGGGCACACATGAAGGTAACATCGTGAAGATATTCATAGGAGTTGCTTTGGCATCGGTGATCATGTAGTGAAGCCCGGTTTCTCCAGCGACGTTGCCGATTTCATGAGGATCGGTTATCACGGTAGTTACGCCATGCAACAATGAGATTTTGGCAAACTCGTGAGGAGGTAGCAGCGAACTTTCGATATGGACATGGCCATCGATCAAACCAGGGACGACGAACTGACCTTTGGCATCAAGAATTTCTTTTCCTTCATAGCTACCAAAACCCACCACTTTACCGTTTTTTATTGCTAAATCAGTTTCCATGATTTGGCGGGTGAAGACGTTGACAATTTTACCGTTTTTTACGACGAGATCAGCGGGAATTTGCTTCCCACTGGCTTGAATTTCCTGAATTAAATCGCTAGTCATAAGGAGCCTCCTTTAAGGAAAGTTTTGAGTCAGTATACCATAGAAAAGAGGAATAGGGAAAAGAAGTCAAAAGGATGTGGTAAAACGGTTGCCTGATTTTTTGTTATTTAAAAACCCCTCAGTCTAGGGTTGACTAAAGGGGCGGTTATCTTTGACTAGCAAATAAGACCGGTACGGAGTAAAAGGTTTTTAGGTATCGGTTTCGCTTGAATAGGGAGAGAAAAGGGAGTTGCTCAGTCTTTCTTACTTACATATTGACGAATCTTTTCAGTATTTTCCCGAATGATCGCCGCAGAATGATGGAATTTTTCAGCTTCAGCTTCAGTTAGATGGATTTCCAAAATATCTGCAACCCCACTGCGGTTCAAAATCGCAGGAACGCCAGCAAAGAGGTCGGTTTCTTCATATTCACCTTCCAAACGAGTGGAAACAGGAATAATCGAGTTTTCATCAAATAAGATGGCTTTAATAATGCCCACGCAAGCTGAAGCAATGCCGTAATAGGTCGTGCCTTTGCGATTGAAGATTTCCCAACCTTCTTGTGTGGTTTTCAAAACGAGATCATCCAAATCAATATCCCCCACAAGTTCGGGATTATCCGTGATCACATCTTGAAAGGCTTTGCCGGCAATAGTCACCGTCGACCAAGGAACCATCAATGAATCCCCGTGTTCTCCCATCGCATAACCGTATACACTACGAGGATCGACATCGACTAAATCCGCTAAAAAGTTTTGTAGCCGAGCTGAGTCGATAGAAGTCCCCGTCCCTAATACTTGATTTTTGGGTAGACCAGATAATTGATAGACTAAATCTGCTAACATGTCCACTGGGTTTGAAACGACAATAAAGACGCCATCAAAGCCAGCTGCCATCACAGGTTCAACGATGGATTTAGCAATTTTGGCACTGATGTCCAAAGTATCTAGACGCGTTTGACCGGGTTTGGGAGGCGCCCCCGCTGTGATCACGACGATGTCCGCATCGCCACAGTCTTGGTAATCGCCAGCTTTGACTTGGACGTTGCGGTTTAAAAATTTGATGGAATTTTTCAAGTCTCGGACTTCACCTAGAGCTTTTTCGCGGTTTAAGTCAACTAGTAAAACCTCATCACAAACTCCTTGAGTAATTAAACTAAAGGCTGTAGAAGAACCTACTAAGCCTGCGCCGATAATGGCGACTTTCGATTTTTGGATGCGCATCAAATGTTCCTTTCTATTAATAACTTTATCTAATACCAATTTATAGTATCAAAGATTGGTAAGGTTGACAAAAAGTGGGTTTCCTTAAAGAAGCGTTTCTTGTGTAGCATTTTGTCAGTGCAATGGTTGATTGGCTAATTTATAATCGTGAACATGAAAAAAGCTGCCCGCCAAATGGCAGACAGCAAAGATTTAAATGGAGGAGACAGGCTTGGTATCTTCAGTCGGTTTGGAACGTTTGTTGCGTTTAGCAATAATAGGTAAAATCGCGCCTAATAAGATTAAAGCAATTGGTGTCAAGATGTTAGAGATCATTTGGAACCACCAAGCTTTTGAGGACAAGTCCAATTCCATCTTAGGGAAGATTCCCAACAAGCAAGCAAAGGCGGTAAAGAGGAAGCACCACAGGCCTACTGCAAAACCAGCTTTACGATTTTTCAAGAATTTATACTCTGATTGATATTCTTTGTGGGCTTTGTTAAGCATCATAAAGGCAAAGAAGACCCACAAATAACGCAATGGCATAACCACAGAATTTAAGTTCGTCATCCATTTCACAAGTTCATTCATGTTACCGATACCCAAGACCGGGAGGAGGATCAAAATACTTACTAAAATCCCGGTAAGAAGGTAGCCATTTTTCAAGGTTCCTTTTGCCGTGCGTTGGCGTAACCACTGAGGAATAAACTCTGGGTCAGCATCGGCGAGTAAGATTTGCAAAGGAGCATCGATGGAGAAGGCTAAGGCAGAAATCTGGCCGACGGTATTGGTCAGGGCATAAATAATCATCAAAGCATTGCCGATACCATAGTAGTTTCCTAATTTTTGGAAAGCGGTGTATGCGCCGTTTGCCATTAAATCTTCGGGGATATTGTTGCTAGCAAAAAGCATCCCCATGGCAATTGAGCCTAAAATGGCACTAATACCCACCATTGCGGCTAAAAGAATCATGCCTTTTGGAAACTCTTTGGCAGGGTTTTTCGTTTGGTTAACGTAAGGGGAGATTTTTTCAGCTCCACCGACAGCAAAGACCAACATCGAAATTGTTGTAAAATAGCTAAAGTCAAACTTAGGAATATAGCTGGATAGTTTATCCATATGGGGTGTTGCTAAACTAACACCAGAATTAATCGCTGGGGCGCCAATCGCTAACAGGATAAACAGAATGGACATCACAAACATCGCAGAGCCCGCCAAACCACCGATTACTTTCAAAGTGGACAAGCCTTTTGTTGAAAGATACAAAAAGGCTAAGAAAATTGCCAAGCTTAACAAAGCGACAGTGGTGATTGGCAGCGAAGAAACAAGTGTGCCGTCACCTTTTACGGCCCAACCGAGGGCAATCAAGATACCTTGGGGTTTTTGAGCCAAGTAAGGGATATGGACTACCCAGTAAGTCCAAGCAGCGTAGAAAGCTAGCTTTTTCGTAGTTGTTTTTTCCACCCACGAGCTGACACCGCCGTTACTGTCTTTAAAGGTAGAACCTAGTTGACCGACAATCAGGGCATAGGGAATAAAATAGAGCAGTAAGATGATAATCCATGATGTCACAACCGAGAGACCTTGTTGTGCATAGTTATTAACCACGTTGCCCAAGCCCCAGACCATACTGAAGGCGATGATACCAATGTTGGTCCAACGTAATTGTTTTTGGTTCGTACTCATTGCATTTCTCCTTTTCGGGTAATAAAAAATATGACTTCCATTATCGCTGGCAAAAAGTACCAATTATTGGAACTTTTCTAACAGTTTAAAATAAGGGAAAATCAACGTTAAGAATATCACAATTAACCCTCGATTTAAAGATGTTCTTTCTATTTAATTCTATAAAAATTCGGACTATTTAGTTGGAATAAAAAAATCTACTTGCTTGATTGCGGCTTATTCTGTATGATGGGGAAGTTGATTTACTAGTAGGATAAACAGTGGAGCAAAGCAAGAACTGATAGAGAAACGAAAAGGCGGTGGCAAAATGAGCACAACCAAAGATGCGAAAGCAAAAATGAAGGAACTGATTGAAAAGAAACAAGGTGGCGGTCGTTCGCAACAAATGGAAACACCTAAGAATGATCGTAAAAACATGCGTAAAGGACCAAAAATCTTCAATAAATAATTGGCTATCATTTCCAGTGCCTACGGTGAATTCTCATCGTAGGTCTTTTTTTTGTTGGAAGTTTCCCAAGCTAACGGTCTCTTTTTGTTATCAGAAAGACACTTTGCAAAGAAATAGCAAAAAAATGCGAAAAGAAGGGGGATTTTGACGAAAATATCTCGATTAAGGTGTTATTCATTTGGCAACGTTTACATGTGGGTGCTTTTCCATGAAGCTCAGATTACAACTGATAGAATGATGTAATCTTTCTCCCTTGTATATAGTGATTTAAAGAGGAAATTAATCAAAATTTACGATTTTAACCTGTAATATTTTTGTCATGTTACAATTATCAGAAAAATTCAATAGCCATGAAGGCTTGATTTTACAGATTTCATAACTGGTGTCATCAATAAACTTGTTATTTTGTAACAATCTCACAAGACTGAAATAATTGGTAACGGTGATGTTACCAAGAAAGGGTCGATTGTTGTTATGATAGTCTACGTCAGCAAGACAGATTGCAACATGAAGGAGACGAATCTATGAAACTAGTAAAATCATTCTTATTTGGTTCCGCCGTAGTGGCTGGGATCGTGGCATTCGGCGGGAAAGCTGATGCAGCAGAAATCGAACATGTGGTGGAGCCTTCTGATACATTGTGGGGCTTATCCGTTAAATATTACGGTTCAGAAAACTATATTGATAAAATCGCAGCGGATAACGCGATTGAAGACACCGACATGATCTATGATGGTGAAGTATTACTTATCAATACTGACAAAGATGCAACAGTCGCACCGAAAGCAACGAACGAATCCAACGAATCTAACGAATCCACTGAAGTGACGGAAACACAAACGGAAGAAACACCTGTCACAGAAGCCGCAAATACTGATTCTGCCAGCAACTACTCTGGTACGACGATGTACATGGAAGCAACAGCATACAGCTCAGATCCAGCAGATTCCCTCGGTGGTGGGATTTATACCGCGACTGGTCAAAACTTGCTAGAAAATCCGATGGCGGTAGCAGTCGATCCAAGTGTGATTCCGTTGGGCACACATTTGTATGTTGAAGGATATGGGGAAGCCTATGCGGTGGATACCGGTGGTGCTATCCAAGGTAATATTATTGATGTCCATTTCTCTTCTTACGCACAATGTGAAGCCTGGGGACGTCGTCAAGTCAAAGTAACGATTCTTGACTAAGACAATCAAATAAGAAAAAAATGACTCGTGCTCTCTATTTCTGAGAGACGAGTCATTTTTTGTAGACTAAGGTATTATAAAGTTTCACAAGTGTAAATTCTATAATACCAAGTCTAAAAATGTCTAGCTTCACGAACTAGCTCTACTACCGCAGACAGTTAAACTAAGCAAAAGTCGCTAAGTCCAACTGGCATCATTGAAATTAAGGCGCAACCGACACATGATGTTCTTTATCATGTGTCGGTTGCGCCTTAATTCTCAAGAGCTGAACGAGTTCGTTCAACCTTTCTTAATTCAAAATAAAGATCAACGAACCCCTTTACCGTTAAAAAGGCAAATCTGGCGAAACCTAAAGGTCAAGAATCCTGCCCTTTGATCTTGTGAAAAAACTTTTACCGTGGAAATTTCAAATTTCAAAGCCAAGCAATGAACTTTAGGTAGTATCAGGTTGCTTGGCTGGAAGAGAAGGAAAGCTTTTTACTTTCCAAAGGAGATCCTAATAACGGTGTCGCCATTTTTGATCGTTGAGATTTTGATCCTGTAAGGCAAAATCAACATAGTCTTTTAGAAAATCGGAGTGTTTAGCTAGCAATTGGTATCCGGATTGCTGTTTGAGTGTTTGTAGTTTTTCATCAGAAATAAAATCTGTACCACGGAAATAATCGATATTGGTTTGGCCGACAAATTGGGCAACAGGTTCCAAGGTCTTTTCATCATAAATACCTTGTTCCATCAAGGTTTGATAGGCAAGACGCTGACCATCTTGATCAAAAAGATGGTACAGGTAGTCATCATGTTGACTTAACTTTTTTTTGAGTTTTTCATCTAAATTGGTCTGCGATTTTGCCCAGCTGGAAACACTGATGGTTTTGCGTTGGTAATCGATTTTCGAATCAGAGAGAGTTAAGACGCCATAGCCATGATCAATAATTGCAAAGGAACTGCTTACGATTTCCGTTAAACCATCTTCTTGCATGATATCTTGTGCGTGAATATGGCCAGAAAAGACTGCTGGCACATCATAGTCCTTTAGAAGTTTTTTTACAGTCTCGGCATTTTCCAGAACATAACCCTTGTAAACTGTGGGATTGTGCTTCAGAAGATTGTGATGAATAAAAAGCAAACTGTGTTGCTTGGCTTCTTTAGCAGCTTCTAATTGTTCTCTTAACCACTTCAAGGTGGAATCCCGCAACTTGCCTTGAGTCACCGGCTGCGAGCCACTATCATCACGAGTGTATAGGTTACTATCTAAGAGTATCAAACGATAATCAGCATTGATGGATAAACTGTAACTTAAATCCTCAGGGGCGGTTGCTAGAGCATTTTGATAACCTTGAGAGAAAATCTTTTTAAAGTCTTCGGGGCTGATTTGCGGAGTAGTTTTTTGCTCGGATCCTTGATATTTTCGAGCCCAACCATCGTGGATATCATGGTTGCCGGGAATGCAATACAAAGGAATCTTTGCATCAGCCAGTGGGGCGAAGAGCTGCACCATTTTTTCGGCACTGATTTTTTCGCCGTTTAAGGTTAGATCGCCAGTAATAATGATGCCATCGGGTTTATCCCTCAAAGCGGTGGCGACAAATGCTTCCAAGCTAGCCTTTTGATAGTCCAGATCCTTACCAGCAGCCGTTCCTTTGATGAAGGTAAAAGCCTTGCCATCATCATGTAATTCTGGGGCTAGAAAATGGGTATCAGAAAGAATAAAAAAGGTTTGCTGACTTTTATTAGATGATTGTTTTTGATTCGGTGGGGTAAAAGGGGTATTGATCAGCAGAAAAGCTATCACAACAAGTCCCAAGACAATTCCTATGGTGATGTAAAAGGTTTTTGAAAAGATTTTCGGTTTCAAGACAATTCCTCACTTTCTGGGCTATCTTAGCACAAATCCACCGATTTATGAAAAAAACAAATTCGCATCTTGTGAAATTTTAGGTTACACTCAATAGAGAGCGTTTCCTATTTGAATATGATGCTAGCTGTTGTAAGTGATAACTATTCTTTTGTTTGTCTGATTTTTCTCATTATTGAAAATAGGCGCTCGTAAAAATCACAAAGGAGGAATTCTATTGAAAAAAAGTTTTCAAGAAGTCATTGTTGCTATCTTGCCTATGACGGTCTTGATACTGGCCTTAACAATTATCTTTGCACCGTTACCACAAGACGATTTAATTACTTTTATCGTTGGGGCTGGTATTATGATGGTGGGTATGGCGCTCTTTTTGTTTGGTGCCGATTATTCCATGCTACGAGTAGGCGCTTTGGTTGGGGAATATATGATCAAAAAACGCAGCCTCGTAATTATGCTGAGTTTGGGATTTGCGATAGGGATCGGTATTACGATAGCCGAACCTTCCGTACAGGTCTTAGCTTCACAAGTTCGAGATATTTCTGACGGGGCGATCACTAAAATGATTTTGATTGGTGTGGTTAGTGTTGGAACGGGGATTTTTCTGGCGTTTGCCCTCTTGCGAACCCTCTTTCGCCTGTCTTATTATAAAATGATGTTAATTGGCTATTTTGCCGTCTTTGCTATGTCTTTTTTCACCAGTCCTGAGTTTATGCCCATCGCTTTTGATGCAGGCGGCGTAACCACTGGACCGGTGACAGTACCCTTTATTTTGGCCTTGGCCAGTGGGATTACCAGTATGATCCACCAAGGCAAAGGGGATAGTGATAGTTTCGGCATGGTGGGGGTTTCCTCCTTAGGTCCGGTATTGGCGGTTATGATTTTGGGGGTGATTTTTAAATGAATCTCCTTAAACAAATTTTTACAGGAATCGATACGCAACTTGTGGAAGTGTTAATGGCGATTGCACCGATCGTTCTTTTGTTTATCATCTTAAATTTTGCGAGTTTAAAATTGCGACCGAAAAAATTTAGCGAAATCATGATTGGTTTTCTGATCACGACTGTCGGTTTAATCTTGTTTCTCCATGGGGTCAACATAGCTTATGTTCCTGTAGGGCAGCATTTAGGAACCGAGCTAGCAAGACTAGAAAATAATTATATTTTGATTCCGCTAGGTTTTATCATGGGCTTTTTAGTTGGCTTTGCCGAACCAGCAATCCATGTGATGGTGAAACAAGTCGAGGAAGAAAGTGGCGGATCAGTGAAGCGTCGCGTCCTTCTGGCTGTAGTTTCAATTGGAATTGGGGTAGCAGTCGCCTTGTCAATGTGGCGGTTACTTGTTGGTTTTAGTTTGTATTATTTCTTGATTCCCGGCTATTTGTTGGTCTTTTTATTGGGACGTAAAGTCGACAATATGTTTTTAGCCATGGCTTTTGATAACGGCGGAGTCGCCACCGGGCCCATGTGTTCGACGTTTATCTTATCCATGGCAGTGGCAATCGCTGCTGAGATTGAAGGGCGCAGTCCCCTGATTGATGGCTTTGGAGTGGTGGCGTTAATCGCTTTAACACCGATTTTATCCACCTTAGCTTTAGGCTACATTTACAAACGAAAAGAAGAACGGGACAAAGCGGCCCTGCGGAAGTTACAAGAAACGGAGGAGAATAATGGATAAACCAGTAGCATTGAATTTAGAAATGATTGTAACAATTGTAGATCGGGGAATGGGAGAAGAGGTTATCGATCATTCCAAAAAAGCTGGCGCAAACGGTGGCACCATTCTCCATGGGCGTGGGACAGGGGCTCATGAGAAAGCTAAGTTTTTTGGCTTGGAGATTGATCCTGAAAAAGATATCGTGATTACCTTGGTCCCAGATAGCTTGACGGCTGAAGTCATGAATGAAATTAGCCGGGGGATTAAGATTGACAAACCGGGCAATGGAATTTGCTTTGCGATTGATATTTCCAAAGTTGTCGGGATTACAGCGATTAATTCCTATCGCCAAGTGGTGGAAATGGATACCTTCTTGGATAATGAAGATTCGCCAAAAGGATAATAAAAAAGTTCCCCTGTGCAAGCGCATGTAGTCTAGTACAGGAGGAACTTTTTTAATTGCTTTAAGGTTGGTCAGGAATCGTTTTTTGTTGGTATCAGCCCCTTGTTGAGCGGGCTCATTCAGTTAACTCAGTTTCATGGGTTTCCGCCAGTTTTCGCAAGACTTTAATAGCTTTTAAATAGGAATAAAGTAATACCGCGACCGAGCCAGCCCAGGCCAAAGGAGATGCCCAAACAGCCCCAGCATAACTGAAGAGTTGTGTTAAAAAGATGGCTGCAAAAGAACGCATAATTAATTCCATCATGCCAGCAATTGTCGGTACTTTTGCTTGTCCTAAACCCTGTAAAGTGTAGCGGAGAATGAAGAGAATAGCCAAAACCCAGTAGAGACTACCGTTGACAGTAAAATAGAGCTGGGCTAAGTGAAAAACATGTGTTTCACTAGGATTGACAAAAAGGGAGACAAAATTTTGCCCAAATGTGATCACAACAAAACCGGCAACCAAAGAAAAGCTGATACTCATAATGAGACATTGTTTGACGCCGGTAAGGATTCGTCGGTATTGTTTGGCGCCAAAGTTTTGACCAGTAAACGTTGCCATGGCTAAACCAAACGAGTTCATGGGTTGGGTAGCAAATTGATCAATCCGGCTAGCAGCTGCTTGGGCGGCTACCACATCGGTTCCGAGGCTATTCAAAGCGGCTTGCAAAATTACGGCACCGATAGCGATAATCGAAGTTTGAAAAGCCATCGGTAAACCGGCATTGAAATGGAGTTTGTATTCTGATTTCCGCACGTAAAAGTCGCGTTTTTTCAACTGGAGTAGCGGTATTTTTTTGAGAATATAGAGATAACACATCACAGAGGAGGCCAGCTGTGCGATAATCGTTGCCCAAGCGGCTCCGGCAACCCCCATCTGGAAATTGATGATAAACAGGAGGTCAAAAACAACATTGATGATTACAGCGAAGATCAAAAAGAATAAGGGTGTACGACTATCACCCAGTGCGCGAATCATATTGGATAATAGGTTGAAAGCCATGGAAGCGAACATTCCCCCAAGAATAATCGTGATAAACTCTTTGGCTTGATCGTATATATCTGAAGGTGTCTGCATGACGTGTAACAAGGGGTCAATCAACAGCAAGCTAGCCACTGTCAAAATAACAGTAACGATCAGGCTAATAACCACGCTGACTGCAAAACTACGCCGGACACGTCGATAATCTTTGGCGCCAAAACGCTGAGCGGTGATAATGGAAAGGCCCGTACTCAACCCTTGTGCAAAACCAATGATTAAAAAGGTGATACTACCTGTGGATCCCACAGCAGCCAGTGCTTCTTTCCCCAGAGTTTGACCAACAATGATCATGTCCACCATATTGTAAAATTGCTGGAAAATATTCCCCACCAACAAAGGAATTGTAAATAAGAAAATGAGTTTGGCTGGGAAGCCTTTTGTTAAGTCCCGCATGGTTGTTCCTTCCTTTTCGCAAAATTTCATACACTTTTCAAACAAGGCTAAGTTTAGCACATTCTTGCCTAAAGGAATATGGAATATCTTGCCTTTTTGACTGTCATTTTTTGCGAAAATCACCGGTGTCTTAAACTTTGAGGAAAGTTGTGCTGCTGGCGGTGGAGGATATTTTTGTCAAGGGTTTAAAAGAGATGCTAGAATGAAAGTAATAGAAAAGGGAGGGCTAATGATGTTAAGTACTTACCAGGATAATCTGATTCAATTGGCGAGTAACAATTATTTTGAAACGGTACGCTTTTACTTGAAACCTATTTCTTTGTCAGATTTATTAGAATACCATGGATTGACTTCTGATGATGAGGCATTAAAGTATGACTACCCAGCCCATCAGAATTTGGAGGAAAGTCTCTGGATGATGGTGCGTTGGCAGTTGTCGAATCCTTTGGGGAAATACGGAATCTACATGAAAACCACGGGCAAATTAGTGGGGAATATCAGCCTCACACTTAGCGAAGAGGAAGCTGTTGCGCGGATTGGTTATGCTGTTAATCCTAACTATTGGCGTCAAGGGATTGCCTTTGAATGCTTGATGGTGATTAGTACATTTGCCATGAAGCAGTTAACGCTAGATAAATTGTTAGCAGAAGTACACGAGGAAAATCAACCTAGTATAAAGCTATTGGAAAAAAGTGGGTTTCGTGAAATTGCTTCGAAAACAGCGAGTTCCTTGCGCTATCCGTCCTTCATAGAAAAAACTTATGCACGATTTTCTTGATAAGTCACCAAGTAATAGAGCGGATGAGGGGTATCTGCGTATATTTTCATCGAATCACTTTTTTGATAAGAAGTCATGACAAGTTTCCTGAAAACTGCCATAATGAAGCTAGGAAGATCCTTCCAGCCTTTCTTGCTTGTCACCAGCCTTGTTTGTGAGAGGTAACAGATGGATCCCAGTAAAAGGAGCTGTTGTAGGTGTGAAAATGGTAATTATTCGTCACGGTGAAAGTGAAGCGAATTTTGAAAATTATTGGACAGGCTGGCTAGATGTCCCGCTGACCACGAAAGGTAAGGAACAGGCTCGTCTGGCGGGCGAAAAAATAGCCAAAGCTGATATTGCTTTTGACTATGCATATACGTCAGTATTACAGCGGGCGCTGATTACTTGCCAAACGGTATTGGAAGCCTGTGATCAGCTGTGGCTGCCAGTGGATAAGACTTGGCGTCTAAATGAACGGCATTATGGGGCTTTGGTGGGGAAAAACAAAGAGCAGATGGCTACTAAATACGGGGCTGAACAAGTGAAAAAGTGGCGCCGTGGGTATTATGAGATGCCCCCTTTACAAGAAGCAAATCATTTTGATCGCCGTTATCAGCAGTTGGATCCCCAAAGTATTCCCCATGGTGAAAACTTGGCTATGACCGTTCAACGGGTTATTCCGTTATGGCAAGATCAGATTGCTCCTTTATTACATGATGGGAAAAATGTGTTGGTGTGCGGGCATGGCAATAGTTTACGGGCTTTGGTGAAATATTTGGAAAATGTGCCGGAAGATCAGATGGATAAAATCGAGATTCCCAATGCAACACCGGTTTTGTATGAATTTGATGAAAAACTACAGATTATTCATAAGGAAGTGCTCTAAAAGAATGGTGAAAGCGCTAGTCAGCTGATAAGTGAGAGGGATTTTTAATATAACTTGATGGAAATCCGAACGAAAAACATTGAAAAAGTTCAATTGTTAACAATTATTCCGTTTTGTTCGTCTAGATATGCTATACTATGAAAAAATCAAAGGGGGAGTTTTACAGATGCGGGTTATTTTAACAGTGATTGGGAAAGACAAAGTTGGGATTATTGCCGGAGTGAGCCAAAAATTGGCGGAATTGGAAATCAATATTTTGGATGTCTCCCAGACGATTATGGATGATTACTTTACCATGATGATGATGTTGACCATGGATAAAAGCAGCGATTTTGAAACAATTCGTAAAGAGCTCAATCAAGTAGGAGAATCCCTTGGTGTCTCCATTAAAGTGCAGAATGAAGAGATTTTTAACGCGATGCATAAATTATAAAAAGCAGCTTGCTGAATAACATGGGCCTACTTTTTTAGGCGATAATTTTAACTGTGGGGGTACTTTATGGAGACAAATCAAATCTTAGAAACAATTCGGATGGTGGAAGAGGAGAATTTAGATATTCGAACCATCACGATGGGGATTTCGTTATTGGATTGTATTGCATCGGATGTTCAAACTACTTGTGACAATATCTATCGCAAAGTCACTACAAAAGCACGAAATTTGGTAAAAGTCGGCAATGATATTGAATTGGAATTTGGAATCCCAATTATCAATAAGCGAATCTCGGTCACACCGATTGCAATCGTAGCTTCAGCCAGTGGTGGGCAAGACTGTGTTGCTTTTGCAAAAACTTTGGATCGTTGTGCTCTAGAGTTAGGCGTCAATTTTATCGGAGGTTACACTGCTTTAGTGGAAAAAGGCTATCAGGGAGCGGATTTAGCTTTGATTGAATCGATTCCACAAGCCTTGGCAGAAACCAACTTTGTCTGTTCTTCTGTCAATATAGGTTCCACAAAAGCTGGGATTAATATGGACGCTGTGGCATTGATGGGGGAAACAATCAAAAAAACGGCCGCAGCTTCTGATATGGGTTGTGCCAAACTCGTGGTTTTTGCGAATGCTGTGGAAGATAATCCATTCATGGCGGGAGCCTTCCACGGGGTAGGAGAAGCCGACTGTGAAATCAATGTGGGGGTCTCTGGTCCTGGTGTTGTCAAGCGAGCCTTGGAAAAGGTCAAAGGGGAATCCTTTGATGTGGTGGCGGAAACCGTCAAGAAGACCGCTTTTAAAATCACGCGGATGGGGCAAATGGTGGGACAAATCGCTTCTGAACGTCTAGGCGTTCCGTTTGGGATTGTTGATTTATCTTTGGCACCGACGCCAGCTGTCGGGGATAGTGTGGCGGATATTTTGGAAGAGATGGGCTTGGATTCTGTGGGTACTCATGGAACGACAGCAGCCTTGGCACTCTTAAATGATGCCGTCAAAAAAGGTGGCGTCATGGCCTGCAATCATGTGGGCGGTTTATCGGGTGCTTTTATTCCTGTTTCAGAAGACCAAGGGATGATTACGGCGGTGGAAAAAGGCTTATTAAACTTAGAAAAACTTGAAGCCATGACAGCCATTTGCTCAGTAGGTTTGGATATGATTGCGATTCCTGGAGAGACACCAGCAGCCACCATCGCAGCTATGATTGCCGATGAGGCAGCGATTGGGGTCATCAACCACAAGACGACTGCGGTACGTATCATCCCTGCTCAGGGGACATCAGTAGGAGATATGGTGGAATTTGGTGGTCTGTTAGGTCGGGCACCAGTGATGAAGACCAATCCAGCTAAATCCACTGACTTTATCCAACGAGGAGGCCGGATTCCGGCACCGATTCATAGCTTTAAAAATTAATGTTATTTACCAAGTAAAACTGCCGATTCGCGAGACGTCACTCTCCTCAAGAATCGGCTTTTTTTAATTAAGGTATTATAAGTTTTAATCTATGTGAAAGCCATTTGACGATAGATAGCAGATTGAGAAATAACCGATTAACTTAAAACGAATTCAGAATAAAAAAGGTTTATAAACAAAAACGGTTGGTCTTGTTGCAAGTGATTTACTCGGCTAGGAATGTCACGGATGTCAGCGGAATTATTCGTTGTGGTCAACGGTTTTTATTGGACTTACAACAAGTTTGACTTTGGCAAGGAGCTATCAAAAGCATGGCGCATACAGTTCATCTAAGCAGAATTCGCTAAGATGAACTAGCAAAATGACAACTGTTTATTGTTGGCATTTACCGGTCCCACTACTACCCGAGGGATTCTCCGGAAGCAAGGCTGCCCGGCTTTTTTAGTAGGCCAACGCTACTACTGGTAGGTTTTAAGAACTTACGCTATTTTTTTCTAAATGGCAGGCTCTAAGGGGATCTGGAAAAGTCGTGAAAATTCCATTGAAAAATCCTAAAATTCTTGCGTCAGTTAGGGTTATCGTTTATGTTAGGAAGTAGTGATGATGAAACCGTAGAAAGGCAGTGGCAAGAAAGACGATGAAAAATTTTATCTGGGATTTTGATGGGACGTTATACGATACCTATCCAATGATTTTACAAGCAGTGATGAAGGTTCTGCAAAAAAACGAGGTAACGGCTGATGAACGTGAAGTTTATAAAATGTTGAAGGAATTTTCTTCTAAAAAAGTGGCCGACACATATGGCATTGATTTTGTTAGCTTTACGCAAGCTTTACACGGGTTTGAAGCAGCAGACAAGCGTGAACCTTGCCCTTTTGCTGGTGTCAAAGAAATGCTTGCAGCCATTCAAGCTAGTGGGGCTCGCCAGTTTATCATGACCCATCGCTGGGGAGAAGATACAAAGAAAATGTTGGAAAAACACGATCTGTTGGTTTATTTTGAAGAAATCGTTGGCCCGGAAATGAATTTTGCTCGTAAACCTGATCCTGAGGCTATCCTTTATCTAGTAAACAAATATCAAATGGTACCGGAAGAAAGCGTCATGATTGGGGACCGAATCATGGATGTTTTGGCTGGGAATCGAGCGGGGATTCGCTCCTGCTTTTTTGATAATGAAGGCTTATTATCTGATGTTAATGCTGATTTTGTTTACCATAGCCCTCAGGAAATGACTCAACTTTTAGAAAAATAATGGCTAAAAAAAGGAAGTTGGCTTTCTTCTGGGGAATTCCTTGGATCGCAGTGGGACCGGTGAATTTCAACTTTTCCAATCAGCAAAATAACAGCAGGATCTCCTTTTCCGAAATCCCGCTAGGTTCCCTTTTTGATGCTTAAATTTTTATCAGTTCTTTATCTTATATGAAAGGCTCCTTGGTTTTGTCGCCAGGGAGTTTTTTTGCGTATTTTATTTTGAAAGGAGGAAAGTGCAATGGAAATCAAAGAATGGCTACAAGCCTATCAAAAACCAATATGCGTGTTCCTTGCTTGTCTCTTACTGGCAATTGGAGCGGTATGCGGCAGACTATTTTTGTCTGATAATAATACCCTGCTCACGGCTAGTGAAGCCGCAAATCAGGGTGTTGGGTTTTTAGATGAGACAAGTCAGACTCAAGTTGCTGAAAGTAGCCAGCAATCCGTCGCATGACAGTGCTTTATGTCGATATCAAAGGCGCTGTGGCACGACCTGGTGTGTACCAGATGACGACTGGTGATCGGGTATATGATGTCATCAATAAAGCGGGTGGGTTGACCAAGGAGGCGTGCGACTGGCTGATTAACGGGGCTCAGTTAGTGGCTGATCAGCAGTTTATCTATGTTTTGACGAAAGCCGAAGCCAAGGAGCAAGCACAAGAACCCGTTGTTACACGGCCAGAGACCGAACCCGCCGTTGCTTCAGGAAGCCCTGAGACGCCCACGGAGAAAGGAAAAGTCAACATCAATACAGCAGATATTGCCCAATTAACCACCTTGTCTGGGATTGGCCAGAAAAAAGCAGAAGCCATCATTAGCTATCGGGAGGAAAATGGTCCCTTCAAAGCCCTGGAGGACCTCAAAGAAGTTTCGGGAATTGGTGAAAAGACAGTTGAAAAACTGCGATCATCTATTACAATATAACTAATACTGATCAAAGGTTTGAATAACCATTAAAGGAGAAAATTATGACGGACCAACGAATTCCATGGGACCAATATTTTATGGCACAGGCTGTTTTGTTATCTTTGCGTAGCACCTGTACCCGCTTGGAAGTAGGCGCGACATTAGTCAAAGACAAACGCATCATCGCCGGGGGCTACAATGGAGCAGTTTCTGGGGATGTCCATTGTATCGATGAAGGCTGCTATGTCGTAGATGGACATTGTATCCGGACGTTACACGCCGAAATCAATGCCTTATTGCAATGTGCAAAATTGGGGATTTCCGCTGACCAATCAGAAATTTATGTCACTCATTTTCCCTGCTTGAATTGTACCAAGTCTTTGTTGCAAGCTGGGGTCAAAAAGATTCACTATCTCCATGATTATCGCAATGACAATTATGCGATGGAATTAATCAAACGGGTGGGGGCTTCAGTCCATCAAGTAACATTGGATCCAAATTATTTTGAAAAATTATCCGCCCGGGCTTTGGAGGATGCTTCTGAAGGCTGAAGGGATTTTTAAAGGGCAAGGTCGACTGATTTTCCCGAGTCTGTTGACAGCTTGCGTGGTTTTAGCTTTGACGACCCAGATGCTTTGCTTTTGGTTACTGATTAGTTATTTTGTGTTAGTTTTCTGCTGTAGAAGATGGTGGTGGCTTTTAGCTGCTGGTATTTTCTGCAGCTTTTTGTGTCTATTGCGCTTGGGTATTTTCTTTTCAATCACTGGTTTGAGCCTACCGCCACCTGAAGAGCTAGCGGAGGGAACGAGGGTGACCAAAGTAGTGACCGTTTTAGGAGATACCATCGAAATCAACGGTGATCGGATTCAGTTTGACGGGATAAATGAGCAATACAAGTTGCGGGTCACCGTAATTGCTAAAACGCAAAAACAACAGCAAACCTGGCGACAGGCTCGTTGCCAGCAACTAGCCCTCCAATTAACCGGTAAGTGGTCAAAGGGGAGTCCCCAACGAAATCTTCATGGCTTTTCCTATCAGGATTATCTGAAAAACAATGGATACAGTGGCACCATGTTTGTGAAAACCCTTAGGAAGTGGGAGCAAGAGACCAAGGCAACCTTATGGGAAAAGTTTAGCAACTTGATTCGACGGCAACGGGGGCAGTTGATTAACCATGTGGAGGATCGGTTTCCACCAGTGAAAGCCAGTTATCTTAAAGCACTCCTTTTTGGGTTTAAGGATGCCACTTTTCAAGGATTATCAGAGGGTTTTCAGAAGACAGGTATTTTGCATCTGTTTAGTTTGTCAGGAATGCATCTGGTGTTTTTCTT
The DNA here is from genome assembly GCF_009933255.1 of Enterococcus diestrammenae. Lineage (GTDB taxonomy): Bacteria > Bacillota > Bacilli > Lactobacillales > Enterococcaceae > Enterococcus_C > Enterococcus_C diestrammenae. Next base: position 68,265 of record NZ_MAEI01000053.1, on the reverse strand, counting down.
TGGCTTGTTAGACAAAGGACTGCGGCGGTTACGATTGACTGCAGTTGAATCTTATCTTCCCCTGTGTGGTTGCTTATTGGTGGGTGGGATTATTTTTGGTGGTAGCAGCAGTGTCTTGCGGGCTTGTTTGTTTTACTTTGTTCGTCGTACACTAAAGGTTCTCCGCTTACGGTTGACAGAGATGGATCGTTTTGCTGTTGTCTTAGTGATGATGTTAGTGATTTGGCCACGAGTTTTACTGACTACCGGCGGCCAGCTTTCTTTGTATCTCGCCTGGTTAATCCTCTTGTTGCCAACTAGTGGCAAGCCTAGCCAGCAACTGGTTCAAGGGGGCTTATTAACTTTTTTACCAGCGCCATTTTTGATGTATCTCTTCGGTGAATGGTCATGGACTGGGGGCTTATTGACCTTAGTCTGTGTTCCGCTTTTTAGTGGGGTCTTGTTACCGGGATTTTTGCTTTTACTGATTCTTTCCTTAGTCGGGATGCCCCTTGAAGGAGGAGGACTGGTAGTTATTGAGGAGGGCCTCACTGGTTTAGGAGCGCTCTTACAAAAAGCAAACTTTGCTTCCATAATCACTGGTAAACCAGAGCTGTGGGTGGTTAGCTTTTGTTTAGTTGCCAGTTTATTATTGCTTCAGCGAGGAAAAATCCGTGCTCTGATTTTGGTCTGTATCGTGTTTCCCTGGCTAACGGCTAGTTTACCGATGGACCAGATGATTGCTTTTGTGGATGTTGGCCAAGGGGATAGCATCGTTTTACGCCAGCGCTGGAATCAAGAGGTCACCGTGATTGATACTGGTGGTCGCCTTGGTTTTGCCAAAGAAGCATGGGCGACAGGTAGGGTGAAAGATAATGCGGAAAGCACCTTGATTCCCTTTTTAAAAGGCGAAGGTATAAGGCGAATTGATCGGTTGATTTTGACCCATGGAGACAGTGATCATTTGGGGGATGTTTCCGCGGTGTTGGCTCACTTTCCTGTGACAGAATTGGTGATTGGCGAAGGGGCGCAAAAGCATCCTAATGTAGCCAGGCTATTAGCAACAATCACACAAAAGACAAAAGTGCGGACAGTGACAGCTGGTAGCCGTTTATCGACAAATTTTGCGCTGGAGGTCTTGGCGCCAAAAAAGGCTGGTCAAGGGGAAAACGAAGATTCTTTGGTGATCAGCGCAAGGATGGGCCAAAGACAATTTTTATTTACTGGTGATTTGGACCAGGCAGGAGAACTTGCTCTTTTGAAACGCTATCCAAAGTTAACCGTTGATGTGCTGAAAGCCGGCCACCATGGCAGTCGAACCGCTAGTCATCCAGCTTTCATAGCCACATTACAAGTACAAGAAGCAGTGCTTTCCTGTGGCTTAGACAATCGTTTTGGGCATCCTCATCAAGAAGTCTTGGAGACGTTAGCCGAAAATCAGGTGCATTGTTTACGGACCGATCAGATGGGGATGATTTATTATCGTTATGTGATGGGAGTGATACCGGTACAGCCGGAATCGGTGATCAGTCAGGATTGAATGTTTGGTGTCGTTGCACTTTGATAGACAAAATGATAGGATAACACGAGAGAAGAAGTCGCTTTTCTGAAATCTCAGGGAGTGCTTGTTGTGAAGGATGTGAAGAAAATGGATGCCCAAAGTGCACTGACAGCGATAAAGACGCAACCCTTAGCGTCGATTTATCTTGTTTTAGGTAAAGAACAATACCTCCAAGATAAAATTCGTCAGGCTTTTATGGAGCGACTGCAATTAACCAAGGATGACTTGGACTTGGTGGTCTTTGATATGGAACAGGATTATTTAAATCTGGTAGTTGCTGAAGCGGATACCTTGCCTTTGTTTTCGTCAGAGGATAAACGGTTGATCCTAGTGGAAAATCCATTTTTCCTTACCGCAGAAAAGAAGACTGCTGCGCCGGAACATGATTTTGCCGATTTTCTGACCTATTTACAACACCCCGCCGATACGGCAGTAATTGTTTTTATCGCTCCTTATGAAAAGTTGGATGAACGGAAAAAAATTACCAAAGCCATAAAAAAAGCCGCAACCGTGATTGAGGCACAACCTCTAAGCGAAAAAGATGCAACGGTTTATTTAAAACGTTCCGTAGAAAATAGCGGTTTGGTAATGGACCGAAAAACATTGGATTTGTTTATCCAATTGACCGATTTAGATTTAGCCAAAGGGATGCGGGAATTGGAAAAGCTCGTCTTATATGCTGGCGCTGATAAAATCATCACTCCTGAGATTTTGTTGGCCTTAGTTCCTAAGACTTTGGATCATAATTTATTTGACCTGACGAACTACTTGTTGACCGGTCAAACAGAAGCAGCTCTGCGCCTCTATCAAGATTTATTGTTGCAAGGTGAAGAAACGATTAAACTAAACGCTATCTTGTTGAGCCAGTTACGTTTGTTACTGCAAACTCAGATCTTGATGAAGCAGGGCAATCAGCAGTCCAATATCGCTAGTATTCTTGGTGTTCACCCTTATCGTGTGAAACTAGCGATGCAACAGGCTCGCCGTTTTTCATTGTCTACCTTAATGAAAGTCTATGATCAATTGATTGAAAACGACTACCTTGTCAAGACTGGGATAATGGATAAAGAGCTACTTTTTGAATTGACGATACTGGAGGCGGCGGATCAATTTTGATCCGTCGTTTCCCTTGATTCCGATTGTCTGCAAAGAATCAAGGGAATGCCAATAGATGGAGGGAACCTTTTTTGGAAGAAGCATTAGCATTGTTGCAACGGGTTTATGGTTATGATCAGTTTCGACCAGGCCAAGCGCAAATTATTCAGCAAGTATTAGCTGGCGAAAATACATTGGGAATTATGCCTACCGGGGGTGGGAAATCCGTCTGTTACCAACTGCCAGCCTTGCTTTTACCAGGAGTGACCTTGGTGGTTTCGCCCTTGATTGCTTTGATGAAAGACCAAGTGGATGCCCTCGTTGAACTAGGGTTGCCAGCGACTTATATCAATAGTTCACTTTCACGGGGAGAAAGTCTAGCGCGGATGGCTGAGGTTCGTCAAGGTAAAGTCAAGTTATTATATGTTGCCCCAGAACGGTTGACCGCTCCAGATTTTTTGCAGTTGGTACACAGTGTCTCAATCAGTTTGGTAGCGGTGGATGAAGCCCACTGTATTTCTCAATGGGGCCATGATTTTCGCCCTAGCTACTTAGGGTTGCCAGATTTTTTGCAAGAGCTACCCGAGGTTCCGGTAGTCGCTTTGACTGCTACAGCCACACCACAAGTAGCAGCGGATATTCAACAGTTGCTGCAGATTGCAGATGACCATCTGGTAAAGACCAGTTTTGAACGGAAAAATTTAGCTTTTTCAGTGGTGAAGGATCGGCCGGAAAGTTATCTAATGGAGTATTTGCGAACCAATGCTGATCAAGCTGGAATCATTTATTGTGCTACTCGCAAAGAAGTGGAAAAGCAGTACAATCGTTTGCAGAAGGCTGGGATCAAAGTAGGTCGTTACCATGGCGGCATGACAGAAAGCGAACGAACCTTTAACCAAGAAAACTTCATCTATGATCGGGTAACCGTCATGGTAGCCACGAACGCCTTTGGGATGGGAATCGATAAAAGCAATGTTCGGTATGTCATTCACCTCCAAATGCCGGGTAATTTGGAATCTTATTATCAAGAGGCAGGTCGAGCGGGGCGGGATGGTCTACCTAGTGAAGCTATTTTATTTTATGCGCCCCAAGATATTCAGCTGCAACGCTTTTTTATTCAACAATCAGAGGCAGATCAAGATTATAAGAATAATGAATTTATGAAACTAAGAGAAATGAATCAATATGCCCATACACAATTGTGTTTGCAGCGCTATATTTTGCGCTATTTTGGAGAAGATGGGCCAGATTGTGGTCACTGCGGCAATTGTTTGGACGAGCGGGAGCTGGTGGATGTTACCCAGGAGACCCAAATGATTTTGTCCTGTGTGAAACGCATGGGAGAACGTTTTGGCAAAGGATTGGTGGTCCAAGTACTAACGGGATCAAAAAATCAAAAGGTGAAGCAGTGGCATTTTGACGAACTGTCGACTTATGGGCTGATGAAAGGGTGGACCCAAAAAGACTTAACAGCATTGGTTGATTATTTGACAGCAAGCGGGTATTTAACAGCCGGTCAAGAGGAGTACCCGACACTGAAAATTACCGAAGAAGGGGTAAGTGTTTTACGTGGGCAAGAAACGGTTTATCGCAAACAACAAAAAGTGAAACAAATCGCTATGGATGATACCTTGTTTGAACTACTACGGCAAAAGCGCTACGAACTGGCTACGGATCAGAATTTACCACCATATGTCGTTTTCTCCGATCAAACGTTAAGAGAATTAGCAGAAAAACGTCCAGAGAGTCGCTTAGATATGTTGCAAATCAAAGGAATTGGTGAAAATAAGCTTGATAAATACGGGGCTATCTTTTTGGAGATTTTGCAAAATTATCAAGAGGAAACAAAGGAATAAAGTTAAGAATTCAATTTAAGCTACCGAGTCTGGTTAATAAGAAAACAGGGCAACTCGCTTCCAGCGAGTCCACCCTATTTTAGCGATAAGCGATTTATTCCCTTTGCATCGTAAATTCAGCAAATTATTTTCTTGTAAGGTAGCATATACCGGGAAAAAGGTGAGATTTAGCGGAGCAGAATTGGATTGACAGCAGCTCTATAGACTGAGATGACTATAAAAAATTGCCCATACAGTCATTTCTAAGCAGAGAAGGCTGAAAAAGACTAGCAAAAGTACTTAGAGTTGGTGGCACTTATGATACTTACTCTAAGTTTGAAGCTCAGAGGAAAGTGACAAATTGTTTTGTATTTGGTATTTTCCGGTCTAGCTACCGTCAACCCAAGTCCCAAATCGCTAAATTTCACCTTTTTCGAGCATCTCAATGACGCTATGATACACCACTTCATTTCCGATACATCAGGCTTTCTGGAGGTTAATTTTTGATAAGTTCTTTAAAAAAAAGCTCCGCTAGAGGATAAATCCTCTGGCGGAGCTTTTAAAGCTAACCTAGAAGGGCAGCTCGGTTTATTTCGCAAGTTTGCTAGTCAGACGAGACTTGTCGCGGTTTGCTTTGTTTTTGTGGATCAGGCCTTTTGTTTCAGCCATATCGATAGCTTTGATAGCGTCTTTGTACAACGCATCTACATTATCGGCACCTGCTTCGACTGCTTGTTCAAATTTTTTGATAGCTGTACGCATTGCGCTGACTTGAGAAGCGTTTTTAGCAGTAGCCACTTCACTTGTTTTTACGCGTTTGATTGCAGATTCAATGTTTGGCATGGGATATTCACCTCCGAAAAAAAAGTATTGTACGAATAAAATCGTACAAATCAACACTAGTCATTATACCTAAACCTTTATCGCATTGCAATAAAAGAATGTAAAGAATTTTCCCTTAACAGTCATTTCTTAACTATGAAGGGAAAGTTATTGGTGTTTCTTAGCTTGAAGAGTCATCAAAAAGGATCAACGCACTCTTTTAATCTGCGAGAATGAAGGGGATACTAGTGCTATGTTTTTGTAAGTCCGGTTTCGGCTTTATTCGCTGGCATTATTCGGGGGCATTCGAGATTAGAAGCAGATTATGTGGGATATTCTTCGGCTTTTACTTGTAAAAAAGCCATAAATTTCAATCCAGAATAAAACGTTTTTTCTTTTGGTAAAGAACAAAAAATGCATGATAGAAAAATTTTTTGCCATTCTGTGAGCAATAATGGTTTATTGTTGCTAGCAAATATGTGGCTGGCTATTGCGACAGGGGGAAAAAAAAGTTAGAATGATAGAGGTTTGCCTTGCTTGGAGAGCATTTAAGTAGCAAGTAAGGAAACTGTGTTACGATAACTTAGACAATAAAATAAATTTTGGTGGTGTGCTTAGTGAGTATTGCATTGATTGTGACCGTCGTATTGGTCATGGGGGTCATCTTCGTCAACGGCTGGACCGATGCACCAAATGCTATCGCGACGGCGGTGTCGACTCGGGTATTGAAACCGAATGTCGCGATTGGCATCGCGGTAATCATGAACTTTCTCGGAGCGTTGGTGATGACAGTTTTCAACTCGCAAGTTGCCGAGACGATTAGTAATATTGTGAGTTTCGATGCCGCGGGGGATATTCGCGCTTCCCAAGTGGCTTTGGCGGCTTCACTGTTTTCAATCGTCGTCTGGGCGGTGGCGGCTTGGTATTTTGGTATTCCAACTAGTGAATCCCATGCCTTGATTGCCGGATTGACGGGATCAGCTATGGCTTTAGGTGGATTGGGAGCGGTTAACGGCGGCGAATGGGTCAAAGTTATCATTGGTTTGGTCGTTTCGACGATTATGGGCTTTGGTGGCGGTTATTTAGTTACTAAATTTATTGTGGCTATCTTTAAAAATGTCCAACGACGCAAGGCCAACAAATTCTTTACCATCGGCCAAGCAGGTGCAGCAGCGGCTAATGCCTTCTTGCATGGTGCCCAAGATGGTCAAAAATTCATGGGGGTTTTCATGCTAGGACTGTTTTATAATGGTTTAGCTGAAAAAACAGGAAATGGCTTTACGATTCCTTTATGGGTGATGGCTTTATGTTCCTTGACGATGGGCTTTGGGACTTCTGTCGGTGGGATGAAAATTATCAAATCTGTCGGTATGGACATGGTAAAGCTAGAAACTTATCAAGGGTTTTCGGCGGATTTGAGCGCAGCGGTTTGTCTATTTTTAGCTTCCGTTTTTGGGATTCCGGTTTCCACCACTCATACCAAAACAACTGCAATCATGGGTGTCGGAGCTTCCAGACGACTTTCTAGTGTCGATTGGCGAATTGTTAAAGAGATGATCTTTGCTTGGGTGATGACTTTCCCAGGGTGTGGGTTAATCGCTTTTGTGATGGCAAAATTATTTATCGCTATTTTTTAAACGTCCCTAGTTTAAGAGCAAAAGACAGTAGCGTTGTTTTAGAATAATAGTAAGCTAGGCTGTTGGTCGATTTCAATCAAAAGACATAACTGGCAGCACAATGATGAAGGAGTGTACAGAAGATGGCACGAAAAAAACAATATGATTTCTTCAAGGCAATGGAACATTTGGCAGATAACGCTCATCAAGCAGCAGAAATTTTGGCAAGCTTGGTGCGAAACTATGAGCCTGCGACCTTATCCCTTGAGGCAGAAAAAATCCATAAATTGGAAAAAGAAGCCGATACCATCGTGACGGAGCTGACTAACGAACTTTATGATGCTTTTATCACTCCCATCGATCGGGAAGACATCTTGGTGATTTCGGAACGAATTGATGATATTTTAGATGGTATCAATGGTGTGACTTACCTTTTTGAAAACTTAGTTATCGAAAAAATGCGTCCGGAAACAGATGTTTTCGTGGATATGATCGTGACGGCAGCCAAAGGGGTACATACCGCGACAGGCGAATTTCCTAAATTTAAACATTCAAAAACTTTGAAATCCATGATTGATGAAGTCAATACGATTGAATCGGAAGCGGATCGTTTGTATTCTCGCTTGAAGAAAGATTTGTTCACAGAAGAAAAAGATCCTATTGAAGTGATTAAATGGAAAGAAATTTATGAGCGCTTAGAGGCAATCATCAATAATAGTGAAGATGCCGTGGATATCATCGATGGGATGGTTATCAAAAATACCTGATGCCTGGCCTGGTGCGTGGAATTTGCGAAACAGAGGGATGATAGACGCTCCTGTTTCGTACCCTAATCTGAAAAAATGGCCTACGTAAGGCAGTAAAAAAGCTTCTCTTTCAAGATGTGTGAACTCTTGGAAGAGAAGCTTTTTTGATTAGACTAAGGTATGATGAAATTTCACCTTTTCTACGATCGGCTGGCTACCCTTTTCATATCGGTAACTTAAACAATCTTTGGTTCTTTCTTGGTCGAGCTTTGCAAAGGACAAGGAGCGCAAGCGTGGTTGCTTTCAGGGATCGATTTCATGCGCAAAAGGCGTAGGCCATTTAAGATGACTAAGATGGTGCTACCTTCATGACCGATGACACCCAGCGGTAAAGTTAGTATTTGGACAAAATTTGAGAGAATCAAAAGTAAGATGACGCCGATGGAAAAGATGATATTTTGTTTAATGACTCGTTCCAGTTTTTGTGCGTGCTGATGGGCCATCTGAAGTTTTCGTAAATCATTTTTCATCAAGACCATGTCCGCGACATCAACTGCCAAATCCGTTCCTTCACCCATTGCCACACCGATTGCTGCGTTTGCTAGGGCAGGGGCATCGTTAATCCCATCCCCTACCATTACGTTGACACCGTGAGTCTCCCCAAGTTCCGCGATAATTTTTGCTTTATCCTCTGGTAAACAGTTGGCTTGGAAGGCATCCAGACCAAGATTTCGGCTAATTACACTGGCTGTTTCATAATTATCGCCAGTCAGCATGGAAGTATATATTTTTTGGTCTTTGAAATAGTTAATCACTTGGTAGGCTTCTGGCTTGGCGACGTCTTGTAAGGCTAAGAAGGCCAGCAGTTGACCGGCTCTGGTCAGATAGATCAATGTTTTGCCGCTAGCTAGGAGCTGTTGAATCTGGCTTTCTTGTTTTTTACTGAGGGGTTGGGCTTGTTGATCAGCAAACTGATATTTACCCACCCGCCAGAGCTGGCCTTCCAGTTGACATTGGAGGCCAAAGCCCGTGACTTCTTCGACCGGTAAATCCTGCCAATTTTCCTCAAGCGGGGTAGTTTCGCTTAAATAGTCAATAATCGCCGTTGATAATGGATGGGTTGTCTGGGACTCCATCGCCAATAACATCTGTCGGACTAGCAATGAGTCTTCAATAAACACTGCATCTGTAACCACTGGCCGTCCTTCTGTCAGGGTACCGGTTTTATCAAATGTGATAGCTCGCAAGTGGGAGAGGCGTTCCAAGGCAGCGCCACCTTTGACCAAAATACCATTTTTAGCTCCTGCCGAGATTGCTGCCAAAGTAGCTGGTGTGGCAGAAGCGACTAGTGCACAAGGTGAAGCAACCACCAAAAGGACCATGCCACGATAAAAGCTTTCATGCCAACTCCAACCTAAAAAGAAGTAGGGTAGAAAAATCATTAGAGGAACCGCGATGAGTACCATTTTTACATAGATATTTTCGATTTTATTGATAAAAGTCGCTGTTTTAGTCGGCTGATTTTCAGCTTCTTCCACCAATTTGACTATTTTTGCCATTACCGTATCGCTGGCTACCGTCCGAACTTTTACGGTGAGGGCGTTGCCAAGATTGAGAGTACCACCGTAAACCTCAGCGCCAACCGTTTTTTCCGCAGGGAGGGATTCCCCGTTGATGGCTGCTTCGTTGATTGGGGAGTTGCCTTTGGTAATGATGCCATCGATGGGAATGGTGCCGCCTTTGGGAACCATTAGTAAATCTCCCACGGCGACTTCTTCGACTGGTACTTCTTCAAGGGAACCATCAGGAAAGTACTTCAGTGCCAAGGTTGGTTGCAGGTTCATGAGCGCAGTGATTTCTTTGCGGCTTTTGTTAGTGGTATATTCCTCTAAAAAACCACTGAGACAAAAGATAAAGGTTAACATCGCCCCTTCAAACCAATTTCCGATGATGCAGGCACCAATCGCAGCTAATGCCATTAGCAAATCCACATTGAGAGTTTGTTTGTGTATGAGTTCTTGCAGGCCTTCGCTAGTTTGTTTCCACCCGCCAAAAATAATAGCAATTATAAAGAGGAGGGGAAACCAAGTGAGGGCCATTGCTTGTGCGATACGACCAGCAATCATAAAAGCTAAACACAGTAACGTAGAGAGCCATGCTCGTTTTTCGTCTTTTCCCATTACGGACACCTTCTTTCACTACAAGACTATCATATTGTTTTCCCTAATTGATAATAGAAACGCTTACATGAGAACGATAGTGTTTCTCAAGGATGGACGTAAAAGATCGAGCCAAGTAAAAGATGAGGTTTAAAACTGTGAACTAGAAACACCAATTAGGCCTTTTACGCTAGCAAATTACTTGTTGTTGTCCAACGATTTTGTTGGACTTACAACATGTTTGACTTCGGTAAGGAGCTATCAGAAACATATCGCATACAGTTCATCTAAGCAGAGTTCGCTAAGATGAGCTAGCAAAATGACAACGGTTCTTTAGTTGGTATTTACCGGTCCTACTTCCACTCGAGGCATTCTCTGGAAGCAAGACCGGCCGGCTTTCTCACTAAGATATTGTGCTATCTTTTGCTGTGTGACATTTATCAGACGTTACTTGCAAAAAGAAGCTTATCTTCCTGAAAATAGGGGAAGATAAGCTTCTAATTTGGCTAATTAAGAGCTGGACCACCAGAACGGAGATTTTCTGATTCTTTCAGTCAAGGGTCACCTTAGTTTTACGCTAAAACGAATCTTTACAAAACGGCCGATATCCTTAATCCTTACATTGCTATCAGCCAATAACCAATCAAGATTGCACCTAATACAATGCGGTACCAACCGAAGACGGTGAAATCGTTTTTCTTCAAATAGTTCATTAAGAATTTAATCGCGAGAATGGAGACTACAAAGCTGACCAGCGTTCCGACTAATAAGACGATAGCGCTTTGGAAGTCAAAACTATTGCCCTTAAGAAGGAATTTTAGGACTTTTAAGCCGCTTGCCCCTAACATGGTAGGAATTCCCATGAAGAATGAAAACTCGGTTGCAACAAAGCGCGAGGCACCGATTAGGATTCCTCCTAAGATAGTTGCACCGGAACGAGAAGTCCCAGGCACTAATGAGAGGACTTGGAACATTCCGACTAACAAAGCCGCCTTATACGTAAAATCATTTAGGGTGGTACATTTTGGCTTGACTGTTTTGTTGCGTTTTTCCACGACGATGAAAGCAATCCCATAGACGATTAACATGATGGCAACAGGTAAAAAGTGATGGAAATTCGCATCCAACCAATCATCCAAAGGCAAGCCAATAATCACTGAAGGGATCACGGCGACGACCACTTTGAACCACAAGGACCACGTTTCCTTTTTTTCGACTTCGGATTTTGAGGGAGCAAAGGGGTTCAGTTTATTGAAATAAAGAAAAATGACGGCTAAAATCGCCCCTAGCTGGATCACAACATTGAACATCGTCATAAAGTCTGGCGGCATATCAAGTTTGATAAACTCATCTGCTAGAATTAGGTGACCGGTACTGGAAATTGGTAGCCATTCAGTGATACCTTCGATGATACCGAGAAGAATCGCTTTTACAATATTTAATAAAAACAAGGGAATCATTCCTTTCATAATAAAGGGCTTTTCCGATAAGTAAAAGCCACATAACTGAAAGTATAGCGTTTTTTGCTAGTAAAACCAACCGATTTCGTAAGAGGACTTCATCCTTATAAAAATTTAAAGAAAAACACCAACGATGATTGCCGTAGAGCCAATTATCGTTGGTGTCATTTGACGAAATATTCTAGGACAATAGCCCTCGTGAAATTTCTCGACCTTTTGCAATATATTGGGTGTTGCCGATTTCTTCAATGGTAAATTTACCATCAGCGTATAGAAGGCGAGTGACGCTACCGTTAAGTAAATCGACACGGACCGGTTGGGTACTATCGATCAGGTTTAGCAAAAAAGCGATGGTAAAGCCATGAGAGACGACGATCCCTTTTCCTCCGCCATGTTTCTCGATTCGATGGGCGATGTCCTCAAAACCGGAGTAAACTCGTTGGGCGATTACATCATAAGGTTCCGCCCAATGAGCAGAATCCGCGCTATAGACAGCGTGAGCGATGTCTTTAAAGGAAATATCGGTTTCCCACATTTGTTCGCTAGTTTTAAAGTTGAGCACGCGGGGTAAGACGCCCCACATTTCAGAATCATAGCCACCTTCTAATGATCCCCAGCACCATTCGCGAATCCGATTATCGATAGAGTAAGGTGGTTTGGGTTGTTGAAGAGTCTCTCCAAGGATCAGGCGCATGGTTTCGATGGCTCGGCCGGAATCGCTAGAAACCGCTTCGGCAAATGTCAGATCCCTTAGACCTAAGCCGAGGTAATGGATATCTTCGGCACCTTTGGCAGTCAGAGGGGTATCGCACCAACCTTGGGCTCGTTGCAAGGCGTTGAACATGGTTTTTCCATGACGGATGATGTACAGTTCAGTAGTCATAAACACATTCCTCATTTTCCTATTTTTAGTTGTTGAAAAAAGGGTTGTACCGTTTTTCTCGTTCGATGGTGGTAGGAGCTCCGTGGCCTGGATAGACCGGAAACTCATTAGGGAGAGTAAAGAGCTGCGTCCGAATGCTGGTCAACAGTTGTTCTAAGTTTCCAGTCGGTAAATCTGTCCGACCGATACTTCCTCTAAATAAGGCATCTCCCGAAACTACAAAATCTGGAAAAACAAAGCTGACACTGCCGATGGAATGTCCGGGGGTCGCCACGACTTCGAAGCGGAGACCAGCGATATCGTAGGCTTTTAGCTCAAACAAGTGATCTGCTGGGCGGATAAAGACGTCATCCATATCATCGTGACGCCCTAGACCTGAAAGATTCATCTGGGGGTCACTGAGCCAAGCATCTTCTAGAGGACTCACATAGACCGGGATTTGGTAGTGGTATCGCAGCTGATCGACAGCTCCAATATGATCATAGTGGGTGTGGGTCAATAAAATTGCTACCGGCTTAGCATCATTTTTGCCAATTACACCAATAATTTTTTCAGCTTCAGCGCCAGGATCGATGATTAGTAGATGTTGCTCGTCGGAAACAAGATAGCAGTTTTCTTGAATCGCACCAGTAGGGATTTGGAGAATATTCATCACAGTCACTTCCGTTCGTTTATTGATTAACTCATTCTAAGTATAACGCAAAGAAAATCCCTTCACAAACCAGGGGTGTTGTCAATGTATTCAAAATCGTCTGACAACCGGTGAATTTTATGATTGTTTTTTTAATGCTAGGTGATGAAGGTTTCATAGTTTTCTAATTCAAGACAGTTATATTTACTAAGTCCAAAAACATATCCAATATTTCCTTGGTCCTCGAAAGTGATTTCGAGGATTTTTTTGTGTAATAAAGCTTGTCGGGAAAAATTGATAGTTTTACAGACCGTGTCCTTGAATGAGCAGTAGTTGCATTTTTTGAGGTGAAACGGTATGGTATAAACGTATGTTCGGCTAATGGAAATATAGCGGAAAAGTGTTTAGCAGAAAGCAGGTGAGAGAAAATGGATCGTGGAAAAATCTCCGTTCGTGAGATTGTGGAATTTACTTTACGCCGAGGGGATATTGATAGTCGTCATGTCTCAAACCACACGGCACAAGAAGGCGCCCGCCTCCATCGAAAACTGCAGAAAGCTGCTGGTGAGGATTATGCAAAGGAAGTCAGCTTAAAACGGACCATGACTGTCCAAGAGGATTCTCTGACCATCGAAGGACGAGCTGATGGGATTTTTTGTGATGAAGCTGGTAAAACAGTTATTGATGAAATTAAGACTTCAGAAGTTCATTTCGAAGACTTGTCAGAAGATCAGTTGGAGCTGTTTTTCTTTCAAGGGATGGTCTATGGCTATCTTTATGCTTTTCAGGAACAGTTGACGGAGATAGCCGTGCAGGTGACTTATTATCAGACCACAGAAGAAGTCATCACCCGTACCCGCCGCGAGTTCACGATGACGGACTTACAACTGTTTATGGATCATTTACTTACGGAATACCATAAATGGTTGGTATTCCAAGATGATTGGCGCAGAGTTCGCAATACGGCATTGACCAAATTGACCTTTCCCTATGAAACTTTTCGTAAAGGGCAACGAGAACTGGCGGCGGCAGCTTATAAAACCTTGAAGACTTCTCGACGTCTTTTCGTCGAAGCTCCCACCGGCACCGGTAAAACGATTTCCACCCTTTTTCCAGCGTTAAAGGCGATGGGAGAAGCAGATGGTGATCGTTGCTTTTATCTGACTGCCAAAACCATCACCCGACAAGTCGCTGAAGATGCCCTCAAGGCGTTAGCGAAGAATGGCAGTCAAACAAAATCGGTGACGTTGACAGCGAAGGATAAAATATGTTTTCTAGAAGAGCGTAATTGTACGCCAGAACACTGTCCTTATGCTAAAGGCTACTACAATCGGATCAATGAAGGCTTGTGGGATTTACTTCATCATGAAAATCAAATTACACGGGAAGTTATTGAGCATTACGGGAAAAAGCATGAGCTCTGTCCCTTTGAATTATCATTAGATGTCAGTCTGTTTTGCGATGTCATTATTGGTGACTACAATTATTTATTCGATCCGACGGTTTATTTGCGACGTTTTTTTGAGGAACCAAAAGAGGACTATTACTTTCTGATTGATGAAGCCCATAATTTGGTTAGTCGTTCGCGGGAAATGTATTCAGCGACTCTGTCCCGTAATAGCGGTAACGCTTTTCAAGAAAAACTGCCGAAAAGCTTTCGCGGATTGCATCGTCGTCTCAATCAAATCGACAATGAATTTGAACTCTTGCAACAACGCTCAATCGAAGAAGATTGGCGCTTTAAACACCAATCCCTGATGCCGGAGAGTCTGATTAACCGCTTGTATGGTTTTTCGGAAAAAATGAAAGAATGGTTGGCGGCCAATCCTGGCAATCCTGCAGAAGAAACTGGTTTGGCCTATTATTTTGAAGTCCAAGCTTTCTTGCGGATTTCAGAAATCTATGATGATCATTTTGAGACTACTATCGAACGCACTTATACAGATTTGAAAATCAAACTATTTTGTATCGCGCCAGCACCTTTTCTCGATCAGATGTTGGCGAAAGGTAAAAGTGCCTTGTTATTTTCGGCCAGTTTTACCCCGTTAGCTTATTATCAAGATGTTCTTGGAGGTGGAAAGGAAGCCTTGCGTTACAAACTTCCGAGTCCTTTTCCGCCAGAACACCAACGGATTTTAGTAGCTGATTATATTGAAACGACTTATCGTAAGCGCCAAGCTAGTTTGCCACTAGTCGTTGATGCTATTTATCAAATGGTTACGGGCAAAACTGGCAATTATTTGGTGTTTTTTCCTTCTTATCAATACTTGGATGAAGTAGCCAGCCTTTTTGCCAGCAATCATCCAGAGATCACTTGTTTAATTCAAGATACGCAGATGGTTGAAGAGGAGCGGGAGGCTTTCTTAGCACGGTTTGAGGCAAATCCTATTGAAACCTTGGTGGGCTTTTGCGTTTTGGGAGGCATATTTTCGGAAGGGATTGATTTAAAAGGGGACCGCTTGATTGGGACCGCCATTGTTGGTGTAGGACTGCCACAGATGAATCATGAGCAAGACTTAATCAAAAACTATTTCGATGACGCTCAGGGCAAGGGATTTGAATACGCCTATCAACTGCCGGGAATGAATAAAGTGTTACAAGCAGCTGGTCGCGTTATTCGCGATGTATCGGATTTTGGGGTGGTCTTACTGTTAGATCAGCGGTTTATCTCCCCCAGATATCAGAAACTCTTTCCCCAGCATTGGCGTCATGCCCGTTTAGTCCATGATACCCAGCAGTTACAAGCAGAGTTGTCAGATTTTTGGAGAACCCAGAACACCGTTTAACTGGCTTTGACTGCGATTGCGATAGAACAAGAGACACAGTAAAAAACTCTCTACCACAAACATAGGGTAGAGAGTTTTTTTATAGTCTAAGATATTAGAAAATTGTCATAAGCATAAATGCCATCATACCAAGTTTAACGATGTTTGGCTTCACGAAGGAGCCCAGCTACCGCATACGGTTAGACTAAGCAAAAGCCGCTAAGTTCAGCTAGCATCTTTGGGCTGAAGGAGTTCCTTTAGCCTTTCTAAGGGTTAGCCTTAGTCGAAATAAGCGATGCCCATGGCTTTTTTAACTTCTGCTAAAGTGTTGGCTGCAACGATTTCGGCTTGTTCGCTGCCTTTTTGTAACATTTCCATAACGGCTGCGGAATCTTTCGCAAATTCTTCCCGCCGAGCACGAATCGGACCGAATTCGGCTTCCAAAACTTCGATCAGGTAACGTTTGATTTTAACATCACCTAGACCACCGCGACGGTAATGGTCTTTCATTTCAGCAATCGCTTCTTTGTCTGTACCAAAGACATCCAGATAGGTGAAGACCATGTTGCCTTCGACTTGCCCAGGATCTTCCACATGAATATGGTTTGGATCGGTATACATACTCATCACTTTTTTGGCTAAGACGTCAGCCGAATCAGCAAGATAGATCCCATTACCTAGAGACTTACTCATCTTGCCATTCCCATCAATACCCGGCAGGCGTCCTTGGCCTTTAGGTGGTAAGACGGCTTTGGGTTCCACTAACACTTCCTGATAGGTGTGATTAAAGGTGTGTACGATTTCTTGAGTTTGTTCCAACATCGGCTTTTGATCTTCTCCGACGGGTACCAAGTTGGCTTTGAAGGCAGTGATATCGGCTGCTTGCGAGACGGGATAGATAAAGAATCCGGTAGGTACGCCTTCACCAAAGTTTTTTTGTTGGATTTCGGTTTTGACTGTTGGATTACGTCGAACGCGACCTACTGAGACCAAATTGAGGTAGTACATCGTCAATTCCGCCAATTGGGGGATTTGGGACTGAATAAAAATGGTTGTTTTCGTAGGATCTAAACCGATTGCCAAGTAGTCAAGGGCGACCTCTAAGACATTGGCGGAGACTTTTTCGGGATTTTTAGCATTGTCAGTCAATGCTTGCATGTCAGCGATCATGATAAAGAGCTTGTTTGCTGGATCTGCTTGCATCTCCACACGTTTTTTAAGAGATCCGACGTAATGACCCAAGTGCAGTTTTCCCGTGGGACGGTCGCCGGTTAATATGGTATTACTCAATGATTTCACCTGCTCCTTAAAAATAGTTGTCTCTGTCAGTGTACCTTTTTTTAGATTAAGAAACAACCGGAAAAAGGAAGGCTTGTCGCAAAATGCAGACAATTGTCAGAGGTTTGATTTTTATGGAAAAAGTGAAAAACACCTGAAAAATCACTGATAAAGCGACTATCTCAGTTTTTTTCTTGTTATGAAAAAGAGCGGAAAAACTGTTTCATTTGCCAAACAACTATAGAAAAATTCAGAATATTTATACGTAATAGGCGTTTTATTCTTTACAATTTGTCAAAAAAACGTCTATAATAAATATTAAATGAAAAAATAATCGTGATTTAAGGAGGATAACCGCATGGCGATGATTGATTTTGTGAATGTGGATAAGTTTTATGGAAAGTTTCATGCATTAAAAAATATTAATTTACAGTTTGAACAAGGGGAAGTGGTCGTCGTAATCGGGCCTTCTGGTTCGGGTAAAAGTACGATGCTTCGCTGTATCAATGGCTTAGAAAGCATTTCTTCCGGGCAGCTTTTAATCAATGGCAAAGATTTGCGAGACA
Organism: Enterococcus diestrammenae; assembly: GCF_009933255.1. Taxonomy (GTDB): domain Bacteria; phylum Bacillota; class Bacilli; order Lactobacillales; family Enterococcaceae; genus Enterococcus_C; species Enterococcus_C diestrammenae. The sequence goes on along the minus strand of NZ_MAEI01000053.1, from coordinate 50,869 downwards.
AAAGTACCAAACTAACTGAAATTCGGAAAAATATAGGGATGGTGTTTCAGCACTTCAACTTATATCCTAATAAAACCGTTGTTGAGAATATTACCTTGGCACCGATGAAAGTCTTGAAAGAAAGCCAAGAAGATGCGACGAAAACAGCTGAAAAATTACTAGACCGTGTTGGGATGCTAGACAAAAAAGATGTGTACCCCGCTACTTTATCCGGAGGGCAGCAACAACGAGTGGCGATCGCTCGTGGTCTCGCTATGAAACCAGAAGTTCTTCTTTTTGATGAACCGACGTCGGCTCTCGACCCAGAGATGATCGGGGATGTCTTGAACGTCATGAAAAAAATTGCTAGAGATGGCATGACGATGATTGTGGTGACCCATGAAATGGGCTTTGCTCGGGAAGTTGCTGACCGGGTTATTTTTATGGCAGACGGGGAAGTTGTTGAAGAAAGTCGCAATCCTGAAGAGTTCTTTGAAAACCCGCAATCGGATCGGGCGCAACAATTTATCAGCAAAGTCATCAATCATTAATGGAGGGAAGGCTATGAAAAATCGATTGCTTGCAGTGGCTTCTCTTTGTTTAATGCTGCTGTTTCTAGGAGCTTGTGGCGAAAAAGTCGCAGATCGAGATATATCGCAAACCAGTAAAGAAAGCAACTCCATCACTTGGGGGGTAAAAAATGATACCCGCCTTTTCGGGATGATGGATGTCAAAACTAAAGAAGTCAAAGGATTTGATATCGATATTGCCCGTGGGATTACCGAAAAAATACTGGGTCCTGACGCCAGTGCGATTTTCGTCGAAGTGACTTCGAAAACCCGGATCCCGTTGTTGAAAAATGGGAATATCGATGCCATCATCGCTACCATGACCATCACTGAAGAGCGGAAACAACAAGTTAATTTTTCGGATGTCTATTTTGATGCTGGCCAATCCCTCTTAGTGAAAAAGGATAGTGGGATTAAGGGGATTGAAGATTTAGGAGCTGGCACCACAGTTTTAGCAGTCAAAGGCTCGACATCAGTGGACAATATTAAAAAAGCTGCGCCAGAGACCACCGTTTTAGAATGGGAAAATTACGCGGAATGCTTTATCGCTTTACAATCTGGACAAGGCGATGCCATGACCACTGATAATGCAATTTTGCTCGGTATGGCTTCTCAAAACCCTGAATACCAACTGGCAGGTGGGGCCTTTACGCAGGAGCCTTATGGGATTGCAATCAACAAAGGGCAGGATAACTTTTTGAAAGAAGTCAATGAGGCCTTAGCTGAGATGCATCAAGATGGAACTTATGACCGGATTTTTGATAAGTGGTTCCCAGAAACGGAAGACGGCCGGGTGAAAGACTAAGAAAGGAGCAGAGGTTAATATGATTCAATTATTTCAAGAGTACCATAGTGTTTTTTTAGAAGGCTTTAAAATTACCATCAACTCCAGCTTAATCGCTTTGGTCTTTAGTTTGCTGATTGGAACCTTGATGGCGATTTTTCAGCTTTCTCATAATAAGTGGATCGCTGGATTGGCAAAAGCCTACGTGGAATTTTTCCGAAATATCCCGTTACTGATCATTGCCATGTTTTTTGTCGTAGTGGTACCGATGTATTGGGTAGTGTTAGACGGTTTTCAAGCGGGAACCATTGCCTTGATTATTTATACCTCCGCTTTTATCGCGGAAACAGTCCGCTCGGGGATTCAAACGGTTCCTAAAGGTCAGATGGAGGCGGGGCTGTCATCGGGTTTCACCTATTGGCAAACAATGAGGCACATTGTCTTACCTCAAGCTTTTAAAATTGTCATCCCACCTTTGGGCAACCAATTTATAAACTTGGTGAAAAATTCCTCAGTGTTAGCAATGGTCGCTGGTTTAGATTTGATGTATCAGGCGGATTCCGTTGCTAGTACCACCTTTGATACGTTTAATACGTATATTATTGCCGGATTGTTTTACCTGGTATTGACCTTGCCATTGTCTTATTTAATGAATCATCTTGAAAAACGTTGGGCGATTACCGACTGAGAAAGGAGCCGTGACCAATTATGCAAAACTTTATTGAGGCATATTCTTATGCAAATTTAAGCTTTCTAGTGGATGGACTCCTGGTGACGATTCTCGTTTCAGTGACTGCGATCCTTTTGAGTTTCTTCATTGGTGGCCTACTAGGGGTGGTGCGTTTTGCGAAGATTCCCTTTTTATCCAAAATTGTTGGCTTAGTGGTGGACATCATTCGCAACTTGCCATTGTTGTTGATTATCTTCTTTACTTATTTTGCCCTCCCGCAAGTTGGGATCAAGCTGTCAATCTTTTGGGCCGCAGTGGCAGCGTTGACGATTTTTGAATCAGCGATGTTGTCGGAAATTTTTCGGGCGGGCTTAAATGCCGTTCCCAAAGGTCAGATGGAAGCCGGCTTATCGACAGGATTATCCTATACGGAGACCATGTTGAGTATCTTGATACCACAAGCTTTCAAATCCATGATTCCGGCTTTGGTGAGTCAATTGATTTCGTTAATCAAAGATACTTCATTAGCAGTAATCATCAGCTTGCCGGAACTGACTCACAATGCCAAAATCATCTATGGCCAAAATGAGAATTATGTGATTCCGATGTTTGTCGCTATGACAGTCATGTACTTTGTGATTTGTTATGTCTTGTCCTTGTTATCAAAGTACTTGGAACGGCGGCAATATAATTATTAACAAGTTTACAAAACAACGTGAACGCAAGGAACAATTAGCGGGAAGGTTTCAGCTTGTAGCTGAGAGCCTTCCCGCTTTTGGCATATTGTTGATGGCTAGCAATAAACGATCTGAGGAAATGTGTTTAGCGCTGGAATATCTGGAGGGGCGACCTACCATAGCTATGTTTCTGGCTTCATTAAGGGGGCTTGCGGACATTTGCTTCATCTGCTTGTAGGAAGTAGCGGAGGCTAGCTCATAAAGCCAGTGATTAGCTGTTTAGTAAGACGCCTCGATAGTTCCTAAGACTTCTAAAAGGCGGTACTTGAAATCTTTGACGAAAAAGGCGAAAATAAGGTACTCTGATTTTTAATGAAGGCATTTAGTAGAGGACTGAAAAAATATGAACGAACAACGTCCCATCGGTTTTATTGATTCTGGGGTAGGGGGCTTGACGGTCGTCAAAGAAGCGTTACGGCAGTTACCCAATGAAGCTTTTGTGTACTTAGGGGATACCGCTCGTTGTCCATACGGGCCACGACCGGCTGAACAGGTGGTGACTTTTACCCGACAGATGGCCAATTTTTTGATGAAGCAAGAAATAAAACTGTTAGTGATTGCTTGTAATACAGCGACGGCAGTGGCGCTGGAGACGATCCGCGAAGAACTACCGATACCGGTGGTGGGGGTTATTTTACCGGGGACTCGTGCGGCTGTAAAGGCCACCACTACAGGACGGATCGGCGTGATTGGCACCCAAGGAACCATCAAGAGCCATTCTTATCATCGGGCAATTGCAGCGAAAAGTAGCCAGACACAAATTTTTGGCTTAGCTTGTCCGAAGTTTGTCCCGATTGTCGAAAGCAATGAATACCATTCCTCGATTGCGAAGAAAGTGGTAGCTGAAAGCCTCAAACCATTAAGAGGGAAAAAAATTGATACCTTAATCCTAGGCTGTACGCATTATCCATTGTTGCGCCCGCTAATTCAAAACTATATGGGACCGGCAATCACCTTGATTGATTCTGGCGCGGAAACCGTGGGGGAAGTCAGCGTCTTATTGGATTATTTCAATATTGGTAACCCTGATCCCGCAAATGTGGGATCCTGCCACTTTTTCACCACGGGCTCCACGAAAATGTTTGACGAAATTGCTAATGATTGGTTGCCAGTGAAAGTGACTTCGGAACATGTGGATTTAGGAAAATAACTGTTTGGAAAGATAATTTTTAAGAAAAAGGGAGATTCGATGATTAGACACGATGGTAGAAATCCGCAAACGTTGCGGCCGCTTTCGATTGAAACAAATGTGTATAAATACCCAGAAGGTTCAGCTGTGGTTTCTTTTGGCGACACCGTAGTGGTCTGTGGAGCGACTGTCCAAGATGAGGTACCCGCCCAACTGAAGGGCAAAGGCCAAGGCATAGTCTCTGGGGAATACCGAATGCTACCAAGAGCGACGCATACTCGTCAATGCCAAAGTAGTGGAGAAGGGGAAGCTAGTGGTTATCGATGGAGCATTCAGCAGCTAATTACTCGCTCGCTATCAAAAGTAGTGGATTTGAAAAAACTCGGGGAACGCCACATCATCGTCGATTGTGATGTTTTGCAAGCGGATGGAAGTGCTGTAGCCGCGAGTATTACCGGGGCCTTTGTGGCACTCCGTCTAGCAGTAGATAAATTATTGGCTCAAAACATTCTCCTTCAGGATCCGATTAAAGAACATTTAGCAGCGATTCGTGTCGGTATTTTGGCGGGGGGCGCTTGTGTGGTGGATTTGGATGATGAGGAAAGTAACGCCAGTGAGGCAGGATTGAACTTAGTGATGACCGAAAGTGGCCGTTTTGTTGAAATCCAAGCCAGTGGCGAAGAAACAACCTTTTCTGGAGAGGATTTAAATGAGATGATTCTCTATGGTAAAAGTGCCATTGAATCAGTGATTGCTTTCCAAAAAGAAGCCTTATTGGAAGTCGATCACGCCCCCAGTCCAGAAAAAACGGTAGTCATTGCAACAGGTAATCTTGGAAAAGCCAAAGAATTTGCCGCCATGTTTGCCAAAGGTGGTTACGAAATTCAAACCTTAAAGGATTTCCCTGAACTAGCAGAAGTCGCGGAAACGGGGAAAACCTTTGAAGAAAATGCGCGATTGAAAGCTGAAACAATTGCGCAAATACTCAAACGACCTGTTTTGGCAGACGATAGTGGCTTGGTGGTGGATGCGTTGGCCGGGTTACCGGGGATTTTTTCCGCTCGTTTTGCAGGTCCACAAAAAAGTGATGCTGCCAATAATGCCAAACTTTTATACGAGTTAACCGACGTACCGGATGAAAAACGAACCGCTCGTTTCCATTGTACCTTGGTATTTGCGGCTCCTGGCAAAGAGAGTTTAGTGGTGGAGGCGGATTGGCCAGGACACATTGGCCGGATTCCCCGAGGTGAACACGGCTTTGGTTATGATCCATTGTTTGTACCACTGGGATCAGATAAAACTTCAGCTGAACTGTTACCAGCGGAAAAAAATCACCTCAGTCATCGAGGCCAAGCGTTAGCAAAACTCCAAGCCCAGTGGCAACAATGGTTAGAAGATGCCCCTAAAGCCTAAGTGAAGAGGATAGCTGAGGGGCTGCTTAAAATTAGAGACCAACGAGGAGGTGTAAAAATGAATGCAGAAAAGATTTTAGTGGTGTCAGATAGCCATGGAGATCGACAAATTCTCGTAGATATTTTAGAAAAATTCCAAGATCGTGTTTCCCTGTTAATCCATTGTGGGGATTCTGAGCTACCTGCAGCTGATCCGTTGTTTAATGTTTATCAGGTAGTCGGAGGAAATTGCGATTTTGATAGTGGGTATCACGAGCGCCGAATCCTCCAAACAAACTTGGACCGGATTTATGTGACCCATGGCCATTTATCCAATGTCCGTTTTGGCTTGAGTGAAATCGCTTATGAGGCGAGGGAACAAGATGCGACGATTGTCCTCTTTGGGCATACCCATCAAATCGGTTGTGAAGTGGTGCAGCATCGTTTGTATTTAAATCCTGGCAGCATCTCCCAACCCCGCGGGCCGATTCAGAAAAAAGCCTTCGCGGTGATTGAGGCTACAAAAGCCGGCTGGCAAGTACAGTACTATGGACGAGATTTCGAACCAATTGCTGATTTACACTTTACTTTTAAACGCTGATAGCAACGAATTCGTCTAGCCTACAAGGGAAGAAATAGCAGTCGGCAGAAAAGCTTAACAACCGCTGAAAACTACGTAAGATTTTTATAAAGGAAGCCAGAAAGGACCGTTTTTTTTCGGTCTTTTTTGGTACAATGTAAGCGAGCGTTAGGAAACGGAGGCTATCCTTTTGATAGGTAAAGATACCCAAGCACTACTTTTAGAAAACCAAGATAATTTTCTGATTCCCGCAGACAATGTCGCTACGGTGATGTACAACCACTCCTTAGATCACGCTTTGCTGGTTTTAAGCAATGTTGGCTATACCAAGATTCCAGTTCTAGATAAAGAGGATCATTTTGTTGGTTTGTTAGGCCTTAATGATATCGTTCGCAAGATGGTTTCCCTGACTGATATCGATACCGATAATTTGGCGGGATTGACAGTGGCTGATGTGATGGAAATTGGTGTGGATTATTTGACAGATGAGTCAGACTTGGAAGATATTTTACATTTATTGGTGAATAATTCCTTCTTACCGATGATCAATAAAGAGCGGATCTTTCTCGGCATCATCACTCGTAAAGAAATCTTGAAATGTACCAATCACCTCGTCCACGATCTTGAACGTCGCTATCAATTGGTCCCCAAAGAAGACAAGCCACGGGACACAGATAAAAAAGCCGGCTTACAAGTGATTTAATACACGCAAAAACGAATTAGTGAAGCCACTGCCCTTGTTGCGGTGGCTTTCTTTGGCTGGCGCGAAACTCGGGTGAATAGACCACTAAATAAGTTTCTTGTTCCCACTATGTAGTGAGGCAGATTTTCTGCATTTTCTTATGGTATAACGCAGGACACAAGGGACGAATCCCTTCAGCTAGCTCAGGAAGCAAGCGAATCAGACATAAATAACCTAGAAAGAGCACAGGATGACTCCCTCCCTAGTAATCATCAGTTTTCAGTCGCCGAGCAGTGGTTTCTGGTTTAAAATATCCGATTTGCTTTATGTTCACGCTGACTTTCATAAATGTCCTCCTGGGTGATGTCAAAAGGAGGCTACTGTCCAAGGTTGTTTCCTAGCCTTTTTTCAAGCACAGAGGCCTTCGATCCTGCTAGCTTATGGTATCATGAAGAGACATGGAGGGATGAGGATGAAAAAAATGTTGAAAATACTTCTGACTTTAATCTTGGTCTTGGTGATCGTCGTTTTAGCTTATGTAGGTTATGTTTTTTTTAGTTACCAACGCCTGCCTGATCACATGGCATTAAAGGTGACGAACAACAGTGAGACAGCCTTGACTAAAAATACGGATTATCGCTTGATGAGCTATAATATCGGGTACGCAGCCTATCCGGCAGATTACAGCTTTTTTATGGATGGTGGGAAATACTCACGGGCATATGATCAGGAAACAGTCGAAAAAAATATGACGGGGATTTTAGAAACAACCAAAGAGCTGGATCCGGATTTTGCATTGTTTCAAGAAGTCGATCAAAAGGGCGATCGCTCGATGAAGGTGGATGAAGTAACCGGTTTGACCACTGGCCTGCCCACATACAGTCATGTCTATGCACAAAACTATGATTCGGCATATTTGTTTTATCCGCTGACCCAACCTATAGGCAAAGCAAAATCCGGCTTGGTAACCTTGAGTAAAGCAACTATCAGCGAGAGCACCCGCTACAAGCTACCGATTGATACCGACTTTAATAAGTTCTTTGATTTGGATCGGGGCTTTTCAGCAAGTTTGATTCCGGTAAAAGATAGTCGGAAATTGACACTCATCAATACCCATATGTCAGCTTTCACCAAAAATCGAGAGGTCCGACAGGCTCAGTTGGCGAAGTTATTTGACTTTATGAAACAGGAATATGAAAATGGTCGCTACGTCATCGTAGGGGGCGACTTTAACCATGATATGTTAGGAAATAGTCCTGAGGTTTTTGGTACGCAAACCGAGCCCTTTAATTGGACCCATCCTTTTCCTACAAGTGATTTACCAGCCCATTTCCGTGTGGCAAATGAGGGCTTGGCTGAGGCGAAGATTCCCTCGGTACGTCGTAACAATGAGGCTTATCAAAAGGGGCAATCCTTTGTTTCCATAGTAGATGGCTTTTTGGTTTCGGACAATGTCAAAGTTGAAAAAGTTGCGGTCCATGAAACGGATTTTGCTAACTCCGACCATCAGCCGATTGTATTGACTTTCAAGTTAGGCTAACTGGTTCGATCTCCACAAAAAATACCCACTTCTCAAATTTTAGAGAAGTGGGTATTTTCTATGCAGATAATCCGGTAACCGGGGTGGTAGGAATCGTAAAGCCAGCTGCTGTCAAAGCGTCGATGGAAGAAGCTAAAAATTCTTCTTTCAAAGTTGCTTGGGTGCCGTTAACAGCATAAAAAGTACTACGAATGACATAATTGCCACCTCCGATATCTACGAGACCAAAGACGGTAGGTGGGGTTGTGATTTTTTCTTGATTGCTTTCAGTTAGTTGCTGATTGACGGCTTCGATTACTTCGCGGATACGTTCCAGGCCTTCTGCCGGTAAAATCCGCACGTCCACAATAACTTGCATATCGGAGCGAGAATTGTTGCTGATGGTGGTGATATTTCGATTGGGAATAAAATGAACAGTCCCATTCAATGAGCGTAATTCCAACGTTCGAATGCCAACATTGATGACGCGGCCTTCAATCGCTAAGTTTTGCAAGACGACGTAATCACCGACATCAATCTGCTGTTCCACGATAATGAAGAAGCCGGTGATAATATCATTCATAAATCCTTGTGCCCCAAGGCCGATAGCCAAACCGGCAATCCCAGCCCCGGCCAGTAGCGAGCCCACCGGTACGCCTAGTGTCGAAAGAATCGCGTAAACAAAGAAAAAGCCTAGGGTATAATGGACGACGTTGCGAAGAAGGGTATGAATGGTACGGACCCGATTTTCATTGACGCGACCACTTTTTTGATAGGACTGATGGCTGTGATCCACCAGAAAATCGGCAACCTTCAATAGTATGGTAAACAAGACAATTAAAAAGAAAAGCATCATGGCTTTTTGAATCACCAAACCCACAATAGCTTCCCAGTCGATATTTTGCCACCATCGCTGAATCGCATTCAGCTGTTTGGTAGCTGGTGCAATAATTTCGGAACCGGTGGAATCTGTGGTAGTACCACTAGTTGCTGCTAGCAGTTGATTGTTTGAAAGTATGAAAAGAAGTTTGTTCATAGGTGAATGATTTCCTCCGTCTGCTTTGTCAAGTAAGGTCATTTGCTAAGTAAACTTTATTGTATCAAAAACCATCCCTCCTGTCACAAGGTGCGCTGACCAAAAGCCGTCTCTTTCTCAGCAAAGTGGAAGCCTGTCTTTCTTGATGGAGAAAGCGTAAGTCGGCTAGTTTCCAGATAATTGCTAGAAGCTCTTCAGCTATTAAAAATCGCTCCAAACAGTCAAAGTTACTGCTTGGAGCGATAAATGTCTATCTATCAATGTTTTGGGTTGCAGGTTAAGGTAGAGAAGCTTTTGGAATCTCGGCATCGGTTTGTTGATGATAGGTTGCTGGTGTCTTAAAGCCGTATTCATTGCCCAAGATGTATTTGGCGATGTGCAAGGTCCGATCACTGGAGCGTTCCAAGTTGGAACTGATATCGATGAAGAGAATACCATCAGCTGCTCGACCTTCGCCATGGTTCATCAGGCGGATATATTTTTTCCGCAACAATTCCACAAGGCGATTGACTTCTTGTTCTCGAGCAAGCATTTTTTCCGCTAATTCCATATCATCGTTTTCCAAAACCTCCAAGGCATCTCGCACATTTTTTCGTACTTTATCGAAAAGTAAAACCAAATCTTCATCGAAAAGCAGCAGGGTATCCCGATGATGACTGACGAGGCCTTTGCGTTTCTCTCGGGAACGTTGTTTTTGTTCCACTTCACAAGCCTCTGCAACAAAATTCACGATATTTTTACAGTGATCACCAATCCGCTCGAAATCTTTGGTAAATTCTAAAAGCATGGCTTGTTCTTGGCTTTCAGTAGAAGATAGTTCAAAAGTAGCGCTTTTTGCAAGAAAATCCGTCAATTCGATATCAAATTTATCAATGGCATCCTCGTATTGATAGACATCATCTTTTAGTTCTTCATTTGGCTCGATATAGTATTTCTTCGCTGCATCTAACGCTCTAACGACATAGGTTCCCATCTGGATGACTTCCGTCGAGGCTTGTCGTAGCGCGATGGAAGGCGAAGTGTGGAAAAAGTCTTCGTTTAATTCCACCGAGCGAATTTCCAGTGATTTATCATCTCCAGGAATAATCTTCTTCACCAAGATTTCGATTTGGGGAATAAACCAGAACTGAATGGCTAGGTTGGTAACATTGAATAGCCCGTGAGCAAAAGCAATCTGCATACTGGGGTTTAAACCGAGACCGGCGCCGATAAAGATGACCACTTTAGTAAAGGGACTTAAAAGCAAGGTGAAAATGATAGCTCCCACTAAGTTGAATGTGACATGGGCAGCTGCGGTTCGTTTGGCTGCTACACTAGCGCCTAAGGCAGCAATCACGGCAGTAATCGTCGTTCCGATATTGTCACCAAAGAGAATCGGTAAAGCAGCCGCGAGCCCCAAACTACCTTGAGAATAGAGCTGCTGTAAAATTCCGATGGTGGCACTGGAACTTTGCAGCACCATTGTTAACAAAGACCCGATCCCAACGCCTAAAACTGGGTGGTGGGAGACGTCAATCATCAATTGATTAAACTGAGGGAGATCTTTTAGGGGTTCCATGGCATTTCCCATCAGTTTTAACCCGAAAAAGAGACAGCCGAAGCCAAATAAAATTTGACCAATATTTTGTAAGGATTTTCGTTTGAAGAAAAATAGTAGTAGGGAGCCCACGCCGATAATTGGCAGAGCATAAGCACTTAAGTTAAAACCGATAATAAAGGCGGTGACTGTCGTGCCCACATTGGCCCCCATAATCACGCCAATCGCTTGACGCAAGGTCATAAAGCCAGCCGAGACTAAACCGACAGTCAAGACCGTCGTCCCCGAGCTAGATTGAATCAAGCCGGTAACGATTAAACCAGCTAAAACCGAACGCAAAGGGGTTGAGGTAAAACGATTCAATACCTCCCGTAAGCGATCACCAGCGGCTTTTTGCAAGCCATCTCCCATGTACTTAATCCCAAAGAGGAAGATTCCCAAACCTCCCAAAAATGTAAATAACATTTCTTGATATGACATCATTGACCTCCGGATATAATTTTTTCGATCCAATGGTTAGAAATTTGTACAAGCAATTTCAGCATACGGGAAATTCATGTCGTTGTAAACGTATTTTTTCACCACCAGAGGGGAAAAAAGACCAAGCTCTTCGGAAAAACCGACATTTTTTACTTGATTAAAAGCGGCAAAAGGCAAAATAGCGTATTTTTTAGGTCAGAGGAATTTGGCTAGTTATCTTTCCGAAAAATAATGTTAGTTTGACAAGACAAAAAAACAGCCAATTCCTGAAGGATTGGCTGCGCTGGGTTTACTCTATGAAAGGTGAACACCTTTATCGACGAAGATGACTTCGCCAATGATTCCGCTGGCTGCGGGACTGATTAAGAAAGCCGTAACGTTGCCGACTTCTTCAATCGTCACGCCAACATGATCGGGGGTGCGGTCTTCTGACAATTGAATCAATTTTTGATAATCTTGGACGCCAGTTACCGCTAGTGTTTTGATGGCACCAGCTGAAACGCCGTTGACTCGTATCCCTTGAGGGGAGAGTTCGGCTGCCAAGTAGCGGACTTCAGCTTCCAAGGCCGCTTTAGCAATTCCCATCATATTGTAGTTTGGAACTGCGCGCTCTGAGCCAAGATAGCTCATAGTTACAATACCGCTATTGGCTGCTAAGATTGGTTTTGCGTATTTTGTTACCGCGATTAATGAATAGGCACTAATATCTTGTGCTAGGGCGAATCCATCTCGGGAAATATTTAAAATGTCTCCTGAAAGGTCTTCTTTATTTGCATAAGCAATTGCGTGGACAACCCCATGAATTTCTCCTGCATACTCACCGATTTGGGTAAAGGCTTGTTGGATGCTTTCGTCAGACGCGGCATCACATTCCACGAGAAAAGATTCTTCTGGTACCAATTTGGCCAGTTGTTTTTTCATACGATCGTTTTGGTAAGTATAGATCACTTCAGCTCCTTGATCTAAAAGGGCTTTGGCACATCCCCAGGCGATACTGCGTTTATTGGCAACCCCCATAACGACAACTTTTTTTCCTTGTAATAAGCTCATGCGGACACTCCTTGATTTAAAATAAAATAATCGATAATTGCGACTTTATTTAGCCCTCCTCATTATTAGGTAAAAAGGTTTGATTGTCAAACTATTTTTTCTGAAAAATACCTAGTAAGTGATCTTAACGGTTGATTTATCAGGATTTAATTATTTTGTTTTCCAAAATATCTTATGATCCTACGAAGCGGAGGCAGAAAATATTCAATTGAAAGTAAAGAACAGCCGGCAAATCACCTACCTGTGATTTTGCCGGCTGTTTCTAGGTTATTCGGTTGCTTCTTGTAAAATTTTGATGCTATTGATTTTAACCTCTTCTTTTAAGGTAGCTTGTTCGCCAAGACTATTGGTGCTGTCTTCTTTTTCGGCAGTGGCAATTTTATCGACTACTGCCATCCCGTTTTCAATCACTTGACCAAACACGGTATACTGACCGTCTAATTGGGGCATTCCTCCGTCTTTGTAGGCTTCAATAATCGCTTCTGGGTAGTATTGAATAGCTAAACCATCTGCTTTATCGTCATGGTTTTGAATGATGAAGAATTGGCTGCCATTCGAGTTAGGATCAGTGCTACGAGCCATCGCGAGGGCCCCGCGAATGTTGTAAAGTTGGTCGCTAGCTTCTAGTTCAAAGCCTTCTCCCCAGATACTTTCTCCGCCAGTCCCGTCACCATTCGGGTCGCCCCCTTGGATCATGAAATCTTCGACCGCTCGATGGAATTTCGTCCCGTTATAGTAGCCTTCTTTCGCGTGAGTAACAAAGTTTTCCACTGCTTTGGGAGCAATTTTAGGGAAGAGTTTGAATTTAATTTTTCCCGCCGTGGTATCCATCTCGATGACAGTTTCGTCTGCTTTGATTTCATCATCTAATTGGGGTAGCTCTAAAGCATTGAGATCCACTGATGAACTCGTGGTTGTTTCGGTTTTTTTAGCGGAGCTTGTATCGCTACTAGCGGTGTTGTTACTGCCACAAGCTGTCAAGAACAAAGCCGCTCCCAAAGTGATAAAGCCGGTCATTAATCGTTTTTGTTTCATGTTTGCATTCCTTTCTATGATGGATGGGCCCTTTGCATCTTGTTTCGTGTATCTTTGTAAAAGTGCCATCCCAAACTACTTGCGTTAATAGAATAACAAAAAAAAGCACAGGTTACCATAGGCGGATGGGAAGTTTTTGTAAACCTTTTCTAACTTTCAAGAGAAAGGTGTAGACCAATTATCCCAGGGAGTGTTATACTTGTTTTGTAATCAAAAATAGCGATTCCAGTTGCGAAGATGGGCCGTTTAACTGGTGTGTTCGCCAAAAATTTTCGTGTGCGAGCCAGGAACTGAGACGCATCGGTAGCCAGGAATCCATTCTTAGGAGGCTCAATGATGGGAAAATTAGGTATTTCAATTTATCCAGAACGTTCAACATTTGAAAAGGACAAAGCTTACTTGGATCTAGCTCATAAATATGGCTTTAAACGAGTGTTTACGAGCTTGTTGCAAATCCAAGGAGACAAAGAACAAGTTTTGGCTGACTTCAAAAAAGTGGTGGATTACGCCAACTCGTTAGAAATGGAAGTTATGGTGGATATCAACCCTGGCTTGTTTGAACAATTAGAAATTTCCTATGATGATTTGTCCTTCTTCCACGAGATGGGGGCTTATGGGGTCCGTTTGGATATCGGCTTTACCGGTGCTGAAGAAGCTCGGATGACTCGCAATCCATATGGCATCAAGATTGAAATCAACATGTCCACTGGTACGAGTTACGTAGACAATATTATGAGTTACTCTCCAAATACAGCCAACTTGTTAGGCTCACATAATTTTTATCCACATCGCTATTCAGGGTTAAGTTATGAACATTTTGTTTATTGTTCCCAACAATTTCGGAAATACAATTTGAACACGATGGCTTTTGTCAATTCACATGATGCAACGTTTGGTCCTTGGCCGACGCAAGATGGGCTTTGCTCTTTGGAAGATCATCGTGATTTAGAGTTGGCAACCCAAGTCAAACACTTGTTACTGACGGGTTTGATTGATGATATTTCCATCGCCAATGCCTATGCTTCGGAGGCGGAAATGGCTGCTATGGCTGAAGCCTTCCAGGCGGAATACCCAACTTTGAAAGTTGTCGTGGAAGAAGATATCACAGAAGACGAACGCATCTGTCTTTTTGATAATTTACACAGCTATCGTGGCGACCGTTCCGACTATATCTTACGTTCGACGATGACCCGGGTGTATTACAAAGACAAACCGTTTCCAGCTCATAACACTCGAGACATGACCCGCGGTGATGTTTTGATCGACAATGTCGGTTACGGGCAATACAAAGGGGAAACCCAAATCGCCTTAAAAGAAATGAAAAATGACGGTCGGGTCAACGTGGTTGGACGCATTTCAGAAGATGAACTGTTCTTGTTAGGCTTCTTAAGACCATGGTCTAGCTTTAAACTCAAAGAAAGCAAATAAGTCGTCGAAAAAGCGGTCCTCAGGTAGGGCCGCTTTTTTGATGAAGTGGTTATGGTAAACTGAAGATAAAGACTGGTACTGGGATTGTGAGCAGGCGGAGAAAGACGAGGAACGAAGGACAAATTCTGACTTGCTTGAGTCGTTTACAAGAAATTGCTTAGACAGGAAAAATCTGGGAAAGATGGTTTAGATCAAGAGTCTTATCAGAAATTATCAGCAACGACCAAAGAGTTATTCACGCTTATGACGGCGCTTCCCGAAGTCTTTATGGAAGTAGATGAAGACGATGCCACACCCAAAGTGGCTAGTCGTAGTGTCGTTTTTAATCCAAGGGGAACTACTATCTATTAGTGGAAGAAAAAGCTGGAGCCAAGGTTTGTGCTAAACTGTGAATCGCAGTAAATGGCATGGTAAAACAGGCGTATCCTAATCGAGGGCGTTTGCTTCCCATAAACAGCCTTTTACCACACAATGTGAGTAAAATAGAATACTTCAAAGGAGACAGAAAATGTTTCAGATTAAACCGATGAATCAGCAGGAAGCCGAGGAATATCTGCGCTGGTCCTATGCTGAACCCAATGATTTTTACAATACGCCTATAGCTAGTTTCAGCGAATGCCTGACTGCCATCCTAGATCCGACTAGTGGAGAAGATTTCTATGCTGTTTATCGCGAGGGCCGCTATTTTGGTATTTTTAGTTATAAAATTAACGGCCAGAGTCTTGAGTTAGGGCTGGGGATGCGACCAGAAGAATGTGGCAAACATCAGGGAGCGCTTTTTACAGCGTTGGGGGTGGCTTTCGCTCGAAGTCAGTTACGACATGGAGGAAAGATTTGGTTACGAGTGGCGGATTTTAATCAACGAGCTATTCGTGCTTACGACACTGCAGGGTTTACCGAAGTGGAGCAACAACTAGCTCTAAGCTGGGATCGTCTGGTGAATTTCATCCATATGGAACTAACCGATGAAGAAAAACTACAAAAGCAATTGCCGGCTGAGCAGGATAACAAGCCCTTGTGAAAAGGGTCTTGCTGGCTTAGCGTGCCCTAAAAATCAAAAATAACATGAAAATGAAGTGAAAATAATCTTTTTTTAAGTGTTAACCCCCTTCTTGGGAATGGACAAACCTTATTTTCACCGTTACAATAAGAAAGACGTTTTGCTATAGTTTTGTGAAAAGAAATGGAGGACAAATGATGTCCATGTTTTTAGATCAGGTAACCATTGATGTCAAAGCCGGAAAAGGCGGCGATGGCATGGTAGCCTTCCGACGGGAAAAATATGTACCAGACGGCGGTCCTGCCGGTGGTGACGGTGGTCGCGGTGGCGATGTTGTTTTAATGGTTGAAGAAGGGTTACGGACCTTGATGGATTTCCGCTACAATCGACATTTTCGTGCGCAAGCTGGCGAAAATGGGATGAGTAAAGGTATGCATGGCCGGGGTTCAGAGGATACGTTTGTTAAAGTGCCACCTGGGACGACTGTGAGGGATGCTGAAACGGGCGTTTTGTTAGGAGATTTGGTCGAAAATGGCCAGACCTTAGTCGTAGCAAAAGGTGGTCGCGGCGGGCGCGGCAATATTCGCTTTGCTTCTCCGCGGAACCCAGCACCAGAAATTGCTGAAAATGGCGAACCAGGACAAGAACGGCGCATTGAATTAGAGTTGAAGGTGTTGGCAGATGTCGGTTTAGTTGGCTTTCCTTCAGTAGGGAAATCCACCTTGCTTTCAGTGATTTCTGCTGCCCGACCTAAGATTGGAGCCTACCACTTTACGACTCTAGTGCCCAATCTAGGAATGGTATCAACCACCGATCACCGCAGTTTTGTTGTGGCTGACTTACCTGGGTTGATCGAAGGTGCCTCTCAAGGTGTTGGTTTAGGTACGCAGTTTTTGCGTCATATTGAACGAACCCGTGTCATTTTGCATGTCATCGATATGAGTGGGATGGAAGGTCGGGATCCTTATGAGGATTATCTTGCCATCAATAAAGAACTAGGGGAACACAATTTACGTTTATTGGAACGGCCACAGATTATTGTTGCCAACAAGATGGATATGCCCGATGCTGAGGAAAACCTTGCTCGTTTTAAAGCCGAGCTAGCCAAAGAGAAAACCGATGAATTTGCAGAGGATATTCCGATTTTTGGCATTTCTGCAGTTACTCGGAAAGGCTTGGACAGTCTCCTAAATGCGACTGCTGATCTACTGGAAACGACACCAGAATTTCCGCTGTATGAAGATGAACCGAAAGAAGAAGAGGCTGTTTTCTATGGCTTTACTTCTGATGAACCAGAATTTACGATTGACCGGGAACCAGATGCGACTTGGGTCTTAAGCGGACCGAAGATTGAAAAACTCTTCCAAATGACCAATTTCGATCATGATGAAACGGTGATGCGATTTGCTCGTCAATTACGAGGCATGGGCGTGGATGAAGCGTTGCGAGCCCGCGGTGCCAAAGACGGTGATATCGTCCGAATCGGCAAATTTGAATTTGAGTTTGTTGAGTAATTGTTAGTAACTTTCAAATTGAACTTCCTACTTTGATCGTAGGAGGTTCTTTTTTTGAAGGCTACTGGTTCACGAGCCGTTGAAATTTAGAGATGAACAGTAGCGAAAGACAAGTAGGCAAGGGCAAATCAGGTTCAAGCAATTGTTCAGGGAAACCTTTAGCCCCTGGACCAGCCTGATTTTTGCTAACTTTTCTTATTTACAGAGTAGGAATCTTTTTAATCTGATCCAAAACTTGCTAAAATGCTAGTAACAGGAAGATTTTAGCAAGTTAGTTTTTAAAACAGGAGGAATGCAGGATGACAAAACGAGTAATCGTCATGAATTTTGAAGTGGAATCACAAGCGTATCAAGGATTTTCTCAGTTGAAACAACTAGTTGCTCAAGGAAAGCTACGAGGGGAACAAATGGCTGTGGTGACCCATTCTGATGATGGCCAACACAAATTTAAAGTGGAAGATTTCATCGATTTCACCGGCAGCAATAAAACCTCAACTGGTGGTCTAATCGGCATGTTGGTAGGGATTTTAATGGGGCCTTTAACGATGTTATTAGGTTGGGTTGGCGGCAGTATGATTGGGGCGACCCAAGACGCGAAAGAAATCAAAAATGCCCGCAATATTTTTGAATTTCTGGTCAGTGATATTCGTGCTGGCCAAACAGGGTTGATTTTGATTGCTGAAGAAGAGGACAATCGTCCAATCAATGAAATCATCATCAATCAATTGCGGGGAGGTATTTCCCGCTTTGATTATGACGAGGTAGAGGCTGAGATTGCCAAGGCGAAACAAGTGGAAGAAGATACCAAAAGCAAAGCTCAAGAAGCGTGGCAAGATCAGCACGCCACGGATGAAGAGACTGACTCGCAAAACTCAACAGATAATGGAAAAGCCTGACATTTCCCCTTTAATAATGCTATACTGGAAAAATGGTGTGTCCTTATTTCTAAGTATTTTCTCGTGACACGCATTGAAATATCAGGGAAAGTGATGGAAATCAGGGACTAACCCTCTTTAGCACAGAAAGTCAGGAGTAACAATAGATATGGAAATCGAATTTTTAGGAACTGGTGCTGGGGTGCCCGCGAAGCATCGCAACGTCACCAGTATTGCTTTAAAACTATTAGACGAGCGTAATGGCATTTGGTTATTTGATTGTGGGGAAGGTACGCAAATGCAGATTTTACGTACCAATATTCGTCCCCGTAAAATTGAAAAGATTTTTATTACCCATTTACACGGTGATCATCTTTTTGGACTACCGGGGCTATTATCCAGTCGTTCCTTTCAAGGAGGAACCGAACCATTAGCGATTTATGGTCCGAAAGGTGTGCGGGAGTTTGTCCAGACGGCTTTACGGATTTCCCAAACCCGCTTGTCTTATACCATTCACTATCATGAAGTGTCTGATGGGCTGGTTTTTGAGGATCAACAAGCTAGCGTCTATTGTGAAAAATTGGATCATGGTGTCGACAGTTTCGGCTATCGGGTTGTTGAAGCCGATCATGAAGGAGAGTTGCAAGTAGCGAAACTACAAGCTCTAGGAATCAAGCCTGGCCCGCTTTATGGCAAGCTAAAACAAGGATTAGCGGTTACTTTGTCTGACGGACGGGTGATTCAGGGGCGAGATTTCGTTGGGGAAAAACGCAAAGGACGGGTCGTTACGATTTTAGGTGATACTCGTTATACACCAGCTTCGGTGCGGCTGGCTGCAAACGCCGATGTGTTGGTTCACGAAAGCACCTTCAATAAAGATGAAACCAAGATGGCAAAAGCCTATTTTCATTCCACGACACAACAAGCAGCTGCCGTGGCCAAAGAAGCGGGGGTCAACCAACTGTTGTTAACCCATATTTCCGCTCGCTATTTAGCCAAAGATGTATTGCAGTTAGAAAAAGAAGCCCAAGAAGTGTTTGCGAATACGCGTATTGTGAAAGATTTTGACATTATTGACGTTCCTTTCAGCTGATGATGCTGATTTTAGCAAAAAAAATGCAGGAAAAGAGTGAGAGCAATGGATTTGACGAATAAAGTCGTATTGGTGACAGGTGGTTCAGCCGGCCTAGGGGAGCAGATTTGCTATGCTGCCGCCAAAAAAGGGGCCATCGTCGTCACCTGTGCCCGGCGCATCAACCTCATTGGGCAAGTAAAAGAAACTTGCGCACAGCTCAGTGGGAAACCAGCGTTTGCTTTTCAACTGGATATTGCTGATCCCACTAGTGTTGCTAGCCTCTTAGATAAAGTTGCCAATGAGGTAGGGCCAGTCGATATTTTAGTGAACAATGCTGGATTTGGTATTTTTGAAAATTTCGTTGACTTTCAGATGACGGATGTTTATAAAATGTTTGA
This sequence comes from Enterococcus diestrammenae, assembly GCF_009933255.1. GTDB lineage: Bacteria > Bacillota > Bacilli > Lactobacillales > Enterococcaceae > Enterococcus_C > Enterococcus_C diestrammenae. The sequence continues at coordinate 31,401 of NZ_MAEI01000053.1, read as the reverse complement.
AGTGAACTTATTAGGGATGATGGTGCTTACCCAGCGAATTGTCATCGACATGTTGGCACAAAATCGTTCCGGACAGATTATCAATGTTGCTTCGATGGCTGGGAAGATGGCAACGCCGAAATCAACTATTTACTCGGCAACCAAATTTGCGGTTTTAGGGTTTTCCAATGCCTTACGTTTGGAATTAAAATCGGCTGGTATCCAGGTGACGACCGTCAATCCTGGACCGGTGGCTACGGAATTTTTCGACAAGGCGGATCCATCTGGCAATTATTTAGATGCCATGGGAAATCATGTGCTTGATCCGGTGAAACTAGCAGAACGAATCGTTCGTAGTATGGAACGGCCGAAGCGGGAAATCAACGCTCCTGGTTATCTGGAAGTCGCTGCTCGTTTTTACACCTTGTTCCCTCAGATTGGTGATTTCTTAGCGGGTGGTCTCTTCAATAAAAAATAATCCGGAATTTTTGGCTAACTGGCTTAAACACAGGTTCATCAGCTACTATTGCTTGCGTCTTCTAGACAAAAAGCACTAGTAAAAGTTGATGAACCTGTGTTTTTACTTAAATTTACCTAGCAAACAAAGATTTTCCACTTTGTTTCTTTTCAGATTTTCTTGCCTTTGCTATAATCATACAGTTGGGAGTGATTTTCGTGCATCAGGCAAAAAATCAATGGAAGTTTCCGGAGAGCCCCGTCTTGACTGACGAGTTTCGTAAGTTAATCCAGGAACGTGGCTTATCTGAAGCGATTGCTAAGCTTTTATGGCAGCGAAATATTCGGGAACCGGAAGCGCTAGAACTTTTTTTGAATCCACAATTAACTGATCTTTATGATCCTTTTTTATTTTACGACATGGATAAAGTCGTGGTTCGTCTCCAACAAGCGATTGCAGATGGGGAACGGATTTTAGTCTATGGTGATTACGATGCGGACGGTATTACCAGTTCGACGGTGATGAAAGAAGCGCTAGAATTGATGGGGGCTGACGTTACCGTTTACTTACCGAATCGCTTCACTGATGGCTATGGCCCTAATCTAGATGTCTATCGCCAACAAATTGAAAACGGAATCCAGCTGATTGTCACGGTAGACAATGGTGTTTCCGGACATGCAGCAATCGATTTTGCCAATAGCCAAGGGGTGGATGTCATCGTCACAGACCACCACGAGTTGCCAGCAGAATTACCAAATGCGTATGGCATTATTCATCCTCGCCATCCAAAAGGGCAGTATCCGTTTGGAGATTTGGCAGGCGTCGGGGTTGCGTTCAAAGTTGCTTGTGCCTTACTAGATGAGGTGCCACTAGAGTTTATGGATTTAGCAGCTATTGGAACGATTGCAGACATGGTTTCTTTGACCGATGAAAATCGCGTCATGGTATCGATTGGTCTTCAAATGATCAAACAGACGGAGCGCATCGGTCTACAAGAGCTGTTTCGAGCAGCCCAAAGTAAAATTACCGATGTCGATGAAACGATGATCGGTTTTGCAATCAGCCCTCGTCTAAATGCCGTTGGTCGATTAGGAGATCCCAATCCGGCCGTGACTTTACTGACTACTTTTGATGAAGAGGAAGCTCGCCAGTTGGCCGGTAGTTTAAATACGATCAACGAAGAGCGCAAAGCTTTAGTTGCAGCCATCACTGAGGAAGCTATGGGGATGCTGGATCCCAATAGTCCAATCCACCTAGTCGCTGGTCACAATTGGCATGAGGGGGTATTGGGGATCGTAGCGGGACGAATTCTTCGGAGTACCGGAAAGCCAGCCATTGTTTTGACGATTAAAGAAGATGGAATTTGTAAAGGCTCTGGTCGTAGTATTGAAGCCTTGAATCTTTACCAGATGTTAGATGGCATGCGGGATTTATTTACAAGTTTTGGTGGACACCATGCGGCGGTTGGGTTGAGTTTGCCTCAAGAAAATTTGGCTGAGTTAAAACAGCGCATGGTTGACTATCTCGATGAGCAGAAGCTAGATTTGACGACTGGTGAGGAATTGCTTATTGATGGTGAGGTAAAAGTCACTGATATTACCTTACCGTTTATTGAAAGCCTTGCTGTGTTAGCGCCATTTGGAACGGATAATCCCTTACCTCGCTTTGCTTTGAAAGCGACAGGAACGACTGTTTTACGACAAATAGGTGCCAATCAGCAACACTTGAAGATGGCGGTAGTCGATGATTCATCAGCAGATGCTTTAGATGTCATTGGCTTTGACTTTGGCTCTGAAATCGAGGAGTTTAAGGGTGAGGCTTTCACCTTGGTAGGGGAGTTTACCATCAATGAATGGAACGGGGTCAAAAAACCGCAGATGCAGCTAGTGGATTTCCAAGTCACCGGCCTACAGTTATTTGATTTCCGAGGCAAAAAAAATGTCCGGCTCTTTAATCCTACAAAGGCAACCTTGTTGTTGGCCTTCAATCGTTTGAGTCGGTCGTTAGATAGTCAGTTTGGCGAAAGCATTTATCGCTATCGTGGAGCGGAGCAGTTGCAGCAAACCTTGACTGCGGATAATTATCAGGAAATTGCATTTCTCGATTGTCCAGAAGATCCTACCTTGATCAAAGAGGTCCTGCAGCAAGCACAAATCAATCGGGTGATGTTCGTCTTAGAAGCGCATGATGATGCGTATTTGGATGGGATTGGGACCCGGGAGCAATACGCTCGTCTTTTTAAACTAATTGCGGCACAACCCCGCTTAGATATTCGCAACAAATTACCAGAAATCGCGGGATATTTACATTTACCACCAAAATTATTGATTTTCATGATTCAGGTGTTTTTTGATCTGAAATTTGTTACAATAAGCGATGGTGTTTTGCAACGAGAGCCCACTGCTGAAAAAAAAGCATTGGAATCCAGCAAATTATATGCATCTCGCTTGAAAAAGATAAAAAGTGAAGAATTTTTATTGTTGTCAGATCCTGGCACATTAAAGGCTTGGTTGATGAGCTAGGTTTGCTGATAGGGAGGATTCCTTTGATTATAGAAAGGGATTCATCAGATGACTTTCAAACACAGTAACTTATAGCGAAGACTGTTTTTCACACATCATAGGAGGAAACAAGATGGATTTAAGAGATTATGTCGCAAGCATTGCTGATTACCCACAAAAAGGGATTGTCTTCCGCGACATTTCCCCGCTCATGGCCAATGGCGAGGCCTACCGGGAAGCCACAAAGCAAATCGTGGATTATGCAGCAGAAAAAAGTATTGATATGGTAGTGGGCCCGGAAGCACGAGGTTTTATCGTGGGCTGTCCTGTAGCGTATGAATTAGGAGTCGGCTTTGCGCCAGTCCGCAAACCAGGGAAGTTGCCACGAGAAACCATCTCAGTATCCTATGAGTTGGAATATGGCACAGATACCTTGACCTTACATGCCGATGCCATCAAACCGGGACAACGAGTCTTGGTTTGTGATGATTTATTGGCTACTGGTGGTACCGTTAAAGCGACCATTGACCTGGTTGAAAAATTGGGGGGGATCGTTGTCGGTTGTGCCTTCTTAATTGAGCTAAAAGACTTGCATGGCCGTGATAAAATTGCCAATTACGAAATCTTAACCTTGATGGATTACTAATGATAAAAGGTACTGACAATTTTGGTTGCAGTACCTTTTTTATTGCTTTGAAAACGAATAGATTAAAACTTAAAAAACACGATTTCTCTGTCATGTTGTTGTGCGCGGGACATGACTTCATGATCTTTAAAGAAGAGCCTGCTAGTCTTAAATACAAAAGCACATACATTTCACTAAAACAAAGTTTGCCACTACCCGAGAAAATCTCCGGAAGTGTGCTCATTTTGTTTTTCGATTTTACCAAGTTCATCTGATAATAGCCAAACAAATAGGAGCTGTTGCCTTTAACTGGCAACAGCTCCTATTTGTTCCTGTTTCTATTTATCAATTTACTTGTGACTAGGATAGCTGACAGATTGGCGACTCTGACGGCGTTGGGCTTGGCGAATCTGTTTATCATCCCACAAGGTAAACCATAAGAAGAAGAGGGGAACAAAAATCATGGCTGCCAGCTCGACTCCATATGTGACCACCACATAGCTAATGACTAATCCTAATCCCACTAAAGCAACATTTCGAATTCCATTCATTTTCTTCACCTCATCTAAGTTATACGAACAAATGTTTGTACAGTTATTATACGAATGTTTGTTCGGTTTGTAAAGTAAAAAAAGAAATCTTCAAGTAAAAAGTTGAAGATCTCTTAGAAATCAACCAACGTGGCTGCGGTAAAGACCAACTACTTGGCCTAAAATCGTCACGTTTGGCAAAATGATGGGATCCATAAAATCATTTTCAGGTTGTAAACGGACATGGTCAGATTCACGGAAAAATCGTTTGCAAGTAGCTTCATTTTCATCGGTCATGGCAATGACGACATCCCCATTTTGGGCATCCCGTTGTTGTCGTACGATGACTTGGTCACCATCTAAAATACCGATATTGATCATGCTTTCACCACGAATAGTCAACATAAACAAACTACCAATATCGTTACTCAAATTTGGTGGAATGGGGAAAAAGTCAGAAGCTTCTTCCACGGCGAGGATTGGCTCACCAGCAGTGACCACACCTAGCACAGGCATATTTTCAGATTTGATGCCAATTAAGTCCAACCCAGCTTGCGTTAATTCAATCGCTCGGGGTTTAGTTGGATCTCGTTGGAGTAGTCCTTTTTTTTCGAGTCGGGAAAGGTGCCCATGGACGGTAGAAGTGGAAGACAGGTGGACAGCTTCACCGATTTCTCGTACGGTTGGGGGATAGCCTTTTTCTGTGACTCGTTCATGTATGAAGCGCAAGATCTCCTCTTGGCGGGAGTCTGTTCGTTTCGCCATGATTACACCTACTTTCTTTACTATGCTAAGTGTACCATACGTAAAAAGCGAAATCAAACAAATGTTCGCTTGTTGGCGAAATTTGTTCGCTAGTTGTTCCCTTGGCAAAAATTTGGCAACTTTAATGAGGGGAGAAGGTTTCTTAGCCATTTGATTGGTGAATTTGTACTGTAATTTTTGCCGGCTTTAGTTTATGATAGAGGAGGTGAAACGGGGAATCGAGGCGATTAACAATCCTTCGTTTCATTTGGAATCGTATTGAATCCATTTCACAATGGTAAGGAGGCAAGCCAATGCTGTCAGCAGAAAAAATGGCACGAATCAACGAATTGGGTCGCAAAAAAAAGAGTGGCACGTTAACCGCTGCTGAAGAAAAAGAACAGATTCTTCTACGACAGGAGTACTTAGAAGCTTTCCGCTCAGGGATGCGCCACCATATTGAAGGTATGAAAGTAGTGGATCCTGAAGGCAACGATGTGACACCGGAGAAGCTCAAGCAAATTCAAAAAGAAAAAGGTCTCCATGATCGCAAATAGCTTTTTAAGAAGGCTTAGATTCCTTCTTTGCAAAACAAAAAAATAAAGGTATAATATACCTAAATAAAGATACAGGAGGATTTCGTATTGTTTGATAAAGTCGACCAGCTGGGGGTCAATACCCTGCGTACACTAAGTATTGAAGCAATTCAAAAAGCCAATTCAGGCCACCCTGGCTTACCAATGGGGGCAGCACCAATGGCTTATGCATTGTGGACACGTCATTTGAAAATCAACCCGCTAACTTCTCGTAATTGGGTCGATCGGGATCGTTTTGTGTTATCAGCAGGCCATGGTTCTGCTTTGCTGTACAGTTTGTTACATTGTGCTGGCTATCAAGTAACCATCGATGATTTGAAAGGCTTCCGCCAATGGGGCAGTAAAACCCCTGGACACCCAGAAGTAGATCATACCGATGGCGTTGAAGCAACAACAGGACCTTTAGGACAAGGGATTGCGATGGCTGTAGGGATGGCAATGTCTGAAGCTCATTTGGCAGCAAAATACAATCGTCCTGAGTTTCCAGTGATGGATCATTACACGTTTGCTTTGTGTGGCGATGGCGACTTAATGGAAGGTGTTTCTCAAGAAGCGTGTTCCATGGCCGGCCATATGAAATTAAATAAATTAGTCGTGTTGTATGATTCAAATGATATTTCTTTAGATGGTCCGACTTCCATGTCCTTTACAGAAAATGTTGGTCAACGTTTTGAAGCATACGGATGGCAACATATTTTGGTAGAAGATGGTAACGACTTAGAAGCTATCTCCAAAGCTATCGAGGAAGCTAAAGCTGAAACCGACAAACCAAGCTTGATTGAAGTGAAGACCATCATCGGGTTTGGTGCACCAAATGAAGGCACCAATAAAGTTCATGGGGCTCCATTAGGCGCAGAAGGCTTGGAAATTGCGAAAAAAGCATATGGCTGGGATTACCCAGAGTTTACAGTTCCAGAAGAAGCCGCTGCTCGTTTTAAAGAAGCCATTATCGATCGTGGTTCAAAAGAAGAAGCAGCTTGGGAAGATATGTTTGCTCATTATAGCAAAGAATACCCAGAGCTGGCTAAAGAGTTAAAAGACGCATTTGCTAACAAGTTGCCTGAAAACTGGGATGAAGCTTTACCAGTTTATGAAGAAGGTTCAAGTCAGGCTAGTCGGGTTTCTAGCAAGGAAATGATTCAAGCAATTTCCAAGGCGGTTCCAAGCTTCTGGGGTGGTTCGGCGGATTTATCTTCTTCTAACAATACGATGGTAGCCGACGAGAAAGCTTTTGAACCAGGAAATTACGATGGTCGTAATATTTGGTTTGGTGTGCGAGAATTCGCCATGGCAGCAGCGATGAACGGTATCCAACTTCATGGTGGAACTCATGTTTATGGCGGAACTTTCTTCGTGTTTACTGACTATTTGCGTCCAGCTGTCCGTCTATCAGCTATCCAAAATATCCCTGTGACTTACGTTTTGACTCATGATTCTGTGGCTGTCGGCGAGGACGGACCAACCCACGAACCAATCGAGCAATTGGCGAGTCTTCGTTGTATGCCAAATGTGCATGTGATCCGCCCAGCTGACGGAAATGAAACCCGTGCCGCTTGGAAAGTAGCGATGAACTCTCAGAAGACACCAACTGTCTTGGTCTTAAGTCGTCAAAACTTGCCAGTCTTACCGAATACGGCAACCGATGCGGATGAAAATGTGGCTAAAGGTGGGTATGTCTTGTCTCCAGCAAAAGAGACGGCCGCAGGGATTCTAATTGCGACGGGTTCTGAAGTCGGTCTAGCTTACCAAGCACAACAAGCGTTGGCTGAAGAGGGAATCGATGTAGCCGTGGTTTCTATTCCAAGCTTCGACTTATTCCAAGCGCAATCGCCAGAATATATCGAATCTGTCTTGCCTAAAGCTGTAACCAAGCGGGTAGCTATCGAAGCTGGTGCCTCCTTTGGTTGGGAAAAATATGTAGGCGATACTGGAAAAGTCATCGCGATTGATCACTTTGGTGCCTCCGCTCCTGGAGACAAAGTTTTAGCAGAGTTTGGCTTCACAGTCGAAAATGTCGTAAAAACTTTTAAAAGTCTTTAATTAAACGTCGCTTTAATAAAGAAGCCCAATTGCTGTAAGCAGCGGGGCTTCTTTATTTTGTCCTAGTCGAATAGTCAGAAAAAATAAGCCGAGCGAGGGCTTTCACTTGTTCTTTTCCTGCGAGATACGTATAATAATGAAAGCATGAATAAATGACGTTATTCAAAAGGCTCTAAAAAAGCTGGAGCTGAAAACAGGAGGAACCCATGAAAAGTTATCAGACACGGATTGAACGACGCAACGCAAGAAAAGCTGAAAAACAAGCACTTGCGAAAAAAGCAGTGACAGTGGTGGGTACTAGTGTCGCTGTCGTACCAGTCTTAGGTGGCGTTATCCCTGGTCAACAAGCAGAAGCCAGTGAATACAACTACCAACAACCAAGTGCTGCCCAAAACCTTATCGCGCAAATTGGACCAGTTGCCAGCCAGATTGCTGATGCGAATGATTTATACGCATCTGTGATGATTGCCCAAGCTTTGTTGGAAAGTGGCAATGGTGGCTCAGGCTTATCTCAGGCACCGTATTATAATTTGTTTGGGGTCAAAGGAACTTACAATGGTCAAGCGGTTTACATGCCAACTTTAGAATATCTCAACGGCCAATGGGTGACGATGAACGAGCCCTTCCGTCAATACAACTCTTACTGGGAGTCCATGCAAGACCATGCCGATGTTTTGCGAGGCACAAGCTTTGCGACAGGGGTCTCCCATTACTCTGGGACATGGAAAAGCAATACCACTAGCTATCTAGATGCTACGGCCTATTTAACTGGTCGTTATGCGACAGATCCTGGCTATGCTGGCAAACTAAACTATTTGATCTCGGCATATAATTTGACACAATACGACACACCAAGCTGGAGTCAACCCACAACAGCCACGAGCCAAACTACCACTAGTGATGTTTCATACGAAGAAACCTCTTATGAAAGTACCGAAACTACAGCGACAGAAACCACCGCGACGGCGACTGCTTCTACTAGCGGTGAAGTATATACAGTTGTTTCCGGTGATACTTTATGGGACATTGCCAGTGCATATGGGATTACAGTGGATCAATTGATGGAAAATAATGGGCTAACCAGTGATGCTATTTCTGTAGGACAACAATTAGCAGTATAATTAGATCAATTCACTAACGATAAAAAGTTTCAGGGCTGCCAATGCCTTGAAACTTTTTTTACTTCAATTCGACATGAACCTCGCGAGAAAAGGGAATACTGGCATAAATCTTGGGAATTCGTTATGATAACTATAGATAAAAAACGAGTTGTCATTAAAAGAGGAGGAAATAGCGAATGAGTATTCATGAATCAATTTTAGCAACAATCGGTCAGACTCCCGTAGTGAAGTTAAACAACCTCGTTCCGGCAGGGGCGGCGGATGTTTATGTAAAATTGGAATTTTTCAATCCCGGGGGTTCTGTAAAAGACCGGATTGCCTTAGGGATGATTGAAGCTGCGGAAAAAGCTGGCAAGCTAAAAGCTGGTGATACTATCATTGAACCCACTTCTGGCAATACAGGAATTGGTTTGTCTTTGGTGGGGGCCGCTAAAGGCTATAAAGTGGTGATCGTTATGCCGGACACCATGAGTATTGAACGACGTAAATTAATGCAAGCTTATGGTGCAGAGTTGATTTTAACGCCAGGTGCGGAGGGAATTGGCGGTTCCATCAAAAAAGCTGAAACATTAGCTGCTGAGAAGGGCTGGTTCTTGCCTTTGCAATTTGAAAACCCGGTGAATCCCCTCGTTCACGAAGAGACGACTGGTCAAGAGATTGTAGCGGACTTTAAAGAACTTGGGTTGGACGCCTTTGTGGCAGGAATTGGGACTGGGGGCACTCTCAGCGGCGTGGGACATGCATTGCGAAAGGCATTTCCTGAGATTAAAATTTATGGAGTAGAACCTGCTGAGTCGGCTGTTTTAGAAGGTGGTAAACCTGGCCCCCATAAAATCCAAGGAATAGGGACTGGTTTTGTACCGAAAACGTTGGACACTAAGGTATACGATGAAGTGATTGCCATCAAAGGGGAGGACGCCTTGACTTGGGGACGCAAAGTCGGTATGGAAGAAGGCTTTTTAGTTGGTATTTCAGCCGGCGCAGCTATTTTAGCCGCAGTTGAAGTCGCTCAAAAGCTTGGTGCGGGCAAGAAAGTCTTAGCAATTGTACCCGACAATGGGGAGCGCTATTTGTCTACAGCCTTGTATCAGTTTGACAAAGAATAGCCTTTTTGTTGCAAATTATTGAGGTTTTTTTGCATTTCATTAAATCAGCTAGAATTTTCAAGGATTATCTTGTATTATGTAAGAAGAAATTTTGTAAAGGAGGCCAATTCGATGGAGCATCTAACGGTTGCAGAAGCAATCACGCGTCTGAAAGAAGACAAGGTGCGTATTACACCACAACGCTATGCCATCATGGAGTATTTGGCCAATCACCATAATCATCCAACAGCTGATGAAATCTATCAAGAAATGGCAAGCCGCTTTAGCGGGATGAGTGTTGCGACGGTTTATAATAATTTGCGTTTATTAGTCGATAAGGGCTTGGTGACCGAAATGAATTATGGCGATGCTTCTAGTCGCTTTGATTTTACGGACCAACCTCATTACCATGCGATTTGTAAAAAATGTGGCAGAATCGAGGACTTTTATTATCCTGGGTTAGAAGATGTGGAAATGGCAGCCGGGCGCTTGACGGGGTATGACATTAGCCAGCATCGCCTTGAGGTTTATGGCTTATGTCCAGATTGCCAAAAAGAGGAGTAATTCAATGAAAACGATTCAAACCAATCTAGCACCAAAAGCCATTGGCCCTTATGTACAAGGTAAGATTGTCAACGGCTTTCTATTTGCTTCGGGACAGATTCCCCTAGATCCAAAAACTGGTGAAATCGTGGGGACGGATATCGAAAGCCAAGCCCAACAAGTATTTTCCAACATCGAAGGGATTTTAACGGCTGCAAATTTGACCAAAGATGCGGTAGTAAAAACAACTTGTTTTATGAAAAACATTGCCGACTTTACCAAGTTTAATGAGGTCTATGGGGCGTTTTTTGATAACGAACTACCGGCTCGCTCAGCGGTAGAAGTTGCTGGTTTGCCAAAAGACGTATTGATTGAAGTGGAAATCATCGCTGCTGTATCTAACTAAAATCTAGGGAAGACAGAGGTGGGAACTTCTGTCTTTCTTTTTGGCTAATGGGGGTCTTTCTGTTAGACTTTTAATGAAGTAGGGGAAAGAAGGAGAAGTATGGATTTTGTAAAAGAATGGTTACAGGCTGGTCAGATGACTGTTTCGCGACTGCTATTGCAACATTATCACCGCTTAGGTTTAACCACTGAAGAATTGGTCTTTTGGTTAGAATTAAATAGTTACAGTCAACAAGGGGAGACTTTTCCCGACTTGGATCAGATTGCTCGACAGATGGGATTGTCTCAGGCGCAAGTTTTTAAACTTTTAGAACAAGTGGTCGCTAAAGAAGTCTTGCAAATTGTTACGGCCCAAGACAGCCAAGGGCGCCAGACGGATAGCTACGATTTTTCGCCGCTATATGAAAAATTAACGACAATTTTACAAGCTGATGCCGCTCAGGCAGAAGTTACTAGTAAAGAAGATCAAGTCAGTCACCTGTATCAAATTTTCGAACAGGAATTTGGACGCCCCTTATCTCCATTAGAGTATGAGCGGATTGCTGGCTGGCTAGATGAAGATCACTACGATCCGGAGCTGGTTCGCTTGGCTTTAAAAGAAGCGGTGACCCATCAAGCCCGTAGTTTGAGCTATATCGACCGGATTTTACTGAATTGGGAAAGCAAAAATATCAAAACAAAAGAAGCCGTTACCAACGAACAAGCTCGCCGCAAAATGGCTTTGTTGCAAAAAGAAGCGGAAGTCAGTCAAGGGGCTGGCACCGCTGAGGACCAACAGTTGCCACCGATTACATTACACAATCCCTTCAAGGAGGACTGAAGTCGATGCTAAATCAAGCCCAAACACAACAAGCTTTGGCGATTATGGGAGAGATGTTTCCTGAGGCCCACGGGGAACTGGTACATGAAAATGCTTTTCAGCTGCTAATTGCGGTAATTTTGTCTGCTCAAGCGACCGATGTCGGAGTAAACAAAGCCACACCTGGACTATTCGCAGCTTATCCCACGCCCCAAGCCTTAGCTCAAGCCCCCTTAGAAGATATTATGGCCAAAATCAAAACAATCGGCTTGTATCGTAACAAATCCAAAAATATCAAAGCTTGCGCAGAAAAACTGCTGACAGATTTTGGTGGAGAGGTGCCAAGAACCCGGGAAGCCTTGATGTCATTACCAGGGGTGGGGCGGAAAACGGCTAATGTCGTCCTAGGAGATGCTTTTGGTGTGCCAGCTATTGCGGTGGATACCCACGTGGAAAGGGTCTCAAAACGACTGCGAATCTGCAAGCAAAAAGCCAGTGTGCTGGAAGTAGAAGAAACGTTGATGAAAAAATTACCAAAAGATTCTTGGGTAACTGCTCACCATCGTATCATCTTCTTCGGCCGCTACCATTGTCTGGCTCGCAGTCCCAAATGCCAAGGTTGTCCGTTATTATTCATGTGCATGGATGGTCAGCAACGCCTGCAAGTGCGTTATGATGGTGAGAACTTTCATTCAGTGGCGAAGTAGACACTGGTCGCCCGCTTCCTCAAAAGAAAATATCGACGTGCTTTTGTGGAAGCAGGAAACCTGGTTGGACCGCTGTTTGCTCTCGTAAAAGCTTAACGTTACAAATAAGAAAGTCTTGCCTGATATGCATAACCTAAAAAGCCACCTTTCATCTAAGCTGATAAAGCTTTGGAGAAAGGTGGCTTTATTGAGCAATTAAGCTGCTGATTTGATACTATCTTTTTCGTTTTTTGAATTCTTGTCAGCAGCATCAGCTTTTTCTTCCGGAGCTTGTGAAGAGCTGTCGGAAGGAGCTGGAGCGGATTCCTCTGGTGTGGTTTCACTAGTAGACGGAGCGGTCTCTTGGGATTCGCTGGATTGTGAAGGTTCACTGGACTTAGAAGGAGCGGTGGAAGACTCCGGTGCTTTTGACTCTTCACTGGATTTGCTAGCTTCTGAAGAACTAGAGGTGCTTTCACTTTCTTTGGTAGAGCTAGCGGTACTTGACTCAGTGGTACTGCTTTCCGTGGTGCTTTCAGTAGTTGTAGAGCTTACTTCGGAGGTGCTACTACTTGATGGCGTCACAGAGACGGAAGGGGTAGGGGCCACATAGGTATCTTTAAAGTATAATTCCCCACCGTAGCGGACCAAATCATCAGGCATATCCCAATCCGAGACGTCTATGTTACTAGTAATATATGACATCAATTCTCGGTAAACAGAGGAAGCAACCAGATTGGATTGGTTGGTGACCGGGGTCATGATATTGTTGTACCCGGTCCAAACGGCCATTGCATAATCTGGAGTATAACCAGAAAAGAGAATGTCGGGATAGACACCGCTTGTAGTTCCTAGTTTTTCAAGTTGATCATCAGTGTAGTTGGAAGTTCCGGTTTTCCCGGCTTGGATTAATCCAGGAATCTGGGCGTTGGTTCCGGTTGCCTCCGAAATGACTCCTTTTAAGATATCCGTGATAATATAGGCCGTCCCAGGTGACATCGCGCGTTTGCCTTCTGACTGGAATTCTTCCACCGAACCGTCTTGATAAACAATTTTTGAGATATACATGGGTTTGTAATAGGTACCACCATTGGCAAAGGCGCTGTAGGCTGCTGCCATTTTTTCGGAAGAGGCACCGTATTTCGTGCCTTCTTGGATGGTGTTGCTAGAAATCGCATTGGAATACTCCATCGATTGGTAGTCGATACCCAAACCTGACAGAAACTTCTTCGATTGGTCTAATCCTACTTCATCAAGGGTTTTTACTGCAGGGACGTTCCGGGAATAAGCCAAGGCGGTACGCAGGCTGATATCACCAAAGTATTGTCCGTCCCAGTTACGAACCTCAATATCGGTACCAGGGTATTGATAAGGCTCATCGACGATCCGATCGGCGGTAGAATTTTTTAAATACTCGAAGGCTGGCCCGTAATCTGTTAAAGGCTTCATCGTTGAACCGAAATCCCGTGCGGTATTGACAGCTAGATTCGTCCCCAACACCACATCCGAAGCAATGTTGCGTCCCCCGATTTGGGCGATGACCTTCCCATTATCAGTATTCATTACGGTGGCAGCAACTTGCATGTCCTCGTCAGGGTATTGGACATAGTCATCACTATTGACGATTTCGTAGAGGCGATCTTGGGCTTCCAAATCAAGATTCGTGTAAACTTTTAAACCGTCAGTATAGACATCTTTACCGGTGAGGTCTTTGACTTGTTGGATGACTTCTTTGACATAGCCATCATATTTGGCCCAAGATTGACTTTCTCGTTGAAAATCAATCAGCCCCGATGCAATATCCGTTTTGATAGCATCATCGTATTCTTTTTGAGTGATTTTTTCATTTTCCAACATAGTCTGCAAAACGATGTTACGACGTTTTTTAGCAGCTTCTGGGTGACGATAAGGATCATAACTTTCCGGTGCTTGTGGCATCCCCGCCAATAAAGCTGTTTGGGCTAGATTTAGTTCAGAGAGTGTTTTGCCAAAGTAAGCCTCAGAGGCGGTCTCCATTCCGGATAAACCATTGGACATGTACACTTTATTGATATAGTAAGTCAGAATTTCTTCTTTGGATTTTTCTTTTTCCAATTGCACGGCCATCCAGGCTTCCTGGGCTTTTCGTTTTAACGTTTGATCACTGGCCTTAGTGGAGAAAAATGAGAGTTTGATCAGTTGCTGGGTCAAAGTCGATCCCCCTTGCATACCACCATTGCGGACATTGGATAAGGCCGAACCCACGATACGAATGGGGTCCACACCGACGTGTTTGTAAAACCGTTTATCTTCGACTGAGACGATGGCATCTTCCAACAATTGGGGGATTTCTTGAGCGGTGATTTTTTCTCGCCGTTCAGCGCCTAAATCGGCAATTGCGGTATCACCCGCGTAAAGAGTGGAGGAGGCGGAAGCATCCAGCTGGTCGTCAGTAATCTTGGGGGCATCCTTGGCATAAAACCAAAAGAGACCTACTCCGCCTAAAAACGCAAAACAACCTAAGACAAAAAGGCTGACAAAAACCCGTAGAATAATCTTACTGATGGGTGTTTTTGGGGATTTTTTCGGTTTTTTGGAGCCACCAGTTTTCTTTGGCTTCCCAGTTTGCTGGCTGCGACGGGTGAGCCGTGAGGGAGTTTCTTGATTGGCCATTTAGAGGGCCTCCTTTTTCAAGTAATGATCCACCGCTTCCAGATAGGGAATGCGGGGGGCGATTTTTCGGGTAATTTCGATTCCTTCTACTTCTATCGTAGTTAAAGGTAGTGATTTTTTTCCGTTTGCTTTTTGTTGGTCCCAATGAGCGATCAGGGTCCTGCTGTCTAAAAAGAAGCAACGTTCTAAACTGGAAAACCATAAGAGGACAAAACAAAGGCCCCCTTGTTCAAGACAAGCTTTCATATGGGTGATTTGGTGAGCATGGAAGTTTTTAAAAGGAAAGGAAGCCTTGTTTTTGGTTTCTTTTGCTTCAAAATCTAAATAACGTCCTTGATAAACCCCGTTATAGTCTGTGGTCGAGGCCTCTTTAAAATAGGCTTCTTTGATCATCGCAGCACTACGTCTGGGATAATCAACTTTGACGATTTGGATGGGAGTTGGCTTTTTGTGGACCACCGCCATTTTATGAGTGAGATAATAGGTGTTGCTTTCATTGATGGCTTCTTCAAAGCGCATACCCCGGTTGCCAAAATTTACGGTAGAAGCTGAGCCCTTCGTCGTAGTGAATGGCTGAGTCTCCGTGGTTTTGCGCTTAGAAGTCGATTGTTGGGAAATTTGCTTTTCTTTTGTGACTTGGTTATCCTTAGGTGTAGGTGCGTTTTGAAAACTGCGCCCATCAGGGTAGTTGAAAACCATTTTTTTCACACTCCTTGCGGCATTATTATACCAAAAACCCATGAAGAAGGAAAAAAGAACCATGGATGAGACGATTAAAACGCTAGTTCTGACTGGCTATCGAAGTTATGAGTTGGGGATTTTTCAAGAAAACGACCCAAAAATTGAAGTTATTAAGAAAGTGGTAAAAGACCGGCTCATCGCTTATTTGGAGAACGGTTTGGAATGGTTATTGATTGGAGGAAATCTTGGCGTGGAATTATGGGGCGCCCAAGTGGCTTATCAGTTGCGCTTGGATTATCCGGATTTTAAAATTGGGATTATTTTCCCCTTTTTAGAATACGGCCGCCAATGGA
Organism: Enterococcus diestrammenae; assembly: GCF_009933255.1. Lineage (GTDB taxonomy): Bacteria > Bacillota > Bacilli > Lactobacillales > Enterococcaceae > Enterococcus_C > Enterococcus_C diestrammenae. The sequence continues at coordinate 15,604 of NZ_MAEI01000053.1, read as the reverse complement.
AGGAAAAAAATGCCGCACTCTTAACAGAAATTAAAGCACAAGCGGATTTTGTCGAGGCTACTAGTCATCAGCCTTATGAAAATCCCAACCAATTAAAAAACCATACCCAGTTTTTGTTGAGCCATTCAGGTGGTGCTTTGATTTTGTATGATGAGGAGTTTCCTGGCAAGCCCCAATGGTTTTTAAAAGATGCTAGCCATTTTTCTGAAAAATTTCCTTATCAAATAGATAAAATTACGATGGACGACCTACAAAATGCAATAACGGATGGATAGTGTTTGATTTATCGCGGTTTTTTGATAAAATAGGTAGGAAAGAGGAATCTTTTCAATAAGCGGATGAGGTGTAGATAAATATGGCAAACTTGAATTATAGTCCAAAAGACATATTACAACAAGAATTCAAAACCAAAATGCGGGGCTATGATCCTGTTGAAGTCGATGAGTTTTTGGACAATATCATTAAAGATTATGAAAGCTACAATCGTGAAATGTTGTCTTTACAAGAAGAAAATGACCGCCTGACAGCGCGGGTTGCACAATTAGAAAAAAGCAATACGCAAGCGCCACGAGTGCCACAAGAAGCGCCAAAGAGTCAAACTGTTACGAATTTTGACATTTTGAAACGTCTTTCCAATTTGGAAAAAGAGGTTTTTGGCAAAAAACTAGACCAAGACAATGCTGCACCGACCGTGAAAGTGGCAGAAACACCTGCTGCTAGCGTCACTCGCTCATCAGTCAATGCCGCTAACTACTCAAATGACGAAAATTCCGAAGATAACGAGCGGACCCGTCAATTCTAACCAAACAATGACTGCTGTGATTTTCAGGCAATCGCGGTCCGGCTTGACCGGGCTGAGGAAAGTCCATGCTCGCACCGGCTGAGATGCTGGTAGTGTTCGTGCCTGACGAAACCATAAGTCAGGGTACCGAGTAATCGGTAACGGCAGGAAAACGTCCTAAAGCTTCGGCCATGGACTAGTATCCTTGAAAAGTGCCACAGTGACGAAGCGTCGCCTGGAAACAGCGACGGTGGAACGCGGTAAACCCCTCGAGCGAGCAACCCAAACAATGGTAGGGGCGCTTCTTTGACGGAATTAAACGAATACAAGAAGGCAAGCAATTGCAGATAGATGATTGCCCAAGTGGCTGTTTCCCTGAAGCAGTCATTGGACAGAACATGGCTTACAGAAAATCACAGTCTTTCAGGGAATGTCGACAGGCTCATAATTGTTTCTATTTTCGAAACAGTTATGAGCCTGTCGATTTTGCGAATTAAGAAATCAGAAGCGCTCTTAGCGATAGATTCTTCAAAAATGAATCATCCAAGTCATAAAAGAAACAATAGAACGGAGAAAATAAATGAATACACAACAAGAATTTTCATTGGTGGCCACAGCTGCCAGTGGTTTAGAAGCTTTGGTAGGAAAAGAACTTCGAGACTTGGGCATTGAATGTGCAGTCGAGAATGGTCGAGCACGGTTTAAAGGGACGATGGCGACGATTGCCACGACAAATCTTTGGTTGCGAACTGCCGATCGGATCAAAATCGTTGTTGGCGAATTTGATGCCTATTCCTTTGATGAATTATTTGAAAAAGTCAAAGCTTTGCCTTGGGAAGACTTTTTACCTTTGGATGCGAGTTTTCCAGTAGCAGGAAAATCGATAAAATCAAAACTCTATAGTGTTCCAGATTGCCAAGCGATTACTAAAAAAGCCATCGTGGAACGGCTTCGTGGCTACTACCATCGACCAGCCAGTGTGCCCTTAGCAGAAACGGGGGCTTTGTTTCAATTGGAAGTGGCCCTGTTGAAAGATCATGTGATGGTGACTTTAGATACGACTGGCCCAAGTTTATTTAAACGGGGATATCGTCTGGAAAAAGGGGGGGCTCCCTTGAAAGAAAATATGGCTGCTGCCCTTGTGATGTTGACTAACTGGCGCAAGGATCGCCCTTTTGTAGATCCAGTGTGTGGCTCCGGGACTCTTTGTATTGAAGCCGCTTTGTTGGGGCATAATATCGCGCCTGGCTTCAATCGGAGCTTTGCTTGCGAAGAGTGGGATTGGTTTAGTGACAGTATTTTTGAAACGGTTCGTAAAGATGCAGAAGAAAAAGCAGATTATGACGTGGAACTGGATATCTCAGGCTTTGATATCAATGGCAAAATGATTGAAATCGCCCAAGCCAATGCAGATGAAATTGGCTTAGGCGATTCCATTACGTTCAAACAGCAAGCGGTCAAAGATTTTACTACCGAGAAAGAATACGGGGTTATTGTGGCCAATCCCCCTTATGGCGAACGTTTGGGCGAAGCAGAAACCGTCAGAGAACTTTATCAGCAAATGGGCCAAGCCTTCAAACCCTTAAGCACTTGGAGCAAATACATTTTGACTAGCGATTTGCAATTTGAAGAATTTTATGGTGCCAAAGCGACTAAAAAACGTAAACTTTACAATGGCGCATTACGAACCGACTTCTTCCAATATTGGGGCACGCGACCACCTCGGACGCCACGATCACAATCCGCGGAATAATTGACCTTAGAAAAGGAGGCTATCGATGTGAAAGAAGCAGATTTTTTGCAAGAGCTGAAGGAATTGGACCTGTTAAAGCAAGCGATGTCGATTTTAGAATGGGACGCACAAACGGGGATGCCTGATGCAGCACAAGACTATCGTAGTGAGGTGGATGGATATCTAAGTGGCTTATATTTTGACAAAGCGACGGGACCTAAGATCGCTGAAGCCCTTGATTATTTTGCTGAACACCCAGAAGAACTTTCAGAAGTAGGACAAGCGGCTTACCGTTTAGTGAAAAAAGAGTATGAATTGAATCAAGCGGTGCCTAAAGATGTGATGACTGTGTATTCCCAAGCGGTTTCCAAAGCGCATGGTGCTTGGTCTAAGGCCCGCCAAGCCAATGATTTCAGCTTGTTTCGGGATGCTTTAGCCGACAACATTCGTTTAACCAAAGACTTGATTCGCTATCAGAAAAAAGAGCAAGCCAATGCCTACGATGTCTTGCTGGATCAATACGAACCCTCCTTAACTACAGCGGAATTGGATCAAGTTTTTCATCGATTGCGGGAAGGGATTATGGCGATTCGGGCAACTCTAGCTGAAAAAGGGCAAGCCCCCGCCAAAGACTTTCTTGCTCGTAAAATGCCAAAAAGTGGACAACAAAAATTTATCACGAAAGTTGCTGAAGAGCTGGGATATGATTTTGATCGTGGCCGCTTGGACGACACCATTCATCCTTTTGCTACCGGGATCAATCACAACGATGTCCGTATTACGACTCGCTGGCGGGAAAAAGACTTTATGACGGCGATTTTTGGAGTTATCCATGAAGCCGGTCATGGGATTTACGAGCAAAATATCGCTGAGAAATACGAGTATACCCCGGTTCACGAAGGTGCCTCAATGGGAATCCATGAATCCCAATCTTTGTTTAATGAGTTAATCATCGGCGGCAGTCGTCAGTTTTGGGAAAAGCAATACCCATTTTTTAAAGAATGTGCAGCAGGGGTCTTTGATGATCTTCCGTTTATTGATTTTTATCGGGGCATGAAACACTCCCAGTCTAGTTTGATTCGAATTGAGGCGGACAGTCTGACTTACCCGCTACACATCATTATTCGTTATGAAATCGAAAAAGAGTTATTTAACGGTACCTTAACTGTCGATGAGTTACCAGCGGTTTGGAAACAGAAGTACCAAGAATATCTTGGGATTACCCCGCCGGATGATTTGACCGGTATTCTTCAGGACGTTCATTGGTCAGGCGGAATGTTTGGTTATTTTCCATCGTATGCTTTGGGCTATATGTATGCTGCGCAACTCTATCATAAGATGCAAGAAACGATCGATGTTGCCGCTGTCTTAGCTACGGATGATTACTCGCCGATTCGCAAATGGTTGACAGAAAAAGTCCATCGTTTTGGGGCGAGCAAGACCCCTTCAGAAATCATCCTAGACGCGACTGGTGAAACGCTAAATCCGCAGTACCTGCTAGATTATTTGCAGGAGCTATATTTTGAAGTATACCAAGTGCAGGTGATTGAACATGTTTAAAGAGCTTGAACTAGTGATCCAATTTGCTAAAGAACGCTTGGCTCACGATGGCAGTGGCCACGGCTTTGACCATGCGAAACGCGTCGCTCAATTGGCGAAGCGGATTATTACTGATTTGGGGGATCCAGCGGTGGATGAGTTTGTAGTCTTAGCGGCTGCTTATCTCCACGATACTATCGATGACAAAGTTGTTGCTAGTCCGGAAATCGCTTTGGAAGAGTTGCGGGAGTATTTGACAATGATTGGTGTTGACAGTACCCAAATCTTAGAAATTATCTTTATCATGGATAATTTGTCTTTTTCTAAAGAGATTTTTGGAAAGGCAGCCGAGTTAACCATCAACGGGCAAATTGTTCAAGATGCCGATCGGTTAGAAGCTTTGGGAGCAATCGGAATTTTGCGTACAGCCTATTATGGTGGTTCTCATGGCAGCATTCTTCACGATCCAACAATTGCTCCTCGAAAATTGACCAGTAAAGCCCAATATCGGGAGGACTCCACGGTTATTAATCATTTTTACGAAAAATTGTACCGTATTGTTGACTTGATGAAAACGCCTTATGGGAAAAAAGAAGGACAGCGAAGAAAAGCGTTTATGGAGACCTTTTTAGCGGAATTTTACGAAGAGTGGGATCTTTAAGAAAAGATTAGTGAAAAATCCTATTGTTTTCATTTTTACCAAACTTCTTTTATAATTGGCTCAACAAGGAGTGAGGTATATGTTTTATCAACAGGCGTTGAAGCCAGATCAGCTGGCATCAGTCCTGCCCCACGTTGGTGAGTGCTTTTTTACTATTGAAGGTCACTTTCCTAAAAAAGAATACCGTGTCGCAGTCTACAAATACGACCATGAATATTTTTTGTTGACGGACCATCGGGTTTTTCGAGAAATTTTCAGTACGCGGGGCAATCAAGAAGGCGATGAGAATTTAATCCTTCCCTATATTGAGGAAGCGTTAGAGGAAAATAAGTACTTGCTAGTAGATCGAGGGTATTTATTCTTGGAGCTGGCGACTCTGGATAAGTTGACTGCTAAAAATGGTATTGATATCTACTATTATGAATTTCTAGATTGAAAAAATCCGGACCACTGATTGCGTGGCTCGGATTTTTTACTGGAATTATGAAGGGTATCGTACCCCGCTAAAAAGGCTTTAAAAAAACTTCAAAAAGTCTCTTTAAAGTCGCTTAGAAGAACGGCAGGAGGTCTTGAACATGATGAATTTTAACCTAGTAGGATTGATATGACAGAAGCTTTCAAGATTGAGATGGCTATAAAAGCACTACGCATAGAGTCATTTCTAAGTAGAAACCGCTAAGATGAACTTGCAATGATAAATTGCATTGTATTTGGCAATTTTTGGTCTAACTATCAGTATATCAATTCCTAGGTCGCTAAATTTCAACTTTTTAATGACATCAAAATGACGGCATGATTTGCCACTTAATTCCTGAACCATTAGCCATTTTGGAGCTTAATTTTTTACAAGTTTTTTATCTCTCTCTATATAAAAACAGCTCATGAAAAATGAACTGTCCGGATCATAATTTAGAATAGATGGGTATTTAGTTGCGATGGTCTGACGTCTGGTTGCGGATTTTTTGAATTCGACGCCACGCCCGCACGAGATTGATGAGGACCAAAAACAAGCCAATGCCAAAACCAATAAACAACAACCAAAGTGGGTAGCCGGCGCTTTCTTCCAAAGCAGCGACACTGGTAAGGGCGCTTTCGTGATAGGCATATTGGATGACTTGCAAACAAAATGCGGTCAAAAAACCCGAAATAATAAATAAAGCAAAACCAAGATAATGAATCTTCGTTTTTTTGCGAATAAATGCAAAGATGGCGTAGATGAGTAAGAGACCCACCGGTACACCGAAAGAAAAGTAGGGATTCAACATGATTTTTTGGCACCTCCTTTGTCTCTATCATACTGTATTTCTGATAAAATGAAAAATATCTGAATGGGAGGAGTGGCTTTTTTGGCGGCTTATATCGAACCTATAAAAACAGCGTTATTGATTTTTCCTTTTTTAGCTTTAGCAATTTCAACTATTTTCTTTGTTTATGAATACCGAAAATACGGAAGCTTTCTCGTTTTTCGAGGAGTGGTCTTGTATAGTTTTGTTTTTTATCTTTTGTGTGCATACTTACTGGTAATCTTACCTTTACCATCAAGAGAAGCCGTCGCACAACTGACAGGGCCTTCAATGGAGCTCTCCCTTGGTGCTTCACTCCGTCATTTTATGGAGCAAACTGTGTTGAATATCAAAGACCCTAGCACTTATTTGCCGGCCATGAAACAAAGCGTATTTTTGGAGCCGGCATTTAATATCTTGATTTTGATTCCCTTTGGCGTCTTTTTAAGGTATTTGACTAAGCTGCGTTGGTACCAGATTGTCTTAGCTAGTTTTTGTTTGTCTTTATTTTTTGAACTGACTCAACTCACTGGTTTGTATTTTATTTATCCGCGTTCCTATCGCTTATTTGATGTCAACGATTTGCTGCATAATACCCTTGGTGGTTTGATTGGCTTCTGGCTGGAACCGCTGCTGACTTTCTTGCTACCATCTAATGAAAAACTGGCAGAAACGGCATACCAACGAGGCAAAGAAGTTACCTTGGTGCGGCGGCTAGTGGCATTTGGCTTGGACTGGCTCTTTTTAGGAGGGGTCGATATTCTCGTCACTCTTGGTATCACGATAGGCACTGGCCAAAGAACAGAGATTACCAATACCTTTTGGTGGTATCTTCTGGAAGTATTCCTCTACTTTATCTGTATCCCTTGGCTGACCAATGGTAAAACTCTCGGCAAGGCGATCGTCAAAATTCAAGTCGCCGAGGTGGGGAGGAAACGGATTCGATTCACGGCCCTTTTAAAACGGTATGGGATACTGTATTTTTTCTACGGTGGCTATAGCCATATTTTTCAAGGAATTGCTCCTTTTTTGAAAAGTGAAAATCCCTATTTGATCTTTATTAGTACCGGTCTCGTTGTTTTCGGTTTTCTGATTACGGGAATTTTCTTCTTGGTGATGGTTTGGTCCTTCCTACGCCGTAAACGCCAACTATTTTATGAAAATGCCAGCAAGACCTATGTTTTTAGTACGGTCGTACCCAAGTAATCGTCATTCAAGTAATTATCATGCTAGAGTGATAGTTTTGCTGAGTAGTGTGAGCTAAAATTTTTTTGCCAATATTAGAAAAGTCATGGCAGTTGTGCTATAATCGCAAGGATTGCCATAGAAAGAAGGTGGAATAAATGACCTTTGAAACATTTCATTTTAAACCGTTTATTCAAGAAGCATTAACAGAGTTAGGATTTCGCGAACCAACTGAAGTCCAAGAACGATTGATTCCATTAATTCAAAAAGGAAAGAGTGTCGTGGGCCAATCCCAAACTGGGACTGGTAAAACCCATACCTTTTTACTGCCACTGATGGACCAAATCGATGCCACACGAGAAGAAGTTCAACTAGTGGTGACGGCCCCAAGTCGAGAGCTGGCGACACAAATTTACCAAGCAGCTCGTCAAATCGCCAGTTTTGCAAAACCGGAAATTCGGGTGACTAATTTTGTCGGTGGTACTGATAAACAACGACAAATCGAGCGCCTCACACATCAGCAACCCCATGTTGTCATTGGGACTCCCGGACGCATCTTGGATATGCTAAATGAACAAGCCCTCGATATCCATACGGCCCAAGCATTTGTGGTGGATGAAGCCGATATGACATTAGATATGGGTTTTTTAAGTGAAGTTGACCAGATTGCTGGTCGCTTACCAGAAAAGCTTCAAATATTGGTTTTTTCAGCCACCATTCCAGAAAAGTTACGACCATTTTTGCGGAAATATTTAGAAAATCCAATAATTGAAGAAATCAAACCGAAAGCGATTCTTTCCGAAACAATCGACAACTGGTTAATTTCGACTAAAGGCCGTCAAGCGGAGCAGCAAATTTACCAATTGTTGACAGTGGGCCATCCTTATTTAGCCATCGTCTTTGCCAATACGAAACAACGGGTAGACGAAATTACCGACTTTTTGAAGGGGAAAGGCTTAAAAGTAGCGAAAATTCATGGAGACATTTCACCCCGTGAGCGTAAACGGGTAATGCGGCAAGTACAAAATATGGACTTTCAATATGTTGTAGCCACCGATTTAGCTGCTCGTGGGATTGATATCGAAGGAGTCTCTCATGTGATCAATGCGGAATTGCCTGATGACTTGGAATTCTTTATTCATCGAGTGGGGCGGACTGGCCGTAATGGGTTGCCGGGTACCGCGATTACTTTGTATGATCCTTCCGATGAACAAGCGATTATTGCTTTGGAAAAACTCGGAATTACCTTTGAGCCTAAAGAAATTAAAAATGATGAAATCGTCGACAGCTATGACCGTAATCGCCGTAAAAAACGAGAGAAAAGTCGTGTTGAACTAGATCGGACGATGATTGGTTTAGTGAAAAAGAAAAAGAAAAAAATTAAACCAGGTTACAAGAAAAAAATCCAACGAGCCGTCCAAGAAAATAACCGTCAGAAACGTAAGGTCGAACGTCGTCAAGAACAGCGTAGTGCTCGAAAGCATAAGAAAAACTCTAGCCAAGGCTAAGATTTCGGTGTTTTTCTTTCAATAAATACCACAAAAGGAACCCTCTTCGCTAGGCAGTTTGTCCTTAGCGAAGAGGGTTCCGTTTTTTTAGTTCTTTTAACCAGAAAAAGATTCCCAGCTATTGCTGGAATTTAAAATAGGAAGTAGGTTTTAAGTCGGGATTCTAGAATTGCCCCTCTCAAAGAAATTTGGCGGCTTAGTTATTTTTGGTTAACTTTTTGATCATTCGCACACACAAAATACCATCTTCCTCAAAGGGTGCGCCAACCGAGGAATACCCAGCTTTCAGATAAAAGTCCTGGGCACTGAGCTCTGCGGATAAGATACTACGAAGGAAACCTGCGTGTCTTGCATGCTCTTCATATCTTCGTAGCAAATCTGAGCCAATCCCTTGATTACGAAATTTCTGTGCTACACAGAATCGATCTGGCTGAATGGCTGTGGGGTCTTCTTCAAATGCTTGATAACGGATGGTGGCTACCGGCTGATCAGCTACAAAACTTACGAAATAACAACGATCACTGGTATCCAAAGCATCAAATTCCAGTTTAGGATCAATTTTTTGTTCCTCTACAAAGACTTGATACCGCAAGTAAAAAGCAGCTGCTCTTATCCAGGGTTGGTTTCCAAAACGGACGCTTTTCAAACGCATCACCTCAAATCATGATATACTTAATGATAACAAAAGCAACTTGCAGATAAAAGGGGACGACCGCATGAACACTATGGACATGATGGAATGGAGTAACTGGAAAAATTTGACTGAAACCACGAAACGGCAAGTGTTGGCAAAGGTTTTGATGTATTTTGTCAGCCCGTTGAAGCTGGTCACCAATATTCAAGCACGAGAATTTGATATGGGAGGAGTGAAGTGCGCCACCTTTGAGTTAGAAATTGATGGGGATCCTTTTATTTTTATCCCGGGGAACAATGAAGCTATTTTAGGTTGGGATCTCGGGGTGCAAGGTTTGGCGACAAATACTTGGAGTCAACCCTTCCCACAAGAACAATCGCTAAAAACGCAACAATTAATTAAAGAATACGGCTTAGTCACTAGCCAACAGTGGGATCACTATATCAATTTGCACACGACCCCCTTGCGAAAAGTCGTGATTCCGCCGATGTTGGTGGAAAAATACCCTATGCCTATTGGAAGTCGTTACATCGGCTCACTAGATACTATAACTGGTGAGTTTACCGGTCAAGTGGAACGTTTTCAACCAATTGAAGAGGAAGTGCGTCACTTATTTGCACCGCCGAAAACTTTTGAAGAAAGTCTTAGTCAAAACTTGCCAGATCAAATGGTAATCGGGGAAAATTTTTATATCGAGTTATCCCAAGAGATGGACTGTTACTATGTGTTTCAGACATTTACCGACAATCAAAGAGATTTGCAAAAAGTCCTCAGAAAAAACGGCTTTACTTTGCTGACAGAAGATCAGTGGGAGTATGCAGTTGGTGCAGGTACGCGGCGTTTATTTCGATGGGGCAATGGGTTGGACCATGATCATTCCTATTGGGGACGGCAAGTTCGACGTTACTTACGTGATGAAAATATGTTTGGCGTGTTGGTGGATGATCGTTTGCATCGTTATGAAATAACTGCCGAAAGTTTTCTTAAACTCGATATCACCGAACCCACGGGAATGACACTATTGGATTTTTTACCGATGGCTAGTTATTATCGAGCACCTCGCCTGATTGAAGACAATGAAGTGTTACCTATTACCGATTTTTGTTACCGTCGCGCTGTTGTTGTTGCTTTAGAAAAGTAGTCTGTCTGTGAAAGGGGAGAGGGGCTGTATTGTCTCTCATCAAATCTCTCTTTACATCCGGGTTAAAATGGTGTTACGCGTGTTCCCATAAAGGGTGTCGCTGATTTTACTTGTCGCTATCGATCAGAGGCGATCCGTCCTTCCAATAAAAATGCTGAAACGAAATGGGTGAGCCTTGCGGAAAGCGTGGCAGTTGATTGATCAGGAGCCCTACAAATCGCGTTTTGCTTGTTAGCTGGCCTACCAAACGTATCCGTACTTTTCCTTGGTGGCAAAAACCAGATTTAAAGTAAAAAAAGTTTGTTACCTCCCTCTAACAAAGTGTTCCCTTGCTAGCTCAGAAGCACCGCCTCTATGAATATTTGTCTCTCGTTGTTAGAGGGGGTACTTGAGGGGGTAAGCAGGTTTGGCATTGACAAAAAGTCTGGCATCTTCTATACTTTACAAGAATCGCAAAGGACATGACTAACGTAATGATCTCTACAGAAAGTTCTCGGTGTTGAGAAGAGAACGGGATGAGGCGGCTAGTTGCTCCCTTTGTGGCAGCTTCGATGGAAACGTCGACGTCGACTCCGCGTTAACGAGTTTGAGAGGTAATGTCAGACAGCATTGCAACCAAGGTGGGATTGCGGAAGGTGATGTTTTCCGGGGATTGAAACCCTTTGAGTTCATTAGGGTTCTGCTAAGTTAATGAGAGTAATTTAAAAGCGTTTGAGTGGGTATCACAATGATACCCAACTCAACGCTTTTTTTCGTTTTAAATAACATCAAAAAAACAGGCTATTTTGCTATTACATGAACTCTCTCATATTCTTATTAAATCTTGTTATATAATCGATGTTTTTAATTTGCTAAAAGGACGATTTAAAGCGTTACAAAAGCTGTTTTTACTGATTTTTCAAATTGAATTTTTAGTTGACGATTTTATCAAGACTGTTATTCTTAATGTATAGAAAAAACGGACATAAAAAATGCCATAACTCAAGGCTGAATGTTGTAGCATTCGCCCTTGACGAATTGATGATCACCGTCAACAATTCTAAGTCATGACACTCTTAATTATACATTGGTGATGTAATTTAAACAAGGGTGTTTCGCGTGTTTTCGTGCGGATTTGATTTAAAATTTTGATAAGAATCAGTAAGTCAATTCGGTGGTTGAATTGGCTATTTTTGTGTTTTAGATGATGAAGGGTGTTGGGTAGATGGCTGCAAATGAGTTTATACCGTATCAGAAATACGATGTACAGGAAATGACATTTATTAAATTTCATAAAATTTTTGATAAATATCAACGATTTCGTGAGATGTCAGTTGAATCAATTTTGCTGTACGGTTTTCTGGTAGATCGACTTTCGTATTTCGAACAAAGAGATGAGCTTTTAACAGATAAGGATGATGTACCTTTCGTACTCATGTCTGAAGAAGAGATGGCTTTTCATGCGAGATGCTCCGTTCGAAAAGTTGCAAAGCTAAAAAATGAACTTTCCACAAACGGACTGATAAAGCAAAAACGATTGAGTTGGAATAGTATCAATCGGCCAAGTGGAATGTACGTTCAGTTTGATAAACAACCCAATGCAATCTACGTTGGCCATATTCAAGTATTTCCCTGGGACAAGGAAGTTGAATATCGTTTTGAAAATGATGGTATGAAAAAAACGAGTAAGTTAAAGGCCAATGGAGAAATTAAGAAAGAGAAACAAGAAGCTGTTCTATCAATGCTACTGAACCCTAGTGAACAGAATAAAGCTTTGAAAAGCCCAACAGGTAGCTTATCTGCAAAATCTGCAGTTAAGGCATTCCCTTCAGACCGCTTATCTGCAAATTTTGCAGATAAGGGTCAGGAGCCTTCAAGCCCGTCCTTAAGCTTACCTGCAAATTTTGCAGATAAGGACGAAGCCAGTGGTACCAACCTATCTGCAAAATTTGCAGACAGTACTAATCATTATAATCTTAATGACTCTTTTAATGACACTATTAATGATACATCTAAGGAATCCTCCGAAAGTAATGTTGTCGAAATCAGCGAAATCGAAAAAACAGAATTTATTGAACACTACAATCGATCATTCTTAACTAAGCAATCAGTTGAATCATTATTGATTTTCGGAAACGTCAATCAATCGAAACAAATGCTAGATGCCATTTTTGAAAGTAAGCGGCAAGTTGAGAATTTCCGAATTGCTGAAGATCGAAAACTTAATCTTTCAAAAGTAAATGTTGGCAAGTTTAGTATCGATGGTGATTTATTCTCTAATGAGCTACAAAAAGAAATCCAAAAGTTAATTTTTCAAATGAAACTGAAGAATGCAGCGGATAATAGTATCACGAATATTTTTGGATACTTCAGAAAATGCATGCTAACTTTCTGGGAAAACTGTCTGCTTAACACAGATTTTTATGGTGTTGATATTTATGACGACGAAACATTTGAGTTTCAAGATTTTCTTTATGGACAAACTTTTCAAACACGTCAAAAAAGATACGCATATATTTACGGGGCTGAACGAGCTTATTTCCATGGGTTGCCGTTTGAAGAATATCAAGCAGCAATGACAGGTAAGGAGTAAGGCGATGGATATACATGATAAAGTGAATGTTTTAACAAGAATTGCAAAAGATAACGGTTACCAGATTCAAGTTAATAAGCGAGCACCAGATATTGTGGACGTCGGCTTTGTGGAAAATAATTGTCTGATCCTGGAATATGAGATTCATCGTGACGATACAGTGATTGGATTCCCAAGGGAATCATGGGAGCTAGATGATTTTGCGATTGATCTAGAGTTAAATCTTCTTGGTCGAAAATTTGAGGAGTGGACACCGGAAACTTACGTCGGTTAATTGTGAAAATGTAAACGGAAAGGCGTTGTTGGTAAAGTGAGATCAAAATTTTATATGATTTTTAGTGTGAAGGATCAAGATTATATGTGGGAAAAAGGACATTATGTTGGAGAAGATGATAAAAAAGAGTGGGTAGAAGGCCACTATTTGGACTTTGATTATAAATCTGATGCACTCAGATATTTGAATGAGCATCATCCATATCCCAAAAAAACGACAGAAAACTTGACGAAAGCACCTTTTCAAATTCATTTGGGTTATCGAGAAAAAGGAGCTGCCTCTGCATGATACCTAGGAAGAATGAGCTTAATATCAAGGGAACCAAAATGAGGCACCCAAGATACAAAATTGCCCGAGGAACCTATTTATCTGGTGTTGGACAAGAAGATAAAGATTATTATTTCAAGATTCCAGTCGTAAGTCCATACTACGAAACAATCCAAATCGATGATATTTGTGTAACTTTTGAACAAAACGGTTCATTCATTTCTTCAGTACCAGGCTTGGTACGAATCGAATCGATTTCAAGTTCTTTCTATACCGTACAAAATATACTTCGCTTTGAGAAGGCACAGGGATTTCCAATGATGCCAATCATTGAAATCCTAGAAGATTTTGATATTTATCATCTTAAAAAGATAATACTGTCTTGGGAAAATTACTCAAAAGAAATGAATGTCCTTCAAGATGATATTTATGCTGAATTAGAACGTCAAAAGCTAAAAAAGCAGGAAAATGCACAACAACAATTAAACCTGTTTGAAATGGGGGATTAACGTGATAACTGCTAAAAGCTATTTTTCTGGTGCAGGTGGTATGGATCTTGGAATTCTTGAATCCGGTATTCAGATTCAGGAATCATTTGAAATTGATAAAAAGGCTGTCCAAACGCTAAAAACAAATTTTCATCACGAGATTAATGCTTGTGATATTACTCAGATTACGGTTTTGGATCAGCAAGATGCCGATGTTTACATTGGGACTTTCCCATGTACTCGATATTCCAATATTGCTGATATAAGTGGTACTCGTACCGGAGATGACCTATTTTTGCATTTCTTTCGCCATATTGCTTTGGCAAGGCCGGAAGCGTATGTAATCGAAAACGTACCTGGAATGCGGAAATTTCAGGTTGTCATGGAATGTATGACGAGGTTACCAGATTATTACGTTCGAATCGAGTGTCCAGTGAATGCGAACTGGTGGCTGCCACAGGAGAGAAAGAGACTCATTGTGATTGGTACTAAGAAATCTTTTGATAATTTGGATTATCCAATGGCCATCGATCATACGTTCCCTAAGGTTGGAGATATTCTGGAACAAAATCCTAATGTCCATATCCCTGAGTATGTATCAAGAAGACTAAATGGTGCGTATCGAGATAAACCGATTATTACCAAAAAGGATGGCATAGCTCCCACGTGCGTTGCACATTACGCCAAAGATAGAAGTACCAGGCTAGTAGATGACGGGAATCGAATCCGGCCATATTCTGTTCTAGAATATCAACGACTTCAGGGTTTTCCCGATTGGTTTACTTTTTCTGGAACAGATTCTGATGCCTATCGACAGATTGGGAATGCCGTTCCGGTAGATATGGGCAGATGGATTGGTCAACAGCTGCAAAGGTACTTTAATTAGCCATTCAGAAGATGTTGGAGGTCAGGTGATGACTAAGAACGAATGCGAGATACTTCAAGATTTGCGAATAATTAATTTGATTTTAAATGATATTAGTAATAAGACGGAGATCGACGATTTTTTTGTAAATAATTCAATTGAAGTTGTTGAGAAAGCTGTTAAGGATTTGGAGTATGTCATGAATGGCGGCAAAGAGTAAATTTCTTGAGGTGCGAGTAAATTTAAATATGCACAAAATATAAAAAAGAAGCTTAGCGATTGCTAAGCCCCTAAATGTTTATTTGCGATTGCATCTGTCAGTGTTTTAGAGAAGTTTAGGTGTAATTCTTTGCCTAGACGGTCTGCCCATTTAGGAATGGTTAGAGTTTTTTTACCGGTACTTGTTCGCCAAGATACTGAGAAACATCAACAGTCACCATAGAAATCAAATCTGCTGAAGATGAGATTAAAGGGATAGGGGTGAAAGATATGACAGTTGAAGAACTAATTGAGGAACTCAAAAACTATCCACTTGATGCGAAAGTAATGACAACTGGATTTGAGTCAATACCTCGGACACGATTTGTGAGAATTTTTTCGAGATTCCAGCGGGTGAGTATCTCATCGTTTCGCCCAGCCGTCAAACCAAAACCGTTAGACCGCTGATCGAAGCG
>NZ_MAEI01000052.1 GCF_009933255.1 Enterococcus diestrammenae | reverse complement strand
GAACCTTATATGTTTTTTATAGATAAAGAACGTATAAAAAATTATGCTCCAAAAAGTATGATGTATCAGGAATTAAGTGGCGTATCAAGCCGTCATTGTGACGCCCGAAAAAGGTGGAATTTAGCTCCGTAGGAATTGAGATGACGATAGCTAGACCGGCAAATGCCAAATACAAAGCAATTTGTCATTTGCCTTTGAGCTTCAAACTTAGAGTAAGTGTCACAAGTGCCACCAACTCTAAGTAATTCATCTCAATCTTGAAAGCTACTGTCATCTCAATCCTACTGCGCAAAATTTCACCTTTTTTACGGTACATATGCTACCCTATAAGAAAATAATTTGCTGAATTTACGAAGCAAAGGGAATAAATCGATTATCGATAAAACAGAGCGGACTTGCTGGAGGAGAATACCTCAGGTAGTAGTGTTAAGGATGTCCGAGGAATTACTTGTTGTGTCCAACGTTTTTTGTTGGACTTACAACAAGTTTGACTTCGGCAAGGTAAATGACAACAGTACTTTGGTTGGCATTTACCGGTCCCACTACCACCAGAGGGATTCTCCGGAAGCAAGTCCGGCCGGCTTTCTTAGACTAAACGTCTTATGGACATCAAGTTATTAAAAGCGAATGTCCTAGGAATAAAAAGGGAATCAACCTGTCCTCATTTATTGAGATGTTTTAGCAGGATCGAGTTTGCGTTCGACGATTCCTAAAACCCAGTCGGTGATAATAGCCATCAAAGCAGTAGGCAATGCACCGGCTAAGATGATGGAAGCACCATCTGTTGCGTTGGTCCCGCGAATGATGATGTCCCCCAAACCGCCAGCGCCCACGAACGCCCCGATAGCGGTGATTCCGATGGCGACGACTAATGCGTTACGGATCCCGGCCATAATTACTGAGACAGACAGAGGTAGTTCGATCATATACAGGCGTTGCCAAGAAGTCATGCCCATGCCTTTGCCCACGTCGAGAATGTTTTTATCCACTTGATTCATACCGGTGTAAGTGTTTTTGACAATCGGCAATAAGGAATACAAGAAGACGGTGACGATGACGACATTGACACCTAAACCAAGGCCAATCATCAATATCGAAATCATTGCTAGGGAAGGCACGGTTTGGATGATATTAGCAATCCGGATAATCCAGTCGGCGATTTTGTGATGACGGCTGATCCAGATGCCCAAAGGAACCGCGACGATAGCTGCAAACAGCACGCCATAGATGGAAATCAAAAAGTGACGGAGAAATTGGGCGAAGACATAGCTGCCATTTTCTCTAAAATAGTAAATAAACTGTTCTAAGAGGTTCATCTGTTGCAAATCCATGTCCTCACTTCCTTTCCTCAAAATAGTTGTGGTTACTCAAAAACTCTTGGGCTACGACACTAGGTTCCACCAGATTATTGTCGGCCTGATAATTCAGTCGCTGCATTTCTTTTGTGTCAATGGTACCGGCTAACTTAGCAATGGCTTCTTTGAGTTTTGGTTCTTTGGCTATCAGTTGGTCGTCAATAATCGGGGCAGCATCGTAAGGCGGGAAGAAATGGCGATCATCTTCTAACATCACCAAATCATAGCTGGCAATGCGACCGTCTGTGGAATAACCTAGCACGATATCCATTTTGCCTGCGGATACCGCGTCATAGACGAGCCCGATTTGCATGGGTAAGATTCGGCTGAAAGAAAAGCCATATTCTTCTTGGAACCCTTCGTAGCCATCCCCTTCTCGGGTAATCCAGGCAGTATCGACACCAGCCACCAATTCGCCAGCGTGTTTTTGCAAGTCACTGACTGTTTTTAGTTGGTATTTTTCAGCAGTATCTTTGCGGACCAAGAAGACGTAGGTATTGTCGAAGCCGTAAGAAGGCATATAGGTCTGCTGGTAACGATTTTCAAATTCTTTTTCGACGATTTTAAAAGCTTCTTTGGGATCTTTTACAGGATCTAACCCAAGTGTAGTTGTTAAATCGGTCCCAGTATAACGAGCCGCTGAGATTTCGGCATCGCCATTCATCATGGCTTGGTGATTGATGGTGGTTGTCGCTAAATTGTTGATAATCGTCGTGTCATAGTCGGTATAATGTTCAATCATCCCTGCCACCAATGAGGCAAGAATTTGCGATTCTGAGGTAATGCCCCCGGTAATCGCGATGGTTTGGTCAGAAGAAGCACTAGCTAAGCCTGGCAATGAACAGCCGGCTAACGTCAGTAAAGAGACTAGAGCTAGTAGTACTGTTTGGAGTTTTCGTTTCAAATTATTGCGCCTCCCTTACTTGTTGCGGCGTCAGTTTTTGTTCCAATTTACCTAGGATAAAATCCGCCAACAAGGCGAGAATCGTTACGGGGATTGTCCCGGCAAAAATCAACGGTGGTTGGTAGTTATTCAATCCGGAGAAAATCATATCCCCCAGACCACCGGCACCGATATAAGAAGCCAAAGTTGCCCAGGCGATTACATAGACGGCAGCTAGCCGAATCCCCGCCATAATCGTCGGCATCGCCAGTGGCAGTTCCACCATGCGAATCGACTCAAAATTAGTCATGCCCATCCCTTTGGCGACATCACGATAGTTGGCATCGACCCCTTTCATCCCGATATAGGTGTTTCGCAAGATCGGTAGGAGAGAATAGATAAACAAAGCGATAATCGCTGGTAGTTTGCCAACGCCAAAGAAAGGAATCATCAAGGCTAACAAGGCCAAAGAGGGGACCGTTTGTAAGGCACTGGTGATGGAAATCACGACATTGGCCACTTTAGGGGTACGCGTCAGTACAATCCCTAAAGGCACGGCAATCACAATCCCTAAGGCTAAGGCAATCGCTGAAATATACAGATGTTCGGCAGATTTTGCAATAATTTGGCTGCCGTATTGATTGAAAAAGTCAGTCATGGGCTTAGGCCTCCTCTTTCGCTGATTCCACGGCCTCACTAATCGTCGCTTCATCTCCCCAGAGGACATCGTAGACAATATCGACTAAGGAAGCGCGTGTCAGGATCCCGACTAAGCGATTGTCATCGTCGACTACAGGGACATATTTCAAGCCCCGTTTCAAAATCCGTTGCAAAATATTGCGTAATTGCGTTTTTTGATTGACGGAAATAACATTTGGATTCAAAATATCTCCCACGCTGGAAACTTTCCCACGCATTTTCTCCATGGTTTCCACGTCGATAAAACCTTTGAGAACATTGCTGTCATCGGTGACTAATAACGTATCAACCCGTTTTTCCCGCATCAGTTTGATGGCTTCTCGTAAGGATTTTTCTGGCGTGATGCTGACAGCTTTATTCAACATCACTTCCCCCACGGTGGTGGTATCCGGTTTGGCTTGCAACAGCCGATCCTCACCAATCAGTTCTTCAACAAACTCATTGGCTGGGTTTTTCAAAATGTTTTCTGGTGTATCAAACTGGATAACCTTGCCTTCACTCATGATGACGATACGGTTGGCTAGTTTTAACGCTTCATCCATATCATGGGTGACAAAGACGATGGTTTTACCCAGGCGTTCTTGGAGATCTTTTACCAAATCTTGTAAAGCATCGCGGGTGATGGGGTCCAAAGCGCCAAAAGGTTCATCCATCAAGATGATGTCTTGATCGGCTGCCAATGCCCGGACCACACCGATTCGCTGCTGTTGTCCACCAGAGAGCTCGCTAGGGTAGCGATCCAGCATTTCCCGTGGCAATTCGACTAAATCAATCATCTTTTCAGCCGTTTCATTGCGGGTGACTTCTGGCACCTTCAGTAGGCGCTGAACTAAAGTGATATTTTCCCGAATGGTCATGTGGGGAATCAAGCCAATATTTTGGATGACATAACCAATTTTGCGGCGAAGTTCAACGGGGTTGAATCCTTGAATATCTTGATCATTGATTAAAATCTTGCCTTTAGTGGGTTCGTTCATCCGGTTGATCATCCGCATACAGGTAGTTTTCCCAGAACCAGAAGTTCCGATAAAGCAGATGAACTCTCCTTGATCAAAGGAAAGGTTGACATCTTCCACAGCCATTTTGCCGCCTTTGTAAATTTTAGTGACATTTTGAAATTCGATCATAAACTTTCACCTTCTATTTTCATTTTTTTACTCGCAAAACACCGTCGCCTGCTTTCGACGGTCAGTTCGATATTAGAAACAACATAAAATCCATTTCTCAGTGAATAAACCGCTGTTAAGGTATTGCTGTGTAACAGCTAGCTTTTCGCGAAGTATCATCATTAAGTGTGTCAAAGATTGGCAAAAACTTCAAATATCTTGATTTTATCTGAAAAAATCTTCTCATAAAAGTGGCTAAAAACCGCTGCTATATAACAAAATATTACAATTTGTTACAATTGATAGGAGGGATTTAGTTGGGATAGGAGTGGGAGATAGAGGGGATTGAAGGGGAGCTAAGGAGATAACAATTTTTAAACATTAAAAAAAGCTGAGAAAAAACAGTAAGAACTGTGCTTCCTCAGCATTGTTTTTTATTCTTCTGGGTAGATATTGGCTTCGATGGCTGCTCGTTGGTCCGCCAAAAATGGTGGCAAGGCAAAGCTTTCGCCTAATGTTTCCAATGGTTCATCGATGGTAAAGCCGGGGGATAAAGTAGCAAATTCCATTCGATTGCCACCGGGTTCACGAATATAGAGGCTCTTAAAATAACCGCGGGAAACAATTTTTTCAATCTGCCAACCTTGACGTTGGGCCTTTTGATGGAGTGCTTCAAGGGCCGTTTCATCTTTCACCGCAAAGGCGACATGGTCGATGGCACCGCGTCCCATGTGCATTTTTTTATCGGTATTGGTGGCGATGATGTCCAGATGATCCGTTTCATTTAAGACAATCCGCCCCGTCTCATCGGCTTGCCAACCAAGTAGTTGTTTGAAAAAGGTGAGGGTTTTTTGTGGCTCTTGGACATGGATTTCAGTCCCATTTAAGCCGAGTATTTGATAGTCTCCAGGAATCTCATTGGCAACTTGGCGTTCCTTTGGTAATAGATCAGAAGCGACTTCAGTTAAGGTGATCGCCACTTGATCAGGATCTAAAAAATGCAACTGGGTTTCTTCTCGGAGAACCTCGATGCCTTTTTCTTTCAACCTTTTTTCCCAATAGGTGAGGCTACCCATGGGAATTTTCAGACCGATAGTCGCAAGAAAATGGTCGTTGTCATAGCGATTTCCTAAATGGGGGACGACAAAAAAGGTGACGACTGTTCCTGGCGTGCCTTGGTAATCACCATAATAGTAATGGAGCATGCGGTGATTGTCTTGGTTGACGGTATTTTTTACAAAGCGCAAGCCCAGTGTTTCGGTATAAAATGCCAAGTTAGTGTGACGATTTTTGGTGAGTAATGAAATATGATGAAAGGCTGTTGTCATGAAAATTCCTCCTAAGTCGGTTAATTGAAACTTACTAAAAATAAGTATAAGAGGTTCTGATGAAATCTGCCAGAAAATTGCCTTGTAGTCGAAAGAAGTAGGAAAACGTGCTAAAATAGCCAAGATGAAAAAGGCGCAACCCGCGCTTTATAGACTGAGGTACTATAAAATTTTCACAAGTTAAAATTCCATAATACCGAGTCTAAAAATGTCTGGCTTCACGAACTCGTTCAGCCTTTCTAATACTTATAGAAAAGAGTGACGCAAATGTTAACAACTGAAGATTTTGATTTTGATTTACCAGAAGAACTGATTGCCCAAACGCCTTTGCAAGATCGGACGGCTTCTCGCTTGTTGGTGGTGGATCACCAAACAGGTGCAATCGCTGACAAGCATTTTCATGATATTTTGGATGAATTAAACCCTGGGGATGCTTTGGTAATGAATGATACCCGGGTTTTGCCAGCCCGGCTCTATGGTGAAAAGCCGGATACGGGCGGTCATTTGGAAGTCCTACTTTTGACCAATTTGGAAGGAGACACCTGGGAAACCTTGATCAAACCTGCCAAGCGGGCCAAAGTCGGTACAGAAATCAGCTTTGGCGATGGTCGCCTGAAAGTAGTGGTTAAAGAAGAATTAGAACACGGAGGCCGGATTGTCACCTTCCAGTATGAGGGAATCTTTTTGGAAATTTTGGAATCTCTTGGTGAAATGCCCTTGCCACCTTATATCAAAGAACGTTTGGAAGATCCAGAACGGTATCAAACGGTTTACGCCAAAGAAAATGGTTCCGCGGCGGCACCGACAGCGGGGCTTCATTTCACGAAAGAACTATTGGAAGAAATTGCCGCAAAAGGGGTAGAACTGGTGTATCTCACCTTGCATGTAGGTTTGGGAACTTTCCGCCCGGTTAGTGTGGACAATATCGCCGAACATCACATGCATAGTGAGTTTTACCGACTGACACCAACTGCGGCAGAAAAACTCCGAGCCGTCAAAGCTAAAGGGGGCCGAATCGTCGCAGTAGGAACCACCTCAATCCGTACCTTGGAAACGATTGGTACGAAATTCAACGGGGAAATCAAAGCGGATAGTGGTTGGACCGATATCTTCATTACGCCAGGGTATCAGTTTAAAGTAGTCGATGTTTTTTCTACTAACTTCCATCTACCAAAATCCACACTAGTGATGCTCGTTAGTGCTTTTGCCGGCCGTGAATTGATCCTAGATGCGTACCAACACGCCATCGAGGAGAAATATCGCTTCTTCTCCTTTGGGGATGCCATGTTCGTTAAATAGCTTCATGAAAAAGAGAAGTCTCATTCCCTTGGAAGGAACTTCTCTTTTTTCCTATGTAAGTGAAAAGCCTCCTGTTGAGTTACTTTCGGTCTTTAGGGAGAGGGCGCAATGGCTTGAGATACTAACGTGGATCTAAAAATACAAAGAAAGACCGGGCTCTCGAGTGCCCGGCCTTGTATTTGATGGAAGGATTTGATGGGAAAGAGTTAATTTGCAGATTATACATGCAAAGTAATAAATCTCTTGTCATAAACAAAAAACTTTGTTGAACTACATTTTCTACGCTAAAATCATGTGGATCTATTTTGTTGTGTTAAATGTGTTACTTTTGTTACGTATCTTTCTTCTTATTACGTGTTGTGCAAGTTTTGACAACCTTTGATACGCATTCACTATTTGTAAGTTTACCTCGCACATATAAATCTAGGTGAATCTTGTACGTCTAACAACATTTTTACCTGTTTACTTTTCGCGATGCTTTTCTTCGAGATCTCCTTTCCCTTCAAAATTCATCCCTTCCTTACACTCATAATATAGCATATTTCGTAAGCGTTTACAAGTGTTAGGCTTTTGATTGTTAGAGGATTTGAAAAGTATATTTGGGAGCTAGACCACTTTGAGTCATTTGTTTTTTTATTAGTAAGGAAAAAAGCAGTAAGTAGAACGAACTTTTTGGAAAAAAGGAGTAAAATCCGACCAAGATGCCTATTTAGCGAGTATTTGATTTAAAAAACGTCAAAAGATAAGACTAATTTGTGAATTTTCGGCAAATGCTTTGAAAATATTAAAAATATCGTGTTATAGTAAAGTAAGGCGAGTAATTAACGAACATTTTAAAGGAGGAATGCCAATGACTGATTATCAAAAATCAATTCAGGAGATACAAGAACAACTTTCTTCGATTAGCGAGAGTGGTTTGACGCAAGAAGAAGCAGCAAAACGATTAGCAGAAAACGGCCCTAATCGCTTTAATGAAGAAAAGAAAGAGTCACTAGCAAAGAAAATTCTCTATAGTTTAACGGATTTTACCACGATTGTTTTATTGGTGGCAGCAGTGATTTCTTTTTACACGGCAATTGCGACGGATCATGGGGATTACTTTGAAGGAATTTTGATTGTTGCTATTGTAATCATCAATTCGATTTTGTCGATTGTCCAAGAAGGCAATGCCGAGAAGGCTTTATCGGCGCTACAAGATATGAATAAACAGACGGCCCTTGTCGTCCGGGATGGCCAACAACAAGAAATCGATGCTGAAAAGCTAGTTATCGGTGATTTGCTTGTTTTGGAAAACGGGGCGATGGTACCAGCTGATGCTCGGCTAACGCAAACTTCCCAAATGCGGGTTGAGGAGTCCGCGTTAACCGGGGAGAGCGAACCAGTGGAAAAGGATGCCGCTTTTCTTGCGACGGTGGACCTACCGTTAGGCGATCAAGCCAACATGATTTTTAAAGGAACGACCGTCGTCAATGGCCGTGGGCGTGGGTTGGTGGTTGCGACGGGGATGGCTACCCAAATGGGGAAAATCGCGGGACTTTTGGAAAACAATGGCCAACAAGCAACGCCGCTACAAAAACGCCTGAATCAATTAGGCAAACGAGTCAGTATTTTAGCCCTTGCCGCCTCAGGACTGGTCTTCTTATTAGGTTATTTGCAAAATGAAGATTTGTTGGAGATGTTTTTGACGGCGATTTCGCTGGCAGTGGCGGCTGTACCGGAAACTTTGATGGTGATCGTGACCTTGACTTTGGCTCATGGTGTCCAAAAAATGGCGAAGAAACATGCCATCATTCGTCGCTTGCCAGCGGTGGAAACCTTAGGAACGGCTAGCGTGATTTGTTCGGATAAAACCGGGACACTGACGCAAAATAAGATGCGGGTGCGGCGCGTGTGGTCACGGGGAGATTTGGTCACAGACGTAGAAGAGCAAATGACGGAAGAAGCCATGGAAGTTTTGAAGATTGCTACCTTATGTAGTGATGTCTTAGTGTCACAAAATGAGGATGGCGAAACGGAGTATGCCGGAAATCCCACCGAAATCGCAATCGTCCGGGCCTTTGAAGAAAACTTCCATACCAAAAAAGAATTAGCAGAAGAGTATGTTCGGATTGCTGAGTTGCCTTTTGATTCTCAGCGAAAAATGATGACCACGGTCCATAAAAAAGGGAAAAAATACATTTCCGTTACCAAGGGGGCGTTTGATGTCTTGCTGTCTCGTTTTCGTTATGGTGATGTGGACCAAGCTGCTGTTGTTAATGATCGTTTTGGGAAAAAGGCTTTGCGAGTGATTGCGGTAGGCTACCGAGTCTTTGATGAAGAACCGACAGAGATTACCTCTGAGTTTCTGGAAAAAGATCTACAGCTGATGGGCTTAGTGGGGATGATTGATCCCCCTCGTCCGGAAAGTAAAGGAGCCATCGCTAAGGCCCGCAAAGCTGGAATTAAGACAGTGATGATTACTGGTGACCACGTGGTGACAGCGAGTGCGATAGCCAAAGAGTTAGGTATCTTAAAGAATAAAAAGCAAGCAATCAGCGGGGCACAACTGCAAGCGATGACTGATGAGCAATTGGATAGTCAGGTGAGGGATTTACGGGTGTATGCCCGAGTGACGCCTGAAGATAAGATTCGCATCGTCAAAGCGTGGCAACGGACTGGAGCTGTAGTAGCGATGACGGGGGATGGGGTCAATGACGCCCCCGCACTAAACGCTAGTAATGTTGGTTGTGCTATGGGAATTACAGGTACAGATGTTGCTAAGGGAGCCGCCGATATTATTTTGACAGATGATAACTTCGCCACGATTGTTGATGCGGTAGCCCAAGGACGGACAGTGTATCAAAATATCCGCAAAGCCATCAATTTTTTGTTGAGTTGTAATGTATCGGAAATCTTCACCGTTTTGATTGCGATGCTAGTTGGCTGGGGTTCGCCTTTTACCGCGGTTCAATTGTTATTTGTCAACGTCGTTGCAGATGGACTGCCAGGCTTTGCTCTAGGACGTGAGCCAGCGGAAAAGGGCATTATGGACCAGCCACCGATTCCCTCCAATGAAGGGGTTTTTGCCCGTGGTTTACGGCAAAAAATCGGTATCAATGCGCTGAGTTTTACTGCGGTCGCCTTATTTGGCTACTATCTTGGACGATTCGTAGATGGTGTCAGCCATTGGGTACCTGCCAGTGAGTCAGTTGGTCAAACAGTGGCTTTTCTGGTACTGGCTTATTCTTCAATTCTTCACGTCTTTAATGTTCGTAGTGAGCGTTCGATTTTCCATGTCAAGCTGTCTTCCAATAAATCCTTGTTTGAAATGGCAGTCCTAGCCCTTTTGATTACGACGACAATTGCCTTGTTACCAGTTACGCAAAATTTGTTTAGTTTGGTGCCTATTAGTATCAATCACTGGTTATTAGTCGGCCTTTTGTCCATCGTACCGATTTTTGTCAATGAGATGCTAAAATTCCATTTTAGCCCAGAAGCTGAAGAGGAATAGACTTAGAAACAAGAATGGTAGGAAATAAGCGCGAAAGAAGATTGGCCAAAAGTTGGTGAATTCAAATCCATAAAAAAGGAGTCGCCTGCGGATAGTAACGCAAGGGCGACTCCTTTTTATAGATAAAGAACTTATAAAAAAATATGATCCAAAAAGCTTGATGTATCAGTAATTAAGTGGCGTATCATGTTCTATATTGATGTTGCGAAAAAGGTGTTATTTAGCGACCTAGAAATTGGGATGACGGTAGCTGGACCGGGAAATGCCAAATATCAAGCAAATCAGTTGCGGTCATTTTTTGCGCGTAAAGCAGAGAGAATCGAGATGGTATCGACGATTTCTTGTAGTGCAGCGCCAATCAGGGTGGGGATGATGCCGGTAGCTGCCACAAGCATTAAGCCGACACAGATAAATAGACCAATTAAAACAGATTGGCGGGCGATTTTCATAGTATCTTGGGCAATGGTCACAGCTTGCGCCACTGGGGACAAATCATCTTTCAAAATCACGGCATCAGCACTTTCGCTAGCAGCTGTCGATCCATGGGCCCCCATCGCAATTCCTACATCGGCAATCGCCAGTGCTGGTGCATCGTTGACTCCATCCCCTACCATCATCACTGGTCGGTCAGCTTCCGGGATATTTTGAATCACTTTAATCTTATCAGCTGGTAAACAATCGGCGTAGACCTCTGTGATGCCAGCCTCTTGGGCGATGTGATTGGCGATGGTTTGATGATCACCGGTCAACATTTTCAGATGACGCACGCCGGCTTTGCGTAAGGCTTCCATAGTAGCCGCCGCTTCTGGACGTAAAATATCATCAAAGGTTATATGTCCGACTGGTTTTTGATCCACAGCAACATAGACTGCTGTCTGGTCTTTTTGGTGACATTTAGGACAGCCGACAAAATCTGCCTTGCCGATCGTCAGCTGGTGACCCGCCACTGTTGCTTGGATTCCTTGGCCAGTCCGTTCTTCCAACTCTTCCACGGCTAGTAAAGGAAGTTGGCGTTTCTTAGCTTCTTGGACAAGGGAACGGGCTAAGATATGGGTTGATTCCTGTTCGGCACTCGCGACTAATTGCAACAATTCTGCTTCCGTATGTGTACCGGCAGCCACGGTAATTTTAGCTACTGAGAGACTTCCGGCGGTGATGGTTCCAGTTTTATCAAAGGTAATCGTCTGGGTGCGAGCCATTTTTTCGATGGCAGTCCCATTTTTTACGACGATACCATTGCGACTAGAACGACTCATGCCTGCGATCAAGGCAATCGGGGCAGCCAATATCAAGGGGCAAGGGGAAGCCACTACTAATACTTGAGCAAACCGGACGGGATCTTTGGAAATAAACCAAGCTATCCCACCAATCAAGTAAGCAATCACAGTAAATGGAACGGCATAGTGATCCGCTAATCGTACAAAATGAGCGGGCTTGTTTTGTGATTCTTTGACCAATTTAACCAAGGTTTGGTACTGGCTGTCAGCGGCTTTTTTGGTAACCTTAAAACGCAAAGGGGCATCACCATTTAACGAACCGGACATCACTTCATCCCCGACGACTTTGTCCACCGGTTTGGATTCACCAGTCAGAGAGGCCTCATCGACAAATGAGCTGCCTTCTGTGACGCGGCCATCAACGGGAATGACTTCTCCAGGTTTGACTAGTACGATGGCGTCCATGGGTACCTCATCTACCGGCAAATCAACAATCCCAGTATCCTTGATAACGTGGGCGATTTGCGGCGAATTATCCAACAAAGCCGTCAACTCACGACTGGCTTGGCGGCTAGCATAGTCTTCCAAACTATCCCCACCAGTCAACATAATCAAGACCACGAGACTGCTCCAATAATCGCCAACAGCTAAAGTAGCCACAATCGCTGTAATAGCGAGAATATCCACCCCATATTTGCCAGATGCGAGGGTTTTAACCATCCCAATAAACATGGAGATGGTCATCCAACCTCCGATAATTACGATCAGCCAAAAAGCTAATTGCGGCTGGTGAAACCCAAATTCTGCCAACAAGGCCACCGCCCCGACAATCAGGACTAGTAATAATTTTTTGAAGTTTGTCATCTCTCAAAGCACCTCCATTGAAAAATCTTGTGCTGAAGTTACGGGGCTCACCCCGTCATCAGTTGAGACGATCTTTTTTACACCATAAGAATAACGTATGTTCCAGGTTTAGAGATATCAAACAGGCTTAAGTGATAATGAAAATCGTTTCTTCAGCAAATCACGGAAATCTGCGCGTAAGATGAGTACGTGTCTGTTTAATTGGTACTTGTAAAGGAAAATCCAAATAAAAAACAGCTTTCCTTAGTAGTAAGGAAAACTGCAAAAGAGCTGATTTGTCGTTTGTGTAGATTAAGCTAAGGAAACTTCATTTGGCAGATGGTTGTAAAAGGCAGCTTTGGTAGCGGAGATATAAGGATTTAACCACAGGTAGCCGATACCAAACGTCAGCAGTGCCAAAATATGCCAGCCAATAAAACTTAAATCAAGGATAAACAGTTCCATCTTATGACCATCCATCAGTTTACGGCTATAGGTAATTACATCCAGTGTCTTCGGCCGTTCCCCCGTACTTTCAATAATATCATAGAAAATATAGGTAGTTTGGGAATAAGCGTAGTACTTGATAAACATCGGAATCAACAATAGCAAGGCCCACAAACTTAAGAAGATGGACGTTACGATAGTAATCAAGAAAATACCCAAAAAATATTTTCCTGAAAAAGCTCGCAATGCATCAGGAATCGGATTGATCATTTGCTTTTGTCCCCGTAATAAGTCCAAATAAGTCCAGTTAATCCCGCTGGAAAAGAGGGCACCGATGATGGAACCAACGATACTACCGCCACGGCTACCAGCGCCTCCGTTGTCGTTGATTGCGTTTTGCATCTGATCAGCGGTGGCACTCCAATCAAAAGTAGCGGCCAAGACAATCACTGGGACTAATAGAACCAATAATGAAATAATAACAATGATCGTTGGGATTAAGTTGAGGAAAACAGCCTGCGTCCAACGTCCGGCCAAAACCGCCTTCGCTTCGTTTTTTAACTCTGTTCGTGTTGTCAAATTTTTCACTCCTTCAATAGTTAATCACTCTTGCTAATTTCCAGTATAGCAGAAATGCCAGAGCTGTCTTGTATTTTGCTATTGTTTTCCTCAAAAAACCGATGAAAAGATGGAAAAGTCGGTGATTATGTATGAAACAGGTTGGGTTACTCCCTAGATCCCAGTAGAGTAATTGCTTGGTCGAACATTTGTTGTTCCCTCATGGTGGGAGGGATGAGCAGTTTGCTAGAGGATAGCAGGATGCGTATCATTTTTGGGATTTTCATTAAGAAGTCGCCAGCGCTATTTACTTTTAAAGAGGGACTCGCTATGATAGTTTAGTTGACGAAATTTCCGCGACAATGCCGTTTTTAATGCCATTAGTCGTGCTATCACAAGATGAAAGTAGGGTAAAAATGACGCAACCAGCCATTTCTTATCGTTTGATAAAAAAAGAAAAACACACCGGGGCTCGTCTCGGGGAATTGATTACGCCTCATGGGACTTTTCCGACACCGATGTTTATGCCCGTAGGAACGCTAGCCACGGTGAAAACCATGTCTCCAGAAGAACTCAAGGAGATGGGAGCAGGAGTCATCTTAAGCAATACCTATCATCTCTGGCTTCGTCCAGGTGAAGATTTGGTAGCTGAAGCTGGTGGCCTCCACAAATTTATGAATTGGGACCAGCCAATTTTGACAGATTCCGGTGGTTTCCAAGTCTTTTCGCTGGCGGATATGCGTAACATCACCGAAGAAGGGGTCCACTTCAAAAACCATCTTAATGGCGCACCACTGTTTCTTTCCCCAGAAAAAGCTATCGATATCCAGAACAAACTAGGCTCTGATATTATGATGAGCTTTGATGAGTGCCCACCTTTTGATGAAAGTTATGACTATGTGAAAAAATCCGTTGAACGCACCAGTCGTTGGGCTGAGCGAGGATTGAAGGCGCATGCCAATCCAGATCGTCAAGGTCTTTTTGGGATTATTCAAGGAGCTGGATTTGAAGATCTCCGCAAACTTAGTGCCAAAGAATTGGTGGGGATGGACTTCCCTGGTTATTCCATTGGTGGTTTGTCAGTAGGAGAACCAAAAGCCGAGATGAACCGGGTATTAGATTTCACTACGCCATTGATTCCCGACAACAAACCCCGTTATTTGATGGGGGTCGGGGCAGCGGATTCCTTGATTGATGGGGTGATTCGCGGCATCGATATGTTTGACTGCGTTTTGCCAACTCGGATCGCTCGTAACGGAACTTGTATGACCTCGAAAGGCCGATTAGTGGTGAAAAATGCGAAGTACGCACATGATTTCCGTCCGATTGATGAAAAATGCGATTGCTATACTTGCCGTAACTACACTCGAGCTTATATTCGTCACTTGATTAAGTGTGATGAAACATTTGGGATTCGTTTGACTTCTTATCATAACTTGTATTTCTTGTTGAACTTGATGAAACAAGTCCGTCAAGCAATTATGGATGATAATTTGTTGGAATTCCGCCAAGCCTTTTTCGAGGAATACGGCTTTAACAAAGAAAATGCGAAAAGTTTCTGATCTTCACATAAAAAACATAGTGAAAACCTAGAATATTTGTTATAGTGTTCTCTGTAACCTGTAGTTGGGAATCGTTTTCGTAAACGATCGACCCGTATCCACAGCAAAAATAATTTATGAGGTGAATTTACTAATGGAATTTCTAATTTTGATCATCCCGATGGCTTTAATGATGTTCTTCATGTCTCGCTCTAGCAAGAAGCAACAACAACAACGTCAAGATACGCTGAATGCCATGAAAGTTGGCGATGAAGTGATTACTATCGGCGGTTTGCATGGTGTCCTTTCAGAAGTCAATGAAAAAACAGTGGTCTTGGATTGCGAAGGCATCTACTTGGAATTTGAAAAGAGTGCTATGAAAACTGTGACTCCTGGTAAAGGGGTAGTCAACGACGATACCGTGACTACTGTCTCGGAAGAAGCTGAAGTGGCTGAACCAACAACTACGGTTGAAGAGACCGCTGGGGACACGACAGAAGAAACTAAATAAGCAAGCTACACCTGATTGTCAGTGATGGCGTCAGGTGTTTTTTTTGAGCCTAATTTTGTGGATTGCGGATGTTAGCCAGTCCTTTTAGAAAGTTCAAACTGGACCTTTTCAGAGGCTGCTGGTAGACTAAAAAGAAAAGTGGGTGAGCAAATGAAGCTAGTGGATAAATGGTATTTTCGTGATAGTTTGCGCCGTAAGGAAAGGGAATTTAACGAATCAGGCTACAAGACGGTTACCCAAGAAGCGTTGTGGAACTACTGCGTTGATTACTTGTGGCCCCGTCAAAAAGCGACTACCCGTAGGCAACAGAAACGTGTGCTAGCTTTGATCACGCCCCATGCTTTTTTTGATTATCAACAGCTTAAAGCTCAAACCAAACAGACAACATTGGCAGACATGGGGGATTTATCGGATCTTTTTTAGTTTGGCTAGAAAAATAGGTAGCAAACTTCCAACTCGTTTGGAAGTTTTTTTGTACGCTAAGGTATTATAAAATTTCACAAGTGAAACTTTATAATACTAAGTCTAAAAATAGCTGGCTTCACGAACTAGCTCAGCTACCGCGGAACGAGTTCGTTTCGCCTTTCTTCTCTATTTCTAAGCCGATTTTAAAATTGCTAAAAAAGTAAAAGCATGCGCAATCTTTCACATCTTAAAAAAAGTGTAAAAAAAGTTTTTTGCAGAAGGAAAATAGCTGTAAATGCTTTCTTTATTGATGTATCAATCTTTTCAAAGCGTTGATATATTGGGAAAATTTGCTGGTTCAAAAAAACTGTGAAAAAGTTCACACAAAACTATTTACAAGTGAAAAACTTTCGTGTATCATTCTGTATGTGAAATGGTTAACAAAGAAAACACGGTCCACAATATAGGAGGATGACAATGGCTAAGACATTGGAAAAAGACGTAAAAACTGTTGACACGAAGACAGTAATCGATGAACTAGCAGCAAAAGCAAATGTTGCTGCAAAACAAATGGAAAACTTCACGCAAGAACAAGTTGACCACATCGTACATGAAATGGCGATGGCAGCCTTGGACCAACACATGATGTTGGCGAAAATGGCCGTTGAAGAAACTGGTCGTGGGATTGTGGAAGACAAAGCAATCAAAAACATGTATGCGTCAGAATATATTTGGAACTCTATCAAACATGATAAAACTATCGGGGTTATCGCTGAAGATGATCAAAAAGGGCTGATCGAAGTCGCTGGTCCAGTCGGTGTGGTTGCAGCTGTCGTTCCTACAACGAACCCAACTTCAACAACCATCTTTAAAGCAATGATTTCCTTGAAAACAGCCAACTCCGTAATCTTCTCTTTCCACCCATCAGCACAAGCTTGTTCAGTGGAAGCAGCGAAAATCGTACGGGATGCCGCGATCGCAGCTGGGGCTCCAGAAAACTGTATTCAATGGATTGAAAAAGAAAATTCATCCATCGAAGCAACGCAACAATTGATGAATCACCCAGGTGTGGCAATCGTCTTGGCAACTGGTGGTCCTGGTATGGTAAAATCTGCTTACTCAACTGGTAAACCTGCCTTAGGTGTAGGGGCTGGTAATGTTCCAGCTTATATCGAAAAAACTGCTAAAATCAAACGTGCGGTAAACGACGTGATCGTTTCTAAAACTTTTGATAACGGAATGATCTGTGCTTCTGAACAAGGGGTGATCGTTGACAAAGAAATTTACGACGAAGTAAAAGCTGAATTTGAAGCTCATCAATGTTACGTCGTGAAAAAAGCAGAATTGAGCAAATTAGAAGATGCTGTGATGAACGAAGCGAAAACAGGCGTCAATGCTAAAATCGTTGGTCATTCAGCAGTTGAAATCGCTACTTGGGCTGGTATCAAAGTGCCAGCTGGGACTAAGATGTTGATCGCGGAATTAGATGGTGTTGGTGCGGATTATCCATTGTCTCGCGAAAAATTGTCTCCAGTCTTGGCTATGATGAAAGCTGAAAATCACGAACATGGTTTTGAAATGGCTTTGGGAATGCTAGAACTTGGCGGTTTGGGTCATACAGCAGTTATCCATACGGAAGATGAAGACTTGCAATTGCAATATGGCTTGAAAATGAAAGCTTGCCGGATCTTGGTAAATTCACCATCTGCTGAAGGTGGGATCGGGAATATCTACAATGAAATGATTCCTTCATTGACTTTGGGCTGTGGTTCTTACGGACATAACTCCGTGTCTCGGAACGTATCTGCTATCAACCTGATCAATGTGAAGACGATCGCGAAACGGAGAAATAATATGCAATGGTTCAAATTACCTTCTAAGATTTATTTCGAAAAGAACTCTCTATTGTACTTGGAAAAAATGGAAAACGTTGAACGAGTAATGATCGTTTGTGACCCAGGAATGGTCCAATTTGGTTACGCTGATCGCGTACGGGAAGTCTTGGCTCGTCGTAAAAACAACGTGAAAATCGAAATCTTCTCAGACGTTGAACCAAACCCTTCAACAAATACTGTATACGCTGGTACGAAAGTCATGGTTGACTTTGAACCAGATACCATCATCGCTTTAGGTGGCGGTTCTGCAATGGATGCGGCGAAAGGTATGTGGATGTTCTATGAGCACCCAGATACGTCATTCTTCGGCGCAAAACAAAAATTCTTGGATATCCGTAAACGGACTTACAAGATTGATAAACCTGTGAAAACACAATTTGTATGTATCCCAACAACTTCTGGTACCGGTTCTGAAGTCACACCATTTGCCGTTATCACAGATAGTGAAACACACGTAAAATACCCATTGGCTGACTACGCCTTGACACCAGATGTGGCGATTGTGGATTCTCAATTTGTCTTGTCGGTGCCTGCTGCCGTAACCGCTGATACAGGGATGGACGTTTTGACTCACGCCATCGAATCTTATGTGTCAGTAATGGCTTCTGACTACACTCGTGGTTTGAGCTTACAAGCAATCAAGATCGTCTTCGATTACTTGCAACGCTCAGTCGAAGTCGGCGATCTGGAATCTCGTGAAAAAATGCATAACGCATCGACTATGGCAGGGATGGCCTTTGCCAATGCCTTCTTGGGAATTTCCCACTCAATCGCTCACAAAATCGGTGGGGAGTACGGTATTTCTCACGGGCGTACTAACGCGATTCTTTTGCCACATATTATCCGTTACAATGCCAAAGATCCTCAAAAACATGCGATGTTCCCTAAATATGATTACTTCCGCGCAGATACTGACTACGCCGATATCGCGAAATTCTTAGGCTTGAAAGGCGAAACAACTGCTGAATTGGTTGAAGCCTTGGCAACTGCTGTATACGAATTGGGTAGAACGGTTGGTATCCAAATGAGCCTTAAAGCACAAGGGGTTACTAAGAAAACCTTGGATGCTACCGTTGATCGTATGGCTGAATTGGCTTATGAAGACCAATGTACGACAGCTAACCCGAAAGAACCGTTGATTTCTGAATTGAAAGAGATCATCATCGACGCTTACAACTGCGAAGCGTAAGCCCCAACAAAAGTAAATCACCACACTGCAACCCGCGAGACTTCTTAGCCGTCTCGCGGGTTGTTTTTTGTACACTAAAATGTCTTATAGGTTTTAGTCGATGTGAAATCCTGTTTTACCAAGGGTTATAGGAATTCTCCGGAAGCGAGTCTACTCTGCTAGTGATCCCCTACGTGTTACGAGGACTACTAAACGTAATGGTGATCTAGAAGTGCGTTGCTAGCAAATAGCCTTCACTGAGTAGAAACTGAGAGAATTGACGAATTTGCGAGAGTAAGTAGGGTAGGTTTTGCTAATAAGTAGGAAGTGATAGAAACGATTAAAAAGTGATGAGTTTTAGAATAGATAAAATACATATAATAAAGTAAAATAAAAGGAGAATATCATAAAATGGGGGCGTAGCGGATGATGAAATGGCGATGGACGACGAAGAAATGGACGCTTTTGTTGCTGACAATTATTTTTTCTTTGCTATTTTTGCCTTTCGTGGGTCATCTGATGGCGGCTCCGACGGCTTTACAGCATAAAATTGATGGGGTAAAGGCGCAAAAGATGGTCGCCAACGAAGCTTATTATGCATTGCGGAAATCAGAGGACTCCCAGCAAGTCACTCGTCGTTTGGAAAATGAAATTATCCATCTAGAATCGCTGCTGGTAGCGCTAGAAGAGGGGAATGTTCGAGGGGCGCTGCCTCACGAATTGGCGATTGCGAAAAGTCGCTTAGTGGGAATTCGTGGGACCAATCCGACTTCGCCGAAGATCCAGCAGCAAGAAGCTCGCGTGGCCCAATTGCAGTATTTTATCGATCATCCTGATAAGGAAGTGATTGATTTTCATTATGCGGAAAAGCTCCCGTTGTTGCCGTACTTAGCAGGGATTTTTCAGCAAATTCCTGGAGGCTTATTTTTTTTATGTTGTGGCTTGTTCATGGCAGCCAGTTTTTGTAAGCCCCAGTTTGCTGCTGATTTGGCTAGCTGGGAAAATGGCCCTCTACGTCAGGAGGGCATCAGCGTTGGGGAGCTACTTTTCAACGAGGGTTTGGTTGGTGTTTGGCGTTAGTAGGGGGAGCTTTTGGCATGGTTAGCCTGTTGGTCTGTTTGAAAGATGGGCTAGGGGATGGTCAGTTACCGTTGTATTATCATGATTTTGCTGGTCAGTTACAAGCCATGACGCTGTGGCAATACCTGTTACGTTGTAGCATATCGCTTTTATTGGGGCTTTTACTTTTGGCAGTGGGGGCGAGTGTTTTGGCAAGATTTACCAAAAGGCTATCGCTCCACTTAGGTGTTTTGGCGCTTTTATTGTTGCCCTCCCTGTTTCCAGAGCTTCATCAACTGGTTAATGAAAGGGTGGCCCAGTTTTTGCCAATGAGCTATCTGGATTTGCCAAAGTTTATTTTGATGACAAATCCTTGGCAGAGCCTCTTGTTAAGTTGGGAAAAAGGGCTGACCTTGTGTCTCATTCTGGTAGCGTTCTTAGTAGCGGTGGGCCAAGTGGTAGATAGACGCAAAAAAAGTTCGGATGTAGTGCTAACTTCTGATCAGCAAATGGAGCGAAATCATTTTAAGTGATGGTGGTGGAGGATAAAGTTGCTAAAAGCTTCATTAAAAATGCGGCAGAATATGTTATCATACAAGAAGAAGAGAACAGAAGGGGGCTTTGATTTTGTCAGAATTAGCAGATGCAATTGGTCAATTAAGCACTTCCCAAGAATTGTTGAATGAATTTGCCCGTCAAATGGAGCGACACCCGATGTATAGTAAGCCGACCTATCAAGAAAAAATCAATGATCTACGAGATTATTCCAACGGCTTGTCCGTGGTTACTTATCTGGTGCCACCGCAAAAAGAAACTCCCGCTGGTGACTTTAGCATAACTACCATTTTGCGAGAACAGTTGGGCTTGATTGGTAATGTCTTGGCAGCCTTTGATTCAGAGGAGGGGCAGCAAGCAGCAACGACAGCATTTGACTTGAAAGATGCGGATCGACGACGAATCACTATGAGTTTGCAGGGCATGATCGAGTTGAACAATCTTCTGCGCCAAGAAGATGATGTGACTTTGAGCCTCTCGGAGTCAAGCGCAAAAGCAACAACCCCACCGGTAGAAGCGAAAAAAGGCGGCTTTTTTAAAAAATTATTTGGCGGACGTTAAAAAACAGAACCTCCTTCGTTGTGTAACGAGGCGGTTCTGTTTTCTTATAGATAAAGAACTTATAAAAAATTAAGCTCCAAAAAGCCTGATGTATCAGTAATTAAGTGGCCTATCATGCCGATATTTTGATGCCCGAAAAAGGTGGGATGTAGCTCCGTAGGAATTGGGTTGACGGTAGCTAGACCGGCAAAAGCCAAACGAAAAATCTGTTTGTCTTTTACCTTGCGCATTCAAACTTAGAGTAAGTGGTGCGAGCACCACAACTCTAAGTAATTCTTTACGCATCTTTAGAGCTACTGTCAATCCAATTCTACTCTGCTAAATCTCACCTTTTTCATGGTACTCATGCTACCCACGAGGAAATAGTTGCTGGGTTTACGAAGCAAAGGGAATAAATCGCTTATCGATAAAACAGGTCGGACTTGCTGGAGGAGAATGCCTCGGGTTGTAGTGCTAAGGATGTCCGAGGGCTAAAGGAGCATATCGCATACAGTTCACCTAAGCAGAAATCGCTAAGGTGAGCTAGCAAATTACTTGTTGTTGTCTAACNNTTACAACATGTTTGACTTCGGCAAGGTAAATGACAACTGTCTTTTGTTGGCATTTACCGGTCCCACTACAACTCGAGGGATTCTCCGGAAGCAAGACCGGCCGGCTTTGTTATTTAGGAAGGTTCTCGTAGGCTGTATTTGCGGATATCTATGCTCCGGTTTTCGCACCATTCCAGAAGACTGCCAGAAAAGACGAGGGGCACATGGCGCAGATCTACCAGATTTTTTTGCCCAGTCAGCGTCATGAGCATTCGCAACTGCTTTTTCCAACCTTCAACAAGTTGGATGCCGGCCTCGATACCTTGATTTCTGACGGTATGAAGAATTTTTCCGGAAACCCCACAAGCGCGGGCCCCTAGTAAAAGGGCTTTGTAGATATCGTAGGCATTGCGGATACCACCAGAGGCGATGAGGTCGAAAATTTGGGGGACTTCTAAGGCTTCTAGCAAAGATTCTGGGGTGGATTGACCGAAATCTTGCAAGTAGGCGAGCTCTTGTTGGGGTCGGCGAGCATTTTCGATTTGGGTAAAACTTGTTCCCCCCCGGCCACTGACGTCGATGGCACTGGCGCCAATGTTGACTAAGTCTTGGACCGTTTCACGACTCATGCCAAAACCAACTTCTTTGACGATGACGGGAACTGAAACATGGTGGATGATCGCCTCGATTTTGCTAAGCCAGCCACGAAAATCCCGATCCCCTTCTGGCATGACCAGTTCTTGGGGAACATTTACATGGACTTGTAGAGCATTGGCTTCAAATAAGTCCACTGCTCGCTGGGCATCGGTGACGGAGGAGCCAGCGCCGATATTGGCTACCAGAAAACCCTCGGGATAGGTTTCCCGTACGATGGTAAAGCTATCCGCAGTAGTTGGATCTTTTAAGGCAGCGCTGACAGAACCGGTAGCCATCATCAAGCCAGTTGCTTTGGCGACGGTGGCTAATTTGTGGTTGAGCTCCCGGGTCATGTCGCTGCCACCCGTCATGGCATTGATGAAAAACGGTGCGGTCAATTTGGTATCCAATATTTCGGTGGTGAGGTCGGTTTCTGCTAAAGCCATTTCCGGAAAGCCGGTATGGACCAAGCGAATCAGGTCAAAATCATTAGGCCCTGCTTGGAAGAAAGCGTTGGCCAAGTCGGCGTGTTGGTCTTTACGGTTCATCAAAGGTCCTCCTATCAAAAGTGAATGCTTTGGGAAAACCCGGCAAGCAAATTGCCGGGTTTTAAGTCGTGTTTTAGTTTTGTGGGTAATGATAAACGTGCAGCGGTAGCGGAATGATTTCAGCTTTTTCCCAAGCGCTCATCAAAGGTAAAATTCCAGTTTTTTGGTCAGTAATAACGATGCCGCAGTCACCACCGCCGGCTCCAGAGGATTTAGCCGCTCCGTGGTATTGAGTAGCTAAATCACACATGGTCTTCAAAGCCGGTGTTTCGATAACGACACCGGTAATTCGCGTCAGCCGATGCAAGAGACCGCGATTTTCGATGATTTTTTCTTTAATCAAAGGGATATTTTTTTGATTGAAGGCTTGAATCATTTCCTCGACGCATTGGCGACTATCCGCGAGAAATTCGCGATAGCGCTCTTGACGATGTTCCTTGGACTCGTGGACTTGATCCACCAAATCACTGGTGGAAGCAGGGCTACCCGTCCAGCCAATCAAGAGGCGCAGGTTTTTCGGAGCAGCAAGGGGCTGAATCATCAACTGAGGCCAAGTGGCTTGCAAAAGTTCGGTCATGGTAAGTGTTTCTTGGGCGGTTTTGACCCACTGGGGATCGAAAGTGGAAAAGGCAATCCAGCCGCCGTAGCAACTAGCGGCAATATCGCCACAAGAACCATTGCCTTGGACTTCTAAGTGGGCCAAGGCGGAAATTTTGAAGACAGTCATCTGATCCATGCCCAAACCATAGAAGGCGTCAAGGGCTTTGACGGTGGCTACCGTGACGGCACCACTTGAGCCTAGCCCGTATTTGCGACCGCTGGAATTGTCCAGTTCACTGGTGACTTTTAAGTCGTAGAAGGCGAGCGTCCGTCCTTGTTCTTGGGCGTATTTTTCAGTCAAATGAATCGCCGCCAAAATATAGTGAAAAGGATTTTCCCGGACATCTAGGACTAGCTGGTTTTTGCGGCGAGTCCATTTGATGGGCAAATCGCTGTATTGTTGCGATTGGATGCTACCGTTGCCTTGGGTTTTGGCAATCGTGACGGTAATAAATTGGTCCACCGCGACGATCACGGCAGGATGACCGGGCTCCACCACGGCGTATTCACCGGCGATAAAGAGTTTCCCGGGGACGGATACTTCAATCATAAAAAGAGACTCCTAACTGAGTGTATCGGTATTTAAAAATATCGATAACGAATAATTTGTCTTAGAGATAACTGATGCCAGGGCCAGCATGGGCTAAAATTAGCCGGTCTGAGGAGAAGCTGTTAGAAAATGCTTGTTGAACAGCAGCTTCATCTTGGCGACGGCACAATACTTTGACGTTGGGACCGGCATCCATAGTGAAATAACATTCGGTACCCGTGGCCCGCAGCTGACGGACCAAATCCATCGCCAGCAAACTCTGAGGCGACCAATAAGTAAAAGGCGGAACTGCCGCCAAGGTGGTGGCGTGCATCTTGAGGCCGTTAGCTTCAGTAATTCTCCCCAAGGCAGTGAAGTCTTGGGTAGCGATGGCTTGTTTGATGGCAGCTAGATCTTCAGGGAGACTAGCTAACCAACCTGGGTAAAAGGCGGACGTTGCCACGGTCCGGCGCATACCATCACGGCTGGAGACGTCTTTTTGTTTGTCGTTGATCAAGACGAAAAGCATCGCCAAATCATTTTCAAAACCATTGGCAGCAAGGGGATGAGCCAAGCTAGTGATATCATCAGTTCCTTGTTCCCATTCGACAAAGCCGCCGAAAATACTGCGACAGGCAGATCCGGAGCCCCGACGAGCCAGACGAGATAGTTGGCTGTCATCAAGCCCTAGTTGTAAGGCAGCATTTCCAGCAGCTGCTAAAGCGGCTAGTCCGCTGGCGGAAGAAGCTAGACCGGCTGCAGTAGGGACAAAATTCTCGCTGGTCACCGCTGCTCTAAGTTTTGTACCGGCTAGCTCTCGGAGTAAATCGAGAAACCGGCTAATTTTAGCAGTAGCCGCAGTGTTTTGCAGTTGACCATCTAACAGAAAAGTGTCAGCTTGCAACGCAGGGTCGAAGCTGACGGTCGTTTCCGTATAAAAAGCGTCTAAGGTAAGGGATAAGCTGTTGTTCATCGGAAGAATCAATTCTTCATCTTTTTTGCCCCAGTATTTAATCAAGGCGATATTGGTGTAGGCCCGGGCTTTTCCAGTGTGCATAAAATAAGGTGCTCCTTGCAAGAATAATAGGATAGCAAATGCTAATAAAACAGAAAAAATGGTTGTTTAGTGAAATTACAACCAAGCAGAAACGGCAGGACGGCAGCCTAATGCTTGTAACCAAGTTTCTTGGGCGCCAGCTGCGGTTAGTTGATTGGCGATAATTGCTGCGCTTTGGGGGTCACTGGCTAAAGCGATCATACAACCACCTCGTCCACCCCCAGTTAGTTTGGCTCCGAGGGCACCATTGTTCAAAGCGACTTGTACCAGATGATCTAAGGTGCCGTTGCTGACAGAAAGCTGTTGCAACAAGGCTTGAGCTTCATTCATTAAATTGCCAAGGTGATAGGACTGGTTGGCAGAAATTGCCGTTTTGGCTTCTCGCGTCAAGTCTCCTAAACGAGTAATAATTTGCTTGGTAGCAGTGGGAGCAACTGACATCAAATGAGCCACATCCGCCACGGTATCGCGGGTTTTCCCTTTGACTCCCGTATCAGCGACGATCAGGCAGCCATCCAAGTTAAGGGGAAAAGGGATAAAGGGTTGTTGACGTTCAAATAAAATCGGCTCGGTGCCACTAGTGGCTGCGGCATCGATGCCACTAGGATTGCCGTGGGCGATTTTTTCGGAAGTATTTACATATTGTAACAGACCAGTGGGCGTTTCTTCCACTTGCTGCCAAGCCAAAAAGGCGCGGGTCACCGCTACCGCCACCGCCGCACTCGACCCCATCCCCCGTTCGGCAGGGATAGTGCTAGTGATGCGGCAAATAACTGGGCCGGTAGCAAAATCGTGACGTAAAAGGTGTAATAATTCTTTGAGGTTGTTTAAGGCAGTGGGGGCTTTGGTTAAAGGACCAGAAAAATAGCTAGAATCTAGCCAATCTTCTGGCGCCGACTGGATCGTAGCCGTCACTTGAGCCGCCGAAAAAGGCAACGCAATCGCCGGCTCACCATAGACGACAGCGTGTTCTCCCATTAAGATGATTTTTCCATTGGCCTGACCGGTGGCAAGCTCCCTCACAATCGTGCACCTCATTTATTACTGAATTTGGGCAAAAAAAAGCCCATTCTGGTTCATTTGTAGTGGTTCATGGTGGTACCGAGACCACCGACAAAGTGGAAACCTGACAAAGTTGTCATTTTCCTCGCTTCCTTATTCTACTAAATAATCGGGATTCCGTTAAGAGTTTCAGAAAAAATGCTGGGATTTCCAGCGGTTTCTTAATGAATTTTTGGAAAAAGCCCTAGATTTTGCGATTTGTTTAATTAGAAATGAGTGCAGTAGATTCATTTGACCGTAAACCGTTTTCTGCGTTATAGTGGCTCAAGTGACTTTTTGAGGGCACAATAATGAGACGAATGAGAGTTGGAGGACGATGGCTGTGATCGTATTAGCAGGGACAATCGGTGCGGGAAAATCAAGTTTGACGGAGATGATTGCCAATCACTTAGGCAGTGAAGCTTTCTATGAATCTGTGGATAACAATGAAGTGTTGCCGCTTTTTTATGCTGATCCCAATAAATATGCTTTTTTGTTGCAAATTTACTTTTTGAACAAGCGTTTTGATAGTATTAAACAAGCTTTGAAAAATGAAGACAATGTTTTGGACCGTTCCATTTACGAGGATTCGTTGTTATTTCATTTGAATGCGGACCTCGGTCGGGCGACAGAAACGGAAGTCCGGGTTTATGACGAACTGTTGGCGAATATGTTGGAAGAATTGCCTTATGCGGCTCATAAAAAACATCCCGATCTTTTGGTGCACATCAAAGTCTCCTTTGAAACGATGCTAGCCCGGATTGAAAAACGGGGTCGTCCTTATGAACAATTGGACTACGATCCGAGCCTCTACGATTACTACAAAGAGCTAAATAGTCGTTATGATGCTTGGTTTGAGGCTTATAATGAAAGTCCAAAAATCCAAATCAATGGCGATTTGTTGAACTTCGTGGAAGACGAGCAAGCAGCGGTGGAAGTCTTGCGTTTGATTGACGAAAAATTGGCTGAAACCCGTCATATGCAGACGGTGGGCTGAGTTAGATTAGCTGAAATAGTTGAAGCAGCGGTGGGGAATCTTGTTGAAGGCTTTCCCGTCGCTGTTTTTGTAGACTAAGGTATTATTAATTTTTCACAAATGAAAATTCCATCATACCAAGTCTAGAAATGTCTGGCTTCAAGAACTAGCTCTCTTCGGCATTAGTCCCTTTCTTTGGGCATTGTCTGGACTACTGTTATAATGAAAGTAATAGTAGGATGATTATTGCTGAGGAGGGAGCGGATGGAAAAAATTCGCAGTTTTAATGAGGGAAAATCCGCATGGGTTCAAGTAGACGCCCATGAAGTAGAGACTATCCGTCTGGTACAAGAGAAATATCAGATTTCAGACGAGATGTTGACTTACTCACTAGATAGAAATGAACGAGCGCGGGTGGAGTTTGATTCGGAAACTCAGGCGTTTTTGTTAATCTTTAATGTCCCTCATCGAGAAAAAACCGAAAATCATTACGAAACTAGTCCGATGACGTTTATTATCAAAGGGGGCCGGTTGTTTACCTTTACGACTGTGCAAACGCAATATGTCAACGAACTGATGGAGCGTATTTTACACAAAACACCGCTACAAAGTGAGTATAGTTTGTTATTTCATACCTTGTTTGTCATCAGTGACGCCTTTTTCCCTTTGATTGAAGAGGTTAATAGTCAACGAACGCGCCTAAATAACAAGTTAAGGGAAAAAACCACCAATAAAAATTTGATTGCCATGAGTGATTTGGAAATTGGACTGGTTTATCTGGTATCAGCTACTAAGCAAAACGCGGTGTTGTTGCAACAAGTGCAAGCCCAAAGCATCTACCATCATCTCAATGAAGTGGAAAAAGAACAGCTGGAGGATGCCTTGATTGAAGCGAAGCAAGCGGTGGAAATGACCCAGTTGGCCTCGCAAGTTTTGGAGCAGCTTTCCGGTGCCTATAACAATTTATTAAATAACAATCTAAACGATACCATGAAGTTTTTGACAATCTGGTCTTTGTTATTGACGGTTCCCACAATTGTCACTGGCTTTTTCGGGATGAATGTGCCGTTGCCTTTTTCAAACTCGGTGTTTGGCTGGGGAATCGCGATGCTGATCAGTATTGTTTTGGCGGTGTGGATGTTATTAGCAATGTGGCGGAAGATCAAATAAATAAAGGGACTGGGGTGTTTTATGTTAGTTTTACACGAACCGAAACTTGACGAATTGGCTTTTCGTCAACGACTTTTAGCCGATGAAGCGACGATGACGTATAATGAAGCCTATGGAGGGACAATCGCTTTTCCTGAAGAACGCTGGAAAAACTGGCACCAACGTTAGGTGGCTAGTCATTCACCAGCCTTTTTTTACCGTTATTTAAAAAAGAGCCAAACGGAGGAATTTGTGGGCGAAGTTGCCTATCATTTTGACGAGGAGAGTCAGCGCTATTTGTGTGATGTAATCATTTTTAGTCCATATCGCGGGCAGGGATTTGGTGATCAAGGGTTAAAACTATTGATCCAGGCGGCGACGGTTAACCAATTAACGACGCTTTTTGATCACTTAGCTCCAGGAAATCCAGCGGTGTCACTTTTTTGAAAAATGGCTTTACTATCGAAAATGAAACAAAAGAGGGGACGCTGGTCAAACGCGTTTTATAAATGAAGAGACAAAAATCAGGTTAGTTGATTGGCTAGCCTGGTTCTTGTCTCTTTTGATTTACCATTACGCAATGACCAACCCCAAACTGGCACCAATTACCAAGGCCTGGGCCGGATCCACCGTCAGCCCTTTTAACTGTTCGGCAGATAAGCCGATTTTTTCGAAAGTGTTCGTGGTGAAATCCAGACCAGCTAAAGATGTGTGGAGCCAGTTGGTGCCGTGGAGATCATTTTGTTTTAGTTGGAGATTTTTCCAAGTCAGGTCGTAAAACTCGGCTTCCCGCAGGCGACAGTTGGAAAAGGCGATACTTTTGAGGTTCGTATTAGCAAATGAGGCGTAATCCAGTAAGCAGTCTTGAAAAAT
The DNA here is from genome assembly GCF_009933255.1 of Enterococcus diestrammenae. Taxonomy (GTDB): domain Bacteria; phylum Bacillota; class Bacilli; order Lactobacillales; family Enterococcaceae; genus Enterococcus_C; species Enterococcus_C diestrammenae. The sequence continues at coordinate 133,413 of NZ_MAEI01000052.1, read as the reverse complement.
GACATCCCGCAAGTAGCTTTCAGCAAAGTTAGTGCTAGTCAGTTTGCAATGGCGAAAGGTAACTTGATGAAAGCTTGCGCCCAACAGTTCGGTATTGGCTAAATCACACTTGTCAAAGAGGACATTGCTAGCTTCAAACCGCTCGAGGCGATTTTTGACAAGGATGACTTTTTCTAGCTGACACTGGCGTAAGACAAGGTTATGACAGGTGAGGTAGCTTTGATCGCTATCTTGGAAGAGACAATTTTGGTAAATTTCTTCGTCGTCTAAGAAAAAAGCGCCGGGAGAAAGATTGTTTAACTGGGGGGAGCTGATGGCCTGTGTTTTTTTCATGGTGAGGCTCCTTCCTTTGTGAAAATAACTGTATCCAGTTTACCATGATGTCAGGAGTAACGGGGGTGCAAAAAACTCTTTTTAGTGATGAGGTACCAGTGTTTTGCTGTATTAAAATATCAGGTGTACTGTTATATTTTATTTGTGTTTTTCTTCACTAGAGGAGAAAAAGACGAAATAAGTGTGAAAAACTTCTTTTGTGAATTTTTTGCAAAGGTTTTCCTTTCAGAAAGTAATGGAATTATTGATAATATAGGAGGAAATTAAGAAAGTTTGAAATCCTTTTATTTTTGTCAAATTCACAAGCATAAAGTTAGATTTGTGAAGAAAGTCTCGTTAGAATGAGGGTGTATTTAAAACTAAGGAGATGTAATACAATGACTAAAACTGTTATTATCGGTGCGAACCACGCAGGGATTGCAGCGGCAAATACATTGTTGGATAATTTTGCAGATCAAGAAGTCGTGTTAATCGACCGGAACACCAACCTTAGCTATCTCGGTTGTGGTACGGCGCTGTGGGTGGGCCGTCAAATCGAGGATTATCATGGCCTGTTTTATACGAAAAAAGAAGATTTTGAAGCAAAAGGTGCTAAGATTTGGATGGAAACGGTGGTGGACAATGTCGACTTTACCGAAAAAGTCGTGACTGGGACAACCAAAGATGGGGAAAAAGTGGTGGAAAGCTATGACAAACTAATTTTAGCCACTGGATCGCGACCAATCTCACCTAAAGTTCCCGGTAACGATTTGGAAGGGTTGCATTTCTTGAAACTTTTCCAAGAAGGACAAGCTGTCGATAAAGAAATTTCTAAAGATAGTGTGAAAACGGTAGCGGTTATCGGTGCCGGTTATATCGGGGTTGAAATCGCTGAAGCTGCCAAACGTCGCGGGAAAAAAGTCTTGTTGTTTGATGCAGCGGGACGTTCATTACCTAGCTACTATGACAAATGGTTTACAGATGACATGGATCAAAACTTGGCAGATCATGGCATCGAATTACACTTTGGTGAACTGGTTCGAGAATACAAGGGAACGACACGAGTTGAAGCAGTGGTATCTGACTCTGGGGAATACCCAGTAGACATGGTGATTAATGCTATTGGTTTTGGACCAAATGCTGAGCTGGGGAAAGACCATTTGGAATTGTTTGCGAATGGTGCTTACTTGGTGGATCGTCACCAACAGACCTCTGATCCAGCTGTCTATGCAGTGGGAGATTGTGCGACAATTTACTCCAACGCTTTACAAAAAACGACGTATATTGCTTTGGCTTCCAATGCCGTTCGTAGTGGAATCGTCGCAGGTTTCAACGTCGGTGGTAAGGTTGTCGAATCTGAGGGGGTTCAAGGCTCAAATGGGATTTCGATTTTTGGCTTGAATTTGGTTTCCACTGGCTTATCCGTCGAAGCAGCTGAGAAAAATGGCTTGGCTGTCAGCTACGTGGACCACGAAGCGTTGCAACGGCCAGCTTTTATGGAACACAATGCGCAGGTGAAAATCCGGATTGTTTACGAAACGGAGAGTCGTCGCATCGTCGGGGCGCAGTTGGCTTCCACAGAAGACATTTCTATGGCGATTCATATGTTCTCCTTGGCCATCGCTAAATCGGTGACCATCGATGAATTGAAATTGACGGATTTGTTCTTCCTGCCACATTTCAATGAACCTTATAACTACATTACCCAAGCAGCTTTGAAGGCGAAATAATCGAAGCTGAACCAATCAGTAAAGAAAAATCGGTAGCCGCGAGGGTTGCCGATTTTTCTTTTTTAGTTATGGAAAACGTTTTCTGATCTGTGTTATAATTAATAGGTAAGCTCGGCGGAAATTCGCGATTTTTTCAATTGTTGTTGTTTTTTTATTACTACTTATTGTTTGAAAGGAGCGCCTCTGATGCTGATTACTTTTAACCAAATGGCTCGCTTTAAACCTACCACGACTGCTAAACGACTAAAGGCTTATTATCATAGTCAAGAGAGTCGTCCAGCCGTTTTTTTGAGCTATCTATGCTTGGTGAATGTGGTGGCGTCATTGTGTCCGACAGTGGCCAAATTAGAAGTCCAACTGTATCGTGAGGAAGTGCGGGAGTTGTTTTTTGCTAATCGTGAGGTGCCGGAGATTAGCAAATATTTGTGGCGTTTTCGCCGTTTTTTTACGGTGGCAGAATGCTGTGACTTGCTAAAAGGCAATGTAACGGAGCGGGTATCGGCATCTCAAGAGGGGGAGTTCGATAACGAGTGGGCCGTTTTTGGTCTAAATCAGCACTCAATCAAGGATATACCTGCTGAAATATCTCATCGTTTAAAAGCAAGGGGACAAGGAAATCTCACGTTTTCTATTGAATATTCAGAAAATTTAGAGAAAAGTGTTGACAGCTTACCCCAGTTTAAGGTATTTTGTTACTAACAACTGACGTAGGTGATAAAAATGACGAATTTTAAACAAACATTGGAATTGTTATTATTATAGTTTTGGACTCTTTCTGGTATCATTTTAAGAAGAGTCCTATTCGCATTGCATAAAGGAGAACCTTTGTGGAATGCTTTTTTTATACTTTTTTTCACCAATAAAAGAGATTGTTTGCGGTTGTTTTTTGTTTTAGAAGAATTTAGTAATTTAGTCAAAGGGGGCTGGAAGATGCGCAAGATTCAATTTTTTGATACGACGTTACGAGATGGGGAGCAGACGCCGGGAGTCAATTTCAATACAAAGGAAAAGGTTCAAATTGCCTTACAACTGGAAAAATGGGGCATCGACACGATTGAAGCGGGGTTTCCCATCGCATCGATAGGGGATTTTGAAGCGGTGCAGGCGATTGCCCAAGCGGCTTCTCAGATGACGGTGGCTGGGTTAGCCCGTTGTCAGAAAAAAGATATCGATCGGGCGTATGAAGCATTAAAAGCGGCCCGCTATCCCCAGATTCATGTTTTCTTGGCCACTAGTGATGTTCACATGAAGTACAAGTTGAAAATGACGCCGGCTGAAGTCTTGGCAGCGATTAAAGAGCATGTCAGCTATGCGGCGACGCTTTTTGAAAAGGTTCAGTTTTCACCAGAAGATGCAACCCGGACGCGGAAGACCTTCTTGTTAGAGGCAGTCCAGACTGCCATTGATGCTGGGGCTACCATCATCAATATCCCGGATACGGTGGGGTATAGCAATCCGACCGAGTACGGTAAACTCTTTGCTTACTTAATCGACAATATCAAATCCGATCAAGAAATCATCTTTTCTTCTCATTGTCACGATGATTTGGGAATGGCCACGGCCAATGCGCTAGCTGCTATCGAAAACGGCGCCAACCGAGTGGAAGGAACCGTCAATGGTATCGGCGAACGGGCGGGGAATACGGCTTTGGAAGAAATCGCTGTGGCCCTGCATATTCGCAAAGAGTACTACCAAGCAGCCACTAGTATTCGACTTGCGGAAACCAAACGGACCTCAGATATTGTCGCTCGCCTTTCAGGTGTAGCGGTACCTCGCAACAAAGCGGTGATTGGCGCCAATGCCTTTGCCCACGAGTCCGGCATCCATCAAGATGGTGTCTTAAAAAATCCGGAAACCTATGAAATTATCACGCCACAACTTGTCGGCGTGGAAAATAACTCCCTGCCGCTAGGGAAACTTTCCGGTCGTCATGCCTTTGTCACCAAGCTACAAGAATTGGGCTATCGGCTATCAGAAGAGGAAATCAAACCGGCTTTCCAACGCTTTAAGGCGTTAGCAGATAAGAAAAAACAGATTACCGATCAAGATTTGCTGGCCTTGTTGGCAGATGAAGTACGCTCTGAAGCTGATAGTGCCCATTTGACAGGGCTGCAGGTACAATACGTATCTTGCGGTCGTCAAGGTGCAATCGTTTCAGTGGCACAAGGCGAGACGACTCGCGTGGCTTCAGCAGTAGGTTCAGGCTCGATCCAAGCAATTTACAATGCCATCGATGATATTTTCCAACAGCAGCCGACTTTGGTGAGCTATGAAATCAATGCCTTGAGTGGTGGCGAAGATGCCCAAGCGGAGGTGCATATTTCCATCGAATGCCCTGAGACCAAGCGCCGGATCAATGGTATCGGCGTGGACTTTGATGTCTTGGAAGCATCAGCTAAAGCCTACGTACAGGCAAGTTCATTTTTGAAAAAGGAGGCGGCACAATCAGATGACTAAACATATCGTAGTCCTACCCGGTGATGGGATTGGCCCAGAAATCATGAAAGCGGCTATCGCGGTCTTACAGGCCGCTGCGAAAACCAGCGGCGAACAGTTTACTTTTGAAGAAAAAGCTTTTGGCGGAGCAGGTATTGAGGCTGCTGGTGTCGGTCTGCCTGCAGAGACTTTAGCTGCCTGTCAAGCCTGTGATGCAATCTTGTTAGGCGCAATTGGCGGACCAGCTGGCTCCCCGTGGGAAAAGGCACAGCAAACGCCAGAACAAGGCTTGTTAGCCCTACGCAAGGCCTTGAACTTGTTTGTCAATATTCGCCCAATCGCTGTACCAGATGCGTTGCTACCTTTGTCGCCGGTGAAAGAAAAGATTGTCAAAGGATGTGACATGATTATTGTCCGAGAGCTGATTAGCGGTATTTACTTTGGTACGCCTCGAGAGCTAGGATCGATGGAAGCTTATGATACTTGTCGTTATACGGTGGCAGAAATCAAACGTATCGCCCATCGTGCCTTTGCCATCGCGATGACCCGGGGCAAACACGTGACTTCTGTCGACAAGGCCAATGTACTGGCTACAAGCAAACTTTGGCGCAAAACCGTCGAGGAAGTGGCGAGAGATTATCCCGAAGTGACGTTGGTGCATCAATTGGTGGATTCTTGTGCCATGCGTATCGTCCAACAACCGACGGAATTCGATGTGATTTTGACGGAAAATCTTTTTGGCGATATTTTGAGTGACGAAGCTTCCGTCTTGCCCGGGACGCTAGGGGTGTTGCCTAGCGCTAGCCATTCGGAAGGCGGCGTCTCCTTGTACGAACCTATCCATGGTTCAGCGCCGGATATTGCCGGTCAAAATCTCGCCAATCCCACCTCGATGATGCTTTCGGTGGTCTTGATGTTGCGCCAAAGCTTTGAGATGCATGAGTTGGCCGATCAGATTGAAGCAGCGGTCTATGCCGTGATGAATGAGGGAATCGTCACTGGTGATTTGGGGGGCAAGGCTACCACTAGCGAAGTCACTGAGGCGGTTATTGCTAAATTAGGCGGCTAATGCTTGCGTTTGCGGTATTGGTCAGGAGCGGGTTGGGCAGTTTAGAAGATGGGAGAAGGATTGAATGGGGAAAACACTATTTGACAAAGTCTGGGACCGACATGTCATCAAAGGCGAAGATGGCGATGCCCAGTTGTTGTATATTGACTTGATGCTAATTCATGAGGTGACTTCACCTCAAGCCTTTGAAGGATTGCGCCAAGCTGGACGGCAGGTGCGACAGCCAGAGAAAATCTTTGGCACGATGGACCACAATGTGCCCACGGTGGACATTCATAACATCACTGATTTGATTGCTAAAAAGCAGATCGATACCCTGCGTCGCAATTGTGAGGAATTTGGCATCGAACTTTGCGACAACGGTTCGGAAGGTCAAGGTATCGTTCACATGGTGGGACCGGAAATGGGGTTGAGCCAGCCGGGGAAGACCATCGTTTGTGGAGATTCCCATACGGCAACCCATGGCGCATTTGGAGCGCTGGCGTTTGGAATCGGGACTAGTGAAGTGGAACACGTCTTTGCGACCCAAACCCTCTGGCAACGAAAACCCAAACGGATGGGTATCGAAATCAGTGGGGACTTGCAACCTGGTGTTTATGCGAAAGATGTCATCTTGGCCTTGATTGCCAAATACGGGACGGATTTTGGCGTGGGGTATGGCGTGGAATTTTACGGCGATACCATCCGCAAGATGTCTATGGATGAGCGGATGACCATCTGTAACATGGCTATTGAAGGTGGCGCCAAGATGGGGATGATTGCGCCGGATGAGAAAACCTTCGAATATGTAGCTGGACGTCGATTTGCACCAGCGGATCTAGCGGCTGCTATCGCTGATTGGCAGACCCTTTACACGGATGAAGATGCCCAATTTGATGCGGTCCTGACTCTTGACGCGGAGGCGTTGGAACCCTTTGTCACTTGGGGTACAAATCCGGAAATGGGGGTGCCGGTAAATGGGCGCTTCCCTGAAATTACCGATCACAATGACGAGTTGGCCTATGAATATATGGCCCTAGCTCCCGGTCAAAAGCCAGCGGATATTCCAGTAGAATATGTTTTCATCGGCTCTTGTACCAACGGCCGACTGTCCGATCTACAAGAAGCGGCTCAAATTGTAGCAGGTAAGCAAATCAAAGCGGGAGTGACGGGGATTGTCGTTCCGGGATCGCGACCGGTGAAACAAGCCGCGGAACACTTAGGGCTAGATGAAGTCTTTCGGGCTGCCGGTTTTGAATGGCGGGAACCCGGCTGCTCCATGTGCCTAGGGATGAATCCAGACCGGGTACCAGAATTTGTTCATTGTGCTTCGACCTCCAATCGTAATTTTGTCGGACGGCAAGGGAAAAATTCGCGGACCCACCTTTGCTCGCCAGCTATGGCAGCTGCCGCAGCTTTGCACGGGCATTTTGTGGATGTGCGAGAAATTGTAAAGGAGGCCTTGTGAGATGGAGGCATTTACTGTATACACCGGCAAAACGGTTCCTTTTATGAATGACAATGTGGACACCGACCAAATCATTCCCAAAAGCTACCTAAAGCGGGTGGACAAAAAAGGCTTTGGTGAGTTTTTGTTTGATGACTGGCGCTATCTGACTGACCGCACACCGAATCCGGAGTTTGTGTTGAACTACCCAGAATACGGGGACGCTACGATTTTGATTTCTGGGGATAATTTTGGCTCTGGTTCGTCGCGGGAGCATGCAGCGTGGGCGTTGATGGATTACGGCTTCAAGGCAGTTATCGCCGGTAGCTTCAGCGATATCTTTTATATGAATGCCACTAAAAATGGCCTCTTGCCGATTGCTTTGCCAAAAGCCGCTCGAAAACAGTTGGCAGCTTTGCCCGCAACGGCGGAGATTGTGATCGATTTACCGGCTGAAGTGGTGCGTTCTGGGAGGAATGTCTGGTCTTTTGATATCGATGCCACTTGGAAAGACAAACTCGTGAATGGCTTGGATGAGATTGGCATTACCTTACAAGATGATGAGTTGATCACTGCTTATGAGAATGAAAAAGTACCCGATTATTGGCGCTGAGGCGTTGCGCATTTTGAAATGGTAAGTATTGAGAGAACAGGTCTATAGCAGGCCTGTTTTGCTTTGAATTGGGCAAAAGGATGCTATACTGAAAGAAAACTTGGAGGCGCAATTTATGACCGAAATCCGATTGTTAACTGAGGCAGATCAACAAGTATTAACCATACCCAATGAGGCCTTTCCTTTGATGGGACGGTTGGTAGTGACCCGGACAGCCGAAGCATGGGGGTATCATGAAGAACTGTTACCCAGAGAAGCTTGGGAGGAGCAGACATTCCCTGATGAAGATTATCAGATTGCCACGGTGTTGCAAAAGGGGTTTGCGGTGGGCGCTTTTGAGGGGGAAACTTGTGTTGGACTGGCACTTTTTGAGATGGACTGGCTGAAATATGTCTACTTAGCAGACCTCAAAGTGAACCGGCAGGCACGGGGGAAAGGAATTGCCGCTGCTTTGCTAGAGGCAGGACGCAAGGAAGCAGTCAACCGAGGAAAAGCCGGCATCTGGACGATTGGTCAAGACAATAACTTAGGCGCTTGCCGGTTTTATTTGAAACAGGGATTTGTCATCGGTGGCTTGAATACCAATGTTTATCGCCACACGCAACAAGAAGGTAAAGGGGATGTTTATTTTTATTGGGAATAGCAAAAAACGGCTATCAGAAGGGCAGCGCGCCTCTGATAGCCGTTATTTTTGTTTTCGTTGTGTCAGCTACATTTTTTAAAAGCTGAAGGGTACGTTTACAAAATGACCACCAGGTAGCCACTGTCGATGACGACCCGCAGACTACCATCCCCTCTGGTTTGCGATTCATATTTTTCCCGCAATTGATTGTAGGAAGAAGGGATGGGGTACTGGACAGCTTGACCATTGATGATTAGCAAGTCAGCGACATTACGACTCGGTCCACTGGCATCAGGATACCCAAAATCAAAGAGAGAGACCCCAATCATTTCTCCAGGGACAGTGGTTACGAAGCGATTGCGGGCAGGACCCGCACCGATAATCGCCAACCGATACTGGCTAAGCCGCTTGTGTTGTTGATTGACTAAGGGCTGAGCAAGAGTCAGTAATTGTTGGACGCGGTCTTGGTCTTCTTTGTAGGTGGCTTGTTGGGAAACCAATAGCTTGGTAGTGAAAGCTAGTTGACTAAGTGTGAAGTAGCCGACTAAAAGCAGGAGCCCTTTTTTCAATTTAGAGGTAGTCACGGATAGACTAGCTAGAAAGAAGCACAGCGCGATTACAAAAGGAAACTGCGGTGCCATACTTCTTGGCGGCAAAAGTGTCCCAGCGGCAATGACAGTTCCAACGGCGGATATCAAAAGGACCATCAGACAGATCAGATAGCTTAAGCGGCTTTGGAATGAGACTGTTTTGATTTTTACAAGGGGAAGCAGACTCAAAAGACCACCTATCAAAAATTGTGGACCATAAACCGGATTGATTTTCCAAAAAGAGGGAGCAATGGTAATTTTGCCGATGCTCTTAATCAGGGAATCCAGCGCTTCAGTGAAGGAGACTTGCCCCCAAAGCCGGTCGTTGCTACTGTGGTCCACATTTGCAATTTTTGTGATCTGTAAGACAAGTGTATCCCCCACAAAATATAAGCCAACTCCGAACCCAAAGACGAGGAGATAAGGTACAGCTTGTTTGATTAAGTCCATGAGAGCATGGTTTTGTTGTTGTTTACTAAATTGCAGAAGCTGAAGTAATAAGATGCTAGCGGTCAAAGCGGTAAACAATAGTAGAAAGGATAAATAAATGCTACAAGCAAAGCTGAGACAAAGAGTGGCAGCAATCATTTGCCACCAATTAGGAAATTTCATAGCAGTCCCAGCTAGTAGATAAGCTGCTAGAATGGTTAAAAAGAGACCGAGCATAAATTCAAAAATTTGGAGAACAAAATAAAATTGTGTCATAAAAAAAGGGCTGGTGACAAATAAAGAAGGAATTACCGCCAACTGGAGAGTTGAAACCTGACCTTTGAGGCATTTCGCAAACAAGGTACAAAGTAGTAAACTACTGCTAATGAGTAGCAAAATTCCTAAAAGGTTTGCAAGATAAAGATTTGCGACATTTGATCCCTCCAGTTTTTTTAGCAATACTTGGCCAAAACGTCCGATACTAATCCAATGTTTCAAATAATCTTGAGGCACACTCAAATATTGATTGGTGTCCATCCCAAAAGTGATCTTCCCTAAAGAGAGGCCATAACATATCAATGCTAAGATGATTGTATAAACGGTCAGTCCCTTTTGCTGCTTAATGAATCTTGGAAAACGAATAACTCTTTCCGTCATTTCTTTCATTTCTTCTCACTCCTTACAATGCCTATAAGAATCATTAGGCGGCTAAATTTGCTTTAGATGACAGATGCTATTAATTAAAGTAGCATCAAAGTGCATTTGTGGAAAGGGCTTCTGAAATTGAGTCCCATAAAAAAAAGGGACAAAGAAGCAGTTTGTTTGAGCATAGTCAAAAGCTTTTTTCTATGGGGAGCTTTAAGCAATTGGCTAAGGAAGAGCAACAATTTCTTTTTCATGAAAATCCCTTGACATTTTTTTCCAAACACCGTATACTGATAAAGTTGAGAAATCAAGCAGAGGCACCCGCTTCTCGCCTGAGTGAGTAGACTCGCTGGGCAGATACGTTTCAGACTACTATGGGTAGTGTGGATTTGGGTGCGAGTTCGATTGTCGAGCTCGTTTTTTTTGTGAGATTTGCTCGCGAATATACTTGGAGGTGAATGACCATAGCAAAGGATATGATGGTAAACGACGGCATTCGTGCACGTGAGTTACGTTTGATCGACCAAAACGGTGAACAGCTAGGGGTAAAATCAAAAGCTGAAGCATTAGCAATCGCAGAACGTTCCAATTTGGACGTAGTGTTGGTAGCGCCAAATGCCAAACCACCAGTTGCGCGGATCATGGATTATGGGAAGTACCGCTTCGAACAACAGAAGAAGGATCGGGAAGCCCGCAAAAAGCAAAAAGTCATCAATATCAAAGAAGTTCGCTTAAGTCCAACGATCGATGTCAATGATTTCAATACGAAACTGAAGAATGCACGTAAATTCCTTGAAAAAGGCGATAAAGTCAAAGCTTCTATCCGCTTCAAGGGTCGTGCCATTACCCACAAAGAGATTGGTCAGAAAGTTCTTGATCGCTTGGCAGAAGAAACTGCCGACCTTGCGACTGTCGAACAAAAACCGAAAATGGACGGCCGTAGCATGTTCTTAGTATTGGCTCCTAAAGCTGATAACAAATAACATCTTGCGCCAAACATTGCACTTATTTTGAGGATGCTGGCTCTGAGTAGGCGACTACCCAGACTGTATACGTGTTAAAAACTAGCTTAGCGCAAGTCGAGAGTCGTTTTTAACACATTAACAATAGTAGGAGGAAATCACAATGCCAAAACAAAAAACACACCGCGGTTTAGCAAAACGCGTAAAACGTACCGGTAAAGGCGGATTGAAACGCTTCCGTGCATTTACAAGTCACCGTTTCCACGGCAAGACCAAAAAACAACGTCGTCAATTGCGTAAAGCAAGCATGGTGTCAAAAGGCGATTACAAACGTATCCGTCAACAATTGTCACAAATGCGCTAATCTCGCATAACCCGATATTAAAATAAACGAACTATTCTAGGAGGAATACATCATGGCACGTGTCAAAGGTGGAACTGTAACTCGTAAACGTCGTAAAAAAGTCCTAAAATTGGCTAAAGGCTACTACGGTTCAAAACATACATTATTCAAAACAGCTAAAGAACAAGTAATGAATTCATACAACTACGCATATCGCGATCGTCGTCAAAAGAAACGCGATTTCCGTAAATTGTGGATTGCTCGGATCAACGCAGCAGCACGTATGAATGGCTTGAGCTACTCAAAATTGATGCACGGCTTGAAATTGGCTGAAATCGACATCAACCGCAAAATGTTGGCTGACCTTGCTGTCAACGATGCAGCAGCATTTACTGCATTAGCTGACCAAGCAAAAGACGCTTTGGCTAAATAAGCAAACAAACGTTGAGTTATCAACATTCGCCCCACTCCTTGTGAGTGGGGCTTTTTGTTTGATTTAGATAAGCTACATTTTGAAGAACGGCTGAACCTTTAAAAAGCTAGCAGTGAGGTGGCTTTGCTAACTTTTCCAATCTTCGGTAAAATAAAAAGAAACAATCGCTAGAGGCTAACATGGAAGAATATCAGATCACCGAAGCAATCCCCACCGTCTCGGAGTTTTTGGAATTACGGAAAAGATGTGGGTTATCCCCTCGAGGAGTAGCTGCGAGTGAAGTTGGCTTGAAAAATAGTTGGTATAGCATCTGTGTCCGACGTTCATGTGACCGACAGTTAATTGGCATGGGACGCATCGTAGGAGATGGGGGGACGACCTATCAACTGGTAGATATCGCAGTACATCCCGCTCAGCAACAAAAAGGAATTGGTAAGCAAATCATGGCACAGTTGCTGACGTACCTTGAAAGACAAGTCGATCCAAAAGCCTATGTTAGTTTGATTGCTGACCTTCCAGCAGACCAGCTGTATCAACAGTTCGGTTTTGTCCCCACAGCCCCCCAAAGTATCGGAATGTATTTCAAACGGGGACTCTCAAAAGATAGCCAACCAGATTAAAAGCAACATTATTTAGAAAGAGGGAAACAGATGGCAAAAGCGTATACCAAGGAGCTGATTCGTCAGACGATCATTGATTTATTAAATGAAACACCTCTCAGTCAGATTACTGTCAAAGAGATCGCCGCCACTTGTCAGATTAATCGCAACACCTTCTATTACTATTATTCCGATGTCTACGAACTTTTGGCGGAAATCTTTCAGACAGAAATCGAACAAGTAATCGAGGAATACAATGATACCTTATCTTGGGAAGAGAGCTTTTATGTTGCGACTAAATTTGCTCTGGACAATAAAAAAGCGATCTATCATATCTACAATTCGATGCGGCAAGAAGAAGTCATCAACTATGTTTACAATGTTGCTGGCAATGTGATGACTCGCTACGTGAAGCGGGTGAGCGCCAATATTCCAGCGAAAGAATTGGATCAGCTGTTGATTGCTCGCTTTTATCAGGCGGCCTTGACGGAAATGCTGTTACGTTGGATTGCGACAGGCATGAAAGAAGATCCACAAAAGGTGATTTCTCGAATTGGTTTGTTATTTGATGGCAATATCGAGCTTTCATTGAAACGCAGTACGGAGTTGGACTAAAACTTTTCATCAAGAGGCAAATGGCTGTTGTGCTACGGTGAATATTCTATTAGGCAGTGAGCACTAAATGTCTGATTTTTTAGCATAGAAGAGTGATTATCCAATGTTTTCTCGCTTTTTTTTGGCTACCATAAAGGTGTCAAAAGATAGAAAGAGGGAGAACGGTATGGAATTAAAAACTGTTGATTCACGCTTAACCTTAACAAATGGCAACTACCATTCACTGGTTCACGCTAGAAAACCCAAAGGAATTGATGACAAGCGGGCCTACCTGATTGGCACTGGGATTGGGGCCTTGGCAGCAGGGTGTTTTTTGATTAGAGATGCCCATATGTCAGGGGATAAAATCACTTTCTTAGAACAATTGGACTTACCTGGTGGTTCCTTGGACGGTTCCCTGATTCACGATCGCGGCTATGTAGCTCGTGGTGGCCGGGAAATGGGGCATCACTTTGAAGTGTTGTGGAATTTATTTTCCAGCTTACCTTCAACCGAAGATCCTAGTATGTCTGTCTTAGATCATTTTTACTACACCAATTTGGATGATCCTAACTCCAGTAATTGTCGGATTACTGAGAAACAAGGAGAGCGTTATGACAATGGCAAATTCAATCTTGGTCAAAAATTAGCACGGGAACTGGCCGAATTCATCATGACTGCCGATGACCAACTGGAAGACAAATCGATTGAAGAGGTCTTTTCAGAGGAACTCTTGGCCTCAGACTTTTGGATTTATTGGCGGACGATGTTTGCCTTTCAAAATTGGAACTCGGCTTTAGAAATGAAATTGTACATGAATCGCTTTATTCACCATGTTGGTGGCTTGACCAAACTGGATGCGTTACAGTTTTCCCGTCATGATCAGTTCACATCCTTTGTGATGCCCATGGTAAAATATCTGCAAGATCATGGTGTAAAATTTGAATATGGGGTCACTGTTGAAAATGTGGTCTTTGATTTAGCTGAAAATAAAAAAGTTGCCACCCAAATTGTCGCTAAGGCAAAAGATGGCAAAGATATCTCGATTCCTTTGAAAGAAACCGATTTAGTTTTTATTACCAATGGCTCGATTACAGAAGGCTCAGGCTATGGGGATGATCAGACGCCAGCACCCTTTAACCAAACACCAGCGGGTTGCTGGACTTTGTGGAATAATATCGCAAAACAATCGCCAGAATTTGGCCATCCAGAAAAATTCTGTGATGACCCAGAAAAAACCAACTGGGAATCTTGTACAGTCACGTGTCACGATGATAGTGTGCCTAAGTATATCGAAAAAATTACCAAACGCTCGCCATATGGTGGTAAAACGGTCACCGGTGGGATTGTTACGGCTAAGGACTCATCTTGGTTGTTGAGCTGGACCATCAATCGGCAAGGGCAATACCTCGGCCAACCAGAAAACGATGTCGTCGTTTGGGTCTATGGTTTGTTTTCCGATGTGCCTGGCGATTATATCCAAAAACCGATGCGGGATTGCACTGGTAAAGAAATCACCAAAGAATGGCTGTTCCATTTAGGGGTTCCAGTCAATGAAATTGAAGAAATGGCCAATACTTGTACCGCAGTGCCTGTTATGATGCCTTTCATCACCTCCCAATTCATGCCTCGGATGGCTGGGGATCGGCCATATGTGGTTCCTAAAAATGCCGTGAACTTCGCTTTCTTGGGTCAATTTGCAGAAACACTGGACGATCCAGGACGGGATACGGTCTTCACTATTGAGTATTCTGGCCGGACAGCCATGGAAGCAGTCTATGTCCTGACTGGTGTCGAACTAGGGGTTCCTGAAGTCTACGCCTCTCGCTACGATATCCGTTATTTGCTAGAAGGTGCCAAGGAGTTGCTGGATGGCGAAAAACCGGATTTGAAGCTACCTGCATTGATTCAACACGGTTTGGAAAAGAAGATTGCCGGGACGGATATTGCCGTGCTTTTAAAAGAACACGGAATTATTTGAATGCTAGAACAAGAAAAGAAGTAAAAAAGGGAGTTTCAGGCAGTGTCTGAAACTCCTTTTTTACATTCTCTTTCTTATTTTCTAATATGCAAATTCACATACTGCATGAGAAGGCTTTTATCGTGAAAAAAAATCTTGTTTACCCTTTAGTTATCCATTATGATTTAATTAATCCCTTTTAATGAAGAGTGTAGGTGTTGGCTATTGAGACCAGCGGATTACCAAGCTTCAGTCAGGGAGAAACAACACATTTAACAGCTGTCGTAAAAGAGTAGGAGCGGCTTTTTTACTAAAGAGACAGCTTTACTATAGGGGAAGACAGAAATGAAAATTGAAAAGAAGAGGCTCGTGCAGGCGGGTCAAATCATGATGGTGGCAATCATCATCATCTGTGCCATCTTCAGTATGCAGCCGCTGAAGGATGAAAAAGGTGCGAAGGTGGCTCTAGATCAAGGAAAGCTTAATTACACCGGTGATTTGGTGCGTCGCAAGTTTAATGGTAAGGGTACATTGAAATTTGCGGATGGCAGTGTCTATACCGGTACTTTCAAAGACGGTTACTTCAATGGTCAAGGGGACTTTCAGGCGAAGGACGGTTGGCATTATGTGGGGGGCTTCAAGAAGGGAAAAGCACAAGGTAAAGGTGTTTTGACCTTAGAAACGGGCGCAATTTACAAGGGGCAATTTGAGGATGGGGTGTATCAAGAAAAATGAGGATCAAATGGTTTAGCGGCATTCGGGTTGTGGGCTTGGTGATGGTCCTCTTGTATCACTTTTATATCACCCAATTTTCTGGTGGCTTTGTGGGAGTCGATGTCTTTTTCACCTTCTCCGGTTTTTTGATTACTGCCTTATTTATCGATGAGTTACAAAAAAAGGGAACCATCGATTTGTTGGGCTTTTATCGTAGGCGACTCGTCCGGATTTTTCCACCATTACTGTTGGCAGTCCTTGTATCGATGGTGTTTACTTTATTGGTGGGGAAAGATTTTGTAGCAGATATTGGCAAACAAATTGCTGCAGCTCTCGGTTTTACGACAAATTATTTTGAGATTGCCAATGGTGGCAGTTATGAGAATAACTTTTTCCCCCATCTATTTGTCCATACGTGGTCATTAGCGGTGGAAGTCCACTTCTATCTGATATGGGGCTTGTTGGTGAGCTTGCTGGGTCGCAGTATCAGTCGTTCAGACATGGATGAGCGATTGAAACTGAGTCGTTTTCGAGCGCTGATTTCCTTGCTGTCGCTGTTATTTTTGGTAATTACCTTTTTGACGATGTTTTTGCGGGCATTTGGACTTGCGGAATACTCACCGATTTATTTTTCCAGTGTTTCTCATAGTTTTCCGTTTTTCATAGGTTCTTTCTTGGCGACTTTGACCGGAGTGAAAAATGTGCCGAAGAATTTCACGCGGAGGGTAGCAAAATGGAGCACGAAGCAAACCTTAATCGTCTTCTTTAGCAGTATGGCTGTCCTTGTAATATTGGGACTGTTTTTGAACTTTACTCAGCGCTTTACTTATCTTTTTGGCTTTTTATTAGCTAGTTTGGCCACGGCGGTGATGATTTATGCGGCACGGATTTTACATGAGCAAACGCCGAATATCCAAGAGCCCAAAGTCTTGACCTTTTTTGCCGATATCAGCTATGGCATGTATTTATTCCACTGGCCACTGTTTACGATTTTTAGCAATAAAATCAACAACAACTACCTAGCTGTTGTGTTAACCCTAGTGCTATCCATAGTGTTAGCGGCGTTATCTTACTATATTTTGGAACCTTTAGTGGTGGGAAAATCGCCGAAGTTATTCGACTGGGATCTTCATTGGAATTGGCGCTATGCCGGGATTCCATTGGCCGTGGTGGGGACGTTGTTGTTGGGAACTACAGTGACCGTCGCGGCTGGTGCACCGAAAATGACTAGCCTCGAACAACAGTTGTGGACCAGTCATTTGCAACAAGATGAAGACGCCCTCCGTGACATGCGGGAGTTGGTAGATCAGAAAAAAGCCACCGAATACCAGATGAAAAAAGGCGTCAGCGTCATCGGGGACTCCGTGACCCTCGGCGTGCGCCAAGCCATTCTCGACCAAATCACGGATAGCCGCGTAGATGCGGCAGGGGGGCGTCGTCTTGAACAGGCCAATGCAGTGATGGCGAAACAGCAAAAGAAAAAATTGTTACGGGAATATGTCATCATTTCCTGTGGAACCAATACTTTTTCTGATTATGAACAGCGAATCAAAGAGCTCATCAATGACCTGGAACCAGGACACAAACTGATTTTTGTGACCCCTTTTGACGGGCGAGCCGATGAAACTTGGGATTCGCAAAAATTAGCCAATTTTGAACGCACCTTGCCAGATAAATATGATTTCATCACCATCGCCGATTGGAATAAAATCGCCGCTGAGCATATGGAAATATTTGTCGGCTCTGATACCACGCATTTTGCTGGAAATCCTGAAGGGGAAAAACTCTACTTGGAAATGTTACAAAAGGCCATTGCTGAGGCCAAAGCCAAACCGGTAAAATCAAATCAAGACTAATCCATCCCCTGGCTCTTAAATGAGGCGGGGGTTTTTAGTTTGAATAAAAAATTATGGAAAAATCACAAGCAAATGTTCGAATATACTATGGCAAACGCTCGTTGCTTCTTATTTTCTTCAACCCGTCTTTCAAGTGTTTTCAGCCCACCAAAAAGCCTCCAGCACGCGTGCTGGAGGCTTTTGATCTTATCGGGAAGACCGGATTTGAACCGACGACCCCTTACTCCCGAAGCAAGTGCTCTACCAAGCTGAGCTACTTCCCGAAAATTGCTACAGGTCAACTATAAGACGACCATTGATTTTTTTCAAATAAAAAGAGTTTTTGAGCAAGCTATTAGGCTGGCTAGAGGATATCCTCTAAAATGAAGAGACTAAGCAAGTGTTTTTTGCTAAATCCAAGAAAGGTGTGGATACGATGACACTAGACTTCACCGGTACCATCTCCAAAGATTGCCTGACTCTGATTTTTGCCTCTGATCGTGGCGAAATCCAGCTTTTGCCGGCGACGACCAAGATGAAAGCAACAACTGAGTCGCCAAAAATTTTTGTATATCTGAAGGCACAGCAACCGACTCTTATCACCCAAACAGCGGTAAATCAAAAGCTGATTACTGAATATCAAGCAGACCAACTACTGCTGATCACGCCACCTTGGGAGCTAGAAATTCCTTATTTGATTGCCATGCTACACCAAACGTGGACGGACAACGGCTTAAAAGTGGCGACACTCCCTGAAAATGCAAGTAAAGTTCCAGCTAATCAGCAGAAAACCTTAAGTGACTATCAAGAGGAGCTTTTTTTAGTATTAAAAGCTCTAGGTATTCATACAGCAAAAGTTCGTCACAAGACCGCTAAAGCGCAGCACCGCTGGAATAAGGCAGTGTCAACTATTTCCTTTTTTATCGACCATGAAGGAGCGACTGGTGAGGCCCAATGGCAAAAGCGTAACGAGATGCTCTTGAAAAAAGGAGCTCAGCTAAAGATGAATCCTCCGTTAAAAAAGGATGGGAGCATTGGTTTTGATGTGCGCTTTGCCGAAAAACTCCGAGGAGATTTAGCCGCTAAAATCAGTGGTGATCGAACCACTGAAGATATTGTCCTCAAAAGTGTCAATGAACTGGGGCTCTTCTTATACTATGGCGGAACCAATGGCTGGTTGGTCTTGAAAGATCAGGCTGGTAAAACGATTGACGAATATACCGTCGTGAAGTAGCCAGGTAACCGATGGCAAGAAAATCTGTCAAAGGATTCTCAAAAAAAGCGATGATGGGGAAGTTTTTCCGGTATAATGAAAGCAGACTTGTGAACAGGACGAGTCTGCTTTTTAGTTGTCAACTTAGAGGAGGCTTGTAGGATGGATTTTGCCCAACAAGATTTTGATTATTATGAACGGACCGTCGGCAATATGTATCGGAAGTTTTATACGAAACGAATTGTGACAGTGGCCATCGCTTTAGTGATTATTGCCGGCTATAGTTGGCTGATAAATGAGCACTTGCTGCTAAATGGCTTATTGATAGTGATTTTGCTTGGACTGCTGGTTTATTTGGTTTTACAACGAGGAAAGTTTCCTGAAATCTATCAAGACTTGTTGGCAGGAAATCAGCCCCAAGTGGTGATTGATCAAGTACAAGAAGATGAGTATAGCTATAATATTTATCGTGAAGGGGAAAAAATCGCGCGAGTGAATAAAAACGGGGTCCGTAATTTACCTTCCGCCAATAAAACCTATACCTTGATGGCCGGATTTGACAAGAAGTTTTTCTCGAATCAACCGCTAAGGCTAGTTTACTATGATATGTTGGAGCTGACCTATGAGGAAAAATTCCGCCTCAGTCGTGGGGGCTACAGCTCGATGCCGCGCTTTTTACGCCGCTTTACTTGGAGTAATTTGAAGGCCTCGGCAGGAAATGCAGTTAGTTTTATCATAGGCAACCTTTTTTTCTTATTCATTTTGTTCCGCTTAATTCGCTATGTGATTTCATTAATTCGAATGATGTTTTGACGAGGATAGGTGACTGTCCTCGTTTTTTAAATTTTTTGCTTTTCTTACCGTTAAGAGCAAAAAAGATCAATGTTATCAAAGAACAGTCAGGAGAGCAAGTTGGCATGATTGATAGACAGAAGACCCTATTTTGCTCTTAAAAATTGATATTTCGATTTTTTGTAGCAACTTTCATTATGCTTTTAGAAAGAGAGAGGTTTTATTTTCTTTTCTCATGATAAAGAACTTAAAAAAAATAAGCTTCAAAAAGGTTGATGTATCAGGAATTAAGTGGCGTATTGTACCGTCATTTTGATGCCCAAAAGGTGGAATTTAGCGACCTAGAAATTAGAGTGAGGGTAGCTAGACCGGCAAATGCCAAATACAAACAATTTGTCATTGCTAGTTCATCTTAGCGGTTTCTGCTTAGATGTAACTGTCTGTGCAAACGCACTTTTAGCTTTGACTTGCGCATTCAAACCTAGAGTAGTGGTGCACGCACCACAACTCTAAGTAATTCATTACACATCTTTAAAGTTACTGTCAACCCAATTCATTTCCGCTAAATCTCACCTTTTTCACGAGATGCTTGCTATCTTCATAGAAAGACTAAGGAGCAAAGAAAATCAAGCACTTATCGACAAAACAAGGATTTGTTGGAGGAGAATGTCTCGGGTAGTAGTGTCAAGGCTATCCGAGGGCTAAAGGAGCATATCGCATACAGTTCATCTAATAAGCAAAAATCGCTAAGGTGAGCTAGCAAAATGACAACTGTTCTTTGGCTGGCATTTGCCGGTTCCACTACCACCCGAGGGATGCTCCGGAAGCGAGTCCGGCTGGCTTTCTTAGTGGCTTACATAAAAGTTGAGAGCTAATTTGCGTATTTAGTAGCAAAGGAGTTGAGGAGATGTCCAATCTTGCCGAATCGTTAACGTTACAAAAGCAAATAGATAGTATAATCCAGGGATTCCAACTATTCATACAGGTTTTTTTGCCTTATTTTGGTATGTTAGCTGTTATTTGGGTAGCCAAACTATTTTGGCGGAGGTATCAGAAAAAACAAAGCAAGATGTTGGCGGCTAATTGGAACTTTTCTGATATCGATCAAATGGATGGCCTAGCTTTCGAAAAATTTTGTGGGGTTCTATTAAAAAATCTTGGTTGTTCTCAAATTCGCCTAACACAAACAGTTGGGGATTACGGTATCGATGTTTTGGCAGTGACAAAATCGGGCCGAAACATTGGTCTTCAGTGCAAACGTTATCGCAATCAAGTCGGAATTAGAGCCATTCAATAAGCCTATTCGGGCAAAGCTTTTTATCGTTTGGAGGAAGTTTATGTGGTGACGAATAGCCATTTTACGGTCGCTGCTCGTAAAATGGCCTTACGTAATGGTGTTCAGCTAGTGGATCGAGAAAAACTCTTGAAATGGCTGAAGACATCTCAAAGAAATACTGCGAAAGAAATAGGAAAATAACTTCGAGAATAGCTCAAGAACGAAAATTTTAGAAATACATGCCTTATTTTTAAGATTAAAAAACAGGCCCCGCAACAACGGGACCTGCTCTTCATTCTCATTCAACTTTTACGATAGTTATTTCACGGCATATTTTGCTGCTTGGGTTCCAGCTTGACGGCCGAAGATGATGATATCGGCTACAGCATTTCCGCCGATACGGTTGTTCCCGTGAATACCACCAGTGACTTCGCCAGCGGCATATAGCGCAGGGATGGCTTTGTCACCTTCACCGATAACTTGAGTTTCCGTGTTGATTTTCACGCCGCCCATCGTATGGTGAATCCCTGGTGCAATCGCGATGGCATAATATGGCGCTTTTGATAAGTCATTGTCCATCCCGGTGGTACGACCGAATTGGGCATCATCTTTATCCGCTACCGCTTTGTTCCAAGTGTCCAGAGTTGCTTTCAAATCAGCTTCTGGCATATCGATTTCTTTGGCCAAGGCTTCGATAGTATCGGCTGATTTGACCAGACCGGATTTTTCATAGAAATCGATGGCTTTGACTCGTTCTTTGACGCCGGCATCAAAGACTAACCAAGCAGATTTTTCAGGTAAGTCAATGATTGCTGCGGAGACTTTATCGCGGGTTTCCATTTCGTTGAAGAAACGTTTGCCTGCTTGATTGACTAAGATGGCACCTTCTCCTCGAACGGCTTCAGTAATCAATAACGATTTCGTTTGATCAACGGTAGGGTGAATTTGGATTTGATCCATATCCACGGTTTGGCCGCCTAAAGCTTCAATCATTTTGATCCCATCACCGGTGGAGCCTTCTTGGTTAGTCGTGACATAGCCTTTAAGTTCCGGTTTGTATTGTTCAATCATATCCATGTTGGCACCGAAACCACCAGTGGTTACGATGACCGCTTTGGCAGCAATGGTTTTTTCTTTGCCATCGACTTTGACTTGTACGCCGTTGACGGTTCCATCCGCTTCGTTGATTTTGACGACGTCTGAATTGACGAATAAAGGAATTTCATTTTCATGAACGTTGCGCAAGAGACCGTCTACCAAATATTCCCCGACAGCTGACCCGTCTGTAGGGCGGTGGGTCCGTTTGACGCTCATGCCCCCAGTGGTGGTCAAATTGTCCAGCGTGATATCCATCGAATCCAACCAATCAATGGCTGCGGCTGAATGATCGACTAAATAGCGGAGCAGTTGAGGATCATTGGTGCCGCCACCACCGGCTAGTGATTCTTCATAGAATTTGTCATTGCTATCTTTAATTCCTTGAGCATCTTGGAATTTAGTTTCTGAGGCATTCATCCCAGCAGAAGATTTTAACGTGTTCCCACCGGCAATCGGCATTTTTTCTAAAATAACTGGATTGGCACCTGCTTCTTTGGCAGAAAGGGCAGCAGCCATCCCAGCACCACCAGCACCGACGATGACGACATCATAGGTATCTTTCATTTCAGCTGGATCCGTGTATTCTTGTGCTGAAGCGCCAGAAGTCGCATCGCTGGAAGCAGCTGTGGAAGCCGTCGTGGTTTGTTCTGTTTTGCTAGTTGATTCCTTCACAGTGTTTGTGCTTGACGAGTTGGTTTGTTGATCAGAAGAACAGCCTGCCATCAGTAAAATAGCTGACAGTGTCAACAGTTTCCCTAAAGTTTTTTTCATTCATTGACCCTCCGTTATCTATTGTGTGAAAACTCACGAACTTAGTATAACAAAGAAGGCGGATAAATAACACTATAAGCCAATCAAAAAAATCTCTTAAAAAAATTAGGTAATTAAGCTTGGGGCTCCGGCTGAATTTCGGCGAATTGTTGGAAAACTTCATGAAACGCTGGGGCGGTCTTCTTAAGAGAAGTGAGTCGATTTTTTTCGGTGGCGATGAAGCAATGTTTGCTACTACCGGTAGTCATCAATTGCTCAGTTTTGTCATCGTATACGCGATAAGCAAAATCCATACGAGTACCAGTATACTGTTGTACATAGACTTCGATGCGGACCCGGTCGCCATAATGGATCATGTTTTTGTATTGGCAATCGACAGCGACAACCGGGACACTAATCCCAGCAGCTTCCAGAGTGTGAAAAGGCATGCCGAGAAAAGTCAGTAAATCGATGCGGGCCTCTTCAAACCAACGAATGTAATTGGAATGGTGGATGATCCCCATTTGATCTGTTTCATAGTAGTGGGGTTCGCGTAAATAACCTGGATAAGGTGAAATCATGTTGGTGCCTCCTTAATAGGGAATTGGCCCTAATTTTTTTTAGCTTATCATGGGTTTGGGGATTTGCAAAGAATTTTTGGTGAGAGATCAGCGTAGGAAAAAATCAGTTGGTAAAGGGAAACTTTTCCTGGAGGTAGATGGTGAAATGATTCTTGATTTGTGTTATTTGTGCCGGTGCTAGGTCGTATCAATCAAACTCACAGGGCTAGTGTTATGCTTATTTTACGAGAGGGTCCAATGAAAACGGCTTGACTTTTTTCACAGAGTCTAGTAGATTTGTGTTAATATCAACAATCTGTGATGGAAAGAGTAAACAGTTGGCAGGTTTTTCAGAGAGAGGGAACATGGCTGGAAGTCCCTTACCCCGACTGGCGAAAGACATTCCGGAGATGAACGCGTGCAAAGCCGTTCCGTTTTGAGTACGTTACACTCGAGAGGGAGATCGCGCCAATCATGTAAGGCAGATCCTCGAAAACCAGGTGGTACCGCGTATGACTAGTCATCCGCCCTTGTGTCGAATATCGGCAGGAGGGCGGTTTTTTTGTCGCTAAGGCAGGATAGAAATGCCTCAAGTGAGCTTCTATTGGTCTAAGTCTAACGGTTTTTGACTTCACGAACGCGTGTCTTTCCAATCTTTTCAAATGGTTTTTGTCGCAGTTTCAATAAAAAAGGAGTTTTGATTATGAATTTTCAACGTCCAAAAGGTACCAATGATATTTTGCCAGGAGTTTCGGAAAAGTGGCAATTTATTGAAGAGACAGCTCGCTTGTTGTTTCGGGATTATCAATACCAAGAAATCCGCACGCCAATTTTTGAACACTATGAAGTAATTTCCCGGAGTGTTGGGGATACTACCGACATCGTGTCTAAGGAAATGTATGATTTTTATGACAAAGGCGAACGTCATGTGACCTTGCGTCCAGAAGGCACTGCCCCAATCGTGCGGGCTTATGTCGAAAACAAACTTTACGGTCCAGAATTTCCAAAGCCTTACAAAATGTTTTACACTGGTCCGATGTTCCGCTACGAACGTCCCCAAAAAGGCCGTTTGCGTCAGTTCCATCAAATCGGGGTGGAAGCATTTGGCTCAGCAAATCCAGCGACGGACGTGGAGACCATGGCGATGGCTTTGGACTTTTTCAAACAATTGGGCATCCAACAAATTCGCCTGGTAATCAATTCATTAGGGGACAAAGAAACCCGTCAAGCGTATCGAGAAGCTTTGATTGCTTATTTGGAACCACATTTTGCTGAACTCAGTGAAGATTCCCAACGACGGCTACATGAAAATCCACTGCGAGTTCTCGATTCTAAGGACAAACGGGATAAACAATTTGTGGCTGAAGCGCCATCGATTTTGGATTACTTAAGCGAGGCCGCGAAAGTCCATTTTGAAGCAGTGAAGGAAATGCTGGATGCGCTGGAAATCAGCTATGAAGTCGATAGCAATATGGTCCGAGGCTTGGATTATTATACCCATACGATTTTCGAAATCATGAGTGATGCGCCTGGTATGGGAGCGCAAGCCACGATTTGTGCAGGAGGACGCTATGACCACTTAGTTGAAGAACTCGGTGGCGAACCGACACCGGCTTTTGGTTTTGCGATGGGGGTTGAGCGGATTTTGCTAACCTTGGAATCAGAAGAAGTCGTCTTGCCAGCGTTGAACGAATTGGATGCCTATGTGGTCAGCCTTGGGGAAGAAACCAATGTGGCTGCTTTGAAAGTCGTTCAGGCGATTCGAAACTTCGGCTTTTCTGCTGATCGAGACGTGATGGGACGCAAAGCCAAAGCCCAGTTTAAATCTGCTGATAAAGCTGGTGCTAAGCTAGTCTTGACCATCGGTGGCAATGAATTGGAACAAGGAATCATCAACGTCAAAGGGATGGCAAGTCGTCAGGAAAAAGCCTTCTCGTTGACCGATATCTATGAACACTTTGACGATGTCTATGATGAAATGACGATGATGATGATGGATTCAGAAGACTAAAAAAATAAGCACTTTGCTAGAGTCACGACTAGCTTATTACAATACAAATGGGGGAAATGAACATGGCAAAACGGACAATTTACTGCGGTTTAGTATCAGAAGCACAAGTGGATCAAACCGTTACTTTGAAAGGTTGGGTACAAAAGCGCCGGGATTTAGGTGGCGTAATCTTTATTGATTTGCGAGACCGGGAAGGAATCGTGCAAGTCGTCTTTAATCCTGAAAAAGATCGCGAAGCATGGGAAATTGCCGACAAATGTCGTAGCGAATTTGTCATTGAAGTGACTGGTATCGTGGAACACCGGGCGCCTGAAGCAGTCAATCCGAAAATGGCTACCGGTGCTTTTGAAATCATGGCTACTGATATCACGATTTTGAACCGGGCCAAGACACCACCATTTGCAATCGAAGACGATCAAATGATCAGTGATGAAACCCGTTTGAAAAACCGTGTGATGGACTTGCGTCGGCCTAAGATGACCCAAAACTTGATCATGCGTCACAAAATCACCCATGCCGTTCGTAATTATTTGGATGACTTGGGTTTCTTGGATATCGAAACGCCTTATTTGGGTAAATCCACTCCAGAAGGTGCGCGGGATTACTTGGTGCCATCACGGGTACACCCTGGTCATTTCTATGCTTTACCGCAATCACCACAAATCTTTAAGCAATTGTTGATGTCAGCTGGCTTTGACCGTTACTACCAAGTGGCCCGTTGTTTCCGAGATGAAGATTTGCGGGGAGACCGCCAACCAGAATTCACTCAAATCGATATGGAAATGAGTTTCTTGGACATGGCTGAAATTCAAGAAATTACAGAAGGCTTGATTGCCAAAGTCATGAAAGAGGTCAAGGGCATCGACGTTACCTTGCCTTTCCCACGTATGACTTATGATGATGCCATGGCTCGCTATGGTTCTGACAAACCTGACACGCGTTTTGCGATGGAGTTAATCGACATTTCTGATGTGGTAAAAGACGTGGACTTTAAGGTCTTCCAAATGGCTTTGGATCAAGGAGGCGTCGTCAAAGCTCTAAATGCCAAGGGCGCTGCCAGCAAGTATTCCCGTAAAGACATGGATAACTTAGGGAAATATGTCGGTCAATTTGGGGCGAAAGGTTTGGCTTGGTTGAAAGTCGAAGAAGAAGGCTTAAAAGGGCCTATCGCGAAATTCTTTGGTGACAAACAAGATGCAATTATCGCAGCCACCGATGCTGAAGTTGGCGACTTGCTGATGTTTGGAGCAGACAACTATGCCGTTGTCTCCGCCGCATTAGGAGCTGTTCGTTCTAAGCTTGGAAAAGAGTTAGGTTTGATTGACGAAAGTAAATTCAACTACCTGTGGATCACCGACTGGCCACAGTTTGAATATAGCGAAGAAGAAGGTCGCTATGTCTCAGCCCATCATCCATTTACCATGCCAAAAGCCGAAGATGTCGAATTGTTAGCTACCGCACCAGAAAAAGTATATGCAGAAGCCTACGATATCGTATTAAATGGTTATGAACTAGGTGGCGGTTCCTTGCGTATTCATACACGGGAACTACAAGAGCAGATGTTCCGCACTTTGGGCTTTAGCGATGAAGCCATGCAAGAGCAATTTGGTTTCTTGTTGGAGGCTTTGGATTATGGTTTCCCACCACTGGGAGGGATCGCTATCGGTTTGGATCGCTTCGTTATGCTATTGGCTGGTGAAGACAATATTCGTGAAGTCATCGCCTTTCCTAAAAACGGGAAAGCGATGGATCCGATGACGGAAGCTCCAAGTACCGTGTCGCCATTACAATTGTTCGAATTGAGCATTGATGTGACCAAAGTAGAAGAATAATCTTTTCTTTTGAAAATAAAAAGTATATATATGTAATTAATGATTGATATCGTCCAACTTCTGAGTGCCAAAATACGGCATCAAGAAGTTGGGCTTTTTTTGAGGCGAGTGTCGCAAGCACATTAGTTGATTTCGCGAAAATTGCTTTAATGAAATTTGCCTGTGATAAAACTCGATGCGCGACTTTTGCGCTAGAAATGATGGCTTTAGCGGAGTGGCATTTGCCGGTCTAGCTACCATCAGGCTATGAAGCCAAAGCCTACCATTTCATCAAAACAACAAAAATAGTCGGAAGCTAAAAGCTGTTTATCTATCATTTTTATAAGGCGCTCGGCTTCTCCTTTTGTTTTTGTCACTTTCCCCTTATAATTGAACTGTGTCTGGGAAGGGAAACTGCTAAATGTAGCCAAACTTTTGTTAGTGACGCAAGTAAGAGTGAAATGAGGATGCTCAATTATCATGGATAAACTGTTCAAATTATTCCCCCACGCAGACTATGCCCAGAAATTTTCCTACTCGGTAGTCTACGCCATCTTGGCCTCGATTGGTGTCAATTTTTTTTATCAGCCAGGTCAGATTTATTCGTCGGGGATTACCGGGGTAGCGCAAATTTTGACCACCTTGTCAGAAGATTTGATTGGGGTGCACGTCCCGGTCTCTGCGACCTTATTATTATTGAATTTGCCATTATTTTTACTCGGCTGGTTTAAAATCGGCCACAAGTTTACGATTTTTACAGGGATTACAGTCGTCTTGACGTCATTATTTATGCAAATCATGCCGGAAGAGACTTTGACCACGGACCCGATTATCTGCGCCATTTTTGGTGGAGCCATCATGGGTGCTGGGGTTGGGTACACATTGAAAAGTGGGTTATCCTCCGGTGGACTGGATTTTGTCAGTATTGCCATTCGCAAAAAAACTGGCAAAACGATTGGCTCGATTTCGATTACTTTTAATTTGCTGATTATGATTGCGGCGGGTCTTTTATTTGGTTGGAAATATGCTTTGTATAGTGCTATCGCGATTTTTGTCTCTGGCAAAGTCACCGATGCCGTCTATACGAAACAAAAGAAGATGCAAGTCATCATTATCACGCGCCACCCGGAAAAAGTAATTCACAATATCCAAAAAAAATTGCGGCGGGGGATTACGATTATCAACGAAGCAGAAGGAGCCTACAAACATGACAAGCAAACGGTGCTGTTGACAGTGGTCACCCGTTTTGAATTGCCGATGTTGCGGGAGGCGATGAAGTCAGCTGATCCTCACGCTTTTGTCAGTATCGCGGATAATGTCCAGATTTTGGGCCGTTTTTACGAAGAAGATTTTTGATCTTGGTGCTTGGTTACCCCTAATTTTATATAGAAAAGTTGGAATTGATTATGGAAGCAAAACGACTGAAAAAAAGTCGCTACATCACCGGTCTCGACGGCGTGCGGACGCTGGCGGTGGTGGGCGTCATCTTATATCATTTGATGCCAGATAAAATGCGGGGGGGTTACCTCGGCGTGCCGTTATTTTTTGCCATCTCAGGCTATTTGATTACCGATCATTTACGGCAAGAGTGGGAACAAGAAGGCCGCATTTCTTTAAAGCAATTTTATCTACGGCGCTTGAAACGATTGTATCCCCCACTAGTATTTTTCTTTTTGACCACCATTACTTATATCACCTTGTTCCAGCGAAATTTGCTAAACAATTTAAAAGGTGTGGTCATCTCGACTTTGGGTTATTTTAACAACTGGTGGCAAATCAATCAGGGCTTGAGTTATTTTGAACGTTACAGTAATCCCTCACCTTTTACCCATGTTTGGTACTTATCGGTGGAGGCCCAAAACTACTTGATTTGGCCATTGCTCTTTATTTTATTGATGCTACTGGTGAAAAAACGCCGGCCTATCTTTCTGATCGTCTTTGTAGCCGCTTTGGCATCGGCGATCTGGATGGCAGTCCAATACGTTCCGGGGGCTGATCCGACAAGGGTCTATTACGGTACCGATACGCGGATTTTTTCCATTTGGCTCGGGAGTGCAGCGGCCTTCATTTGGCCTTCAAACCGGCTACGGGCAAAAATTCCCCAACAAGCCAAGCGTATCCTTAATGGGGTGGGGCTGGCCAGCTTAGGTATTCTGATTCTGGCTTTCTTTAAATTGGACGCCAACTACACCTTTATCTACTGGGGCGGGATGTTTTTACTCTCAATCGTGGCGGTCCTTTTAATCATGGTGGTCGTTCACCCAGGGGCAAGCCTTGACAAATGGCTGACTAATCCCGTGTTTGCTTATATCGGTAAGCGGAGTTATGGGATTTACCTTTACCAATATCCGGTGATGATTTTTTATGAATCCAAGGTTAAAAATATTTCCAACAATCTGTGGCTGCATACGGTAATTGAGCTTTTGCTGATCATGATTTGTGCAGAGCTATCCTATCAGTTAGTGGATAAGCGCATGAAAAACTTCGACTATTCTAAAACTTGGCAAACTGTCAAAGGTTGGTTTACCCCACCGATTTTATCTAAGCAAAAACCCTTTTTGCTTCCCGGCTTAGTGCTGGTACTGGTTTCGGTGGTGGGCTTTGTCATCGCGCCTACCAACCATGTCACAGCCGAACAGCAGCGGATGCAAGAGCAAATCTTGAAAAATCGTGAAATCGCGGAGGCTTCTAAGAAAAAAGCCAAAGAAGAAGCCAGCAAGACGACAGATTCCACCGCTACTTCGGAAGAGACGACCGATTCCAGTGATAAGGAAGCAGCAGCCAAGTCTGAAGCGCAGCTGAAACAAGTCGCCACAAACTATGACTTGAGCCTCGATGAAGTCAAAAGTGCCGAGAAGCTCCAGTTTACAGCCTTTGGGGATTCTGTCATGTTAGGGGCCGCACAGGGCTTGAAAGATGTCTTTCCCAATGCTGTCGTAGATGCAGATATCAGTCGCCAAATCTGGAATAGCTCGGATCTGATTGAATCTTTGGCAAAACAAGACCTGTTGTACGATCCGGTCTTAATCGGTTTAGGGACCAACGGCGACTTTAGCGATGCGCAGTTTGACAGCTTTATCAAACTCTTCGGAAACCGCCAAGTGTATTGGGTCAATGTCCATGCCCCATCTTTGCGGCTACAAAATGTCGTCAATGATCACTTGAATGAAATGGCTCAAAAATACGGCAACTTGACCATCATTGATTGGCACACCTATGCATCCAATGGGAGTGCAGATTGGTTCTATGAGGATGGGATTCACGTGACACCTAAGGGCTTGATTGCCTACGTGAAATTGATCAGTGAAGCGCTGAATAAATAGGAGATGCTAACGAAAACGCGACTGAAGGCCTCTTGTGGCTGTCAGTCGCGTTTTTTATGATAAAGAACTTATAAAAATTAAGCTCCAAAAAGCTTGATGGTTCAGTAATTAAGTGGCTTATCATGCCGATATTTTGATGCCCGAAAAAGGTGAAAATGAGCGACCTAGGAACTGGGTTGACGGTAGCTAGACCGGAAAAAGTCAAAGGAAAAATCTGTTTGCCTTTTTCCCGGCCGGTTTGTTCTGCTTTTTAACCAGCGAGATGAAGTAGTAAAGCGAATCAATCGATTGTCGATAAAATACCGTACTTATAATTCTTTCAGTAAAATCAAATCATTCTGGCAGTCAGCACCTAATAGAAAGGAATGCTGAGAGACTTGGTGAAAGCCCAGTTTTTGGTAAAAGGCTTTGGCATTCTCGTTGTGTTCCCAGACGCCTAGCCAAACGGCAGACTTGCCCAAGGTGCGGGCTTGTTGCAGGGCAAATTCCAGCATTTTCCGTCCCAAGCCTTGTTTTTGAAAAGCTTGGCGCAAGTAGATACGTTCGATTTCAAGGCTGTTATTTGCAATCGTTTCTGTTTGAGCCGCCGCGACATTGAGTTTCAGATAGCCGGCAATTTCCGCCGTCTCTGACTCTATCAGCAAATAAAAAGTACTTCCTGGCGTGGTGATCTCATGTGTCAATTTTTCATCTGTGTAGGCTTGGCTCAAATAAGCTTGCATATTTTCTGGTGTATTTTGAGCGGCAAAGGTCGCTGTAAACGTCTCAATGCCAACTTTTTTTAAAATTTTCAGATCCGTTATGTCACAAGGGCGGATGTTTACGTTTGTCAAAAGGATAACCTCCTAAGTTAATCGTTAGTCGTATTCAAAATGCTTCATCCAAAGTGGCAATGCCCCACTAATTTCAGTAGGTAGCACCACGTAACGGCTCTCTGCTAGATCGTCAGCAATCAAACTATGGAGATAGACGGCCGCGGCAATGGTTTTACCGTTTTGGGGAAACTGGGCTAGAAAAGCGGTGATGATGCCAGCCAACGTATCCCCGGTGCCACCTGTTGCCATCGCTGGCGTACCATGAGGATTGCGGGCACAAAAACCATCTGCCGCAAAAATCGTGGTCCGATGACTTTTGGCAATCACGGTAGCCCCCAACTCTTTAGTGAAGGCCTTGGTGGCTCGACTTGTTTGCTGGGTGATGGGGATGCCGCTGAGACGCTGCCATTCCATCTGATGGGGAGTGAAAACCACCGTTTCAGGAAAGCCTAACAGCTGGCGGAGTTTTATCAAATTTCCCCCGGCGGCTTCCGCTAAGATGGTGATGGCGGAACCATCGATTACTAGCCATTGGTCAGGTTGACGTTTTTGCAAAACGAAGGCCAAAAGCTTCCGGACTCTTTCCGAATCGCCTAAACCAGGCCCAATCAAAAGAACATCAGCAGTTTCGATGACGGATTCGGTTAGGGCAAAGTCTAGCCAGTCCACAGCCATCGCTTCAGGGCGTCTGGTGTGGAGGGGGCCGTGGTTTTCTTTAGCTGTCACCACTGTCGTCAGACCGGCTCCAGCTTGGACACAGGCCTCAGCCGCCATCAAAATCGCTCCCCCGTATTGGCGGGCGCCACCGATTAGGACGCAGCGGCCATAATTGCCCTTGTGGCTGTCAGCGGGGCGAGGGGTAATGACTTGATGTAAGATGGCATCAGTTAGTTGTTCCACCTGAGCTTCCTCCTTGATCACGTTTTTTTTATTATACCACGGAGAGAAGCAGTAACTTTGTAAAAGAGCTGACGGAATGATTCAGTTCGGTGTCATTTTCGCCAAAACAGTGGTATCATTGATAACGGGAAAACACATAAATGGAGGGAATTTCATGACCATTGATTGGAAAAAAGAAGTAGAAGCACGCAAAGATGACATGCTGAAGGACTTAGTTGAGTTATTGAAAGTTCGCAGTGATCGGGAAGACGACAAAGCGACTCCTGATGCACCATTTGGCCCAGGACCAAAAAATGCGTTGATCCACATGTTGGGCTACGGCGAACGGGACGGTTTTATCACTAAAAACGTCGACAATTATGCCGGTCATATCGAATACGGTGAAGGGGATGAAACTCTTGGTCTCTTCTGCCATATGGACGTCGTACCTGCTGGCGACGGCTGGGATACCGATCCTTATGAACCAGTGATTAAAGACAACAAGATTTATGCTCGTGGCTCCTCTGATGACAAAGGCCCAAGTATCGCTGCTTACTATGGCTTGAAAATTATCAAAGAATTGGGCTTGCCTCTTTCAAAAAGAATCCGTATCGTTGTGGGTACCGATGAAGAATCTGGTTGGGGAGATATGGATTATTACTTCCAACATGAAGAAAAACCTGACTTTGGTTTTTCACCAGATGCTGAATTCCCAATTATCAATGGGGAAAAAGGCAATGTGACCCTGCGCTTGCATTTTGAAGCAACCAATGCTGGCGATTTTGAATTGGTAAGCTTTGACTCCGGTTTGCGTGTGAACATGGTTCCTGGCAGTGCCGATGCAGTGATTCGTCTCGCTGGGGATATCAGCGTGGAGGACTTATCAGCTGCTTATACAGATTATCTTGCAGCTAACAATTTGACTGGTGAATTAGTCGGAGAAGGCGATCTAGTTAAAATCAACTTGATTGGTAAGAGTGCACACGGAGCAAGTCCCTTCGCCGGTGTCAATGCCGGAACTTACTTGGCAGCTTTCTTAAACCAATACCCATTTGGTGGCGGAGCAAAAGGCTTCTTGGATAGTGCAGCGACTTACGTACACTTGGATCATTACGGTGAAAAACTCGGCGTGGCTCACGAAGATCCACGTATGGGTAAATTGACGATGAATGCTGGGTTATTGAAATTCGGCGCTGATTTGGACGACAATTTCATCACCTTGAACTTCCGTTACCCAACTGGTGTGACTGCTGACGGTATGGTGAAAGACATCGCCGCGACTGTTGCGGACACTGGTGCTACTGTTGATCGGGAAGAACGGGATGCCGCTCCTCACTACGTACCGATGGATGATCCATTGGTGGCTAACTTGCTAGCTGTTTACGAAGAACACACAGGCGAAAAAGGCTACGAACAAGTAATCGGTGGCGGGACATTTGGTCGTTTGTTAGAACGCGGCGTGGCTTATGGGGCAATGTTCCCAGGCTACACGGACACGATGCACCAAGCCAATGAATTTATGAGTTTGGATGACTTGTACAGATCTGCAGTCATCTATGCCGATGCGATTTATCGTTTGGCAAAATAAAGCTAATAGAAAACGCCTCTCGGAAATCATTTCTGAGGGGCGTTTTTGCGTGCTTACGTACTTAGTTAGAAGAGACTTTCGGAAAAGTAAATCCTTTAGATGAAAAAAATCAGCCACATCCGTAGCTGATCCAATCTAATTGAGTATTATTCTTTCAAACGTTGAATATCCAAAACAGTGCCGGTCTTGGCGTCGGCTAAAAATTCGTAGCTCACGAGCTTGCCATCTTCCAAGCGAGTGATGCCGCCGGTGTAACCTTCTGAATGGACGGCAAATTTTCGTAAGGGTTGTTTTTCAAAGTTAATCCAGGAACCTTCGATGGGGCCTTCCTTTAAAAAGGCACCTTTGACGGTATTGAGGACAGCGTCGGCACTCAAGCGTTGACGCTTTTTAACCCATAAGGTAGAAGCGACACCGCCAACTAGCCCGACCCCCAGACCCAGTACTAGTCCGCCTTTGAACAAGCTTAGTTGATTTTCATTTTCCACAGTGACTTCCTCCTTTTTCTCGGTCCAATGATGCTTTCGTCATTTTAAGAGCTGCCAGATACTAACTAAATACAGAACGATTTATGACTAGTACAATTTTACCATATAATCGACAAAAGATGACATCTTACATACTCATTTAGGGTGGGTTTGAGGTATAATGAAACACGTAAATTCGAAAAGCTCCGGCTATTTCATCAGAAAGAAGGAATCGTTTTCCATGGAAGAAAGAACGTATCAACGAATCAAGACGTTAACCGAAATGCAGGCAACTTCTGGCTTTGAAGGCCCCATCCGCGAATATATGCGCAAAGAAATGACCCCCCTTGTGGATGAAATCCAACAAGATGGCTTAGGCGGGATTTTTGGAATTCGTCATCATGAAGCTGCCGATGCACCACGAATCATGGTGGCGGCTCATATGGATGAAGTAGGCTTTATGTTGACTGATATTACGCCGCGAGGTTTGTTCAAAGTCGTGCCATTGGGAGGCTGGAATCCTTACGTGGTTTCTGCACAACGGTTTACCTTAATCGCCGCTACTGGCAAAAACTACCCAGTGATCTCTGCATCGGTGCCACCACATTTGTTACGGGGCACTGGCGGGGGACAAGCCAATGTCACCGTGGATAGTATCTTATTTGATGCTGGTTTTGAGTCCAAAGAAGAAGCTCTGGAGTTTGGCGTCCGTCCAGGGGATACCATCGTCCCGGCAGTGGAAACCATTAAAACTGCAAATGGCAAAAATATCATCTCAAAAGCTTGGGATAATCGCTATGGCTGTACGGTAGTCCTGGAGGCCTTGGAAGCTTTGAAAGAAGAAAAACTAGGCCATACCTTGATTGCAGGGGCCAATGTTCAAGAAGAAGTCGGTTTGCGCGGCTCAAAAGTCTCGACTACGAAATTCAAACCGGATCTGTTCTTTGCAGTGGACTGCTCAGCGGCAGACGACCAAACCACTACAACTGGGACATTTGGTCATTTAGGCGAAGGGACCTTGATGCGTATTTATGATCCTGGTTTGATCATGTTGCCGCGTTTGCGAGAATACCTGTTGGATACGGCAGAAACCAATCATATTCCTTACCAATACTTTGTTTCCAAAGGTGGTACGGATGCTGGTGCCGCTCACACTTCCAATGAAGGAATTCCAAGTACCGTCATCGGCGTATGCGGACGCTACATCCACACCCATCAAACAATGTTTAGTATCGCTGATTTCGATGCGGCGCGGGAAATGTTGATCCAAACTTTGAAAGGCTTGGATAAAGCTACTGTGGATACCATCGTCAAAGGTTAAAGAAGACAAAAACTCTGACAGGAATGCTGTCAGAGTTTTTTTGAAGAGTGGCTGTTGGGGGAAAAGAACCCTCGATTGATAGGATGAGGGGAGCGTATGGTAATCCACAACCCATTTTTTGAGAAATAACAAGCCCATTGGTTTTGTTAACCCGCACTTTTTGTCTCCTAGTTAAAAAGGTGTATAATTAAGGAAGAATATTGTAGAAAGTAGGCAAACAAATGATTATACCTAATAGTTTGGAAGAATTGGCAGGCTATGTCAAAAAAGGGCGGAACGTATTTTTCTTTACCGCTAGTTGGTGCGGGGATTGCCATTTTATCAAACCTTTCATGCCGGAGATTGCTGCTGATTTTCCGGAGTATACTTTTATCGAAGTTGATCGGGACAAGTTTATCGATGTGGCTGCAGAATGGAGCATTTTTGGGATTCCTAGTTTTGTGGTTACCGATGAAGGGCAAGAACTTGGTCGTTTGGTAAACAAAGACCGAAAAACTAAAGAAGAAATCGAAACCTTTTTGAAGAGTTTACCCGCGCAAGCCTAGGTTTATCCAGTGAGTTTTGCGGAGGGATGGTTGCTCCGTTATGAAGGAATCAAAAAAGGAGGGAACAAGATGGAATCACAAGAATATAAAAATATTTTAGTTGGTGTCGATGGTTCGGATCAGGCACAGCAAGCCTTTGTCAAAGCAATCGAGGTAGCGCGCCGAAACAACGGGAAAGTCTATGTTGCCAACGTGGTTCAACAACAAATTACCCCGATGCTGGGCTACGGGGAAATCAACCAAAGTATCATGGATCAAGAAACGGAAAGTGCTAAGGAGTTGCTCGAGACTTGCAAAACCTATGCCCGCGAACATGATTTTACCAATATCGAAGGCATTCTCACTTATGGCTCTGCTAAACAAGCGATGGCCCGGGATTTGCCTAAAAAATACCACATTGATTTAGTCATGGTGGGGCAATCCGGATTAAATGCTGTGGAACGTTTTATGACAGGAAGCGTGGCAAGCTATGTCATTCGTCAAGCGCCTTGTGATGTGTTAGTGGTGTCAGAAGAAGCATAATACGGCCGACCTACCCTTGGCCTAGTGGGAATTCATCCTGTTTTTCGAATCCCAGCTGTGACCGTGAGCTTTTTTAAAGAAAGCTTACGGTTTTTTTGAGCTAGCTGAGCTCCCTTAGCCTTTCTTAAGGCCGACAGTTCGCAAATCTGAGGTTACTGGTAGCTAATGATAGCCCTCCATCTCAGCCATGAGACGGATTAAAAAAATATTTTTGACGTGAAGTTTGGCACCGTTTCTGATATGATACAAGTTGTGTGTTTTTACAAAACCGTTATTAGGAGGTCATCATTTTGATCTATTCATACAATCCCCAACAAGTAGGTGACACGCTACTTGTGATTGCTGCTGACGACAAAGGATTGGAACAAAGCGTCGAACGTAAATTTAATATCGCTGTTATCAAAAATAGTGAAGGGACGTTGGTCGGGTTAAATTTCTTCCAGCTATCAGACTTTATGACGTTAGCAGGAAAAGGACAAGTGTATCCAACTGAAGCTCAAATCCAACTACTCAATCAACAACTGCAACTTTCTGGTTTCCATGATATTCAATTGCCAACAACCGAAGCACCTAAATTTGTGGTTGGCTATGTCAAAACTTGCATCGAACATCCCGACAGTGACCACCTCCACATCACTGAAACGGAAGTGGACAATGGCGAAGTCCTCCAAATCGTTTGTGGTGCCGCCAATATTGCTGCCGGCCAAAAAGTGGTAGTAGCAAAACCGGGGGCTATGATGCCAGATGGGATGCTAATCTGGCCTGGCGTCCTTCGTGGAGTGGAAAGTTATGGAATGATTTGCTCCGCTAGAGAACTTCATTTGTCTAATGCCCCTGAGAAAAAAGGCATCCTCGTCTTACCAGAAGATGCCGTCGTGGGAGAAGCATTTGCAGTAGGCTCAGCAAATTAATTTGCTAGACTTAGAAAAGCGGAGAGCAGCTCTTGATTTTTAAAATCAGAGCTGCTCTTTTATTGAAAAAAATCACCCCCTAGCCTCTTGCAATATTCTGCAGTAGGCTAGGGGGTGTCCTGTTAGTTGATTAGTTGTTGCCTTGGTTATTGCTGTTAGTGTTGTTGTCTTGATTTAAGACGGTGCTATCGATGGTTAAATCGATTTTAGCTGTCTCTTCTTTGTCACCGCGGTAGTAAGTCACCGTGATGCTGTCACCGACTTTCTTGGTGTAAAGGACAGACTGCAAATCAGTGGTGCTGGTGATTTCCTTGTCATCAACTTTGGTAATGACGTCGTATTGTTTCAAACCAGCTTTTTCTGCTGGTGTCGCAGGGGAGACTTGGGTAATGACGACCCCACTCTTGACGCTAGTTGGTACACCGAGAATTTGTTCTTGTTGTTGAGAAGTAACAGAAGATAGATCAACCATGTAAATTCCTAGTGCTGGACGAGTCACTTTCCCGTCAGCTTCTAGTTGATTGATGATGGTTACCACATCGTTACTAGGAATCGCAAAGCCCATCCCCTCAACAGAAATATCGGAACTTTCCGTTTGCGTGGTGGCGATTTTACTTGAGTTAATCCCGATGACTTGTCCGCCAGCATTGATTAATGGGCCACCAGAGTTCCCAGGGTTAATCGCTGCATCTGTTTGAATGGCACTGATATTGACACCAGTTGAGGTATCAGCAATTGGTCGGTTCACGGAAGAAATAATCCCAGAAGTTACCGAGTTTGCGTATTGCGAACCTAATGGCGAACCAATGGCAATCGCTGGCTCACCGACTTTCAAGGCATCCGAATCACCAAATGTTGCGACTTCATCCACATCTTTAGAAGAAATCCGGATGACAGCTAAGTCAGTCACCGCATCCGTGCCTAGTAATTCACCAGAAATTTTTGTGCCATCATTCATAACGACTTCCAACCCATTGGAGCCATCGACTACGTGGTTGTT
This sequence comes from Enterococcus diestrammenae, assembly GCF_009933255.1. Classification (GTDB taxonomy): domain Bacteria; phylum Bacillota; class Bacilli; order Lactobacillales; family Enterococcaceae; genus Enterococcus_C; species Enterococcus_C diestrammenae. The sequence continues at coordinate 95,219 of NZ_MAEI01000052.1, read as the reverse complement.
GGTCACGACATAAGCATAGTCGCCATCTTTTTTGTAGATGACACCAGAGCCTTCACTGGCTTCCACTAAGTCACTGTTATCATTGCTGTCAGAGCCTTGGGTATCTTCATCTTGCGCTTGTCCGAAAAGATCCCCCCAAGGATTGTTACTGGATTGTTGTTGCTTTTGTAAGTTGATGACGGAAACAACTGCGCCTTGGACTTTTTCCACTGCCTTCGTGATATCTGAATCCACATCCACCTTCACATTAGAGACTTGCGTTTGTTTGCTGTTGTTCGTATTGCTGGTGGTGCTATTGTTGGATGTTGGTGCAAGCGTCGAGCCATTTGCTAAATAGAAGCCTCCGATTACCAAAAAGCCACCGACAACTCCACCAAGTAAACCTGTTAAGAAGCGTTTGCCTGTACCTTTAGTTTTTTTACGTTGTTCCATGATGTATCCTCCTCAATATAGGTCATTCACTTTGTGTTGCATCTTACCTGTCATTCATAGCTGAGACGGAGTAATTGAATGATTGCTCTAGTTCTAGTATAGTCTCAACCTCTGCCTTTAGTCTAACGGGAGACTTTGAAAAAAATATGAACGAACCATGCTGAAAAAAATAGTGATTCATGAAAAATTAAATGGCCGTTTCCCAATTTAGAGCAAATTTGTGAATGAAATACGCGAGTTCTGTTTTAAAACAACATTTCCGTTACAAAGTAGCGAAAGCTGGGGAAAACTATCCACAGATTTATCCACACCCTGTGTAAAATGTGTATAAATTTGTGGAGAACTATTGTTCGTATCCAAAAGCCTAATTTTACAGACCTGAAAAATCCAGCTAGAATTCTAACAATCCTGCAAATGTGGATAAAAACTGTGGTAAACTCATAGATAGTTATCAACAAGTTGAGGAGAACTTCCTCATAGAAAGGATAGGCACATGAATATCAAAATCATTTCTGTCGGTAAACTTAAAGAAAAATACCTCGTTCAAGGGATCAATGAATATGTCAAACGCCTCGGTGCTTATGCAAAGATCCAACTAGTAGAAGTTCCCGACGAGAAAGCGCCTGAAAATCTTAGTGATGCCCAAATGATGCAAGTCAAAGAAAAAGAAGGCGACCGTATCCTAGCCAAAATCAAAGAGGGGGAATACGTCTATGCGCTAGCCATCGAAGGCCAAAATCCCTCTAGCGAAGACTTTGCCCATCAAATCGATCAGCTAGGTATCCAAGGAAAAAGCCAACTGGTTTTTGTGATTGGTGGCTCGCTCGGTTTGAGCCCAGCCGTAATAAAACGAAGTAACAGCCAAATCAGTTTTGGAAAAATGACGTATCCCCACCAATTGATGCGTTTAATCTTGGTGGAACAGATTTACCGGGCAATGCGGATTAATCATGGGGAACCGTATCATAAATGATGCGGTTTTTGAGGTTTCCAATAAAAACAATCGAAAAATAATGTAGCGATTAAGCTAAACAGTTACAAACAAATGAACAAGAGCGACAGAGAAGTGTATCTAAAAGTTTTAAAAAGATGGACAGTTACTATTCAAGAGAATCAAATCACTTTAACACTAAACTTAAAGTATAACTTTCTATTGTGTAATTATGAAAGGAGATTTCAAAATGGTACAACATCCAAGTAAGCAAATTATGTCTCAATTGATTAAACGTCAGTGGAATCTACATTCAATTCAAGCAGCCGTCGTGAATTCTAAAGGTGAAATCTTTTCGATTGGTGAAACTACTGTAGCAGACGATCATGATCCAACTGCTCATGCAGAAGTGAATGCCATTCGAAAAGCCTGTCAGCAACTTGGCACTAGTGAGCTGCCTAAAGAGTATTGGTTATACTCTACATTTGAACCGTGTCCGCTTTGTAGTTCCGCGGCAGTATGGGCTGGAGTTGAGGGTATTGTCTTCGCTAATAACTCAAATTTCAGAGGAAAGGAACAAAACTGGTCTTTTATTTCGTGTAGGGAAGTATTGGAAGCAGGTGCATACATACATGAGGTTAAATTAGTTTCAGATTTCATGATTGATGATATAAAAGGGTACTTTACTCGTCACGATGAATAGGAGCCATTCGTATTGAAATCGTGTATATTTGTAGAAAATTAGACAAACAAATATCTATTATCTCTATAAACTGCAATCCTACATCTATTTGTGGGATTGCGGCTTTATTTTTGGAGGGATAGCTATGTTTGAAAAAAGTGAACAACGCTTTTTAACATTATTCATCAAGGAAGGAGTGCTCCTAGAACTTCAACTATATGAATGGTGGTTGAAAGACCGGTCTTAAATAACAGCTAGCTTAGAGCAGGAATTGTTTGTAATTAATTTAAGAAGAGGTAATCAACGAGGACGAAAACAGTGGAATAACTAATTAGGTACGACACAGAGAGCTAGACACACTATTTTTTGGATGAAAATAAACTATAGAAGGAGTAGAAAAGAATGAAGGCAATTACCGTTAAAAAAGCAGGCGGTCCTGAGCAATTACAATTAGCAGAGGTAGCAATTCCTAAACCGGGTGTCGGTGAAATCTTAATCCAAACCAAAGCAGCTGCAATTAATCGAACGGACATTTTAGGCCGTCAAGGGAAGGTAGCTTATTTGCCAAGTGACATTTTAGGTGTGGAAGTAGCTGGAGTGGTAGTCGATAGTAATCAATCCGATTTTGCCGAAGGTGATTTTGTAATGGGATTAGTAAACGGTGGTGGGTATGCCGAATATGTAGTGATGCCAGCCCAACGAGCAATGAAAATTCCGGAGTCGCTCTCTTTTGCGGAAGCTGCGGCGATTCCAGAAGTATTCTTGACCGCTTATCAAACCTTATTTTGGATTGGTCAGCTAAAAAGAAAGGAGACGGTCCTTATCCATGCAGCTGCTAGCGGGGTGGGCACTGCAGCAATCCAATTAGCGAAACAACTGACGGATGCAACCGTGATTGTCACGGCTGGTAGCGAGAGGAAACTTGAAGTAGCAAAGCAATTAGGGGCAGATGTGTTAATTAATTATCATGATGAAGACTTTGATCAGCGGGTCTTACAGGCAACGAAGGGTCAAGGCGTGGACTTAATTTTAGATTTTATTGGGGCCTCCTATTGGCAAAAGAATTTAAAGAGTATTAAAACCGGTGGCCGTTGGGTGTTAATTGGTATTTTGGGTGGACAATTCGTTGAGCAAGTTGACTTATTTCAATTGATGTCAAAATGTATTCAGTTAACGGGAACCTTACTAACGCCAAGAAGCGATCAATATAAAGCCGAACTTACCCATGACTTTATCCAACAGGTATTTCCGTATTTTGAGGATCAACGAATTAAACCATTGATTGATACGAAATTTTCACTAGCAGAGGTGGCAGCTGCCCATATCCGAATGGAAGACAATCAGAATATCGGTAAGATCATCTTGACTGTTGCGGATTAGATTAACAGAATCCTAGAGGGAAAGTTGACCGAGATCTCATTTTTTTGCTATACTTCTCGACACACTTTCATGAATAAGGATGATTTTATGACGCTTTATCAAAAAATGCAGTTGAGTCCAGCTGTTCTTCGCCAACATATTCGGGCATCTGTTGCACAGGAGAAAAAGCAGTACGTCATTGCGCTTGTTTTGCGGAGTGTTCTCTTATTACTGTTTGCAATTGCCTACATCTCGATTTTTACGAGTCTCTTTGGTCAAAAGAATAGTTATGTTGGTGTAGGTAGCCTGTGTATGCTTTTGAGTATCCGTTTTGTCAATTATGGCTACCATATAATAGATAGTCTGCTGGCTTTGTTTTTGATTTCTAGTCTCTATTTGATAAATAGTTTCTTCTTAGCAGGCTTGCCAATCATCCTATACTTTGTTGTTCAGTTAGCAAGTTTGTCTTTCATATTGTTAATGACCACGACTCATCCGGAATATGGAAATGGTGGTGTCTACGCCTTTAGCTATATTTTGATAACGAGTAATGCTGTGAGTGGGCAGCATGAAATCCTTCAGAGAACAGGTGCCGTGTCTTTATCCTTGCTTTTTTGTGGCCTGGTATTTCTTCAGAAGCATTCTCAAGCTGACCGAAGCCGGCGACTCCACCATATATGTAAAGGCTATTCCCTAAAACAGGCAACCTATCAATGGCAGTTGCGTTTAGCCTTAGGAATTGCTTTTGCTTTAACTATGGGTAACTATCTGGCAATTCCTCGTAGTATGTGGATGGGCTTTGCCAGTATGTCCCTTTTATTACCCCAGACGCATCATATTCTTTCGCGAGGATTTTCCCGGATGGTGGGCGTCACAATTGGTTCAGTTATTTTTGTCCTATGTTTACATTTATTTCTGAGAGAGTGGGTCTTTTTATTAGGTCCTTTGGCAGGTTTTTGTCTGGGGTTAACGCCTCATTATGGTTGGGCGAGTATTTTGAATTGTTTTGGGGCTTTATCTGCAGCTTATGTATTGCTAGGAATCTTACCAGCTGGTGTGATTCGTATTCAAAACAACTTTTTAGGTATCCTGTGTGGGTTAGGAATGGCCTTAATTTTTCAATTGTTTCAAAAAAAGCTGACGAAATCAGTTGGACAAAATGAAGGGGAATCCCCCAAGTCTAATGAAAACGCCTTATGATAAATGAAAGATTCCATAGAAGGACAACGGTTTTTGCAATGAAAAATAGGAGTAATGCGAGCAATTTTAAGCAAGGTTTTCCAATGAGTTGTCTCATTGTTATCAAAGTTGAAAAAACTATTTTGAAGAAAATAATTAGGTAAAAACAAATAGGCGGGAAGTTTTAGTTGTTTTTGCTGACTAGGAGTTAAATAATGAATTCGAATTCAATGATTTTTGCCCAAATCGCTAAAAAAATCATAGCTTTGCCGCGGCCAGCTGTGATCGGAATTGATGGGGCTTATACCTCTGGAAAGACGACCTTTACCGATAAATTGGCTGATTATCTCAAGGATCAGGGACAAAAAGTTCAGATTATCCACTATGACGATTTCCACCAACCATTGCCAACCATTCAGTGGTCTGACGAAGAAGATAGTGAGGTGAATGCCTTTTACAACGCGTTTAATGCCCAAAAACTGGTGGCTGAAATCTTACTTCCTTTGAAAGAACGCGGCTTGCTTCATCAGAGAATTTTAGGTTTGGATTGGTCGACTGCCGAATACCGTAAGCCGATTGATATAGCTATCGATAATCAGACCATTCTCTTGTTAGAAGGTGCACTTTTATTGCGCACACCGATTCGTAATTACTTGGATTATGCCATTTTTCTAGAGGTCTCTGTTGAAGAAATTTTGTTGCGGGGGGAAGCTCGGGATGTTCCCAAAGCTGGTGAGCAAATTATGGAAAAATATCGTACCCGCTATCTGCCAGTTTTCAAGAAATATTTGGCAACAGATCAGCCAAAAGCAATTGCGAATATGGTTATTGATAATAATGACTATCATAAGCCGGTTATCATAAAAAGTAGGTAATCTACTTGTCAACCAGCTGGGAAAGCAGAACGTTCTTTTAGAAATTCTCGATACATTGGAAATTAGGCCCAGGAAGTCGCAAACAAGTCTTACGCTTTTTATTGAAACATATTGATACAGGTGGCATAAAGAATCTCTGATCGTAAATAATGGGGATAAGCTACTTGAGAGTGATTTACTTGATACTGCACCATAGCTATTTTCAAAAAAACGATAGCGTTTATCCTGATTTTAAAACCAACACCTCAAAAAAACACTAAATCAAATCCCGTGATGAGCAAAAAATAGTGTTCATCACGGGATTTGGTGTGTTTGGCGATATAACAGCAATAGTTGTCCTCCAAGAATAGCGGGAGCAGAAAATCAATGCTTCATTATTGAGTAGTTATTTGCTTAAGGTTTAAGACTAGTTCTTTCGCAGACTGAGAAAATATTTCGTGGCAAATACCAGAAATACCGTAAAGCCAGCTAAGAGAAAGATAAATCCCATAGGAAGTAAAAAGAAGTTTTCATGTAAAATACCTGCGTCGTCAATGTATTCGACAGACAGGCCTTTGATAAGAAAACAGGCAAAACCGAGACATAGCAAAATTGTTCCCATGATAATCGAAAACAAATTGAATTTTGCTCTTCTCGTTTCGCTGCCATCTTTGATTAGTTTTTGAGTCATAGTATTCACGTGGGTTCCTCCTAAAATAAAAGTATCAAGTGATAACTGGAAAACTTCTGCGATTAGAATTAACATTTCTAAATCGGGAAGATTCCGGTTGTTTTCCCAATTGGATACCGCTTGCCGAGTAACGTGTAATTTTTCGGCAAATTGTTCTTGGGTTAAGTTGTTTTTTATTCGTAAGTTTTTTATTTGTTCACCAAATTCCATGAAGAGCTCCTTTCTATCGATTGACTTGATTATAGGTAGGTGGGGCTTTTTTTCATAGCAAGTATTGCTTGCATGGGGATAAAAGTAAGGAAAGGATTGCTTTCTGGATAGTATACTGGTTAACTAAGGGGTTTGCCAGTATCAATCATTTTGACTAGATTAGAAGGAGACGTACAGAGGATTTACTTAAGGGATTCTAAAAGGGCTTATCATGTGGGATGGGATTAGTTATACTTAGGGAGTTACCGGGAAAAGCACACGAAAGAAATACACAACTGATACATGAATCAAGGGGGATGAAAATGAATAATAATGATCGCTTATTGCGATTGCGTTATGCAATCGATCTCAAGGATAGTGATATGATCAAAGCTTTCGAGCTAGGCGGGATTGTGTTGACACGAGAAGAGGCACGAGCAATATTAACAAAAATCCAAGATAAGTGGGTAGACCATGCCGAAAACAATGTATATGAAAAAGCAATCAACAATCAGATGCTGGATGCTTTCTTAAATGGGTTGATCTTATTGGCGCGGGGGCCGCAAAAAGAGCATTCAGTAGAAAAAATACTGCCACAAAATAAGGAAATCAAATATATTAACAATGTTTTACTCAAGAAAATAAAAATTGCCCTCACGATGAAGACCGAAGACATCTTGGCTATTTTTGCAGAGGTGGAACTTTTTCCATCAAAAAGTGAAATTGGGGCTTTTTTACGTAAGGAAGGTCAGCGAAATTTCAAACCTTGTGGCGATAAATATATGCGGAATTTTCTTAAAGGGCTAGGGCTGTATAATCGACGTGTGAATTCGTAATATTCGTGAAAGGGCAAGTCTGGGCTCTAGTTCTGATTGCTAAGATGAGTAAAAAATTTCTCATCAAAAAATACCAACTATTGGTATTCAGATAGAAAGAGTGGTTTAGTTACACTTATGGGTATGAGCATCGTTAAGACATTATTGACTTATCAATTTGTTGGCGTCGTTTTTTGACGAAAACCAGTTAGTGGGAGAGAATAGATGTCTGAAGCGGACAAAGCAGATTAGCAACAACTCTTTTTCGGAAAGGCAAAGATTAGGTGAGTGGGATGCAAGCGTATTTTTTAGGGATTGATGTGGGCTCCACAGCGGTGAAAATAGCCATCATTAGTGAAGGGGTTAGTTTGTACCAAAATAGTGGCAAATTGCTGACCTATCATGGAGAAAATGGTGCTAAGTATCAACAAGCTTCTGAAGTCCTTCAGGTAGTCGAGCAACTTATTTTGGAGTTGCCGGCTGATTTGCGTAAAAAAGTGAAGGCAATTGGCTTTAGCGTGGCGATGCATAGCCTGATGCCGTTGGTGGCGGGTCAGTTTCAGGAACTTTTCCTCTGGTCCGATCAACAAGCGACTTCGGTGTTAAGCCAGTTACCTCAAGAGATGAGAGAAACCTTTTATCTGCGCAGCGGTACCCCGATTCACCCCATGTCGCCTTTTGCGAAAATTTTATATTTCCAGCAAAGAATGAGTTACCCCTCTGGGACTAGCTGGTGGGGCTTAAAAGAACTGCTGATGGTTCATTTTACGGGTGAGGTGGCGATCGATGTGGCGACAGCTTCGGCTACGGGGCTGTGTTCACTAGCGACGGGAGATTGGGATGATGATATCTTGCGTTATTTAGGAATTTCCCGCCAGCAGCTCGCCCCCATTGTCCCCGCGAATCAAAAATTTACCCTCACGAATGATTGTCAAAGACGATATGGATTGGGAGCAGATGTGGCTGTCTTTTGTGGCGGCAGTGATGGTTGTCTAGCGGCGTATGCCGGTTTAGCCACGACGGGTCTTGCTAATAGTTTGACAATCGGAACTAGCGGCGCATTACGTGCCATTGGTTCGGAAGTTAAGTTAGATAGTTTACGACAAAATTTTTGTTACCGCCTGACGGAGACGCTTGTTGTCACTGGTGGCCCTTCAAACAATGGTGGCAATGTGCTGGCTTGGGCAAGCCAGATTTTTGGCGAGGCAACGAATTTTTATGACGAATTGCCGGCCGTCCTAGCAACTACTGAGATTGGCGCAAATGGCGTGAAATTTTACCCGTTTTTGAGTGGTGAGCGGGCACCATATTGGGATGCTCAGCTCACAGGAGGCTTTCAAAATTTACGGATTACCACGAAGCGACGGGAGCTGATTCGTAGTGTGTTGGAAGGGCTGCTGTTAAATCTTCGCAGTTTAAAACCAGCGATTATCGGAAATGGCCCGGTAAGTTTCAGCGGTGGCTTTTTTGAAACGCCAGAACTGGCCCAACTGGCAGTGGATATTCTTGGCAATCCAGCTATTTTGTCTAAGGAAAACGAACCGATTTTTGGCCTGTACGCCTTGCTTTTTGGTGAGAAAAGTACCGCTGCAGCACCAAATTCGCAGCAGCTGATTGTTCCAAATCCAGTGGCGCAGGTAGCTTATGAACGCCTTCATCGGGATTACTTTGCAGATCTTGAGGAATAGGCTAGCTGAGGAATGCGTGCCGCAATCTATTTGACAAGTCCTTTTCGATATGATAAAAATGAGAACGTACAAATGAATAAGGGAATGAGTGTCTCCCTTGGATTATCCTAAACTGCCCAAACAGCTGATGACTTCTACAAATCGTCTATTTGTAGAACCCTCAGCTTTTTTTATTGACTAAGGTATTGTAAAAATATCTGATTTTACGGACTAGCTTAGTTACGATAGTGGGTTTGACTGACGCCAAGAGGTAAAGTCTGCCTGGCCGCTGTGATTTTAGGCGAAAGCAATCCTTGATAAAGGACAGATGGTTGCTTACATCTTAATTTTCGGAAACGAAACGGGTTTGCTGGGGCTATCTAATTGGAAAAAGCGAGACTCATTCACGCATTAGAGAGGAAAAAATGATGAATTTAAGTGGGATTGAAAAAAAACAAATCAAAGATCAAGTGATCCTCTGGGGATTAGTCGTTCTTGTGGCGACCTTGATGGGGGTGGTTTCCCATCTGTTACTTTTAGCGCTACATACAGCGACCGACTTTCGTGAGAATCACAACTACTTATTATTAATGTTGCCTTTGATCGGGGTACTGACAGCTTTTGTCTATCAAAATTTTGGGCAAGGCTCGCAAAAAGGCAATAACTTGATTATCGAGAGTACCCAAAAAGAAATTCATGTCCCTTTTCGTATGGGGATTTTCACCTTTATCTTTACCATATTGACGCATTTATTTGGTGGTTCGGCTGGTCGTGAAGGTTCGGCAGTCCAAATCGGTGGGGTGCTAGCCAATCAAGCAGGAAAACGTGTGGGTTTGCCTTTTGACCTGCGTAAGAAATTGATTCACGCAGGAGTTAGTGCTGGCTTTGCGTCGATTTTTGGCACACCTTTAGCTGGCGCCTTTTTTGGGATGGAAATCGTCTATATTGGAAAAATGGAGCGCTCTTCTTTGATTTACTGTTTTTTCGCCGCTTATTTTTCCAATTTTATTGCGAAAAGTTTAGGAACGACTCATGATTTGCACCAGATTGTGGACATGCCGACAGTCAGCGTTAAGGTCATCGTCGTGGTATGCCTTGCAGCGGTTTTGTTTGGAATCTTTGGCTTTTTATTCTCCTTTGTGGTTTCCGCATTGAAGCAATTTTATCAAGCCAAAATCAGTAATTATTTAGTTCGCGGGTTTGTCAGCGCCGCAATTTTTGTTGCTTTGATCCTGCTGTTTGCTGGTCAAAAGTATGAAGGCCTGAGTTTGAACATCATGGATGAGGCTTTCCTGGGAAAATCAACCTTTTTAGATCCGGTATTAAAGTTGCTGTATACAGGGTTGACCTTGGGCGCAGGCTTTCAAGGGGGAGAAGTGACACCTTTGTTTGATATCGGCTCCAGTTTGGGCAGTAGTATTGGTACGTGGCTAGGGATCTCGCCGTCTTTCTTAGCGGCTTTGGGACTGATTTCAGTCTTCGGTTGTGCCGCCAATGCGCCGATTACTACGATTATGTTGGGCATCGATTTGTTTGGCGTCCAAGCCTTGCCTTATTATGCCATCGCTTCATTTATCAGCTATAGCGTGACTGGTCATCATGGCATTTATGGGTCACAAACAGTCAGCGTTCCTAAACACGTCTTCTTGCAAGACCATGTGGGGTATCGGCTGAGTGAAATCAAAGAAAAGAAAAATTAGCATGAAGCGACAGATATAGGGGTTATCAGAGCAATCCGCTGAGAATAAAAATCACACCTACTTCACTGGTTATTAATCAGAGAAATAGGTGTGATTCTTTTTTTATGAAGACTAGCTATTGGATAATTTTTGAATTAGCTTATTCAGCTAATTCACTTTGTCTTTCGGCTTCTAACGCTTGATGGTCACAAATTTTAAAGAATGGCCAGTATGCGACGATGGAAATCACTAATTGGATAAGTTGCCAAACTGGTGCTCGCCAGTCACCACCGGTAATTAAGAAACCATTAATCAGGGTTGGTGTGGTCCATGGTACTTGAGCTACCACCATGCCAATCAAACCAGCTTTCATAAGGAAATAAGTAATTCCTTGTAAAATCATTGGGACAGCAATAAAAGGAATCATCAAGGTTGGATTTAAGACTACTGGGAAACCAAACATGATTGGTTCACTGATTTGGAAAACGGCTGGCACCAAACCTAACCGACCTAATTGTTTATATTGTTTACTTTTGGCAAAGACCATACAGATGACTAACCCTAAAATGGCGCCGGTCCCACCGATATTCATCCCGAAGTTTAAGAAACCATCAGCAGTGATATGAGTCGGTGTTTTCCCAGCTGCGACATCGTTAATGTTACTAGTTAAGAATTGTAGGTAAACAGGGGAAGCAACGGCACCAAGAATATTGTTTCCGTGAATACCAAGCGTCCAGAGCATTAAAGTCAAGAAGAGCATGAATTCCATACCCCAGAAGCTATTCAAGCCAAAGACAAGTGGGGAGAAGATGGCTTGGATGACATCATTGATTTGAATGTTGAGAACCACACGGATTAACCAGAAGAACAAAAGGGCTGCTGATCCGGGAATCAAGGAAGCGAAGGAATTCGCAACAGCTGGTGGCACCGATTCAGGCATTTTGATGACGATGTTACGTTTGATGAAAAAGCGCATAATTTCACTTGAGATGATAGCAACAATAATAGCAGTAAACATACCTCCAGAACCTAAAGTAGAAGGATCAATCGCGAAATCTTTATTTAACATACAGAGCAAGAAGGCAATCGCTCCGACAGCGGTTCCAGTTAAGGGGTCGATTTTATTGGCTTTGGCTGATTGATAGCTCATACCGATGGCTACGATGAGTGCCAAAATGCCAAAGGTTACGTTAACAGGTGCCTGTAGAATTCCTTGAATTGGGGCTATAGTATCGTACCAACCATTAATTGGTAGATTCCCAATAATCATAAAGATACTACCGAAAACCGTAAATGGTACAGTGATAATCATACCGTCTCGTAGGGCTACCAAGTATTTCATGTTACTAATTTTAGCTAATGCAGGACTAAATTTGTTCATAAACCAATTGGACAACGTTTTCAACTTTATTTCCACCTTTCGATTTGTGTATTCACAATATCAAAATTCGATGGTATTGTAATCAAAGATATTTCTAACTAAATACCAGAATTTGAAGGTGATATTATGCGCTATAGTTTTAAAAATAAGGATCGTTCACTGCCAATCTATATTGATAGTATTGGCTACGATTGGGACCAAGAGGCGATCAATCGACCAAAAGGCTATCCGTATGTCCACTGGTTACAGACTCATGAAGGCCGCGGCATTGTCGAATTGAAAGATCGTAAAATTATTCTAGAAAAAGGGCAGGGAATCTTGATAAATCAAGAAGTTCCTCACCGCTATGAAAAAGATCCGAGTTCTACTTCATGGAAAACGTCTTATTTTACTTTTGGGGGTTCATTGATTAAAGAAATGACGATGGTGCTGGGAATTCAGCAATATCGCTATATTGATACACCAGATCAGGATTTGTTACGCTTTGTCGAACTAAATCGCCAGGAGTTTCAAAAACCATTGGTGGATAACTACCAATCTTCACTATTGGTTTATGGCTTTTTATTAAAGATTAAGAAATATCAAACTCACAATCCTAAGAATCAGGAGCTTAATGAACGAATCATTCAGCCCATCTTGTCACTAATTGAAACTGACTATATGAAAGAGTTAAGCAATGAAGATTTCACACAGGTGACCAATTACAGTGTTCAGTATATTCTCGAAGTGTTCAGGAAAATTCAAGGAAATTCACCCCACCAATTATTGACTAACCATCGCATCTTAAAGGCGAAAGAACTATTGCTGAATCATCCAGAATATTCGGTGGAAGAAATTGGTGAAATGGTGGGCTTTAATACCAACAGCTATTTTATTTCCACCTTTAAGCAAAGCGAATATGTGACTCCGGGCAAGTTTCGAAATCTGTATCATTAATCACATTCAATTTGTAGTATTTTCTTGTAAATATCCGTAATTACAAATCCGAAAACAGATGCTATGGTTAGGGTGAGAATGATTAGAAACGGAGAATACTATGAACACTGAAAACGCTATTCAATTTCCAGAAGGATTCCTGTGGGGGGCGGCTTCAGCTGCTTATCAAGTAGAGGGAGCGAGTGCTGAAGGGGGAAAGGCACCTTCAATTTGGGATAATTTTTCGCAACTGCCCGGTAAGACCAAAAACGGCACAGATGGTAAGGTGGCAGTGGACCACTATCATCGCTTTCGAGAAGATATTCAATTAATGGCAAAAATGAATTTGAAAACCTATCGCTTCAGTTTGGCGTGGAGTCGCGTTTTACCAAATGGAGAAGTCAATCAAGAAGGATTAGACTTTTATGGGGCGCTGATTGATGAGCTTATCGCAAACGGGATTGAGCCGGTTGTCACTCTCTATCACTGGGATTTACCGCAAGCTCTTCAAGATGAATATGGTGGCTGGGAATCACGGGAGACGATTCAAGCATTTCTGAAATACGCTGAGGTTGTGTTTAAAGAATTTGGTGATCGAGTGCGCTATTGGGTCACCTTTAACGAGCAAAATGTCTTCACTTCATTGGGCTACCGTTGGGCTTCTCATCCTCCTAATGTCTCTGATATGAAGCGGATGTATCAAGCCAATCATCTTGTCAATTTAGCCAATGCCGAAGTGATTTCCCTGTGTCATCGCTTGCTGCCAGACGCTTTGATTGGTCCTAGTTTTGGCTATGGGGAAGTGGTACCCGAAACTTGCCATCCCCAAGATGTGGTGGCGGCCATGGATGCAAATTTATTCAACAATGACTGGTGGTTGGAAGTTTATTGTCGTGGCACCTATCCCCAACGGATTATGAATGTTTTGAAGCAATTGGACTTGGATTTTGAAGTGACGGCTGCCGATACGGCAACGTTAAAAGCTGCGAAACCGGACTTTCTCGGAATTAATTATTACCATGGTGGAACCGTGCGCCGGCCATCGGCAACTGTTATGAATGAGAAAAATCTTGAGATGACCGACCCGTATTTAATGGCTGCCGATGGTCAAAAAGAAACGCCGGAGCACCTATTGTTTCAGTCTGTCAGCAATCCCTATTTAGCAAAAACAGATTGGGGCTGGGAAATTGATCCAGTTGGGCTGCAGATTGCCTTGCGAAACGTCTATGAGAAATACCAACTGCCAATTTTTATTACTGAAAATGGTCTTGGTGCTTTTGATACTTTGACCTCAACTGACGAAATTGACGATGATTATCGGATTACTTTTTACAGAGAGCATCTGTTGGAATTAGCCAATGCGATTGCTTGTGGTGTGCCTGTAATTGGTTATTGTGCTTGGTCCTTTACCGATTTGTTGAGCTGGTTGAACGGATATGAAAAACGCTATGGCTTTGTTTATGTTGATCGGACAGATGAAGATGTCCGGGAATTGAAACGAATTCCGAAAAAAAGCTATTTTTGGTATCGTGATTTGATTGCTAAAAACGGACAGCAATTGACGGAGGAGAAATGATGACGGATTATTCTTCGGGAATTTTATTCGGGGGCGATTACAACCCTGAGCAATGGGAAGAAAGCACTTGGCAAGATGATTTCGACAAGCTCTCCCAAGCCCAGGTGAATAGTGCCACCATCAATGTTTTTTCATGGCCGTTATTGGAACCAGCAGAGGGTGAATACGACTTTGAGCAATTGGATCGCATCATGGCGCATTTAGAACACAATCAGATCTGTGTGGTCTTAGCAACGGCGACGGCTGCTGTACCTCCGTGGCTAGCTCACAAGTATCCTGAAGTGATGCGCACAGATATCAATGGTATTTTGCAACGCCATGGGAAGCGACACAACGCCTGTCCCAATAGCCCTATTTTTAAAAGAAAAAGTAAAGCTTTGGTGGAACGCTTAGTCGCACGTTACCACACGAATTCGCTGATTACTCACTGGCATGTCTCAAATGAATATGGTGGTACTTGTTACTGTGAAAATTGTGCTAAAGCTTTCCGTGTTTGGTTAAAAGAACGTTATGGCACACTGGAAGCGGTGAATCAAGCTTGGAATAGTCATTTTTGGGGCCATACTTATGGGAGTTGGGAGGAGATTAATCCTCCGATGCGAACCAGCGATATTTTTTCTAGTGGAAAACCGGTTTTAGGCGGTGCAGCTCTTGATTACCGCCGCTTTCAATCAGATAGCCTCTTAGAAAACTACAAAATGGAACGAGACATTATTCGGAAATACGATAGCAAACGTCCAATTACTACTAATTTCATGGGGAGTCAAAAGGATTTGGATTATTTCAAATGGGCACCGGAATTAGATGTAATTGCTTGGGATAACTACCCTAGTTTGGATACGCCAGCTAGTTTCACTGCATTTTCCCATGATTTAATGCGGGGGCTCAAGCATCAACCCTTTATGCTAATGGAGCAGACGCCTAACCAACAAAACTGGCAGACTTACAATGCGTTAAAGAAACCAGGGGAGATGCGGATGCTCAGCTACCAAGCCTTGGCACACGGGGCCAATACTGTCCAGTTTTTCCAATTAAAGCAATCTCGTAACGGAGCAGAAAAGTTTCATGGGGCACTGCTTTCTCATAGTGTTTCCACCCAAACCCGGGTATTTCAAGAAGTAGCTCAATTAGGCGGGGAACTAGCCCAGTTACCGCAAGCATTAATTGAAAGTGAGATTCATCCAAACGTCGCCCTTATTTTTGATTGGGAGAGTTATTGGGGGTTGGAGAATTGTATTGGTCCGACTACCCAGTTGGACTATGTTGCTAGTGTCTATCGCTATTACCAAGCCCTTTACCAACAAGGCATTGCGGTAGAAATTGTGTCCAAACAGGATGATTTTTCCCCTTATAAATTGTTGATGGCCCCGTCAATGTATATTACCACTGATGAGGTGACTGAAAAGATCAAGGCATATACGGCAGCGGGTGGGGTTTTCTTGACCAATGTGATGTCTGGCTTAGTCGATGAGACAGACAATATTCATCTTGGTGGCTATCCTGGCCAGTGGCGGGAGCTGTTAGGACTTACCATTGATGAAATCGACGCACGACCGGCAGCACAAGCCGTCACCTTACACTCTGCTACAGGTATTGTCGGTCAAGGAAGGACCTTGTGTGATTTGATTACCCCTACGACAGCCCATTCGTTGGCTTGGTACGGGGATGAAACCTTCTATCAAGGACAGGCTTGTTTGACCGCCAATGAGTATGGCACAGGCTGCGCTTTTTATGTGGGAACTTATCTTGATGATCAAGGACTGGCTTTTCTGATGACCCAAGTATTAAAAAGGTCGCAACTAGCAGCCAAAGCAGCTGGCGAAGTGGAAATCATGACTCGGACCACTGAAAATCAATCCTTTACTTTTATCATTAATACTGGGGAACATCCGCAAAAAATCATGAATCCATATCCTGATGCTTATGAACTGTTGACTCAAACAAATAGCCCAACTGATTTGGAGTTAGCGCCTTTTGCGGTGATAATTTTGCAGCAAGACCATGAATGACTCCAAATTTAATAGTTTTCCTAAGAAGCGTTAGACGAGGGGTTCCATGAAACAAAAAATAATCAATCTGATTTTGAAAGGAGCAGGTTCCATTGAAATATTCTGACGGTGGTTGGCTTTTAAAAGAGGGCTTTGAAGTAAAATATGCGGTCCATGTATACGATGTACAACAACAAGCAGACAAACTTATTTTATATCTGCCTTATTCCCATGTTGCCCATAAAGGGGGCACTTTAGACGGTGGCTTGCTGACGATGGAAGTTACGACTCCCCACGAAGATGTTATTGCGATAAAAACCTACAATTACAAGGGAATACAAAAACAAAATCCCCATTTTGAAATCACTAAAGGGCTTGTGGAACCAGCGATTTCTGAAGATGAGACGACCTATCGCTATCAAGCAGGAAAACTTGCCTTGGTGATTACTAAAGGCGAAGATTTAACCATGAGTTTCTATTATCAAGATCGCTTACTTGTGCAAAGTTTCCCTCGCAGTAAGGCATATGTCGTCGACCCAGATGGACATCCCCATATCAGCGAACAACTATCCTTAGGGGTAGGGGAGAAAATTTATGGCTTGGGGGAACGTTTTACAAATTTTGTAAAAAATGGTCAAAGCGTAGATATTTGGAATGCTGATGGTGGGACTGGAACGGAGCAAGCTTATAAAAATATCCCATTTTATCTTAGCAACCAAGGTTATGGTGTTTTTGTCAATTCGCCAGATAAGGTAAGTTTTGAAGTTGGTAGCGAAAAAGTATCTCGTGTTCAGTTTTCAGTGCCTGGCGAAGAGCTGGAATACTATGTCATTGCTGGAGATACTTTGAAAGCTGTTTTGGGAAATTACACAGATCTGACTGGCAAACCAGCTTTGCCACCGGCTTGGTCATTTGGATTATGGTTAAGCACTTCTTTTCTAACAGATTATGATGAAGCAACCGTTAATTCATTCGTAGATGGCATGATGGAACGGGATATTCCCTTAGAGGTCTTTCATTTTGACTGTCTTTGGATGCGGGAATATGAATGGTGTAACTTCACTTGGGATGAACGTACCTTCCCAGATCCCATCAATATGTTACGCCGCTTAAAAGAAAAAGGCCTAAAAATCTGTGTTTGGATCAATCCTTACATTGGTCAGAAGTCACCGCTTTTTGACGAAGGTATGGCTCAAGGGTACTTCTTAAAACGCGGGAATGGCGACGTTTGGCAGTGGGACAAGTGGCAAGCGGGGATGGCGATTGTTGACTTCACGAATCCTGATGCGGTTGCTTGGTATCAAGGAAAATTAAAAACTTTACTAGATATGGGCGTTGATTGCTTTAAAACCGATTTTGGTGAGCGGATTCCCACAGATGCTGTCTATTTTGATGGTTCTGATCCTGAGAAAATGCACAATTATTACGCATACTTGTACAATGAAGTCGTGTTCGATCTCTTAGTCGCAGAAAAAGGACAGCAAGATGCCGTTGTTTTCGCTCGTTCAGCATCGGTGGGATCGCAGAAATTTCCAGTTCACTGGGGTGGAGATAGCACTAGTGATTACCCAT
This sequence comes from Enterococcus diestrammenae, assembly GCF_009933255.1. Taxonomy (GTDB): domain Bacteria; phylum Bacillota; class Bacilli; order Lactobacillales; family Enterococcaceae; genus Enterococcus_C; species Enterococcus_C diestrammenae. Next base: position 77,309 of record NZ_MAEI01000052.1, on the reverse strand, counting down.
CTATGGCGGAAAGTTTGCGCGCAGGGCTTTCCTTTGGGCTTGGTGGCTTTGGTTATTGGAGTCATGATATTTCAGGATTTGAAGCCGGCGCTGATCCAGATCTTTACAAGCGTTGGACGCAGTTTGGTCTCTTATCTTCTCACAGTCGTTACCATGGAAGTTGGCAATACAAAGTGCCATGGCTTTATGGCGAGGAAGCGGTGGCCGTCACTCGGTTCTTTACGAAAATGAAATTGCGTTTGATGCCTTATTTGCAAAATCAGTCGGTAAAAACAGCTGCTAGTGGTGTGCCAATGATGCGGCCGATGGTATTGGATTTCCCTGAAGATATTGCCACGCATGAATTGGATCGCCAGTACATGCTAGGGGATGGCTTACTGATTGCGCCAATCTTTAATCAAACTGGTCAAGTGCAATTTTATGTACCAGAAACAGCTGGGGATTGGCTTGACTATTTGACAGGAAAAGCCTATGCTCCAGGAAAATGGTACCAAGAAACTTGTGACTATTTCCATTTGCCGATGCTAGTCAAACCAGGTACGATTTTGATTATGGGTTCAAATGAGAAACAGGCAGAGTATGATTATACAAAAAACATCGAAGTAAATCTTTTCAATCCACAATCAAACAGCAGTTATCAAGAAACAATTTGTGATACATCGGGTAAGGTTGTTGCGACGATTACTTGCGAAATGAAAGGTGAGCGGTTAGTTGTCGACAATAATGATAATCTAACAGGTAAGTTTGTTTTGCATTTGGCTTGTGAAAAGTTGACATATAGTTTGTCTGCAGGTAAAAATCAGTTTTTACTGACTAGAACAAGCTGATTAATTTGGGAGCTTACTGGTAATCATAGTTATTGCTAAAAAGGATAAATTCAAAAAGACTCGACCGCTTCTCAACAGGAAATTCTGGTCGAGTCTTTTTACTATTTAAAGTCAACGCCAACCAGCTTGTGGCGCCACATCCTTCAAAATGGAGTCCAACAGGTGAATGTTGTACTCTACCCCGAGTGTATTCGGGATGGTTACCAAGAGGGTGTCGGCTTCTTTAATCGCTTCATCTGCGGCTAGTTCTTTGGCTATTTTGTCGGGTTCGCCGGCGAAAGTTTTGCCAAAGATGGTCGGATTTTGATGATAAGCTAAAAAGCCGACGGAATCATTGTTTGCTTCTTCATCTTGATGGCCAAATAATTGACGATCAAGGTCAGTGGTGATGGGTTGAATGGAACGAGTTACTAAAGTTCGGGGTTCGAAGTCATGTCCTGCTTCTTTCCAAGCTTTTTTATAAGCCCGTAGCTGCTTGGCCTGTTGGATATGGAAGGGTTCTTTGCTTTCGTAGTTGACCAAGGTGGAAGATTGCAGATTCATGCCATGTTGGGCGGCCCAGATAGCTGTTTCCTGTGAGCCAGCTCCCCACCAAATCCGTTGGCGCAAGCCTTCTGCATAAGGTTCTAGGCGTAATTTACCCGGTCCTTGGGGGAACATTGGTTGGGGATTGGGTTCGGCAAAACGTTTCCCTTCCAACAGATTCAAAAATTCCAATGTGCGATTGTGAGCGATGTCTTTTACTTCTTCTTCGCTATAATTATAGCCAAAGTATTTCCAACCATCTAAGACTTGTTCAGGTGACCCACGACCGACCCCTAATTCCACTCGGCCTTGTGTAATAATGTCCGTCAAGCCTGCATTTTCGGCCATCATATAAGGATTTTCGTAGCGCATATCAATCAAACCAGTGCCGATTTCAATCTTACTGGTGCGTGCCCCGATGGCTGCCAGTAAAGGAAAGGGTGAACCGATTTGGTCAGCAAAATGATGTACCCGATAATAGGCGCCATCGATACCGATTTGTTCAGCAGCCATTGCCAACTCAATGGACTGTAAATAGGAATCTTCTGCAGTTTTCACCAGTGAACCTTGCTGCATCCAATGGCCAAAGCTTAAAAAGCCAATTTTTTTCATCGTATGTCCTCCTTGTTGCAAGTTGAAACTTACTTTTTGTAAGTGATATGATTATAGCGCCTTTTTTTAATAAAGGCGAGTAAGTTTGCTCGAAGGGATTGTTGGTTGATGAAGCTAGCTGTGCGGATTTCAAATAGGGACCATGACAAAACTTTGGTGTTATCCTCCAAAATGACGTTTCCCAGATGTTAGATACCTAAAAAAAGCCTTTCTTACCTTAAGTGAAGGAGGAAGAAAGGCTTCATTATTGTTGTAACTCATCAGCGACATTTGTGTCATTGTTAGCTCAGCTTTATGAACGTTACTTAGTGGCTGCCACTAACTGAACTTAGAGGGAGCTGCTAGTTTTATTTTAATGGCATGACCATACTGATTTTACGGTCTAAACTAGGACAGTCTCTCATATTTTAGCAGCTGTCACTTTTCAATTATCTGATCAAAGAGTTAGAGCGGAGATCTCGCTTTTTATCGTGAACTTTTTATTGCCAATTACTAGAAGAGTAGCGGTAATTATCGTTTAAATAAAGAGATTCAAATCGGAATTGGTGGTATCTCCCAAATAAGTCGCCACACCGCCATATTCGACAAAATCAAAAAGTTCGGCACGATCGATGCCCATGATGTCCATACTCATTGTACAAGCCACGAACTTCACCCCTAGCTTGTTTGCCTTCTCGATCATCACAGGTAAGGGATCAACATTTTTTTGTTTCATCACCCCTTTGATCATTTTGGAACCCAGCCCCCCCATATTCATATTAGAAAGAGGAAGTTTGTTTGCGTTGCTGGGTAGCATGACATCAAAGAGTTTGGCCAATCCACGTTTTTCAATTTTTTGTTTCTTTAAAATATTTAAGCCCCAGAAAGTGAAGAAGATGGTCACTTGTTTTCCCATGGCGGCGGCTCCACTGGCGATAATCATCGATGCCAAGGCCTTATCTAAATTGCCGCTGAAGACTACCATTGTGGCCCCGTCTTTAGTGGCATGAAGAACGCCTTCTTCTGGGAGTTTATTTGTCAGCGGGGTTGCATCAGCAGTTCCTTTGGCAATACGGGCGGTCACTTTGCTGCCTTGGATTTGATTTTCTAATAAGGTATTGCCAGTATTTTTGCACCAAGCTTCAATATCAGCGACAAATCCAAAATCACTGGCTTGAACTTCTAGTTGTTGGCCGTTTTCCATCTGATCAATGGTTTCTTTGACTTTGAGAATGGGACCAGGACACTGCAATCCACAGGCATCGACCTGGATGGTTGCACTTGCCTCTGTTTTGGCCGTAGCTGTTGGTGCAGTCGCGATAGCTTGTGGTGCAGACGGGGTATTTTCCCGTCTTTTTACTTGATAGTGAGCTTGTTTGTAGGTTTTGTAGCCCCCGTCGATATTTTTTACATGAAAGCCGTTTTGCATCAAGATTCTAGCAGCGTTGTATCCTCGCAAGCCGACTTGACAATAGACATAGATCGTTTGCTCTTTGGGTAGTTCAGACATGCGCTGTCTTAGTTGGGACAACGGGATAAAGTGGCTATTTGCCAGTTTTCCAGTTGCCAGTTCGAAATCTTCACGAATATCCAAGAAATAGGCGTCGTTTTGTAAGAGTTCATCCACTTCCTGCCAAGAAATAGTTTCTACCCGTTTTGTCAAAAGGTTATCTGCGGTATAACCGAGCATATTGACAGGATCTTTGGCACTGGAATAAGGAGGGGCATAGGCCAATTCAATACCAGCTAGTTCATCGGCTTTGGCACCAAATTTCATGGCGGTGGCGATAACATCAATTCGTTTTTCCACGCCAGCGGTTCCCACTCCTTGGGCACCTAAAATTTTGCCATCCGGGCCAAAAAGCAGCTTCAAGGCGATGGGACTAGCGCCAGGGTAGTAGCCAGCGTGAGAGTTTGGATGGATATGAATAGTCTGATAAGGAATCTCCAAGCGTTGCAAAGTTTTTTCCGAATCACCGGTAGAAGCAGCTGTGAGTTCAAAAATTTTTGCGACAGAAGTTCCTTGGGTGGCCGGGTAGCTTGCATCGATGCCATTGATGACGTCAGCGACTAAGCGACCTTGGCGATTAGCTGGCCAAGCTAGTGGTATTAATGTTGGCGTTCCAGAGACAAAATCAGACACTTCAATGACATCACCAATAGCATAAATGTCAGGAATATTTGTTTCTAGTTGTTGATTGACCTTGATGGCTCCTCGCAAGCCTAACTCAATGCCAGCTTCCTTAGCTAAGGTACTTTCGGGAGCGACGCCGATGGCCAAGATGGTCAAATCGCTAGAAATTTTGCGACCGCTGTTTAATAACAGTTGCTGGCCTTCTTGTTGAAAGGCTTTTAGTCCATCTTCAAGAATCAAATCGACGCCATGCAAATCAATTTGAGCGTGGAGTATCTGAGCTAGTTCAAAATCAATATTGGGCATGACTTGCTTAGACATTTCAATCAGGTGAACTTGCAGGCCTAGGTCCACTAAGTTTTCCATCATCTCCAGACCGATAAAACCACCGCCGACGATGGCGACTTCTTTTACTTGCTGTTGTTGAATATAGTTTTTTATCTGATCCATGTCGGGAATATTACGGAGGCTAAATACGTTTTTGGCTGTTTCGAGTCCGTCAATCGGTGGAACTATCGCTTTTGCACCCGTCGAGATAATCAATGAATCAAACGTTTCTTCATAGCTTTCTTTGGTTTGATGGTTGGTGACCCGAACACTTTTTTTCATTGGGTCAATAGCGGTAACTTCGGAAAAATTCCGAATGTCTAGCCCATATTGGGATGACATGCCGGCGACCGTTTGCAATAATAAGTCCTCACGATTTTTGATGGTACCGCCAATATGGTAAGGCAGTCCACAATTGGCAAAAGAAATATATTCCCCTTTTTCAAAAAGGATAATTTCGTCAGTTTCATTTAATCTTCGTAACCGGGTGGCTGCAGTGGCTCCCCCAGCGACGCCCCCTATGATAACAATTTTCTTGGTCATGTATCCAAACTCCTTTCATTATCGAGATAATACCCTGTATAGGTATATCTCGTCAACTAATATGAAACACTAGATGAAAAGGTTTTATTTGTTAGCAATCTGACTAATTTTAAGGAATTAAGAGAAAAAAATTTAAAGTAACGATCTTAAACAACTTTTTTATACTCTTTTTATGCATTATCCAGAGAAAATCGGTTGGAAAATACCGATAGGGGCATAGTGAGGGTTTACCTATCAAAAGTCGTTTTCTCCTTTTGGCAAAGTGCGAAACAACCATTAAGTTAGCAATCGCTTCCCGGCGCTCAAGGAATTAGCTATCTTTAAAAAAAACAAATTTGATACGCGTAAGAGGAGTCTTATTGGAATCTGCTAGAAATCTTAAAAAAACTACCAAACTAGGGATTTTCCTATACTTTTTGGCAATTTCGGTGTATTGTGATAAACGGGGATTTTTTAAGTTGATGTTTGGGTAGCCAAATGGATGCGCAAACAATTGGGACATGAGTAGAAAAATCTTAACAAATAAGTGAATAGGAGTGATTTTTTTGTCAAAAGCAGAAAAAGGCATGGGTCTATCCGCTTTAGCCATGATGATCTTTACCACCGTCTTTGGTTTTGCCAACGGACCAGTGGCATTTTATCTGATGGGCTATGGCTCAATCGTGTTTTACGTGATTGCCGCAATTTTATTTTTTATTCCCTTTGCCTTGATGATGGCCGAATATGGTTCGGCTATCAAAGGAGAAAATAGTGGGATGTACAAGTGGTTGGAGGTTAGTGTCGGTCCACGGTTTGCCTTTATCGGGACGTTCATGTGGTTTGCCTCTTACATCATTTGGATGGTTTCTACAGCTTCAAAAGTCTGGATTCCTTTTACCACAGCTTTTGCCGGTAGTGACCAAACCCAAAAACTGGGGATGTTCGGGTTGAATTCGACCCAGATGGTAGGATTGCTCGCTTGTTTATGGATGGTCTTGGTGACCTTTGTTTCCATCAAAGGGGTTAAAGGGATCATCAAGATTACGAGTCTTGGTGGCTTGGCAGTAACTAGTTTAAATGTGATTTTGGTTTTGGTTTCTGGTGTGATTTTGGTAGCAAATGGTGGCAAATTAGCTCAACCTTTGAACCACGTTATGGAATCACCCAACCCAGCTTATCAAACGCCGATTAGCTTGTTGAGTTTTGCTGTATTTGCGATTTTCGCTTATGGCGGTCTAGAAGCGATTGGTGGGATGGTGGATAAGACGAAAAATCCGGAAAAGACGTTCCCTCGAGGAATTATGTTATCTGCATTGATTATTTCGGTGGGCTATGCTCTGGGGATTTTCCTGTGGGGTGTTAGCACTAACTGGGATTCCGTCTTGTCTGGCGATAGCACCAACTTGGGAAATATCAGCTATGTTATGATGAATAATCTCGGCTATGAACTGGGTCGAGGCCTTGGCTTGAGTACTGCCACGGCGTTGACTATCGGGAACTGGTTTGCTCGTTACACTGGGATTGGGATGTTTCTCGCCTATAGTGGGGCTTTCTTCGCCTTGACGTATTCACCGTTGAAGACCTTGATTATGGGTACGCCAAAAAAACTTTGGCCGAAGAAATTTACAGAACTCAACAAAAACGGGATGCCTAGCTATGCCATGTGGGCGCAATGTCTTTTGGTAGTAGGGATTATTTTGTTGGCATCGTTTGGGACACCAAATCCATCTGCTTTTTATCGTATCTTGACTTTGATGGCCAATGTTTCAATGACTTTGCCGTATCTCTTTTTGATCTATGCTTTTCCGAAATTTAAACAAAAAAATGATTTGGAACGACCTTTTGAAGCCTTCAAAAATTATAAATGGACAGTTATTATCAGTGTTGTCGTTTTTGTCTTGGTTTTAGGGGCAAATGCCTTTACCATCTTCCAACCAATGCTGGAAGGCATGGGCGCTCATGACACGATTTGGATGATTGCTGGACCAGTAGGCTTTACTGTGTTGGGGATTATTCTTTATCAAAACTATGCTCGCCGTAGTGACAAATCAGAAAAATAAGAGTAACACTTTGTTAAAAGCTATCTGTTGGAGGAGTTTCCCCCCCAACAGATAGCTTTTTTAGATAAAGAACTTATAAAAATTAAGCGCCAAAAGGCTGATGTATCGGGAATTGAGTGGCGTATCATATCGTCATTTTGATGTTCTAGCCGATAAAGGACTTATAGATTTAAGCATCAAAAAAGCTAATTCAGATTTCCTTGTCTTATTAGAATAAAACGTAGGCTTCAATGGGTGCGAGCAGTCCTTGTTAAAAGATTTGACAGGGGCGAAAACTTCTGTAGACTAATGCTAGAGTGGTTCTCGTAGCTCTGATGCGAAACTGCGAGGATTTTGGAAAGGGCTGTGTGTATGAAGAAAAAGAGAAATTTAGCGAAACGTAAACGCATTTTGTTTATTGTTATTTTCATTCTATTAGCCCTCTCGGTGGTTTATGCTGGGATCATGTTTACTCGGGCGCCATCAGGTGTTTCTACCAAAGCAGGAGAGCTTGTAAAAAGTGATTATGTTTTGATGATTTTACAGTGTGTTGTGGGAATGATTGTGATTTTTTTACCGGCGCAGGCCGAACAACGCTTTGGTATTGATGTACCGGATTTGATGGAAATGATTTATTTTATTTTTTTGTTTTGTGCCATTTATTTGGGAGAAGTGCAAAACTTTTATTATCGCGTGCCCTTTTGGGATACGATTCTCCATGGATTTAGTGCGGTGATGTTAGGGGCATTGGGTTTTTTCCTAGTGGATTTCATGAACCGAAGTCGCACGTTACATTTGCAGTTAAAACCTTTTTTTGTCAGTTTCTTTGCTTTTTGCTTTGCAACGACTTGTGGGGTAGTCTGGGAGATTTACGAGTATACTGCCGATCAGCTTTTGGGGACCAATATGCAGAAATTTATGACTGCAGACGGTGTCGTTCTCAGTGGACATGCGGCACTCGGGGACACGATGAAAGATATCATCGTGGACATGGTCTGTGCCTTGATCATCGTGATGGTGGGGTATTGGAATCTCAAACGAATGGAACGTCGACGGATGCAGCCGACCATGAAACTTGTTGAAACGACAACTGTTACGAAGGATGACTAAGAGATGAAATCCGATAACTAGCAACTATAATAAGGATCCGAAATAGGAAAAGGTACTCGAAGATTTGAAATCGAGTACCTTTTTCGATAGTTTTTAATTGATAAAATGATTAGAGATGTATTAGAATAAGACTTATAATGAAAACGTTTTATCGGAGGTGCTCATGGGTTATATTATTGGAGTTGTATTATTGCTAGTATTTGGTTGTATCGTAGCCTTGATGAGATGCATCAGACGTAGAGCTGAGAAAAACGCTATGGCAATCGAAGAACTAGTCTCGAAAAAATTTCAAGAAGAGGTTGGACTTAGCAAAGCTTCCCATAAGAGTCACTCTGAGTATCCAACCCACTTGTTTCCTTCAAGTTATGGCTATGAGTCAAATGAGCATGGGAATTTTTATCCTAGTAGCGGGGGCAATAGGAGGATTTAATGGGATAACGTTTTTTTGATAAAGTAGGCTCGAAGCATCAAATCCTCGCCAAATCCCTGATTCCCTGATGAAATCCCACTGAAGACTTAAAAGAGGTGGGTTTTATGAAAAAGCCGAGAGCAAGAGTTGATCGAGAGGTTCTCTCGTTGGGGGACCAAGCAAAGCAAGAGGAAATTCAAGCGGAGTTTCTAAAGATTCGCGATACCGAAGAAGGGCGCTTGAAGGAGCATTTGGAGACCTTCAATGATGGCGTGATTGCGATTATCATCACCATCATGGTGTTGGAGGTGCCATTGCCGACAGCAGCGGATACATCTTATGGCACGTTTTTGCGGTCGATTTTCGTCTTTTTGATTAGCTTTTTTATTGTGGCAAATTTTTGGTATCAGCATCATCGGACTTTTGGCATGATAAAAAAGGCCAGTCGTAGTATTTTATTGACGAATTTTCTTTTTTTAGCGCTGCTGTCGATTATTCCATTGATGACCAAGTGGATTATGCAGGAGCCAGATAGTTTTGCCATTGCCAATTATGGCGTGGTATATTTTGTCGTCAGTATTACGGAGCTGTTGATGTATCGCTTTGCTTTCACCAATTTGTTGGGAAAATCGGATGCAGCTTTTCACTTTTCCAATCGTATGACTCTGATGCGAATTTGGGGGCAGTTGTTGCTAAATGTGTTGCTGATTTTATTAGCTTTGAAATGGCCCAGTGTGACGATGATCTTGTATCTGAGTTTGCCCATCATTAACTTTTTCTTCCCGAATCAACTGAACCTGCGCCGGCAGAAAAAAGTTCGAGTCAGAGCAGCCTTGAAACAGGAAAAGGAAAAACAACAGAAGCTCGAATAATTAGACGAGGTCTTTCCTATCAAGCTAGATAGGAGGACTTTTTTGATTTGAAAAGTTGAGTCTGGCGAAAAAATCAGTTATGTTTAAGGATAGAAGAGAATCGTAAAGAAAGAAGCTAATCAATTGAAAAAAATGAAGCGATGGCACAAAATCATTCTGAGCATCGTGATTGCCTTGATGGTTTTGCTCATTGGTAGCGTAGGATATTTGAAGTTTAGTGCTTATCCTCCCTCACAAGAAGCTGAAGCTGCAAGCCAAATGAGTCAGCAAAATTCAGAATACCTTTTGTTTGAAGCACCAAAGGAAAGTGATCTCAACTTGATTTTTTATCCTGGGGCGCTAGTGGAGCCAGCCAGTTATAGTATTTGGGCATCACAAGTGGCTGAGGCTGGGGTGGATGTCTACATTGTAAAAATGCCGTTGAATATGGCATTTTTTGGAGCCAATCGAGCAGCGAAGATTGTTGCTGAAGCACCAGAAGAAACGTATCTTCTAGGAGGGCATTCTCTAGGGGGCGTGGTAGCGAGTCGTTTTGCTGCAAGTCAGGATGGGATTGCCGGCATGATCTATCTGGCCAGTTATCCAGATGAAAAAGGCGATTTAGCGCAAACTGAGTTGCCAGTCTTGTCTCTTAGTGCCAGCCAAGATGGTTTGGTCGAAGCCAAAGATCTTGCCGATACAAAGCAGTATTTGCCGAAAGATGCAACTTTTGAGTTGATCGAAGGGGGCAATCATGCTGGTTTTGGTAGTTATGGTGTGCAGAAAAAAGACGGTGAGGCCACGATTTCAAACGAAGACCAACAAAAGGAAATCAGCAAAAGGATGGTTGCTTGGCTACAAACCGAGAATTTCTTGCCTTAATGGGAATTTTTTCACTAAGCATGCTAAAATAGAAAAGTACGTAGGAGGACTGGCCGGCGACTTTGCCGGTGGTCAATAAAAGGAGAACAACATGCGAAATATTAAACTAACACTAGAATACGATGGTCGTTGTTATCTAGGCTGGCAACGGTTGGGAGATTCCGAAAAGACGATCCAAGGGAAACTCGAAGCTGTCCTTAAGCAAATGACTGGTGAAACCATCGAAATCGTCGGCTCTGGTCGTACCGACGCCGGCACTCATGCCCGCGGGCAAGTGGCCAATTTTAAAACTGAGAGCACCATGATTCCTGAAGAGATGGTGGCAGTGATGAACCGGATGCTGCCGGGAGATATCGTGGTGAAAGCTGTCCAAGAGGTGCCAGAACGGTTCCATGCTCGTTACAATGCCAAGGGTAAGCAGTACAGTTATTGGGTATGGAACAGCCCGATTCCCACTGCTTTTGAGCGTCATCATAGTTTTCATGTGACCCAACCTCTTGACTTGGCAAAAATGGAAGCAGCCTGTGAAAAACTGGTAGGAAAACATGATTTTCTCGGCTTTTCTGCTTTAAAGAAATCGAAAAAATCTACCATCCGTACGATCGACTCCATCAAGATTGAAGGCGATCCTGGTACTGGGATGGTCCAATTCACCTTGGTGGGCAATGGGTTTCTCCATAAAATGGTGCGGATTATTGTGGGTACGTTAGTCGCAATCGGCACTGGAGCCATGGAAGACACAGTGATAGACGAAGTTTTTGCCAGTAAAGTCCGGATGGAAGCTGGGGAAACAGCACCGGCCCAAGGATTGTATTTGGATGAAGTGTTTTATCAATAAGTGAAAAAAGGTGTCAGCTGGACTGTGTTGTCTAGTTGGCACCTTTTTCAATCGTTACTTTTCTTTAGCTAAAATCAGCAAACTCCGTCTAGAGATTGTCACTTTACCATTTTTCGTCTTAAGAACTCGCAATTCCGTGGTCCCCGCTTGCTGGTTGTCAGCAATGACGGACCATTTGGTAGGTAAGTCAGTGGTGCTGCGGAGTTTGACGGTTTGTTCAACTTTGCCGCTGTTGACGATAACAGCTAGTTGTGACCATTTCCCAAGGCTAGTAGTATCGCTGATCGTATAAGCAATCAAGTTTTCGGTCTGATCCTTGGCAAAACGATAGGCGCTGGCTGCCTGGGCATCGCTACGGCGCAAGGCAGGAAAGGCTTGGCGAATTTGCCACATACCACGATAAAAGTTAGTTAGATCACTAAAATCCACTAGCTGGGACCAGTCCAGTTGGTTGACTTCAATCGGGGAAACAAAAGAGTTTTCATCTCCAAACTTTGTACGGGCAAATTCTTCCCCGGCTTGGATAAAGATACCACCGAGGCTCGTAAACTGGATGGCTGCCGCGATTTTATTCATCAAGACTAATTTTTCCTTGCGTTTGTACTTCAGTTTTTGGCCTTTTTTGGTGGTGGAACTTACCAGTTTGTCCCACAATGTCAGATTATCGTGGGCGGCGACGTAGCTGATGGTTTGATCTGGACGTTGAGCCCAAGCTATTGGAACGAGGGGGCTTTTTTTGCTACGACGGGTATCGGTATTGGCGAGGATAGCAGCTTCCACGTCAGCGTCGTGGTATTGCCGTTTTTTTTGCTTGCGACCATTGGTACCTTGGATAAAGCCACCGTCTTTTTCTTCAAAGACAAAGCCCTTCATGCTGTCCCGAAAATCATCGTTGAAAACGGCGATACCCGGGGCTAGCTGTTCTAGATTGGTTTTGTTGGCGGGAAGATTTGGCGCCTTGATTTCGTTGGTGCCGGCATCCCAAGGTTCGCCGTACATCAAGACGTGCTGGAGGCCGTGTTCGTTGAGTGTTTTGCGAATCAGGTTCATGGTGGCGACATCAATCAATCCCATCAAATCAAAGCGAAAGCCGTCCAAATGATATTCTTGGGCCCAATAGAGAACTGACTCCACGAGGTATTTCCGCACCATGCCACGTTCACTGGCGACTTCATTGCCGCAAGCGGAACCGTCTGCAAAGCCCCCCGCTCCATCTTGACGATAAAAATAGTTAGGCTCGGTCAAGTTGAACCAAGATTCTTCCGTGAGAAAGGTATGGTTGTAGACAACGTCGAGGATTACTCCCAAACCTGCTTGGTGAAGGGACTGAACCAGCTCTTTGAATTCGCGAATCCGACTGGTAGGATCAGCAGGATCGGTAGCATAGCGCCCTTCAGGAACATTGTAGTTTTTCGGATCGTAGCCCCAGTTGTAAGCTGTTGCTAGCTCATTGTTGGCAAAATCATAAGCCGGTAAAAGATGGATATAATTCACCCCGAGACTCTTCAGATGAGCCAGCCCAGTAGGAATATCCGGCTGATCTGGTAGATGGCTAGCACCTTCAGTGAAAGCGAGGTATTTTTCTTGATGACTTGCTTGGATACCGGCATTTTTGGCACTGCTAAAATCGGCAACATGGACTTCCCAGATGAAGGTATCCGTCAGCTTGCCAGTCAGTTCTTTTGGTGGGCAATCGAGGTGCCAGCCTGAGGGATCAGTGGTTGCCAAATCTATTATGGCTCCACGATCACCGTTTAAGCCCACCGCTTTGGCATAAAGGTCGACGGTTTCGACAGTTTCCTCGCCGCGGGTGATCGCGTAGGTGTAAAACAACCCCTGCAGGTCTTCCTTGATAGTCGCAGTCCAGAGGGTTTTGCTAGCGGTCATGGGCATGCTTTTTAGCAGTGTATTTTCTTTCCGGCTACCTGTTTGGTACAAGTTCACCACAACTTTATCGGCAGTCGGGGACCATAGTTTGAAAGTTGAGGCTTGAGGTGTATAAGTAAGGCCCAAATGTTTTGAACGAGTCGTAGGCAGCTTATCCATGGAAATCATCCTTTCAATTGGCGAATAGTCAAGATGGCAGTGTAATTTTGAACGATCTTTGTTAGTTTCAGTATACCGAGGCTAGCAATTTTGGCAAAGGATTGCTTCTGGAAAATGTTGATTTCCTTAGCTGCTATTTTGTATATTCATTCATTTTTTTGCGAAAATTAGCTAAAAATAGAGTATACTAGTTAGTAACATTAACGAAAAAAGGGCCATCTGGTTGCCTTATACTACTTCATTTCATTTGAAGACATTCTCTTCTGCTTTCTGCTGTGTGCAGGGGAGCGATGAACTGTATGCGTGTAGGAATCAAAGGGTATACGGCTGAAAAATTAAAACATTAATTATGAGGAGTGGGTTGTATGACAAAAGTAGCAATTGTTGGTTATGGTAATTTGGGTCGAGGGGTAGAACGGGCTCTGGCGGTGAATTCGGATATGGAATTGGTCGGAGTCTTCACCAGACGTGCGCCAGAAACTGTCGCAACAGAAGGGGCTTTGGTATTTGCGATGGCTGATTTGATCCAGCAAAAAGATAAAATTGATGTTTGTATTTTGTGTGGGGGGTCAGCGACGGATTTACCTCAGCAAACGCCAGAATTGACCAGAGATTTCAATACGGTGGACAGTTTTGATACCCATGCCAAGATTCCTGAGCATTTTGCTAAGGTGGACCAAGTGGCAATGGAGAACAAGACTGTTTCCGTGATTTCTACCGGTTGGGATCCAGGTTTGTTTAGCCTCAATCGGCTGTATGCCGAGAGTATTTTACCAACTGGCACTACTTATACTTTTTGGGGTAAAGGGGTGAGTCAGGGCCATTCGGATGCGTTGCGGCGAATCGGTGGTGTGGCGGATGCGACTCAGTACACCATTCCAAATCAAGAAGTAATCGACAAATTAAAAGCTGGTGCTCAGCTAGAGTTGACGACGCGGGATAAGCATTTTCGCGAATGTTTTGTGGTGCTAGAAGAGGGGGCTGATCCGGAAGTAATCAAAAATGAGATTGTCACAATGCCAAATTATTTTGCAGATTATGATACCAAAGTGCACTTTATTTCCCAAGAAGAACTCAATCGGGATCACAAGGCAATGCCTCATGGTGGCACGGTGCTCCATGCCGGAGAAACTGCTCCCGGTGTCCATCAAGTGATCGACTACACGTTGAAATTGGATAGCAACCCGGAATTCACCGCCAGCGTTTTGGTAGCCTATGCTCGAGCCTGTGCCCGGTTGGCGAATGAAAAGCAATGCGGTGCTTATACTGTGTTGGATATCCCGCCAAAATATTTGTCGGCAAAAACTGTGGAGCAATTGCGGGTAGAACTTTTATAAATAGCTAATAAAAAAGCCGGGGAATGGATTCAATCTAATTCCTTGGTTTTTTTACGATCAAGTCTTATCCCTTGAACAATCCGGCAACTGGCGTTATCATATTATCGTTGGATTTTTGGGATATGGCCAAACTGGTAAGGCGCCTGACTCTGAATCAGGTAAGTGCAGGTTCGAGCCCTGCTATCCCAATCTATAGTTAAATTTAAGAGGGATAAACACCGTTGCGCAAGCATTTTAAAGGTGTTTAGCCCTCTTTTTTTTACCAAAATAAGACAAGTCCCACAATTAATCGTGGGGTTGTCCTGTTTGTTTAATCACGAAAGTAGGGTTCCCCGTTGTTTCTCACATTTTTTCAATCCAATTTGAGCAGCTCCCAGCGCTCCGGCGTATTGGGAGAGAGGATCAGTGATGACTGGAGCAGCTACGTGTTGGGCGAGCACTTCTGTAAAAGTGCGACTTGCCGAAAGTCCACCGGTGAAAAGTATGGGGGCTCCTTTGGGCGGGCGCAGTTTGCTGTATTGACTGTTGATGCGCTTGGCGATGGCGTGGAGCACGCCGAGTGCGATATCCTCTCGGCGTTGGCCTTTGGCAATCAAACTGATGACTTCTGATTCAGCAAACACGGTACACATGCTGTTGATGGTGACTGGGCTGGCATCAGCGACAAATTCATCAAGGACTTCAATGTCTTCCCCTAGTGTGCGCATCATGACTTCTACAAAACGTCCGGTCCCGGCAGCGCAGCGATCGTTCATGCTAAATTCACTAACACCACCTTGTGCATTGAGTAAAATAGTCTTGCTGTCTTGGCCGCCGATATCAATGACTTGCCCGGTGCCTGGTCGTAAATATTCCGCCCCTTTTCCATGACAGGTGATTTCCGTAACGATTAAATCTGCTGGTAAGAGTTTGCGCCCATAGCCTGTGGTGACTAGAAATATATCCTCATCAACTGAAGAGACTTTGGCGTCATCCGTTAATTGTGCAGCACAATCCAAAGCGGCTAATACTTGCAACATCGCTTTTTGGGGATCGCCAGCAGTGGGAACCAGATGCTTTTTAACCAATTGGCGGTCGTTAAATAACACGCCTTTTGTGGTGGTGGAGCCAGAATCCAAGCCGATGACCTTCATCACACCGTCACCGCCAACATTTCGATAAAGGCAGCTACACGAGTATTGATTTGTTCTACATCAGCAGTCGAATAGTCGGTTTCGAGATACATATAAGGTGTTTGTTTCTCTTCTTGTAAGTAACGTTTTATCTGCAACGATTCCACAGAGAATGGAATACAGTTTTGCAAGACTATATCGATGACACCATCGACTTGATAGTCATCAATCATTTGACTCAACAGCTCTTTTCGGGGCTGATTGTTGGACATACAAGCGCAACCAATTTGCAAATATTTGTCGGTTAAGGCTTGATAGACATCCGGCTGGGTTTCGTCGACAAGTTTTTCGACAGCTTTGGCAACGGTACAGTTTTCGAAGGCGACGACAATCGCCCCATTTTCTTCGATGGCACGGATGACTTTTTCTGTCACGCCACCGATGGGAGAGCCAGTGACTAAAATTCGAGGCTTATCGTCTAGCCGTAGACCTGCCAAATATTGAGCTTTGACTTTGGCGGTGGTTTCTTCCAGAGTGGCAATGATTTCTTCTTTGTCAAACTTGTATTGCGCCCCGTACATGACTTTGAAGATTTCGCTACCAGCGATAGCGGGAGGATTTAATTGGCCTAAGCGATAGAAATTTTGTTTTGCGATGCGTTCCCGATTTTTTAAGTGAATGGCTTGGCGGATGGCATCCTCGGTGATGGTCACACCGAAATAGTCCTCCAGTTTTTCTTTGAAGGCCACCAACTCACTGTACCAAAGTTGTTTGCTAGCGACGGTGTCACGATTGTGGGGAAGTTGCATCAAATACAGATCCTTGAATCCCGCCATGTATTCGTACATTTTTTTCTTGCCATCACAAGTGGTTTCACCAACTACCAAGTCGGAAAAATAAAAGTACGGGCATTTGTCCGTCTTGCCAAAGCCGTAACTGGATTTAATCAAGGGGCAAAGGTTGCGGGGGAGATCTTCTTCCGCATCAGGGATGGTTTCATCAGAAGTGGAGCACAAGCTGATTTGAATCGCTCCAGCGGCTAAGACGAGCTCTTCTGGCATAAAGGTACAGTAGACGCCTACCACCGGCTGTCCGTTTTTCTTCATCTCTTTGACGGCGAGAAATCCTTGTTGGCGCGCTTCACCAAATTCATCGAAAATTTCTGGTAACGTTGTTTTAACTTCCATGTAATCGACCTCTTTGTCTATGATATATTTTGAAAAGATAGCGCTGCCTATCAGCGTATGTAAACGGTAACAAGCGAAGTATAATCGTTGCTTTTCAGTTTGACAATCTTTCATGAGAGAAGACAAAGAGAATCGCTAAAAAATATTAATTATTAAAAAATAAAATTTTTGAAACATTAGGGAGTCTTAATGATAACGAGCATTTGTGCTTTCTTCCTAACAAAGAAATGGTACAATAATCAAAACTAGAAATGAGGAAGCAAAATGGCGGATCCAAAAGTATATCATATGACCTTTGCAAGTATCTATCCCTTGTATGTCAACAAAGTGGAGCGAAAAGACCGTACCCAAGCCGAGCTTGATGAAGTGCTTCGTTGGTTGACTGGCTATACTCAGGAGCAGTTGCTGGCACAAATTGCAGTAGCAGTTGATTTGGAACAGTTTTTTGCAGAAGCACCACGATTGAATCCCAATCGTACCCTAATCAAAGGCGTCGTCTGTGGTGTACGGGTGGAAAATATTGAGGAGCCTCTGATGCAAGAAATCCGCTATATGGATAAGTTGGTGGATGAATTGGCTAAAGGGAAGGCTTTGGCTAAAATTTTACGGAGCTAAGAAGTAAAAAGCTTGTCTGGCGGTTAACTGGCTAGATAAGCTTTTTTTAATTAAAATATTTTAGACGGTAAAAAAATATTTTAGATTTCCGCTATCTTTTTTTAGGAGAGCGTGTTAGACTCTATTTGAAGAAAGCGCTTAAAAATCGGGAGATACGATGGGAAAACGGGTCTACCTTGTATTTGGGGGAAAGTAATTTGAAATATTTATCTAAATTATTGCTAGTGTTGACTTTGCTTTTGGGAATTTCTGGTTGTAGTGACACTGAAGGAGCCCAAAGGACAGCTAAAACAATTAAACCCAAAACAACGTTGAAAATCGCAGCAGCCTCAAGTCTAGAGTATGCTTTCCAAGAAAAATTAATCCCTATGTACGAAAAAGCTCATCCGACAATTAACGTGGAAGGCACTTATGATAGCTCAGGGAAGCTGCAGACTCAGATTGAGGCAGGCATGGAGGCGGATTTATTTTTTTCGGCAGCCACGAAGCAGATGGATGCCTTAACCGCTGAGGACTTAGTGGACAAGACCACTGTGGAAAATATTTTAGAAAACAAGGTTGTCTTGATCACCCCGCAAGACAATCCTGCAAATCTGGAAAGCTTTACCGATATTACAAAGGCCACTAGTATTGCTATCGGTGATCCTGAAAGTGTCCCAGCTGGTCAATATGCCCAAGCTATTTTAGAAAAACTCAATCTATGGGGTTCACTAGCCAATCGTTTTAGTCTTGGGACCAATGTGACGGAAGTTCTTCATTGGGTAGCGGCCGGCAGTGCTGAAGCCGGGCTAGTCTATGAAACAGATGCGAAGACCACTGATCAGGTGACGGTCATTGATGAAGCACCAGCCGCTAGTTTGAGCGAACCGATTCTTTATCCAGCGGCAGTGGTGAAAACGAGTCAGCATCCGCAAGCTACCAAGGATTTTCTCGCCTTTTTACAATCGGACAAAGCGGCCGCTATTTTTCGTGAGTATGGGTTTACTCCTTTAGCTTCAACCAAATAATAATTTCGAAAATAGCCCTAGACGAGGTGTATTGCACAACTGGTCTAGGGCTATCTATTTATTGCTTATGCAGTTTCTGGTTTTCTTCGTAGGCTTTGTTGCTGTGATAAAGGTCTCTTACCGTCCATGCCAGCAAAGCGAGAACCGCAATGATTAGTAAATAGGCAATCAGGTTAGCCATCTGGAGTTGACTAGCTGTGGCCTGGCTACCGAAAAAGCCTCTGATATCATCAGGCAATCCCCGCAAGTTCAAAAAGGTCAATGCAATCACGGAAATCCAGCCGAGCACTTGTAAAATGGGGCGATTGCGGAAGCGGGTTCCCATCATTGCGCTATTGTTGGTCATCATCAGTAAGGGCAGCATCGAAAACGGTAAGGCAAAAGCCAAGAAGACCTGTGAGTTGTTCATCAAGTTGTTTAGCGCTGTGTGTTCTTGCACGGGATCGTCACTTTGGGTAAAGAGGACACAGATCATTACTGGCACTACCGAAATCAAGCGGGTAACTAAGCGTCTTACCCAAAGTGGAATTCGTAAATGAATGAAACCTTCCATGATCACTTGACCGGTTAAGGTACCTGTGATGGTCGAATTCTGGCCAGAAGCTAGCAGTGCTACTGCGAAAAGCGTGGATAAAATTCCAGTTCTGGCAACTTCGACTAAAATCCCATTGCTCATGGTACTTGGATCGGACAATGCTTGAAACAGGCCGAAAAAGGAAGGGTCCGCCACAGTCCCTGATTTGAAGACCGCGACTCCCATGATTAAGAGTAAGGCATTGACGATAAAAGCCATCGATAGTTGAATATTCGAATCCCAAGTGGTGAAACGCACCGCTTGCGCCACTTCTTCTTGGTCGCTATGATCGACAGCTCGTGTCTGGGAAACCGCCGAATGGAGGTATAAATTGTGAGGCATCACCGTAGCACCAATGATTCCTAAAGAGCCAGCAAGGGGTGTTTGCCCATTGACGACCGTTCCCTCAGAAAAAGTTTTGGTAGTAGGGATAAAACCTTTGATCACTTCACTCCAATCTGGATGAGACAACGCTACTTGATAAACGAAGACAAAGAGAATGACAAAAATCAAGCAGACCACGATGCCTTCGATTTTTCGAAAGCCAATCTTAGTCAATAATAAGAGCAACAAGACATCGAAAACCGTAATAAACACGGCGATGACAAGGGGGATATGAAAGAGTAAATACAAGGCAATCGCCGCCCCAATAACCTCTGCAATATCCGTAGCCATAATGGCAAGCTCAGTGATAATCCATAAAATAATCCCTAAGCGTTTGCTAGTCCGAGCCCGGATTGCTTGCGCCAAATCCATCTGTGTGACGATGCCCAGTTTTGCTGCCATGTATTGAAGGAGCATGGCAATCAGACTGGATATCAAGATGACTGACATCAGTAAGTATTGAAAGTTTTGCCCACCGGTAATGGAGGTGGACCAGTTACCGGGATCCATGTAGCCCACTGCTACTAAGGCTCCTGGTCCAGAATAAGCGAATAGCGTTCGCCAAAAGCCCTTGCCTTTGGGAACTTTAACCGTACCATTGATTTCTTCCAAGGATAATCCATTGGTACGCGTAACCAATTTGTTGGACTTCGAGTGATTTTGGTGCATCCAAATTCCTTCTTTCTCCTAGTCGGTGTCATTGTACACCCACTTTTCTGAAAATAAAAGCAAAAAGTTAGGCGAACCTAAAAATCATCCTTAAACTTATGAAACAGTCGTTTTTTTCATTCTAGCATAGAAGGAAAGCTTTCTTGAAATGAAAGGATGGGGCTTTTTGGAGTAACGGAGGATTTTTGCGAAAGTTCGGCGGCTGCGTTAAAATAAAGGCAATTCAATTAGTGGAAGGGATAGTCAAATGGAATTGCAAACAATCGTATACGGTACCACAGCTTACAAAGAAACCTTAGCATTGCGTAATCGTGTGATGCGGCAACCACTGGGGTTAAATATTGCCGATGAAGATTTCTTTAAGGAAAGCCAAGCCTTGATCTTGGGCGCCTATGAAGCTAGTCAATTGTTGGGAGTAGGTGTGATGAGTCAGCAAGAAGACAACTGGCAGTCGGTGGATTATTTGTGTGTCGATCCGGAAATTCAAAGTCGTGGGGTTGGGCGTCAATTGCTACAAAAGTTAGAAGAAATAGCCCAAGAAGCAGGCGCTCAAGGTGTTTGGCTGGAAGCACGAGTATCAGCGCAGGCTTTTTATGAAAAATTGGGTTATCGAGCATTTGGTAACATTTATCAAATGGCTCATGCGCCGGTTCCCCATATCAAAATGGACAAACGGTTTGAATAAAGCGCCTTGGTTGTGGAATTTGCTTAGCTCCGTTACACTGGAATTAGCCATCACATCGGAAAAGAAAAGGGGCAACTAGCATGAAATTAGCTGAGTGTTTAATCACTAGAAAAGATTTGCAAGTCAAACTACAACAGTTGAAAAATCAAATGCGGGCAAATGTGCGGGTGCAAGAAGGTGATCAACCTTCTGTCGCGCCAGCAGCGATTTTACAAACTTATCAAGAAACTAGTCGAGAACTAGCCGAATTGATTACCCGGATCAATGAAACCAATGCGGTCGTTGTGATTGACAAACTGGGGATGACGTTGACAGCGGCTATTGAAGCTCGAGAAGCGGCACGGCGGGACTTCCAGATGTTGGAAGAAGCCATTAACAGCGCTGAACAACGGCAAGATATGTATTCACGCTCGGAGATCCGCATGGTGGTGACGATTGATTTACCAGAATATCATCGGAAACGGGATCAAATCGCCAAGAAAATCCGGGAATTTGATGTCGCCATCCAAGAGACCAATTGGCAGACAGATCTGCCGGAATAAGTCGTCCAATCATAGTGAGTAGCAGCCTTTAAATTGGGATAACAAAACCAACAATGGAGCCATTTTGAAACTTGACTAGGTGTTGTAACAAGTGATAGCTTCTCATGACAACTTAGACGGATGGCAACGTCGTCATCTTTTGTGTTTATTACCAGTTATCAGTTTAAAGCTGTGAGGGTGGGTAGTGGGACTAGTGACGAATCAGGGGTGGGCAAATTGCCCGCTCTTTTTCAATACATACAGCTAGACAGACAAGGAGGATTGAGATGACAGCAAATTATTATCAATTGAATACTGAAAATGGCACAAAACTAGAACTGGCCTTATTTCCTGCTGATCAACCACGGGGGATTTTACAGATTATACACGGGGCTTTGGAATACAAGGAACGCTACTTTCCCTTTGCCCAGTTTATGAATCAGGCGGGGTATGTGGTGGTTTTATCAGACAATCGGGGACACGGGGGCTCAGTCTCTGCTAAAGATCCTCATGGCATCATGATGGACTTTCAGCAATTAGTGGCAGATCAAGTAGCAATCACCGCTTTTATCAAAGGAAAATACCCAGGACTACCTTTGACACTTTTTGGGCACTCCTTTGGCTCGATTATTGCTCGTAATTATTTGCAGCAACATGATGCTCAGTTGGATCGCTTGATTTTGACAGGAACGGCCAATTACGTACCAGTCGTGCCTTTAGCGGTAAAACTAGGGAGCGGCTTTACCAAAATACGGGGCAATGAGCAAGAAAGTAAAGTTTTAAACTATTTATCAGGCAATTTAGGTGTCGCCCATGATTGGCTATCAAATAATCCTGAAAATAACGCGCGAGCTAAGGAAGATCCTAAAATGGTGAAAGTCTATCCTGTGCGTAGTCTACTGACCATTTGGGAAGGGGATCATGGACTGAAAGCTTATCACAAGTATCGCTGCGAAAAACCGCAATTACCGATTTTGAATCTGGTAGGAGCAGAAGATACCAAAATTACCGGTGGTTCTAAAGGGATAGCCGATACGATTAAAACACTACGAAAAATAGGTTACCAAAAAATTGAGAGCCGCGAACTGCCAGGGATGAAACACGAAATTTTAAATGAAATTCACCACCAAAAAGCTTATGATTTAATCTTGCTTTTTGCCGATCTGGGAACATTGGGAACCGTTTAAGCAGTAAGGCTAACGAAACTTGGTAAGCCAAAGAAAATATGTAGATGATAAAAAAAGAGAGCTTACTTCTGGAGAATCTTTCAAATTGTAGTACCTGAGGGATTCTCCAAAAGCAAGTCCGACCGGTTGTCTTTAATTTCTTGCAAGTTTAGTCTTTTGGAATCCTGAAATGTTCGCAGATCTTCGTTAACAAAAAACCGTGAACTCGCGGAGCAGGGAGGCATCGCGAGTTCACGGTTTTTTGATAGATAAAGAACTTAAAAAAATAAGCTCCAAAAATCCTGAAGTATCAGGAATTAAGTGGCCTATCATGCCGATATTTTTCACGGTACTTATGCTACCCTACAAGAAAATAGTTGCTGGATTTACGAAGCAAAAGGGAATAAAGCGCTTATCGATAAAACAGGGCGGACTTGTTGGAGGAGAATCTCTTGGGTTGTAGTGTTAAGGATGTACGAGGAATTACTTGTTGTTGTCCAACGATTTTGTTGGACTTACAACAAGTTTGACTTCGACAAGGTAAATGACAACGGGTCTTTAGTTGGCATTTACCGGTCCCACTACAACCCGAGGGATTCTCAGGAAACGAGTCTGCCCTGTTTTC
The DNA here is from genome assembly GCF_009933255.1 of Enterococcus diestrammenae. GTDB lineage: Bacteria > Bacillota > Bacilli > Lactobacillales > Enterococcaceae > Enterococcus_C > Enterococcus_C diestrammenae. The sequence continues at coordinate 54,326 of NZ_MAEI01000052.1, read as the reverse complement.
TGATTTGCGAGGGGGTTATTCTAATTTTGCTAAAGCTTTAGCTGGAATGGCTTCTTTTTGGACTTCTTCCCACTGAGTTACTTCTTGTTTCTTAGTGTTATAGGAAACTCTTAGGTAGGCTGATTTTCTAAGGGGACGGTCACGGTTAGCATTAAAATCTAACGCGCGTTCTTTACCATTTTCATCATAGCCTGTAAGTTGGTAGCGATAGTCCGTAAAGCTTTGGCCATTATCCGCTTTGTAAGTAAATTTTTCGCCATCTGTGGTGATCTGTACGTAATAAGGGTCACCTTTCATAAGGTTGACCTCCGCAAATTTATAAAAACCAATCGCCACAAGAGCTGCTATTAGCAATCCGATGCCAAATTTTAGTTTCATTAGGATCCTTCTTTCCATTTAAGTATTTTGATTATAGCTCTTTTTTATTTTTGACAACATCGAAATAGCGATCATTGAGCTAACATTTCTGTCATAAAAAGCAATGGTAAATCACCGCTTTGCAACCAGTTCGTTTGATCTCATTTCAAAATAAAAAAACCGAAAGCGGGGGACTTTCGGCTTGAGGGGGGAGTGTATCTATAGGGTGTTGCGGAAGTTTTCAATTCAAACAACGACTAAAGTAAGAAGGTATTGTTATTGAAACTATCAAATGGGTTCCAACTGGACTGCAAAACGGTAAAAGGGGAAGGGGAAACCATTTTGCGAGAATCTCTGTTAGAACAGTCCAAATGCTTAACGGGGGTTCCTATGGATACTGCTCGTTTGTTTACAAGATTAGGATACAATGTTTTGGCACCGATAACAATTTTTTAGTGTTTATTTGAATAAAACACCAAGCGGAAAATGACACGAATTAGCCTGAAAAGGCCGTCAAATCAAGGGTTTAACTGAAAGGCTTCATTTATTTCCTAAAAAAAAAAAAGTGGTCAAGTGTTATCTTTGCGGGCCAAACAAAAAGAGCAGTACCAACTTTCTCGGTACCGCTCCATGAGTTGTGTGTTTATTTCACAGACCCGGAAGTAATGCCCTCCACGTAGTATTTTTGCATATAGATAAACAATAAGGTGATTGGAATGGCAATCAGGACACAGCCTGCGGTAAAGGTCATAAACAAGGCATTAGCAGTGGTGCGGGTCATCATAGTATATAATCCGATAGCCACCGTGTAGTTTTGGATCTTGTCTCCCATGATGATGCGGGCAAAGATAAAGTCCATCCAAGGAGCCATAAAAGCCATCAAGGCAGTATAGACGATGATCGGTTTGGATAGCGGTAAGGTAATTTTGGTGAAAATCTGCCACTTATTGGCGCCATCGATCATGGCTGACTCATCAAGGGCCATTGGAATTGTATCAAAAAATCCTTTGGCGATATAAAAACCAAGAGCTGCCCCTGCCGAGTAGACGAGAATCAAAGCAAAGAGACTTTGGGTCAGGTTTAAAGCTTTCAAGATGTAGTAAACAGCGATCATGCTCATAAAGCCAGGGAACATGTTTAACACCAAAGCGACTTTTAAAAATGGTTTCCGTAACTTAAAGCGTAGGCGGCTCAAAGCATAGGCCATGGCGATGGTGATAAAAGTGGATAACAGACAACTGATGACGGCAACAAACAAAGTGTTTAAAAACCAGCGAACAAAAGGATAGTTGCCAGAAGCGTCCGTCAATAAGTTAATGTAGTTGCTTAAGGTAAATTCTTTGGGAATGATATACGGAACGAAGGCCCCACCTTCATTACGGAAACTAGTAAGGACGATCCAAAAGATAGGGAACATCCAAACTACGGCCATGATGATCAAAATAGCATAAATCAAGGTGCGAGTCATCTTTTGGCGGTTGTGATAGTTTTTCTTTTTTGTTTGTACGGCCATTTTTTACGCCTCCTTGAATGAATTGGTCCGTGTGTACATGATCAGACTGAAGACTGCGGAGAGGATAAAGATCAAAATCCCGATAACCGAGGCTAAGTTGTAGTCCATGGTATTGACAGTCAAATTGTACAGCCAGGTAACTAACAGATCAGTGGAACCGGCACCGTAAAAGTCAGAGTTGGTAGGGCCACCACCGGTTAACAAGAAGATAACGTTGAAGTTATTGATGTTACCGATAAACTGTTGAATCAAAGCTGGCGTCATGACAAATAAAATCTGCGGGAAGGTGATGCTACGGAAAATTTGGAATTTATTGGCACCATCGATTTCCGCGGCTTCGATTTGATCGCGATCCAAATTTTGAATAATCCCAGTGGAAACCAGCATGGTGACGGGAATCCCAATCCACATATTGACGATAATGACGGTGATTTTGGCCCACATAGGATCGGTTAGAAATGGGATGGCGCTGTCAATCCAACCTAAATTCATCAAAATAGAGTTGATGGGTCCCGCGCCATTAAGCAAGTTGCGCATGATTAATAAGGAAACAAATTGGGGGACTGCCATGGTGATGACGAAAATTGTCCGCCAGAATTTCTTGTATTTGATGCCTTTGGATTGGATTAAGAGTGCTAAGATGACCCCGAAAAAGAAATTAGTGACGGTGGCCAAGACAGCCCAAATCAATGTCCAACCCAATACCGGGAAGAAGGTGCTAGCCATATCCCCTGTGATGACATTGCTGAAGTTTTCAAAGCCGACCCAGGTAAAGAGGCTCTTGGGCGGCAAGTGTTTGTGATCGTAGTTGGTAAAGGCGATAGAAATCATGTAGAGTAACGGCAATACTGTGAAAAACAGTACCCCCAACAAAGGGATGGTCATCAACGTGGCATGGAAGCGTTCATTCACCAAGCTTACCAAGTCATCTTTAGTCGAAGGAATCTTTTTGCCGGCTTGCTTTAGTTCGTAGATATTGCGTGCGCTACGTAAATTGATAATATACATAATGATCAAAAGGATACAAATCAAGATGGCCGCGATCCCAAAAAGTAAAATCAACATGGAGTTGTCGCCTTTTTGCAAGATATCGATACCGAGGTCTTCATTGTAGACTAGGCCTTGTTCTTTGGTTCCTAGCGTCTGTAACATGGCTAAAGTATGGAAACCGGCATAAAAGAGCCAGCCGATGATGCCGACTTCCGTTGCTAAGAAGATCAGACCCTTTAAGATTTGTTTGTTAGCCAAATTGGCCGCGCCCATCACGAGAAAAGATAATTTCGTAGGCAGATCGCCTTTTTTAAATAATTCGCGATAAGTGATGGGTTTCGGACCATTCTTTTTTTTGAACATGGATTTTCACCTTACTTTCTGGGTGTTAGGCGCCGAAGTCTCCGGTTGGCGGAGTCTTTAGCAATTTTAAAAGAGAAATGTCAGACCTCAGTCCAATTGGTGAGGTGAAGTGACGTTTTTTTCATTCTTCAAGGTGAAGCTTTTAGTAGCCAAAAATATCGAGGCTAGAAAATTAGCTAAAAGGAAAAGACCCCGTTGACGGGAGTAAGTAATCACGAGGTCTTCCCAGGTTATCCGTTGCATCTGTCAGAGATAAGCCATCAAGCGTAGGGGCTTACCTTGAGAAAGCAAGGAATTATTCTTTTACTTCTTTAGAGGTATCCGCTACAAATTTGTCCAATTTTGCTTGGAAGTCAGATTCAGGAATATTGCCTTTGTAGGCATCATTGATTAACGCATCCATTGGTGGCCAGAAGGAAACCATTTCAGGTAATTTTGGCATGACAACAGTGTGTTCAGGGTCGGTCATTTCCATTACTGCTTTGGCTACAGCATCGTCAGTGACTTTGCTATCGGCTTGTGCTTCCTTATTGGAAGGGATCACGCCGTTTGTTTCAAATTCAATCATTTGGGCCTCTTTGTTAGTGATGTATTCAGCTAAAGCCATGGCTGCTAATGGTGCTTCGGTTTGTTGGTTAACACCGTACAATTTAACACCCATAAAGGCCATCATTTGTTTTGCACCACTACCGAAGTCAATAGTCGGATAGGCTGCCACGGCCATATTGTCTCCCAGTGCTTTTTCAACATCATTTTTAGACCAAGGACCGCTTAGGAAGGCATCCGTTTTACCAGATTGCAAGTTACTTAAAGCAGAATCAGCGGATTGGACAACGCCTGGATTGTCTTTTTGAGCAGCAATCCATTTCATGACTTCAATCCCTTGTTCATTGTTGAAGTTGGTACCTTGCAAATCTTCCCCGTTTTCACCGTAAAGGAGATCACCATTACTCATAAATAATGGGCCGAAGATATAGTTGGCACCGGCCTCACCGAAGTTCGTACCAATTTTGCCTTTTTCAGTCAAGGTTTCCCAAGTTTTGACATCATCTGCTGAAAGTTTGGCTTTGTTATAATAGAGGACTTGTGATTCCACACCATATGGGTAGCCATAAATCTTATCCTTCCAAGTCACCCCGTTGACGGAAGCTTCAGTGTTGTTTTCTTTGATGGTTTCGGCTTGTTTTTTACCTACTGGATATAAGAGTCCAGCTTCGGCCATTTGACCTACTTGATCATGAGGCATCATAAAGACGTCGGCAGCTTTTTCTGGGTCCTTGGAAACATCAGCTTTGGCATCTGCGGATGAACCGGCGGTAACTTTGACTTTGACATCAGGATTTTCGGCGACAAAATCATCCACGATTCCTTGGATGGCTTTGACGTGGTCAGTGTCGACCCACAGTTTCAAGTCCCCTGCGATTTTGGTTGCGTCACCTGAGCCGGAAGTAGCTGGTTTGCCACTGCTAGCGGTATCGTCGCCGCTCCCGCCACAAGCTGCAAGTGTGATTGCGGATAAGCCTAAGACTGCGCCGCTCATCAATAATTTTTTCCAGTTTGCTTTCATTTCTTTTTCCCTCCATAGTTGTGCCTAATTGGTAAAGATGATGTCGCTTACAAATACATTATGCAACCGATTGCGGAAATAGTCAAGGGTTTTCCTCTAAAAATGAAGAACTATTTTACTGTTTTTATTTTATTGAGGACACATAAGGTGGTATTTCTTATTAAGTAGTGACTTTTTTAAGGGCATATCCTTTCTACTAAATAGCAGAAAAATAGGTGAGCAATCTTATGAATCAAACAAGCTCTTGTCTAGTAGGTGGGCCAGCTTTTCCTATCCTTAAAGGGAATTGCAATCATTTTTGCCACAAGAATAAAATGTTGTGCAATCGTTTGCTTAAAATTCTTGAAATAGCTTGCAGCATATGCCATAATGGGGGCGTAGAAATTGTAAAGGAAACGAACTGGTCCAATGGTGTAGTGTGGGCCTAAAGTTCGAGAAAGGTGAAGAATATGAACACAGCAGCGATTTATCATCGTCCCGATAGTGAATTTGCTTATCTGTACACGAAAGAGACCATGCATTTGCGCTTACGCACCGCCAGAGGAGATTTAAAAGGTGTCAGTTTGCTCTTTGGCGATCCTTATTTGATTCATCAAGTAGATGGCTTTGAAACACCGGTGGCAATGACTCGGTATTTGACCACTAATCTGTATGATTACTGGGTTTGCGAAGTAAACGCTAAATTTAAACGCCTATCCTATGGTTTTCTTTTGCAGGGATACGATGGAACTGAGGTCTTTTATGGCGATCATGGTGTTTTTCCCTTTGCGCAAGAGTTCCTCGAAATGCCCAATAATTATTTCCGCATGCCTTATTTTCATGAAGTCGATCGCTTTAAAGCACCGGAATGGGTTAAAGGGACGGTTTGGTATCAAATCTTTCCTGAACGCTTTGCTAATGGTGATCCTACCAATGATCCAGAAGGGACCCTGCCGTGGGGTTCTAAAGCGCCGGATCGTCAAGATTTTTTCGGTGGCGATTTGCAAGGGGTGCTGGATCATTTAGATCATTTCGTTGAGTTGGGGATCAATGGGTTGTATTTTTGTCCAATTTTTGAAGCTTATTCAAACCACAAATACGATACCATTGATTATCTGAAGGTCGATCCGGCTTTTGGGGATGAGGCCTTATTGAAACAACTGATTGACGAATGCCATAAACGCGGCATCAAAGTCATGCTAGATGCCGTCTTTAATCATATGGGGGATGTTTCACCTCAATGGCAAGATGTCGTAAAAAACGGGGCGGATTCGCAATATGCCGATTGGTTCCATGTCAATCAATTTCCAGCTACTTACACGCCAGGAAACGACTTTGAGGATGCCAAAGACTTAACCTACGATGTCTTTGCGTTTACCCCTCATATGCCAAAGCTCAACACCGCCAACCCCGAGGTACAAGACTACCTCTTGAAGATTGCTAAATATTGGATTGAAGAATTTGATATTGATGCTTGGCGTTTAGATGTAGCCAATGAAGTGGACCATCATTTTTGGAAAAAATTCCGGCAAGTTTGTGATGAAACCAAAGACGACTTCTATATTTTGGGGGAAATCTGGCATTCTTCTCAGTCTTGGCTACAAGGGGACGAATTCCACGCAGTGATGAACTACGCCTATACCGATGCCATCATGGAATTTTTTGTCAAAGGCCAGATTCCTATGGACAAGATGGTTTCAGAAATTAATAGCCAGTTGATGTTGTATCGCAATCAAACCAATCAAATTCAGTTTAATGTGCTGGATTCCCACGATACCCCACGCCTGTTGACATTGGCGAAAGGGGACAAGGATTTGATGAAGCAAGTAGTGGCCTTCACTTACCTACAGCCAGGAGTTCCATGTATCTATTATGGGGATGAATATTCCATGACCGGCGAGATGGATCCAGATTGTCGCAAATGCATGGTGTGGGAACCAGAAGAACAAGACCAGGACATGTTTGCCTTCTTCAAAGAGATGGTTCAGTTGCGAAAAGACTGGCAGCCGCTTTTGTCAGAGGGGGACTTGCTCTGGGATGAGGTATCGGAAACAGATGGGATCATCCGTTTGACCCGCAAAACATCGACGGGGACACTCACTGGTATTTTTAATGCGGGAACTGTGACCTATGATTTAACGGTGGCACCTGACCAAATCTTGGTAGAAAATCTCCTTTCTCTGGAAGGAAAAGCAGGCCAGTTGTCGCCGAAAGGTTTTGTGTTACTAGGATAATTGCTGATAACCGCTGCGGACCAAAAGGCACCCAGCGGTTTTTTGAAAGAGAGAAGCTTCAGCGTATTTTGAGAGGAGTAAGTAGATGAAAAAGCATTGGTGGCAAGAAGTGGTAATCTACCAAGTTTATCCCCGGAGTTTTAAAGACTCTGATGGGGATGGTATTGGCGATTTACCGGGAATCATTGAGAAACTACCTTATTTGGAAAAACTGGGGATTGGCGGCATCTGGTTATCCCCAGTGTATCAGTCCCCCAATGATGATAATGGGTACGACATTTCCGATTATGAAAACATTATGGCCGAGTTTGGCACGATGGCTGATATGGAGCAACTCATTGCCGAAGCGGCTAAACGTGGAATCAAGATTATTATGGATTTAGTGGTAAACCATACTTCCGATGAACATCGGTGGTTTGTGGAAGCCAAAAAAGGTCGAGAAAACCCTTATCGTGATTACTACGTATGGGCGGATCCAGCAAAAGACGGAGGCGTTCCCAATGGCCTTGGTTCGACTTTTTCAGGAACAGCTTGGGAGCTTGATGAAGCCAGTGGTCAATACTACTTGCATCTTTTCAGCAAAAAACAACCGGACCTCAATTGGGAGAATCCTCAAGTGCGCCAAGCTGTTTATGACATGATGAATTTTTGGATTGATAAAGGCATCGGCGGTTTTCGGATGGACGTGATTGATTTGATTGGCAAAATCCCAGAAAAAGAAATTACCGGAAATGGTCCTAAGCTCCATGAATACCTGCAAGAGATGAATCAGGCGACATTTGGTGGCAAAGAATTGTTGACGGTGGGGGAAACTTGGGGAGCGACGCCGGAAATCGCCAAACTATACTCCAATCCGGCACGGCAAGAATTGTCGATGGTTTTTCAGTTTGAACACATGGGCCTGGATCAAGAGCCCGGTAAAGAAAAATGGGATTTGCAACCATTGGATGTGGGGGCTTTAAAACATGCTTTGGCTCGTTGGCAGACGGAATTAGGGTCAGAAGGCTGGAACTCTCTCTTTTGGGAGAACCACGATTTGCCACGAATCATTTCTCGGTGGGGCAATGATAGCCGTTACCGAGAAGCGAGTGCCAAGCTATTTGCGATTTTACTCCATATGATGAAGGGAACGCCATATGTTTATCAGGGAGAAGAAATCGGGATGACCAACGCACCAGTGACGGATATTAGTGAAGTTGCAGATATTGAAAGTCGCAATATGTACCACGAGCGGTTGGCAAAAGGGTTCACCAAAGAGGCGATTCTTGCCGCCATCAACAAAAAAGGCCGAGATAATGCCCGGACCCCGATGCAATGGGATGCTACTAAGGAAGCGGGTTTTACTACGGGTACACCATGGCTAGCCGTGAATCCTAATTATCGAGAAATCAATGTTGCTGCGGCTTTGGCGGATCCAAACTCGATTTTTTACACTTATCAACAATTGATCAAGCTGCGTAAAGAACACCCGCTAATGATTTGGGGGGATTTTGAGCTATTGTCGACGCCGACGACTATTTTTGCTTATCTTCGTCGCTATGAAGGGGAAACTTGGCTTGTAGTGGGCAACTTTTCCGATGATACGCAAGAACTGCATTTGCCTCAGTTTAGCGTGTTGGCACCAGTCATCCATAATTACCCAGAGAAAATTACAAGTGTTGCCCACCGATTGTTAGCTCCGTGGGAAGCCTTTACAGTGAAAGTGAGGGAAGAATAATGACCCATGAGTTAAAGCAACCTTGGTGGCAACATGCAGTGGGGTACCAGCTTTATCCTCGAAGTTTCCGAGATGCTGACGGGGATGGTATTGGCGATATTGCGGGTATCATGGAAAAGCTCCCATACCTCAAGGCGTTGGGTGTGGACTTTATCTGGTTAAACCCCATTTACCTTTCCCCAAATGTAGACAATGGCTATGATATCTCAGACTTTCAGAAAATCCAGCCAGAGTACGGTACGATGGCAGAATTTAAAGCCTTGTTGGACAAATGCCATGAATTGGGATTGAAGCTAATTTTGGATTTGGTGATCAATCATACTTCTGACCAACATCCTTGGTTTTTGGAGGCCAAAAAAGGCAAGGATAATCCTTATCGGGACTATTACCACTGGCAACCAGCGACCAGCGAAAAACAACCGCCAAATGATTGGCAAAGTTTTTTCGGGGGTTCCACTTGGACTTATGATGAGAACAGTGGGGAGAGTTATTTTCATGTCTTTGCACCACAACAGCCCGATTTGAATTGGCGGAACGGTCAGCTGCGCCAAGCGATTTATCAGATGATTGAATGGTGGCTAGCGTTAGGAATCGATGGGTTTCGCTTGGACGCCATCAGTCATTTGCAAAAAGAACCTTGGGATTTTAAAATTACTGATAATCCGTGGGCGCCGTTTATGAATGTTTCTGGGATTGAGGCGTATATGACGGATTTGCAGGGGCTTTTCCGCAAATATCATGTGATGACAGTGGGAGAAGCTAGTGGTGTTTCCAGCCGTCAAGCTGTCAGCTGGACGGATGACGATGGCTATCTAGATATGATTTTTGAGCTGGAACACAATGTGCGGGAAGGAGAGCCTGGCTCAGAACGAATCAATGTTTTGGGCTTTAAAAAAGTCTTGGCTCGTTGGCAAAAACATTTGGAAAATGCGGGTTGGAATGCGTTATATGTAGAAAACCATGATAACCCGCGAATTAACTCAGTGTTGGGAAATGAAACGGTGAAGTCCGCTCAGGCAATAGCGGTGGCTTACATGCTTTTAAAAGGTACGCCATTTATCTATCAGGGGCAAGAATTAGGAATGACCAATTATCCTTTTGCCACTATTGCTGAGGTGGATGCCAAAGATTCCCACAACCACTATCGTTTATTGCTAGAGTCTGGTGTCTCACCGGAGGAGGCATTGCGCTTGACGACCCATTGGACCCGGGACCATGCTCGGACTCCGATGCAGTGGAACGATTCACCAAACAGTGGGTTTACTAGTGGTACCCCTTGGTTGGCTGTCAATCCCAATTATCCCCAGCTGAATGTTGAGGCGGAAATGGCTGACGAGGGATCTGTTTTGCGTTTTTATCAGAAGTTGATTGGGTTTCGCAAAGCTGAAGGGACTTTTGTGACCGGTGGCTTTGATTTGGTGGCTGCTGGGGACCCGGATATTTTTGCTTATCTGCGACAGGGCCAAGAGAAAGCTTTCTTAGTGGTAGCCAATTTATCAGCTAAAAAGCGTATCCTGACCATCCCAAAACGCTATCTCGCCCAAGAGACTGCTGCCACGTATGTCTTTGGCAACTTAGCCTCTGATGCCACGGCAGGTTTGTTGACCAAAAAATTGACGCTAGCACCGTATGATGCGGCGGTCTATGAATTAGCAATGAATTAAGCAGGAAAGTCGGTGGCCACGCCGGCTTTTTTGAATCCCATAAAAAGCACTGGTATAATGATTTTTGAAGTGTGAATTTAAGGTAGAAAGTACGATTGGCAATTTGGAGGCTAACAGAAAAATGAGTAGTAGGAGCAAGTTTGGGGTTTGTTTAATGATGGGGGTCCTCTTTTTAAGCGGCTGTCAAAGCCAAAACACGGCTTATGAATCGGCGGTAGCGGCTGGGGTGACGGCGATTGCGAAAGGAAATTATCGAAAAGCCGCTGCATCTTTTGATTTAGCTTTACAAGCTGAGCCCAGGGACCAAGCGGCCATTGACTACCAACAGCAGACTGCTTTGCTAGAAAAGAGTGAGCGACAACTTCAAGCAGGTAAAATAAGTGAAAGTAAGCAAACTGTAGCTGAGTTATTGGCTCGTTCTGATTTGTCCCGCAGTGTCAAGCAACAAGGGGACGCTCAAGCTAGCGCCGTCAAAGCTGCTCAGAAAGTGGTGGACGATTTTGACAACCGATTGAAAACCATCCGCCAGTCTCTGGCAGAAGATGACTACGACGAGGCGTTAAATCAGCTTATCGATGCCCGTAATGTAGCAGATGGCAATCCCGCCTTAGCTGAAGAGCGGGGGGAGTTGGACAAGTTGTTGGTGCGATTGGTGAAACAAAAAGCAGCTTATGATGTGGCAGAAAAAGTCAAAGAACTGACACCGACACCACGGAGGAGCCGCCATCCGCGCCTTTGGTTCCAGAAGTTTTACAAGGACATTGGTATGGTACGCCACCAGATGAAAAAGGGAGTTTTGCCACCCAGACACCGGTTTTGACTTTGACGAAGGATACTCTGATGTTCGCCGTCGATCAGCGAGTATATCAAATCACTGCAAACAAACAATGGCAAAATCAATATACCCTCAGCTGGGATTTAAATGCCTTCTCCAGACGCTATGGCAATGGTTCTTTAGGTGAGAATCCTGTTCCTTTCCAATTTTATTTGGTGCCGGCTACTGAGGAAACATCTTACACGACCCTAACTTTGGGAGAACAAACATTTTATCGTGAATAATGAACTGATTGGGCTACGACTTTCATTTTCGTTGAGAAAAGCGGAAGTTGTAGCTTTTTATCAGAAATGATTGATCAAAATTTAAGCAACAAATAGACTTATATATGACACGTGGGTATGAATACTTACTACTCTTTAAACCAGATTAAGTAGGAAATTGAATCAAGCGCTTATCGACAAAATAGGGGGACTTGCTAGCGGAGAACCACTTAGATTGTAGGATTATGACACTCCGAGGGCTACGATACTTTTGAGCACACAGTTACATGGCGATGGAGAGCTTTTGGTAGTGGGAATGTCGGAAAAAACTTATAATAAGCCGAACAGACGATCAATTAGGAGTGGATGGACATGGAAGCAAAGAAAACAGGTGGAATGGTAGCTGTCTTAGCTGCCTTGGCGGCGAATATTTTGGTGGCTATCAGTAAGTTTATCGGCTATTTGCTGAGTGGTAGTGCGGCCATGCTAAATGAATCCATTCATAGTGTGGTGGATTGTAGTAATCAGGCATTATTATTGATAGGAGATAAACGAGCCAATCTTGGCCAAAGTCAATTGCATCAGTTTGGTGAAGGGCGGGCTAAGTATTTCTTCAGTACGATTGTAGCTACGATGCTCTTTTTCGGCGGTGGGGCCTTAGGGGTGATGGAGGCAGCAGAAAAACTCTTCCATCCTGCTCATGAAGTCGGTAACCAGTGGCTGGTGATTGTTATTTTGCTTTTTGGTATGTTAGTGGAAGGCAGTTCGCTACGGGTCGCTATCAAAGAAATTCGCCAGCTGAATACCGAAAAGTTGCCCTTGTTTAAATTCTTACGAGAAAGTCGTCATAGTGAGATTTTGATTATTTTTACGGAAGACTTTTGTGCTGTGATTGGTCTATTGCTAGCCTTGGTAGGGACAGTATTGACGATGGTCACTGGCAACGGTGTGTTTGATGCGTTGAGCGGCTTATTGATTGGGTTATTGTTGATGTTTGCGGCGATTTTTTTGGCGCGGGAGTTTTATAGCTTGGTTATCGGCGAAAGTGTCACGGCTGGCGATTTGGCGAAGATTCGCAGTGCTTTTGAGCGACCAGATGTGGATCATCTCTTGGATTTGAAGACGTTACATTTGTCCGCAGATGAAATCATGATCGCCGCCAAAGTGGATATTCAAGGGGAAAAAGAAGGCTTGGCGTATTCGATTATTAACGAGATTGAAGCCAATATCCGCAGAAGTCTGCCGGATAAAAAGGCTTATATCTACATCGAAGTGGACGAATACCAAGCCAATTATCGAATGCATCGCTAGTCTAGGCTGCCAATAAAAAAACATTGATAAAAAGAAATTTTGGCTAAAGGTGGCTTATCGGCGTTCCTTTTGCTAAAATGGACAAGGACTAATTTACGGAAAGAAGGATAATCATGATTTCAGCAAGCGATTTGCGGGCCGGGATGACATTCATCCAAGACGGCAAACTGATTAAAGTATTGGAAGCCAGTCACCACAAACCTGGTAAAGGGAATACCGTTATGCGAATGAAACTACGGGATGTCCGCACAGGCGCAACTTATGATACAACTTTGCGTCCTGATGAAAAATTTGAAAAAGCTCATATTGACACAAACAATGTACAATATTTGTACATGATGGATGATACTGCTTACTTTATGGACACAGAATCTTATGAACAATATGAAATTCCTGTTGAAACAGTTGCAGAAGAATTGAAATACATCCTAGAAAATATGGAAGTGAAAATCCAATTCTACGGTTCAGAAGTGATCGGTGTGCAACTGCCATCTACCGTCGTTCTACGAGTGTCAGAAACCCAACCATCAATCAAAGGGGCGACAGTTACTGGCTCTGGTAAACCAGCAACCATGGAAACTGGCTTGGTAGTCAATGTTCCTGACTTTATCGAAGCGGGGGAACTATTAGAAATCAACACTGCTGAAGGCACTTATGTCAAACGGGCTGGGAAATAATCGGCCAAGCAGCTTATCAAAACAGCGGAATCCGAGTGATTATCATCGGATTCCGCTGTTTTTGTAGATAGAGAACTTATAAAAAATTAAACTTAAAAAGCCTGGTGTATCAGGAATTAAGTGGCCTATCAGACCATCATTGTGATGCCCGAAAAAGGTGAAATTTAGCCACCTAGGAATTGATATGACGATAGCTAGATTGGCCGGTTTTCTTAGCGTTTGCTCGAAAAAGCGTTCGCTGCTTACAAAAATACAGTAGCTAATTAACTGTCGCATTAACGAAAAGGTCAGCGATTATTAAATCGTTGGTCTTTTTTGCGCTTTTCAGAAAAAATTCTCTAGAGGGTGGAAAAGAAATTATTGAAGTACTTCCTTTTATCTGCCGCTGATCACCTGACATCATCGGCTGACTTGCGATGAGATTCTAAGTTTTTTCTGTAAGTAATAGTGATTGGATGGCAAAAAATTAGTGAGAAACTTAAAAAAGTGAACTTTCAGCTAACCGGGGTTTTTAGTACGTTTATTGATGGAATAAGTAGCCTAATCAATAGGGGCCAACAATTACATTTAGTTAAGGGAAGCTAAGGAGTGAACGAGTAAATGAAACAAGAAGACATTATTCTGCATTTAGGAGAGAGTCCAGATCGTTATTTGGGATCAGTGGTACCACCAATTTTTCAAACGACATTATTTGTCAAACCCACTGAAACTAATGGCATCCAAGAAGAGGAGTACGTCTATTCCCGAATCAATAATCCGACGACGGAAATTTTGGAAAAGAAAATGGCTGCCTTAGAACAAGGCGAGCGGGCATTGGGTTTTGCCAGTGGCATGGCCGCAATTTCAGCAGGCATCATGACTTGTATTAAAAAAGATAGCCATGTGATTTGTGTGGATACCGTTTATGGACCAACCCATAATTTTTTGGCGAACTACTTAGCAAAATTCGGTGTGGAGACGACATTTGTGGTGGGAAATGATCCCAAAGAAATCGCGGATGCGTTGCGACCGGAAACCAGCTTGATTTATTTAGAAAGCCCGTCTTCTCATATCTTTCGGGTGCAAGATCTTACTGCTATCGCCGAAATTGCTCGTAAAGCCGGTGTCAAAACCATGATTGACAATACCTATGCCACGCCTTTATTCCAAAATCCATTGGTATTGGGGATTGATTTGGTGGCTCATACGGCGTCAAAATACATCGGTGGCCACAGTGATGCCATGGGTGGGGTATTGATTGGCAGTGAGGCGTTATTGGAGCCAATGGTGGAAGAGGAGCGAGCCTTGTTTGGTGCGGTGATGGATCCCCATCAGGCTTGGCTGATTTTGCGAGGTTTGCGGACTTTACCTTATCGTATTAAGGGTCATCAAGACAATGCCATGGCGGTAGCCCAATATTTAGAAGCCCATCCTAAGGTGAAGCAAGTCTTTTATCCGGCCTTGCCTAGTCATCCGGATTATGAGCTGGCGGCTAAGCAAATGACTGGGTTTAATGGCTTGTTGAGCTTGATTATCGACGGTACCAAAGAACAACAAAATCAGTTTATCCAACAACTTCGAGTATTCCAACATGGGGTGAGCTGGGGTGGTTTTGAAAGCTTGGTAGCGGATGCTACTGTCAATAAAGACTTACCAGGTGTTCCTAGTGGGGTCATCCGATTACACGTTGGCTTAGAAAACCAGGAAACGTTGATTGCAGATTTGGAACAAGCTTTGATGCAAGTGTAAAATAAAAATGAACAGGCCCCCATACAACAATCAACCGTTGTACAGGGGCCTGTTTTTAGTTCTTTCGTTCCTTCAAGCGTGTCTTTCTTGGTGCACCAATTACCAGCGGCACCGTTTCATACAAGACATCACTGTATTCCAGACCAAACCAATTTTCCGGGGACATGGTATGGCGCTTAATGAAGAGCTTGGCTTGCATGATTTGGCGCTGCCATTTACTCAAGACGGTATTGTTGGAGAGTATCTTTTGAATCAGGATAAATTGAAAATCACCAACATTGCGTCCGGGAGTGATGGAATATTTTTGTGGCTGTTGGGGAATCCGATCACTTTTCATCAAGTCGTGGATGATTTGACGAATATAGACGTTGACTTCTTGTTCGATGCGGAAGCCGAGATGGAGCTTAACTTTGATGACAAAATCAGTGCCCATCGTGTCCACTTCATATTCTTGAGTAAAGGGTTCATCGGTGACATCTACATTGACAAACCAGTAAACTTGGGCCCGCTTTGGTCGTTTATCCAAAATGGAATAAACAAACTGGCGCTCGATCTCATCACCAGAAAGGCGGGGAACTAAAAAGACGACATTGGTCTGGTATAAAGGAATTGTTTGATCATCCCGCAAAGCAGTCAGTTGTGGTAAATAATCCCGCAGATTGACCTCATCACTGACATTTTCTTCAATGATATTGGCGCCTTCCCAAATGGCCATGACTAACAAAATGACTAAGGCAATCAAGACTGCCACAAAACCACCGTGGAAGAATTTGACAGCACTAGAGATAAAGAAGATGGTTTCAATCCCACCGAAGAACAGGGTAATGATGAGTGAAGTGGCTAGCGAATGCCCTTTTTGCTTCATAAAGAAAAACAATAAGAGGGTCGTCATCAACATCGTCACCGTGATGGACAATCCATAAGCGGCTTCCATATGAGAAGATGTCCGGAAGGTGAGGACGACTAAAGAGCAAGCAATCCATAACAAGGTATTGATCACCGGGATATACATCTGGCCGATAGTTTTTCCTGGATAGATGATTTTCATCCGCGGCAATAGTTTTAGTTTAATCGCTTCAGAGACTAAGGTAAAGGAGCCAGAAATCAACGCTTGGGAGGCAATCACGGCAGCAATCGTTGCGAAACCAACCCCGATGACCATCCAACCGTTTGGTAACATCCGGAAGAACGGATTCAACTGTTCAATGGCTTGAATATCCGTGTCTTGGTAGACATTGGTCAGCCAAGCAGCTTGGCCGAGATAGTTCAGCATTAGACAGATTTTTACATAAGGCCAGCTAACGTGAATATTGCGTTTGCCGACGTGTCCCATGTCGGAATACAACGCTTCAGCTCCGGTAGTTGCCAAAAAGATATTGCCTAAGATAAAAATACCTAGGTGATTGTCTGTCGAAAACAGCAATTTCACGGCATAAACAGGATTAAGAGCAGAAATGACGGATAGATCTCGGCTGAAATTGAGGATACCCATCACCCCTAAAAAAGTGAACCAGAGGAACATTACCGGTCCAAAGGCTTTCCCTACCATGTCAGTACCAAAGCGTTGCATGGAAAAGAGCACTAGTAAAATGACTAAGGTAATGATAACGATAATGTTTTGATCCATCCCAAAACGGTCAAAAAACTCAGGAATGCCCCGTAACCCTTCAATCGCCGTAGTGACGGTCACAGCAGGGGTTAAGACGCCATCCGCTAACAACGCTGCGCCACCGATCATAGCGGGAATGATTAAAAACTTCCCTTGGTTACGCACCAAGGTGTACAAGGAGAAAATCCCACCTTCCCCGTGGTTATCAGCTTTTAAGGCGATGATGACATATTTGACAGTGGTTAAAATGGTCAATGTCCAAAAAATCAAGGATACTGCTCCTAAAATAAAATCTCGATTGATGGATGCCAACCCGCCGTTTTCTTCGACGATGGCTTTCATTACGTAGAGTGGGCTAGTCCCAATATCCCCATAGACCACCCCCATAGCTACCAATAAGCCAGCAAAGGAAATCTTATGCAGCTGGTGATGTTTTGGTTGTTCTTGTTTCATGATTTGCTCCCTTCCTCGTGAACATAGTCTTCTTTAAGTTTAATTCGTTTATTGGACTGTTTGTCGAGCTATTTTACTCTGAAAATCTAGGAAATAAAAGAGTCTTTTACAATTTTTTTTGACGAATTTTACTAGCGTGTTTGAAGTAGAAAAATAGTTTTTTGAATTTTTGAAAAAAACACGTTGAATTGAGCTTACTGTACAAAGAAGTCATGGGGAAGTCAAAAAATACACTTCTTTCAAAAAAATCCGGCTAGCCTTCAATTAAGCTGAAGGGCTGACCGGAGTAGTGAAAGAAAGTGTTTAAATTAGTTTATTGGCATACCACTTGGAACCGCGAAACCGGAAGTAAAAGATACTGCCACGAATGGCCCATTCCGAACAAGTAACGGTGAATAGTCCCAGCAAGCCATAGCCAAGGTAAATTCCAAAAAGATACCCCATGCCGATACGGTAAATCCACATGGATAAAAGGGAGACAGCAGTTGTGAATTTGGCGTCGCCAGCTGCTCGCAAGGCGGCGGGTAAAATAAAACTGATAGACCAGAAAAGAAAATGGGTAAAGATATAAATGATGAAAATCTGGAAAATCAACGGTATCGTTCCGGCGGGTGGATTGAATAGACTCATTCCCACATGGAAGAATGGGAGTAGCAACAAATCAACAGTAATAAAGGCTAAACACCCTAATAAGACGAAGGATTTCGTCAATTTTCGAGCATCGCGGATATTGTCCCGACCGATACATTGACCGACGATAGGGACGAGGGAGGTACTCAAAGCTGAAGGGATGATTTCCGACAGCTGCACCCAACTGACAGCAATGGCATTGGCTGCAATATTTTGAGTTCCGAGGGAGACGATCAAAATTTGCATGATAATTTTCCCCCCATTAAAGACAAGAGATTCGGTGGCAAAAGGGATGGAAATTTTGATGATGTGTAAAATCTTCTTATAGGAAGGATACCGAAAATACAAGCGACGAATGTGAAGCAGGCCGCTATTGGCATACAAGGTATAAATCGCAAAAAAGACGGCAATAAAACGGGAAATATTTAAGGAGTAGGTCAAGCCCCGTACCCCTAAACCCAACTGACTGACGAAAAGAAAGTTCCCAGCAATATAGATGGCGTTCATCAATAATGAAAGTTTGAGAGAGGCCTTCGTGCGACCGATTCCCCGCAAACTACCATTGGTGCCTTCGACTATCGCTTGCATCGGATAGCTCAGTAAAAGGCCAGTCATATAGATTTTGGCATTAGTCATGACGGTGGGTTCAGCTTTTCCGAAAAGTAAGGATAAGACAGGATCTCGCAGTACTAAAAAGGTGATGGTCAAGGCTAAAGCCATACAGAAACAGCCAAAGACCGTACTAGCGGCCATTTTCCCCATCTCTCTAAAATTACGCCGCCCATAATATTGGGCAATCACCACGGTGCCTCCCAAACCTACTGCAGCAAATACCTGAACCATGAAATAGTGCAAGGATCCCACCATATTCACAGCACTGACGGCTTCTGCACCAGAGGAGGAAATCATGGCGGTGTTGATAAAGTTGAAGCTGACTAAAAAGAATTGATCGATGATGACCGGTACTGCCAAAGAGACGATAAAGGCAAATGAAATATCCTCCCCGGAGAACCACCCCCGGATTTTGTTCCCTATACGTTTAGTTGCCAACAAAATAACCTACCCCTCACTTGTTTATCCCAGCAAAAAATGATAGCGCTGACTTTAGTTGCTCCTTAAGCTTATCACATTCTGAGAAAAAAGCATCAACTCTCAAAAGAAAGTGCCAGTTGGAAAATTTCTATTAGAAAAAATGATCAAGGATTACTGCAACAAGCAATTCAGCTTTCTTTTTAAAGAAATTTCGCTTATAATTTCTGATATAGAAAATGAGGTGTATTATATGGAAAATCAAAAGCCTTATGGTACGGTATTGATCAAGGCGTCGTATATTTTGGATTTTTTAGCGGAAGCGGCCCATTCTTCCCTCCAAGAAATTGCCAAAGGCTGTGGCATGACCCCTTCGACAACTTTAAAAATTCTCGATACTTTAGTTTTGATTGGTTATGTAGAGAAACAGGCGGATAAAACTTACCGCCTAGGGTCAAAATTGGTACGTTATGCCAATCATGATATCCAGCAAACCACTTTAGTAGAAAATAGTCGTCCTTACCTTGAACAACTAAACGACGCTCTTGATGAAACCATTCATTTAGGCATCTTGTCTAACAACGAAATTGTCTATGTGAATAAGCTAGAACCAAAAAGTCAGACGATTTTAATGTCCTCAAAAATAGGAATTACGCGGCCGCTGTACTCTTCGGCGATGGGGAAAGCCGTCTTAGCAGAGTTTTCTGAAAGAGATTATCAAGCTTATCTTGCCGTGACCAAACTGATGCCTTATACCTCCCAGACCATTACCAACCCATTGAAGTTAGCTGAAGAATTAGCCGAAATCAAAAGAACAGGAGTTGCTTTTGATGATGAGGAAATGGAAAAAGACATCTTTTGTACCGGAGCGGCCATCATGAAAGGTTCCGAAATCCTTGGCGCTTTCAGTGTGAGCATCCCCAAATATCGCGTGACACCAGAGTTTAAAAAACAAGTTGTCCAACAAGTTTTAGAAACTAAAAAGCAATTGGAGGCCGGCTTTTCAAGGAACTAAAAGATTAGCGAAAAAATGATTTTCCACTCACTGAAAAGGGTTGCAAAAAATCAGGACAAACCTGGGAAAAGCGGTTGCCATTTCCTCAAATCCATGTATAATAAACTTGTTATTTCCAATAAGAAAATATATATTTCTTATTTGGAAAATTAAATAGTGGTAAAAGGAGAAACGATAATGCAAACGATGGAAACGCGTTACACTCATAGCCCTCTTGATATCCAACACTATTCAACAGAAGAACTTCGCCGAGAATTCTTGGTGGAAAGTGTCTTTGTACCTGGAGAGATTCACCTGACTTATACACACAATGACCGTATGATTTTCGGTGGTGTGACCCCGACAACTGAAGCCTTAGAAATCCAGTTGTCTACTGAGTTAGGTGTGGCTTATTTCTTGGAACGCCGGGAACTAGGGGTGATCAATATCGGTGGCCCTGGTTTTATCGAAATCGATGGCGAAAAAGAAACCACGAAAAAACAAGATGGTTACTACATTGGTAAAGAAACGAAGCATGTCGTCTTTACTTCTGAAGATGCAGCGAATCCAGCAAAATTTTATATTAGCTCGGTCCCTGCTCACAAAAAATATCCAAATGTTAAAATCGCCATCGATCAAGTCAAACCGATGGAAACAGGTGAAGGCGTCACCTTGAATGAACGGAAAATCTACCAATACATTCACCCCAATGTTTGTGAAAGCTGTCAATTGCAAATGGGTTATACAATTCTGGAACCAGGTTCGGCTTGGAACACGATGCCTTGTCATACCCATGAACGTCGGATGGAAGCTTACGTCTACTTTGACTATGCCAATGAGGATACTCGCGTTTTCCATATGATGGGCAAACCAGATGAGACCAAGCACTTAGTTATTGACGAAGGCCAAGCGGTTATCTCTCCAAGTTGGTCGATTCATTCTGGCGTGGGCACCGCTAATTACAGCTTTATTTGGGCGATGTGTGGTGAAAATATTACCTACACTGATATGGATATGGTGCCGATGAGTGAAATGAAATAGGGATTGTCAATGACAATGGAAGATCCCTGAAAACGACTGGAGAGTAAGCGATGGAATTTTCTATGGATATGTTCCGCCTTGATGGCAAAGTGGCACTGGTAACAGATGCGACTTATGGTATTGGCTTTGAAATAGCAAAAGCGTTGGCGAAAGCTGGCGCAACAATCGTCTTTAACGATCTAAAACAAGAGTTTGTGGACAAAGGAAGGGCCAGTTATCAAGCTGCTGGCATCGAGGCCCATGGCTATGTAGCAGATGTGACGGATGAAGAGGCAGTGAATAGATTAGTCGCAACAATTGAAAAAGAAGTTGGTACTATCGATATTTTGGTCAACAATGCGGGGATTATCAAACGGATTCCAATGTTGGAAATGTCGGCTGCGGATTTCCGTCAAGTAGTGGATGTGGACTTAAATGCACCCTTTATCGTAGCAAAAGCTGTTTTACCCGGTATGATCAAAAAAGGTCATGGTAAAATCATCAATATCTGTTCAATGATGTCTGAATTGGGTCGGGAAACTGTTGCGGGCTATGCAGCTGCAAAAGGTGGCCTGAAAATGCTGACCAAAAATATCTGTTCTGAATTTGGTGAAGCCAATATTCAATGTAATGGCATTGGTCCGGGCTACATTGCAACACCCCAAACGGCACCTTTGCGAGAAACCCAAGCAGATGGCTCTCGTCATCCTTTTGATCAATTTATCGTATCAAAAACACCTGCGGGACGTTGGGGAGAAACCGTCGACTTGGCTGGTCCAACCGTCTTCTTGGCTTCTGATGCTTCTGATTTTGTCAATGGGCATATTCTTTATGTAGACGGTGGAATCTTGGCGTATATTGGGAAACAACCTTAGCTC
Organism: Enterococcus diestrammenae; assembly: GCF_009933255.1. Lineage (GTDB taxonomy): Bacteria > Bacillota > Bacilli > Lactobacillales > Enterococcaceae > Enterococcus_C > Enterococcus_C diestrammenae. Next base: position 32,575 of record NZ_MAEI01000052.1, on the reverse strand, counting down.
CATGACCATCGTGGTACCTTCGTTGGGTAGCTACGTTAATTGAGTGGTTCTAATAGTATTCGTTCTGTCGTTGCTGGTTAGCTAGCGTCGGCACTAATCGTCGAACTAGCAAAAAAAAAGGAGGAAAACGTATGAAACGTGTAGAAATCTTAACAAAATTGGAAAAAGCTGGTGTGATTCCAGTGGTTCGTGGCAATTCAAAAGAACAAGGCATCAAATCTTGTCAAGCACTCTTAGCAGGGGGGATGAAAGGCTTAGAAATCACTTTTACATTACCCCAAGCGGATGAAGTCATTGCTGAAATGGTAGCAGCTAATGAAGATCCTGAAGTGGTTATCGGAGCAGGGACGGTTTTAGATGCTATCACTGCTCGTTTAGCCATCATGGCAGGAGCTGATTTTATTGTTAGCCCCACCTTTGATCAAGAAACAGCCGAAATCTGTAATTTGTATCAAATTCCTTATTTGCCAGGCTGCATGACTATTACGGAAATCAAGGACGCCTTGAAAGCGGGTGTCGATATTGTAAAATTGTTCCCAGGTTCGGCTTTTGGTCCATCAATCATTGGTGCTTTCAAAGCGCCTCTGCCACATGTGAACATCATGCCAACTGGTGGGGTTAGCTTGGAAAATATGAAAGACTGGTTTAAAGCTGGTGTCGTGACTGTCGGAGTTGGTGGTAATTTGATGAAACCAGCTGAAAGTGGCGATTACGAAGGCGTTACTGCTGCCGCCAAAGAATACATGGCAGAATTTAAACGGATCAAGGCAGGGAACTAATCTCATGAAAAAAGTTGTGACACTTGGGGAAATTATGTTGCGGTTGTCGACGATAGAAGATACTCGGATGGCGGAAAGTCAGGTGTTTGCTGCGGATTATGGTGGTGGCGAGGCAAATGTAGCCGTCTCTTTGGCCAACTACGGGCATCAAGTGGCTTTTGCCAGTAAAGTACCCCAAAATCCTTTGGGACAAGCGGTGAAACAGCATTTACGAAAATACGGTGTGGACACGCGCTTTCTACTGGAAGGCGGCGAGCGCTTAGGTACTTATTACCTGGAAACCGGTGTCGGCTTACGCTCTTCAAATGTTGTCTATGACCGCAAGTATTCTAGTTTTGCCATGATGACAGAGTTGGAATGGCAGCTAGATGACTTGTTGGGAGAGACAGAACTGCTATTGCTCTCTGGTATCACACCGGCTTTGTCAGATTCGTGGCGTCAACTCACATTGACCTTGGCGAAAGCTGCTAAAGAGCGAGGCATTACTGTCGTTTTAGATGTTAACTACCGTGGCAAGCTGTGGTCAGTGGCTGACTGTGGCACATTTGTGCGGGAAATGGCTAATTGGGTGGATGTGCTTTCTGCCGGGCGTTTGGATGCTTTGAATTTCTTCAAGGTGCCCGAAGTAGCTGGCGCTTCTTTGGATTATTACTATGAAGAAATTCAAAAGGGCTATCCGAATATCAAAACATTTTATAGCACGACCCGCAAAGTTATCGATGCCAATCACAATTTTTTACTGGGGAATTTGTATACGGAGGGTATTTTGTACCAATCGGTGAATTATGACATTCAACAGATTGTCGATCGTGTTGGTGGGGGCGATGCTTATACTGGTGGGATTTTGCATGGTTTATTGACGGGGATGTCTCCTCAGGAAACGGTGGACTTCGCAGCACTAGCATCAGCTATGAAACATACTTTTCACGGGGATCACAATCAACTTTCGGCTACTGAAATTTCAGAAATGCTGAAAAATGGAGTCAAAGAAATCAAACGATAATCAGAGTTAAAAAAGCTTGCAACTACTTCAACCTGTTTGAAGAGGTGCAAGCTTTTTGATAGATAAAGAACTTATAAAAAAATTATGCTCCAAAAAGCTTGATATATCAGTAATTAAGTGGCGTATCATGCCGTCATTGTGTTGCCCGAAAAGGTGAAATTTAGCGACCTAGGAATTGGCTTGACGGTAGCTAGACCGGCAAAAGCCAAACAAAAAATCTGTTTGTCTTTGCTAGTTCATCTTAACGGTGTCTGTTTAGATGAACTGTATGCGCAGACGCACCTTTAGCTTTGCCTTGCGCATTCAAACTTAGAGTAGGTGGTACTAAGCACCACAACTCTAAGTAATTCATTACGCATCTTTAGAGCTACTGTCAATCCAATTCTACTACGCTAAATCTCACCTTTTTCACTGTACTCATGCTACCTACAAGAAAATAATTGCTGGATTTACGAAGCAAAGGTAATAAATTGCTTATCGATAAAACAGGGCGGACTTGCTGGAGGAGAATGCTTCGGGTGGTAGTGTTAAGGATGTCCGAGGAATTACTTGTTGTTGTCCAATGATTTTGTTGGACTTACAACAAGTTTGACTTCGGCAAGGAGCTATCAGAAGCATGACGCATACAGTTCATCTAAGCAGAAATCGCTAAGATGAGCTAGCAAAATGACAACGGGTCTTTAGTTGACATTTACCGGTCCCACTACCACCCGAGGCATTCTCCGGAAGCAAGGCTGTCCTGTTTTTTTGGATTACAGTATGAAACCCAGTAAATATGAAAAACAGAAATTTCTGAATGTTTTATGGGTAAACTTTAATAACTTAAAAAAATAAAAAAATGAGAAAATTAGTTTGAATACTCAAATAATAAAAACAAAAAAATCATAAATCGCAAATTTGAATCCGTTCAACTAGGATCTGACTTTTAATAGAAAGTTTTGTGTTTGAAATAAATAAAATTACATTCATTTTTATCAGCTGTTTTTGTTATTCTGTTATTCTTAAAATCAGAATTGGCATAGCTAAGAAAGTGAGGGGACGCTGATGTTTCGTAAGCAAAATAGTTTTTGGTTAGGATTTTTATTGTTTATTATTAGCTCGACGGTATTATTAGTAGGTTTCTTATACCTTGTGTTAAAGGTGATGGGAGTTAGTTTTCTAGTGTGAGGTGCGGATTAGTTTTTTGTTTTTCTGAAGTAGGATAGAATAACTTAAATGTGATTGCTGGTATACATAGAAAAGCATCAAATTGGTGCGTAACAGACAAAAATATCCGGACCTTTCGTATCTTGGTGCCAAGAAAAGATACGAGAGTGTTCGGATTGTTTTGAATGGTAGCTGGACGCAAACGACTGCCAAACTACAAATTAATATGCGATAAGGCGAAAGATACCGACGAAAAAAGCTTTTATTTTGCGGATCAACTCGTTTTTACCTTCAATACTTTCATAGGCTTCGCGAATGGTACGGCGGGTCAATAAGTAGAATAGATAGACGCAGCCGGCAACAAATAGGACGAAAAAGAATAAAAATTTCATATAACCAAGCTCCTTAACCAATTTATATCATTTCCTGCAGTTCAATCGGTGGAAGCGAAAGAAAAAACTCAGGAAAAGGACACCACATCCCATCGTGATTTTAACAAAACTCTCGATAAATGAAAAGATAAAAAATATCGAACGTATTTTTTGATGGGATAAATAACGTCGAATAGGTCAAAATGATTGGAAGTCAGCTGTTTGTAATGGCGATAGATAGCCGTTAATTCTGCTTTTTTAGCTAAAAACCTAGTCTAATCTTGTAAATTGTTCAATTTGAAACAGCTTAAAAAAACTTTATATTTTTTGTAAATCTGCTAGCAGCGGTTTTTATTAATAGGAAAACTTTTGTTCCCGTCATTTTTTGGTTATAATGGAAAGGATGAAATGAGGGAGACGAAGGATGGTACAGAAAAAAAGTCCACGTAAAAAAACAAAAAAAGAACTACAACAACAAGAAAAATTGACGGTTGTTCTGGTTGGCTTGTTATTTGTCCTATTTGCCGGTTTTGGTTTATTCCGTTTAGGGTTTCTGGGAACTTTGCTGGCTAATTGTTTACGAATAATCGGTGGAAACACATATCCACTATTGTTCCTTGGCTTAGGGGCCTATGGGATTTGGCTGATGGTGAAAAATACCGAAGCCCACTTTAAAAATTACCGGCGGATAATCGGGGTGTTATTGATTTATCTAGGTATTTTGGTGATTTTTGAGGCTTTGTTTATTAGCACCTTTGAGGGCAAGACAGTCAATATTTTGGGGACGACTTGGTCCCATTTGGTAAGGGATATACGTAGCAGTAAAGTTACTGAAAATGTCGGTGGCGGAATGCTCGGAGCGCTTCTTTACAGTGGTACTTTCTTTTTGGTTGCCAATATTGGCAGCTATTTGATTGCCGGCTTGTTGATCTTATTTGGTATCTTTTTGGCGAGTATGTTATCTGGTGGTGAAGTTGTCGACCATTTGCAAAACGCAGGCCAAAGAGTCGGCCAAGTATTGGCTGGAAGTCAAGAGAAAAAAGCTGCTCGCGTCGCCAAAAGAGAAGCCAAACAAGCTGAAAAACAAGCGCGGATTGAGGCAGAAAAAGAAGCCGCTCGCTTACAATTGATGGAAAATGAGAAAAATCAAGTGCGGCCGTTGACTGCTGACGAAAGAATAGCGAAGAGTCAACAGGATGAAACCGTGCCGACAGGCGAGCCACAACAAACCGAGCTGCCGGTGATTATCGATGACTTTACCCAACAGGCATACTGTAAGGGTGGGGCAGCTGCAAGTGAAGGCAGTACTACTAAAGCGGCAAATAAACTCAATAGCTCTGCTGCGGGGACTGCGGAAGAAGGAGAAGATGACGGGGAAGACCTGGACTTCGAGATTGCCGAAGAAATCGAGGACCGGGATTACCAATTACCGACAGCGGATTTATTGGATACAATCCCACCTGCGGATCAGTCTGGTGAGTACAAAAAAATTGAACACAATATCGGCGTGTTGGAACAAACCTTCAAGAGTTTCGGCGTAGATGCTAAGGTAGTTAAGGCTAGCTTAGGACCAGCCGTCACCAAGTTTGAAGTCCAACCGGCAGTCGGCGTCAAAGTGTCAAAAATCGTTAATTTAACTGATGACATTGCTTTGGCCCTTGCTGCCAAAGATGTCCGGATGGAAGCACCGATTCCCGGGAAGTCTTTGATAGGGATCGAGGTGCCTAATAGTCAAGTATCGACTGTTAGTTTCCGCGAGGTGATTGATGCCCAGCCAGATCACCCAGATAAGTTATTGGAAGTGCCATTGGGTCGGGATATTTCGGGTCGCGTACAAACTGCCGACTTGGCCAAAATGCCCCACTTGTTAGTAGCCGGGTCTACCGGGAGTGGGAAATCAGTTGCTATCAATGGCATTATCACGAGTATTTTAATGCGGGCCAAACCCCATGAAGTAAAACTGATGATGATTGACCCGAAAATGGTGGAACTAAATGTCTACAATGGCATTCCTCATTTACTGACTCCTGTCGTGACCAATCCACGCAAAGCGGCCCAAGCATTGCAAAAAGTCGTCAAAGAAATGGAAGAACGTTACGAAAAATTTGCAGCGACCGGCGTCCGTAACATTACCGGGTACAACGAATTGGTGATGCAAAAGAATATGGAAACTGGCGAAATTCACCCCACCTTACCTTTTATTGTGGTAATCGTGGATGAATTAGCGGATTTGATGATGGTAGCCTCTAATGAAGTGGAAGATGCCATCACTCGCTTGGCACAAATGGCTCGAGCGGCCGGGATTCACATGATTTTAGCCACTCAACGGCCAAGTGTCGATGTCATTACCGGGATCATCAAAGCCAATGTTCCTTCACGAATTGCGTTTGCAGTATCTAGTGGGGTGGATTCACGGACGATTATTGATTCCAACGGGGCAGAAAAACTCTTAGGGCGAGGGGATATGCTCTTCTTACCGATGGGGGAAAACAAACCGATTCGGGTGCAGGGGGCATTTATCTCCGACCATGAAGTAGAACGGGTAGTGGCCTTTGTCACGGATCAACAAGAAGCCCATTATGAAGAAAAGATGATGGTATCTGACGAGGAAGCATCCGGAGCTAGTGGTCACGGGGGCGAACCGGAAGATGAACTCTTTGACCAAGCCAAAGAGTTGGTGGTGGATATGCAAACTGCCAGTGTTTCCTTACTACAACGACGTTTCCGTATTGGCTATAACCGGGCAGCTCGGTTAGTAGACGAACTGGAAGCCCATGGTGTGGTGGGCCCCTCTGAAGGTAGTAAGCCACGGAAAGTTTTGATTGAACCAACGCCAGAAGAGGAACCGGAAATGCCAGAAGCATAAATAATAAAAAGAGCGCCACAGCTAGTATTAAAAAACTAGTCGTGGCGCTTTTTTATAGAGAGGAAAGAAACTGGTACTTTGGCTACGTAGGTTGGAGCTGGCGGTAGCTGGACCGGCCAATGCCAAACAAAAGGCGCGTTTGGCATTGGTCTTTCAAGTTTAAATTCCCCATAAATTAGCAAAAAACGATAATTAACGGGGAGTAATTCACTTTGAATCCTTGGAGCTACTGCCAGCACCAGCCTACTGCGCCAAAGATTACCAGTTTCTGGGATAATAAGTGTCTAGCTAGTTATTTTGCTAAACCAAAAATGTTATTGGAGGTTTATACTTACCTGTCACGATTTATGCTATCAGTAAGTTTTGGTGACCATTTGCTAGGTACGATATGGACGATCATGCCGTAACTGGGCATTTTTTATTGTCAAATATTCATAATATCGCAAAAATAAGTTGCACTTACTGGAAGTGACTAGAGGGTGTTGCAGTGTTTAGGATCGCAGATGAATTACGGAGAGTTGGGACAGCTGGCTGTTCCTACTCTCCGTTTGAAGCTGCAAGGGAATTGACAAACGTGATTTTTGTTTGGCAATTCCCAGTCCCACTGCCACACCCTCCAGCCACTGGAAGTAAGTGCAACCTATTTTCGACAGCAATGCTTTTAGGCTTCTGTTTCCGGCGTAATCGCTGAGGGTGACAAGCCAAATTGCTTCTTAAAGGATTTACTGAAATGATAGGCATCTTGATACCCCACCATTTTGGCGACTTCTTTGATGGTATTCTTGCCTTTTTTCAATAGATCCATGGCGTGGGTGAGACGGATGTTGATCAGGTAGTTAATCGGACTCATCCCCACTGATTCTTTGAAAATACGGGAAAGATAAGTCGGGCTGACGAAATGATCCAAGGCGAGTTTCTCGAGAGTAATTTCTTCTTCGTAGTGATTTTCGATGAAGTAAATCGTTTGGTTGACGATTTTTTGATGGCGTTTTTCGCTGGAGGACAGTTGCGGTGCCATACTGGCGTGTTGCTCTGTCAGTCCCCGTAAAATATAAGCAAGAATTTGGATGATTTGCCCTTTTTGCATCAGCTTGAATTCTTCTCGTTCTTCGTTAAGCTCTCGAATCGCTTCCCACGCTTTGTCAATCACATTATGTTGGTAACGCCCTAAAGTTAGGCGGGGATGGGTATTGGGAAAGAAATTGCGTTTTAAGCCGTCTAAGGAGATATTTTTTAGACCAATATGCAACTGATGAGAGCAGGTCTCGGGGGCTTGCCATTCTGAATGCTGGACGCCAGGATTGAATAGCAAAATCTCGCCAGCACGGACAATCACGGGTTCGGTGGCGCCAAATTGATAATAGGCTTCCCCCTCTAACATAATGGTGATTTCCATAAAGTCGTGGCAATGCATTTTATTAAAGTTATCCGGTTTGTTCCAAGGATCGAAAACGTAGACAATTTCCGGGTTGAAGGTTAGGGGATTTACTAATTCCATGTGGTTTTCTCCATTGTATAAAAGTTCTTTTTTTCGGGGCTCAGATAATAACATTCTACATCAAAAAAACTAAAATATCCCATTTCATTCTTTATTTATTCGGTTAAGCTATATAGACGACAGGAGGTATGTCTGAAAAATGAGCAATTCAAAGTGGATTTGGCAATATGTCAAACAATACAAAGGAAAAATCGCTCTAGCTACTTTGTTCTTGATCGGCAATGCGATACTTATTGTAATCAATCCGTATCTTGGCAAAATGGTGGTGGATCAGGTCATTTATAACAACGAAGTGAACTTATTGATTCCGCTGATCATCATCATGATTGGAACGACGTTGGTGCGAACGGTCATGCGTTATTCTTACCAAATACTTTGGGAACGAGTAGGGCAAAATACAATCTTCCAACTGCGGGAAGATATGTACAAAAAATTGCAGGAATTAGATTTTGATTTCTTCAACCATACGCGGGTGGGAGATATCATGGCTCGGATGACTGGGGACATGGATGCGATTCGTCACTTTGTCTCTTGGGTGATCTACAACATCATGGAATGTGCCATCTGGTTTACCGCGGCTGTGGTGGTGATGGGCTTTATCAACTGGAAATTGATGCTATCCTTGGTAGCGATTACACCGGTTATCTTTTTGATGACGAATGCCATGAGTAAAAAAGCGCGGCCGCTGTTTTTTGAAATTCGGGAAAGTTTTTCACGGTTGAACTCCATGGTAGAAGAAAATATCGGTGGCAACCGGGTAGTCAAAGCTTTTGCCCGAGAAGATTTTGAAATCGATAAATTTAATGGCTACAACGATGATTTTAAACAACGAAATATGGCTTCTGCTGATGTCTCCCGTACGTATCTCCCGGTGTTAGATGGCTTAGCCGGTTCACTGGCTGTCATCACGTTGATCTTTGGGGGCGCCCTTTGTATCAAAGGGGAAATGACCATCGGGGATTTAGTCGCTTTCAATGGGTATTTGTGGATGTTGAATAACCCGATGCGGATGGCAGGTTGGTTGATCAATGATGCCCAACGTTTCTCAGCGGCATGTATCAAGATTCGCCAAATGCTTAATACTGAACCACAAATCGAAGTCTCTGAAGAAAATCAGTTGCATCCGATTAAAGGTTTTGTGGAATTTCAAGATGTTTCTTTCCATTTTTCTGACGATCCTAAACACAATGTTTTGGAAAACATCAGCTTCAAAATTGCACCGGGCCAGTCGATTGGGATTTTAGGAGAGACTGGTTCGGGGAAAACCACCTTGGTGAACTTGGTAGGGCGCTTTTATGATCCGACACAGGGGCGGGTGTTGATTGATGGCAAGGATGCAAAAGAGTATCCAGTGCGCCAGTTGCGTGAAAATATCTCCATGGTGATGCAAGATGTCTTCTTGTTCTCCAATACCATCACCGATAACATCGCATTTGGTAATCCTTTTGCGGATAGTGACTATGTACGGCAAATGGCGGTGGTGGCCGATGCGGATGCTTTCATTTCCCGGATGCCTCAAGGGTATGAAACAATTGTCGGCGAACGCGGGGTTGGACTTTCCGGGGGCCAAAAACAACGGATTTCCTTGGCCCGAGCATTGGTTAAAGATCCTTCCATTTTGATTTTGGATGATACAACTTCAGCTGTCGATATGGAAACAGAAAGCAAGATTCAAACAGAATTAGCCAAATTAACTGACGAAAAAACCACCTTCATCATCGCTCACCGGATTTCTTCGGTACGAGAGGCAGATTTGATCTTGATGATGGAAAAAGGCCGGGTAGTGGAACAAGGAACCCACGAAGAGCTGGTTTCCAAAGGTGGCAAATACTACGAAGTGTACCAAAAACAATTAGGACTTTCAGGAGGTGAGGAAAGTGGCACGAAATAAATTCGACGTGGATGAGGAGTTGGAGCAGGAGTTTTCCTGGACGGACCTCAAGCGTTTGGCTCAATATATCAAACCTTATAAAGCACCGATTATCAAAGTCTTAGCGACGATTATTTTGGCCAATACGGCCGGGATGTTAGCGCCAATCTTCACACAACGAGCAATCGATTCCACGATTCCTCAAGAAAATATGCAGGAGTTGCTAGTGATTGGCGGCGCTTTTATTGCCACTTTAGTCATCATCGCCATCTGCATGCGTTACCGGATTTACCATATTACCGAAATAGGTCAGGATGTCTTGAAGGATATGCGTTATGACATCTTTGAACATCTGCAACGACTACCTTTTTCTTATTTTGACAATCGCCCTCACGGCAAAATCCTAATCCGTGTGGTGAACTATATCAACACCCTTAGTGATTTGCTTAGTAACGGCTTGATTAACTTGATTTCCGATATTTTCAACGTCATCATCACCTTGGTGTTTATGTTCTCCATCGATGTGAAACTGACTTTGTATAGCTTGATTTTGCTACCGGTCCTCTTTGTGATCGTCATGGTCATCAAAGAAAAACAACGGGTGGCTTACCAAGTCTTGAGTAACAAGCAGTCCAATATGAATGCCTATATCCACGAGTCCATCGCAGGGATCAAGATTACCCAATCCTTTGCTCGGGAAGAAGAAAACTTGCGGGTCTTTCAAGAAGTTTCCGAAGATTATCGAACGTCTTGGATGCATGCGGTGAAGATTCAGTTCTTACTCTGGCCAGGGGTCCAAAATATCTCAGTCATTACCATGTGTATCATTTACTTCGTTGGTGTTCGTCAAATCGGCGTGGATGTGTCTACCGGGACCTTGATTGCCTTTATCGCTTATATCAATAATTTCTGGAATCCGGTAATCAATATCGGGAACTTCTACAACAATTTGATTACCGCGACGGCTTACTTGGAACGGATTTTTGAAACTTTAGATGAAGTGCCGGATATTCAAGATAAAGCTGGGGCCATTGAACTGCCAGAAATTCACGGCAATGTTGATTTTGAGCATGTGACTTTCCGTTACGAAGAAGGCAAAGATATTTTGAAAGATGTCAGCTTCCATATCGATGCTGGTCAATCCATCGCCTTGGTGGGACCGACTGGAGCGGGGAAGACCACCGTCATCAACTTGTTGAGTCGTTTTTATGATATCAATGAAGGGTCAGTGAAAATCGATGGCTATGATGTCCGGGATGTGACTTTAAACTCTTTGCGGCGACAAATGGGCGTCATGTTGCAAGATACCTTTATCTTCTCGGGAACGATTATGGAAAATATTCGTTATGGGAAATTAGATGCCACCGAAGAAGAGATTATCGCTGCGGCTAAAATCGTGCGGGCCCATGATTTCATCAGTGAACTAAAAGACGGGTACAACACCGTCGTGGAAGAACGCGGCAGCACTTTGTCAGCCGGGCAACGGCAATTGATTTCCTTTGCGCGGGCGCTGTTGGCTGATCCAAAGATTTTGATCTTAGACGAAGCCACTTCTTCAATCGATACTAAAACAGAAGAGCTGTTGCAAGAAGGCTTATTGAAGCTTCTAGAAGGGCGAACTTCCTTCATCATCGCTCACCGTTTGTCCACCATCAAAAATTCCGATAAGATATTCTACGTTTCCGGCGGGACGATTGCCGAAGCGGGTTCTCATGATGAATTGATGGCTAAAGGTGGGTTATACCATCACTTGTATCAATCCCAGTACGATTTATTACAAGCCATTTAAGCAAATTAAAATCCTCCACGCTGTTATTGTGTGGAGGATTTTTATATAAGGCAGCGTTATCCGCTTATTTTTGGTTGAAATAGTTAAATAGTATTTTGTCTAGCTGAGAGGAAACTACTCTGCTAAATTAACAATCTTGGTACCGTGAGCTTCCTTGGCATCAAGTTCGGTGACGATTTGATCGACATTTTCATAAGTGATGCCAGCGCCGGGTAAAATCAGTAGGCGGCCAGCAGCATAGTTTGTCAATTCCTTCAGACGAGGAAGGTTGTCTAAGATATTGGTGCCCGCTGCGCCACCATGGGTCAAGATGCGATCGACGCCATGTTCTGCTAGCCAATCGATGGCTTCGAACTGTCGGGCTGCTGGAATGCTATCAAAGGCCATGTGGAAAGTGATTTGTAAGCCTTCAGCAGTATCAATTAAAAGCTCCAAAGCTTCTTCATCCAACCATCCACTAGGCGTCAGGCAGCCAAAGACGACGCCATCGGTTCCTATTTTTTTAGCTTCGATTAGATCAGTATGCATGATTTTTAGTTCGATATCATTGTAAATAAAGTCTCCACCACGAGGGCGAATCATCGTCATCACCGGCACATTTTTTTCGCCAGCATAGCTTAATACTTCCTCAATGACCCCGGTGGAAGGTGTGGTGCCACCGACTGCCAGATTGTCACAAAGTTCGATACGCTTCGCACCAGCATGGATGGCAGCGGGAATATCCGTATAGTTTTCGGCACAAAATTCTTTGATTAACATAAACTCACGTCCTTAAAAGTATAGTGATGAGGTTTGTCTTCTGTGTAGAATTCTAACATATCTCTGTGGTAAAGTAGAGGGCGAGGTAGCCGTGGCTGCTAGTGGTAGTCTGGAAAAGAGGTCAAAAAATGGAAAAGAAGATTGATTGGGGGAAACGCTTTGTGACAGAACAAGCGCAGTTGTTTCGCTGTCCCATCTGTCATGATTCAATGACAGCCAGCAACAGTGGCTTGCTGTGCCAAAACGGGCATCGTTTTGATGTCTCAAAAAAAGGGACGTTGTTTTTCTTAACCCATCAAGTGAAAACCGAATACGATCATGATATGTTTGCGGCAAGAGGACGGATGATTCAAAGTGGCATGTATCAGCCCCTCATGAAGCAGCTAGCAGATTGGTTAGGAACAGAGGGCACTGTTTTGGACGTAGGCTGTGGCGAAGGTAGTTTTCTCAATGCATTACTTGAGGAAATACCTCAACAGGCAGCTATTGGCTTTGATATTTCAAAGGCGGGGGTCTATCTAGCCACCCAACAACCTCAACCGGCTTTTTGGTGTGTGGCAGATTTGACGAATTTACCTTTTGCTGATGGTCAGCTGGATTGCGTGTTAAATATCTTCTCCCCGTCTAATTATCGGGAGTTTGCCCGGGTGTTGAAACCGGGGGGCCAATTATTGAAAGTGGTCCCAGGGCCTCGCTATTTGCAAGAATTGCGCCAAGCCTTCTACCCTGATGATGTCAGCAAGCAACAGTATTCCAATGAACCAGTTCTTAAAAAATTCACAGACTCTTACCCCCAGTATGAGGCGAAAGAAATAACCTATGAATTTGCCATTCCAGAAGCTAGACAGTCGGATTTGTTGGAGATGTCCCCTTTGGAATGGGGGGTTAGCCAGGAGCGGAAAAGGCAGGTTAAAGAACAACCACTGCGTAAAATTACAGTCGACTTACTGGTGCTTCGTGGGAAAAATTCGGCTTTTTTGTGAAGTTTTTAAGCTTTTCCTGTTGCAAAATCTCAAAATCGGTGATATAGTAACAACAAGTCATTTTTCATTGGTTTTTATCAGGTTCCTGTTCTGATAAAAGTTAGTGAAAAGAGCTTCACTAACGTATCAACTTGCCGTGCTTGACACCGAGTTGCTACGTTTTTTTTGTGTTTTCAGCAGGAGATTAGCTACCGGCTAGTTACATGGCTTTGTGAGCAAGGTAGGTATTGATCGAAAGAAACTGGGCTAAAGCAGTAATCTTATGAAATTCTTGACAGGGAAAACACCTATCCCACAAGAAATTCTTGCGCATTTATGCTATAGTAAACAAAGAATTTTCGAGAACATCAGACCTTTTGATCCTCGACAGAAATGGAGTCTTGATTGTGAACCACATTGTGTTATTTGAACCTCAAATTCCCGCCAATACTGGCAATATCGCCAGAACTTGTGCAGCGACAAATACCTGGCTGCATTTGATTGAACCACTGGGCTTTTCCACCGATGATAAACATTTGAAGCGGGCCGGACTGGATTATTGGAATGCGGTAAATATCGCTTACTATCCAGATTTGGCGGCTTTTTTGACGTATCTGGAAAGCCAAGAAAAGGCCCAACTACATTTGATTTCCAAATTCGCGAATCAAGTCTATTCAGAGGCAAACTTCGCTGATGGTGGCGATCATTATTTTCTATTTGGGAAAGAGACGACTGGTTTACCCGAAGCGTTTATGCGGGAAAATGCGGAAAAATGTTTGCGAATTCCCATGAATGATGAACATGTCCGTTCCTTAAATCTCTCCAATACAGCAGCGATGATTGTCTATGAAGCGTTGCGGCAACAAGGGTTTCCTAATATGGAATTGACGCATCATTACGAACATGACAAATTGGATTAATTGAAAACACTGGATCTAGTGAGATTATCGAGAAAAGAGCGTATTTGATGGAACTTTATTTTACCCGCCATGGAAAAACTGAATGGAATTTACAACGGCGCTTTCAAGGGATGCTAGGGGATTCCCCTTTGTTACCTGAGAGTCTTGAAGAGGTAGCTTTGTTAGGCAAACGTTTGGCAGAAGTCCCTTTTGAAGCCATTTATTGCTCCACTTCAAAGCGGGCTAGGACAACGGCGGAAACCATTGCCAGCTACTTGATTAAGCCAGCGCCGATTCATTATACGGATGGTCTGCGGGAGTTAGGCTTGGGCTGTTTGGAAGGGCAGTTGATTGATGAAGTGAGTGAGGAGCACCCGATTCAGTTGGATTATTTGCGTAATCGGCTAGATTTATATGATCCCCGGGCTTTTGCGGGAGAATCGATTCAAGATGCCTTGGCGCGGATTGAAACCGTGGTTGCTGATGCGGTGATGCAACACGAAGGCCCCTTATTATTTGTCGGCCACGGTGCTTCTTTGACGGCTGCGATTCAGTGGCTAGCAGGCAAAGATTTGGCCCACCTACGAGAAATGGGCGGCTTAGTAAATAATAGCCTCACCATGATGGTGGCCCAAGAACCGCAAAAACTGACGCCTTATGATTTGGTTGTCTATAATGACGCTTCATTTTTAGGAGAAAGCGCCGGACGAGATGCATTGTTGTAGGAAATGAGCGGCAGTCATTACCGACTAAGGGAAAGGAGCGGCACCAATGTCAGGAACTCAAGGCACCATTGACGGCACTGTGGCCGCGATTTTTTATCAAAATGCGGGGAACTTTTTCAAGGTTCTCCTAATTAAAGTGGATGAAACGGATTTGGATTATCGGGAAAACGAAATCGTGATTACCGGTACCTTTGGGGATGTCCAAGAAGGAGAGGCATATCGTTTTACAGGAACGCTGGTGGAGCATCCGAAATATGGGTTGCAGTTAAAAGCCGATAGTTATCAACAAGCCCGTCCGACGTCAGCTGCTGGGTTGATTCAATTTTTCGCCAGTGACAAGTTTCCTGGTATCGGTAAAAAAACCGCCGAACGGATTGTGGATACTTTGGGAGAAGATGCCATCAGTCAGATGCTAGCCAATCCAACCCTGTTATCAGATATCCCGGGATTGACTCCCGCGAAGCAAGAGCTGATTTTGGAAACCGTCCGAGCCAATCACGGCATGGATCAAGTCATCGTCAGCCTTACCAAGTACGGATTTGGTAGCCAGCTGGCTTTTGCGATTTATCAGACATACAAAAACGAAACCCTCGATATTATTCACGAAAATCCCTATCAATTGGTGGAAGACATCGACGGGATTGGCTTTAAAAAAGCCGATCAATTAGCGGAGCAGCTGGGGATTGCGGCGGATTCGGTGCAACGCATGAAAGCTTGCGTGATGCATCAAATCAGCAACCACTGCCTGTCGTCAGGAGATACCTTTATTCCGGCCCAAGAGTTGCTAGAAGAATGCTTGGATTTGTTGGAAAGCAGTCGTCCAGTGGAACTTTCACCAGAACAGTTGGCCAACGCGATCATCCAACTGGTAGAAGAAGGGAAGATCCAACAAGAAGGGACCAATCTTTACGAGAACTCGTTGTATTTTGCCGAGTGGGGTGTGGCAAAATCGGTGGATCGTTTGTTGCAACGGAAAAAAGATATCACGTACGATGACAAACGTCTCAAAAAAGAACTGCGTAAAATCGAAAAAGAACTGTCGATAAGCTACGGTACCTCCCAAGAAGAAGCAATCTTTGAAGCAATTAAAGCTCCGTTATTTATTTTGACAGGCGGCCCGGGAACGGGGAAGACTACTGTCATCAATGGAATCGTCAAACTATTTGCAGCCTTAAATGATGTCGATCTCAGCCCTCATAATACTGGGACGGAGCTTTTTCCTATCAAATTAGCTGCTCCGACTGGTCGTGCGGCTAAACGCAT
Organism: Enterococcus diestrammenae; assembly: GCF_009933255.1. GTDB lineage: Bacteria > Bacillota > Bacilli > Lactobacillales > Enterococcaceae > Enterococcus_C > Enterococcus_C diestrammenae. The sequence continues at coordinate 16,645 of NZ_MAEI01000052.1, read as the reverse complement.
GAATGAGACCACAGGACTGCCGTCAGGGACGATTCATCGTCTATTGGGTTTGACTGGACGGGAAAAGGCCCCTGCCGCCAGTGCCAAAGAGCTAAGTGGTGGGCTATTAATCGTGGATGAGATGTCCATGGTGGATACTTGGCTGGCGAACACGTTATTTAAAGCCATCCAAAACGATATCCAGGTAATCTTAGTAGGGGACAAAGATCAATTGCCTTCTGTTGGTCCCGGACAAGTCCTCCATGATTTGTTACACATCACTGAGATTCCCCAAAGAGAATTGACAGAGATTTATCGACAAGAAGATGGCTCAAGTATCATTCCCTTGGCCCATGAAATCAAAAACGGCCACCTGCCTAAAAATCTGACAATCAATCAAAAGGATCGCTCCTTTTTTGCTTGTGAGACCCAGCAAATCGAACCGATTGTGGCGCAAATTGTCGGCAAGGCAAAAGCGAAGGGGTTCACTCCACAAGATATTCAAGTGTTGGCTCCTATGTATCGCGGGCCAGCGGGTATCAATGCATTGAACAAAATGATGCAAGAGATTTTCAATCCTAAAGTTGGCAATAAAAAAGAAGTGCTCTTTAACGAAGTCGCTTATCGTATCGGTGATAAAGTACTGCAATTGGTTAATGATGCCGAACAAAACGTCTTCAACGGTGACATGGGGGAAATCGTAGGAATTACCTATGCCAAGGACTCAGAGGAGAAAACAGATGAGCTGACGATTCGATTTGATGCGGTGGAAGTGACCTATAAGCGCAATGAGTGGAATAAAATCACCCTCTCTTATTGCTGTTCCATCCATAAGTCCCAAGGTAGCGAGTTTAAGATGGTTATTTTACCCATGGTGCATCAATACCAGCGCATGCTTCAACGCAACTTACTCTATACGGCAGTTACCCGCAGCAAAGATTTACTGATTTTGCTAGGGGAGGTACGGGCTTTTGAGGTAGCGGTTAGCCATGAGTCTGCTACCAGACGGACCACTTTGCAACAGCGAATCGCCGAGGCTTCTGGAATTACTCCAGCCTTGGTGCAAAAAATTAATCATTATGAAGATCAATTGGCAGATGAAGGACATACCGGCTTGGTGACTTCCTTGCCTTTAGCTAAAGAGCATGTGGCAGTCAGTACCGAGTCTACTGAAAAAACCACTACAACCTCTGAAACCAAAGAGATTTCACCAACGGCTACGGCAGTAGAAACGAGTGCCGAACCCTCCGTTATTGCTAGTCAAACAGTACCAGACTCAGGAGCAGCCTCTGTCATTGAGGAAGCATCGCCATATTTGACACCAGCACTGCTTCAAGCGGGTACCGTTGACCCGATGATTGGAATGAAGGATATCACGCCTTATCAGTTTATGGAAAAAGCTAAATAAAAAACCGGACTGGCAAAATTGCAGTCCGGTTTTTTTAATAGATAAAGAACTTATAAAAAATAAGTTCCAAAAAGCTCGATATATCAGTAATTAAGTGGCCTATCATGCCGACATTGTGACGCCCGAAAAAGGTGAAATTTCATGTGTCAGTTTCGCCTTAATTCTCGAGAGCTGAACAAGTTTGTTCAGCCTTTCTTATGGTCACTCTTTTTTATACCAAATCATTTGTGGCCTAGTGGTAAAAGTGATATCAAAAGGTCGTTCCCCCATGACTTCACCATCAGCTTGGCCGTATTGAGGGATGGTGGAAACAATACGCAATTTGCTACTGTTAAAGTGATGATAGTATTTTGAGTTGGTATGGGTTTTGCGAATCAATTTGATAATCAGCCAAAAGATTTTAAACATGGCGATACGCTCGATAACTACGAGATCGATATTGTTTTTATCCGCTTTGGCCATGGGGGCAATGGCTACTCCTCCGCCAAAGTAAGGATGGTTGGTGGTGGTACACAAAAAAGCTTTTTTGAAACTATGCTCAGTGCCATTTACTTCTACTAAAATGGGAAAGCCTTTTTGAGTGAATAAGACTTTAAGAATCGATGAAATGTAAGCTAAAGAGCCAAGGTTGTACTTATTAAGTTCTTTTTTGGCAAAGGAGGTGTTTGTCGCATTGACGATGGCTGCATCTAAACCAATCCCGACATTGTTAATTACCACGCCTTTTTCAGCTTTGATTTCCTCGTTGTAAAAGAGCGTATTGATTTTGGTAGGCTCTTGGGCCTTGACGATTTGCCAGAAGGCTTTTTCTGGTTGGCGGGAGAGGCCAATCCCTCGGGCGAAATCATTCCCTGAACCGCCGGGAATGTAACTGACAGGATAGTCGACGCTGAGGTGATAAAGTTCGTTAAGTACTTGATGAAGCGTACCATCGCCACCTATCACCATCAATAGGGGGAATGGCTGGTCAGCAGTTAGTGCTGGGTTTTGGGGGTCCCAAGCTTGTAGTGTCTCAGTGTTGACCAATTGGCGAATGATTTCTTGTTCATGGCCAGCGTATTCTGTGTAGTATAAGGTATGTTCAAATTGATTTTCTTGCAAAAGGGTGATGATTTTATCACCGACTTTTTGACCCCGACCACTGCCGGAAGCCTGATTAATCAATAGATGAAAATGAAATTTCATGGTCGGTTAAGTCTCCGTTCTCATTCATAGATAGGCTTGCGACACTGTTCAAAGCGGGGAGAATCAGGCAAAAACGAGCCGAAAATGCCGATAGATCATGCATTGGACATAAAAAAAGTGCCTAGCCTTACGTGGATGTATTTTAACAGAGGTTTTTCAGATTTCAAAGAAAAAGATTCTCCTTAACCCAGTAGGTCAGGCGAATCTCATGAGCGAATTTAGCAATTTTGGGTACAAAAATAGCCTAGTGAGTGTGTTTTGGTGTTTCTTCGGTACTTGCCTTTTTTTGTTACAAGGTTCTGATGTCCACTTGTATCAATTGGCTACACTCACTAGACCGGTTCAATTAGTAAGGAGTTACTCAAATTCCCACGTCCTTTGCTCTTTGTTCGTTCATAACAATTCTGTTCTTGCAGTTTATTTGGTGCCTTTGTTGCTTGCTGCACTTACTGGGAATTCCTATGACCCCTTACACCTATTTTATACCATATTCCAAGACTTTTTGCAACCCCTTACAAAAGTGTGCAGGGATGCTTAAAGGTAATTTAAACAATAGCCCGTCGCTTAGCTAGAGTAAAGTGAGCGTTTGAACTGTTTTTTAATTAAAAAAGCCATTTTAGTTTTTTTAACTATTAAGGGAGTCTGTCGTAAAGTATTGGCGAAAAGATTTCTTTTCCTGCATAAATCTGCTATACTGGCTTTCGTAATTGGGAGATGTCCCCGCGGTTCGTTTAACTACCATCCCGCGTTATCAAAACTAGGAGAAAGAAGGAAAAAACAATGCAAGAAAAAATCAACCGAACAGGCACGCTCTCAAACGTCCGTGTGCTAACCATCAATGGGGTGGTGGCGGCTCTTTATGTCGCGCTGTCCTTGATCACGCCTTTCGCTGCTGGACCGGTCCAGTTTCGAATTTCTGAGGCCCTCAATCATTTGGTAGTTTTTAACAAGAAATTTTTATGGGGAATCTTTTTGGGCTGTGTCCTATACAATGCTTTGTTTGGCTACGGCATGATGGATGTGCTTTTTGGTGGAGGGCAGACATTGTTGGCCTTGACAGCGACTAGCCTTTTGCAAAAGAAAATCGCTAATCCAAAACTACGCTTAGCAGCTAACACGTTGTTTTTCACAGCTAGTATGTTCTTGATTGCAATCATGTTGCACATCACTGCAGCGGCACCATTTTGGGCTACTTATGGAACGTTGGCCTTAAGTGAAGCGATCGTACTGGTACTTACGGCACCTTTGCTGTATTTGCTAAATAGCAAACTACATTTTGCTGATCGATTTTAAGAAATCTTTAAATGGCGGCGTCGGGCTTACCTTGACGCTTCTTTTTTTTCGTGGTATTTTTAATTGTAACGGTTTAGGTACTTTTGGTTTGAAGAAAGAGGAAACGATATGGCGACAAAAAAAGCAGCTTTGGCCTGCTCTGTCTGTGGCTCTCGGAACTATACAAAATCTGTGAGCGAAGGAAAAAAAGGCGAACGCCTCGAAATTAATAAATTCTGTAAATATTGCAACCAATATACGTTGCATCGGGAAACAAAATAACATTTATTTGCCTAGTGGGAGGGTTACTGATGAAATTTTTGAAAAGCGTCATCGCGGAAATGAAAAACGTGACATGGCCAACCAAGAAAGAATTGCGTAAAGATACGCTAGTGGTCATCGAGACATCCATCATCTTTGGGTTGATGTTCTTTATTATGGACTCGGCGATTCAAGCCTTGTTCGGTCTGATTTTAAAATAATTTAACTGGCGAGTTTTCTTAAAGGATGCTATAATACCAGTGAAGAAAAACTTCGGGTGACTGAGGTTTTTTTATTTTCCCAAGGATAGGAGTCCTACAAATGGAATCATTTGAACGCAATTGGTACGTGTTGCACACGTATTCTGGCTATGAAAATAAAGTCAAAGCTAACTTAGAATCCCGGGCCCAAAGTATGGGGATGGGGGACTACATTTTCCGAGTGGTAGTACCTGAAGAAACGGAAAAAGAAGTTAAAAACGGCAAAGAAAAAGAAATCGTTCATAAAACTTTCCCAGGTTATGTTTTGGTGGAAATGGTAATGACTGATGAGTCTTGGTATATTGTCCGTAATACCCCTGGTGTTACTGGCTTTGTCGGCTCTCATGGGGCAGGTAGTAAGCCGGCACCATTATTGCAAGAAGAAATCAACCATATCTTGCGGACAATCGGCATGAGCACCCGTCAAAGCGATTTGGATGTCGCTGTCGGAGATACTGTCCAAATCATCGAAGGGGCTTTCGCTGGTATGGAAGGTCAAGTGACGGAAGTTGATGAAGAACGCCAAAAACTAAAAGTTGCGGTGGAAATGTTTGGTCGGGAAACCAGTGCCGAATTAGACTTTGATCAAGTCGATAGCTTGTAAGGAGTACTCTTTTCCACGGTTGATTATTCGTTGTGAAATGATAGGCAATAATCACTGAATATGTTAAAAACAGCTTTAGCTACCTCTGAAATTGAGGAGCTAAAGCTGTTTTTTCATGATAAAGAACTTATAAAAATTAAGCTCCAAAAAAGCCTGATGGTTCAGGAATTGAGTGGCTTATCATGCCGTCATTGTAGTGCCCGAAAAAGTTGGAATTTGACCTAAAATAATTGAGTTACCGCAGTCTTTTAGCGAGATATAAGACTAGGTCATCATCATTGCGACAAGGCTCGCCCATAGCTAGTCTGCGGTTGTGGTACCAGACGCCAGAGCCATCGGGAAGGTAACCGCGTTTACATTAGAGACGTTGGGCTGGGCCATAGCCAGGATGGAGGCCGACACCTAAAGTGACTATGTCAGAAAAGCTTTTAGCAGTGTTTTCCGTCTGTTGTAGTAGTCGATTACCGATTCCTTGTCGTTGAAAGGCTTCGAAAACATTAAAATCAGCAATCTCAGGGTAGCGGTTTACAAAAGGACCATGTAAGGCGGAGGGGAGCAAAGTGACATAACCTGCGACTTCCCCTGCAGTTTCAGCGATAAAGACCCAGCGTTGACCAGTTTGTTGTTGCTTAAAATAGTCGGTCAAGACCTCATGACGGGAACCCCAATGTTGCTTTAGAAATTGGTTATCGATTGCAGAAATATCGGATGCCGTCATGGCACGAAGTTGGTAAGGGGGAATCATTTTTGTTCACCTCGAGGACTTGGAGCAAGTGATTTTAATAGCATCTCAGTCCAATTTTCTGTGTAGTTGACTTTAATCTTCTGGTAAATCGTTGGTTGAGTCACCCCTTCAATCATGGCTTGCATATAAATCATCAGAAATTCATCGGAATATTTAAGGTCAATTTTACCTTCTTTGCGACCTTGATGGAAAAGGTCCAACATCAAATTGTAAGAATTTTGGGTATACTCTTCCATCGCTTGGGCAAATGGAGAAGCATCCTTTTTGGTATAGTAGCTCATTAAATCTTGGTAAAATTGGTCACCAACTTGTTCCAACATCTCAGTTTTTAGACGCGCCATGGTCATCAGCTGTTCTTCAAAGGGACGGGGGATTGCGAGTTCTTCTGTCGCTTTGGCACGCATCTGTTCGATAAAGTGCAGAAAAACTTCTTGGATCAGATTTTCCTTACTTTCAAAATATTTAAAAATCGTTGCCTTGGCGGTGTGGGAGCGTTCAGCAACGGCGCTCATAGTCAAACCTGCAACGCCAGCTGGGGTGTTCATCAGTTCGAAAGCAGCTTGGAGAACTTGGGCTTTCTTTTTAGCGGTACGCTTTTCAAAGCCGTTCAAAGACGTCACCTTCTCATTCATTTATTCTTCCTATATTATAACGCGTTTTTTCTGAACCGCAAAGAAAAAATAGTTTAAAATTATGGCTCGTATTCGTTGACAAAGGGTCTAAACAAGCATAATATTGGACCCGAAAAGAAACTTTGGTTTAAAACTTCTGCTGATAGCCAATCCAGTTTAATTAAAAAAGTGAGGGATTTTAAAAATGGAAGAGATTGTCAAAGTTGTTGGGTTACAAAAAAGTTTTGGTAAATTTCAAGCGTTAAAAGATGTTAGCTTTTCAGTAAATTGTGGGGAAGTCGTCGGCTTTATCGGACCCAATGGTGCTGGTAAATCCACTACGATCCGGACGATTCTTGGGATTATTAAAAAAGATGCTGGTGAAGTGACGGTTTTTGGCAAAGATGCGTGGAAAGATAGTATTGAGATACACAAAGACTTGTCATATGTCCCAGGGGATGTGGCTTTGTGGGGCAATCTCACTGGTGGCGAAATTATTGATTTGTTCATGAAACTCCATGGTGGTGGCGATCAGGCAACTCGCGAGCGGCTGATTCAAAAGTTTGAGTTGGACCCTAAGAAAAAAGCCAAGAGTTATTCCAAAGGTAACCGGCAAAAAGTGGGCTTGATTGCAGCTTTGTCGGTGGAATCAGAATTGTATATTTTAGATGAACCGACCTCGGGATTAGATCCTTTGATGGAAGCTGTGTTCCAAGAAGAAGTCGAAAAATTGAAGCAGGCGGGCAAATCAATTTTGTTGTCCTCGCATATACTCAGTGAAGTGGAACGTTTGGCGGATAAAGTCGTGATCATTCGTGATGGCAAAGTAGTGGAAAGCGGTACACTAGATGAAATGCGTCATTTGACTCGCTCGACGGTGACGGTAGCGACTCAAGGAGATATTGCGGTATTGTCACAAGTGCAAGGGGTCCATGACTTTGTCCAAAAAGGGCAACAAGCGACATTTTCGATTGATAATCAACACCTGAATACCTTGTTGGCCGCTAGTAGTCAACTTAAAGTGACGAAGTTTGAAGTCGTGCCTCCGACTCTGGAAGATTTGTTCATTCGCCATTATGAGCATTAAGTAGGAGAAAGGAAAAGGGTGACGACTGGTGAAAGAGAAATTTGCATTGTGGTATTTATTGTTTTTAGAATACATCAAGCGAGATTGGAAAAAAATCTTGTTTTGGGTGGTGGGCTTAGCGGCCTTTAGTGGTGGATTTGCCCCTTATTTTGATGATATCGCTCAAGGCTCTGGCTTGGTAGGAATGTATGAAACCATGCAGAATCCGGCCATGATGGCAATGGTCGGGCCGACTCCGATTACGAATAGTGGCGACTATACCATCGGGGCCATGTACGCCAACGAAATGTTATTGTTTTGTGGCTTGTTTGCGATGATTATTTCCGTCTTACACGTGGTGGGGCACACTCGTAAAGAAGAAGACCTGGGTTTGCAAGAATTGATTCGCTCATTTCGCGTGGGGCGCCAAGCAAATTCCCTTGCCGTAATATTGGAAAATACCCTGATTAATGTACTGGTTGGCGTAGGGACAGCGGTACTTTTGATTAGTTTTGATATGAGTAGCATTGATGTTACCGGTAGTCTCCTATTTGCTGCTTCGATTGCTTTAGCAGGTATTCTCGGTGGGGTTTTAGGCTTATTGGTCGCCCAAATCATGGCGACTTCAGCAGGAGCTACGGGTGGTGCCCTCTCCATAGTTGGGGTGTTGTATCTACTTCGGGCCGTGACGGATGTCTCGCATGTCCAATGGTCAATGGTCAATCCTATGGGCTGGACGTACTTAACCTATCCTTTCACAGAAAATCGTTGGTATCCAATAGTCTTTGGAGTGATTTTTGCTCTTGTAGTGACGCTAATCGCCTTTTTGTTGGAAGGCAATCGGGACTTAAGTGATGGCTATCTCCCAGAGTGGGAAGGTCGTGGCAAAGCACCGCGGTCTTTGTTGTCAGTGCCAGGCCTGCTTTTCCGCAATAATCGTGGGGTAGCGATAGGTTGGTTGATTGGTTACGGTGTAATGGGGTTAGCTTATGGCTCAATTTATGGGGATATGCAAACTTTTATGGAAGGCAATGATCTGATGAAACAAATGTTTACCCATAGCGGCATTTCTTTGGAAGCTTCCTTTACGGCGACGATTATGATGGTAATGATTGGCTTAGCGGTGATTTTACCAGTGGTGGTCATTAACAAACTCTACGCTGCTGAAACGCGCCTCTATCTTAGTCAAATTTTTGCTACTAAAGTTTCGCGAGGTCAATTATACTGGTGGAATATGATTTTAGCTTTTCTCTTTGCTTTGTTGGCTATTTTGATTTCCTCAGGGGGCCTCGGCGGTTCAGCTTTAGCGGTGATGAGTACCAAAACGACGTTGACGATGGCTAGTTTTATGGAAGCCGGCCTGAATTATTTACCGGTGATTCTGTTCTTTATGGGGTTGGCAGGCTTGGCTTTAGGCTTTGCACCAGGCTTAGGTAAACTGATCTATGCTTACTTGGGTTATTCTTTTGCGATTAGTTATTTTGGGGGGATTTTGGATTTACCGACCTGGGTGAACAAAACCTCTGCGCTAAATTGGCCTGCTCAGATGCCGATGGAAGACTTTGATTGGGTGCCCTTTGCGCTAACCTTGGCAGTCAGCCTGGTGATGATCATCATGGGGGCAATCGGCTATCGTAACCGAGATTTAAAAGAGGGTGCCTGATTAATAGATAAATAGCTTTTGGGCTCGCAGAAAAATTTCTGCGAGCCTTTTTTAGCACCTAAAAGCGGATTAAATTTTTCTTTTTTTAAAACAGCCTCTATTTCGAGACGTCGCTTTCTGATTGAGATTCTTGATGATGGAAAAACAGTTGGAGTGATGGTAGTGTTTTAAGGTAAAAAAAACTTTCCGAAAGTTATTGACCGATTCAGTCATTCGTGCTATTCTTTACTCGTGAAATTGGAAACGTTTCCAGTCCGTATAAGATGCCAGGCATCCCTTTTTTTGGAACAAAGTGGAAACGTTTCTAAAATAATAGTGGGAGGGAATTAAGTTGGAGAAAGCGACCCTTGAACCAGGAAGAAAGATGAAGGTGAAGCCGATGGGGAAAACTTCAAAATGGAGTAATTTGCAGAAACGACTACGCCGAGATAAGTGGATGTACGCCTTATTGTTACCAGGTGTTGTCTTGACGGTGATTTTCAAATACGTGCCGATGTACGGTGCGATTATTGCATTTAAGGATTACAACCCGATGTTGGATATTATGGAAAGTCCGTGGGTGGGGTTAGCCCATTTCAAAGAGTTTATCGGCTCACCAAATTTTGGGATGCTTTTAGGCAATACGTTGAAAATCAGTGTCTATGGTTTACTGCTTGGTTTCTTCCCGCCGATTTTATTAGCGCTGGGTCTCAATCAGATTCTCAATAAAAAAATCAAGCAAAAGCTGCAATTGATTCTATATGCACCGAATTTTATCTCTGTCGTAATTATTGTCGGGATGTTGTTTCTGTTCTTATCTGCCAACGGGCCAATCAATGGTTTGGTAGCCAAGTTCACTGGTCAACCCATCATGTTTATGTCCAATCCTGCTTATTTTCGAACCATCTATATTTTGTCGGGGATCTGGCAAGGCATGGGGTGGGCATCGATTCTTTATACCGCAACTTTGGCTGGAGTTAGTACGGATTTGTATGAAGCGGCCAACATTGATGGGGCCAACATTTTGCAAAAGATTTGGCATATTGATTTGCCTGCCTTAAAGCCAGTGATGGTCATCAACTTTATCCTTTCCGCTGGTAATATCATGAATGTCGGCTATGAAAAAGCTTATTTGATGCAAACGTCGATGAATATCCCAACTTCTGAAATTATTTCAACTTATGTTTATAAAGTTGGTTTGCAATCTGGGGATTATGCCTATTCGGCAGCGGTGGGCCTGTTCAATATGATTATCAACGTGATTTTGTTGTTGCTGGTGAACAATATTACCAAACGTCTAAATGAGGGCGAAGGATTATAAAAAGGAGGAACACAATATGAACGCCAATGCTTTTTCTAAATTTGATCAACGTATTTTGTGGGTCAATCGCATCATCGTGGCTTTTCTAGTATTGATTACCATCATTCCTTTAGTCTATGTGGTGATCGCTTCCTTTATGGATCCAGCCACTTTGATCAATAAAGGGCTGAGCTTTAATCCCAAAGATTGGACGGTCCAGGGCTATCAGCGGGTTTTCGCAGATGATTCCATCATCCGTGGCTTTTTAAATTCCCTATTTTACTCTTTTAGTTTTAGCTTATTGACCGTCTTTATCACCATGTTGACGGCTTACCCTTTGTCAAAACCTGATCTTGCAGGGAAAGGAATCATCATGACCTTTTTCGTCATTACGATGTTTGTCGGTGGCGGCTTGATTCCGACTTATTTATTGGTGAAAAATTTAGGGATGTTAGACACGGTGTGGGCCTTAATCGTTCCAGGCGCGATCAATGTTTGGAACATCATCTTGGCCCGGACCTACTTTAGCGCTTTACCAAAAGAACTGTCTGAAGCGGCGACGATTGACGGCGCCAATGATTTGCAAATTCTCTTCAAAGTAATGTTGCCACTAGCAAAACCGATTATGTTCGTCTTATTCTTGTATGCTTTTGTCGGTCAATGGAATTCCTACTTTGATGCCATGATTTATATCAAGGATCCCGATTTGCAACCACTGCAGTTAGTCCTACGAAATATCCTGATTCAAAATCAACCTTCCCAAGACATGGTGGGGGCCAATACCGCGATGGCTGAGATGAAGCAGATTGCTGAATTAATCAAGTATGCCACCATCGTCATTAGTAGTTTGCCTTTGATTGTGATGTATCCCTTCTTCCAAAAATATTTTGATAAAGGGGTTTTGGTGGGCTCGGTCAAAGGCTAAACTCACCGTTTGTAGCAAATATTGTCAGAACACATTAAATGAAGATAGGAGCAAAAGGAATGAAAACAACGAAATGGTTTGTCCCAGTAATTTTGGCTTGCACTTTGGTTTTAGGAGCTTGTGGTGGCTCTAAAAAAGAAAATGCCAAGTCTAGTCCCGATTACGAATTAAAAAATGTCAGCTTTCCCTTGGCAGAAAAAACGAGTTTAAAGATGATCTCCCAAAGTGCGGCTTTGGCCCCAAAAGATCCCAATGATAAATTGATTTTTCAACGGTTGGAAGAAGAGACCAATCTCCACATTGATTGGACCAACTACAATGCTGATTTTGCTGAAAAACGCAATTTGGATATTGCCAGCGGGGATTTACCTGATGCTATTTTCAATGCCGCTGCTGGAGACTATGACTTACTAAATTGGGCAGAAAGTGGTGTCATTGTTCCAGTAGAAGATTTAATCGATCAATATATGCCAAACTTGCAAAAAGTCTTTGAGGAAAATCCTGAATACCGGCAGTTGTCCACTGCTCCAGATGGTCACATTTATTCTTTTCCTTGGATTGAAGAATTAGGAGCAGACAAGGAATCAATTCACACCGTCAATGATATGGCGTGGATTAATACAGAATGGCTGGCTAAGTTGGGGTTGGAGATGCCGCAAACTACTGATGAACTGCTGACGGTTTTAGAAGCCTTCAAAACCCAAGATCCCAATGGCAATGGGGAAGCCGATGAAATTCCTTTTAGCTTTATCAACAATGGCGGAAATGAAGATTTGAAATTTCTGATGGGGGCTTTCGGGCTAGGAGACAATGACGATCACCTCATCGTGGACAATGACGGTAAAGTCCAGTTTACCGCCGACAAAGAGGGTTACAAAGATGCAGTGAAATACTTCAATACCATGTATGAAAAAGGGCTAATCGACAACGAAGCTTTTGAACAAGATTGGAACACCTATGTTGCCAAAGGGAAAGAACACAAATACGGCGTCTATTTCACTTGGGACAAAGCCAATATCACGGGTGCGGATGATAGCTACGATGTTTTGCCAGTTTTGGCCGGACCAACGGGTACCAAACATGTGACGCGGACTAACGGCATGGGCTTCTCCCGTGATCGCTTTGTCATCACCAGCGCCAATAAAAACTTGGAATTGACCGCCAAATGGGTGGACAAAATGTACGAACCGTTGCAATCGGTCCAAAATAACTGGGGCACATTTGGAGATACTGAACAAGCCAATATCTTTGAGTTGCAAGATGGTATGCTCAAGCACTTGCCATTAGAGGGGACGGCACCAGGAGAACTACGGCAAAAAACTGAAGCGGCTGGTCCTTTAGCGGTTTTGGATTCCTACTACGACACCGTCACCACCATGCCAGATGATGCCAAATGGCGTTTGGATTTGATGCACGAAACTTACTTGCCATATATCACAGACGATACTATCTATCCAAAAGTATTTTTGTCAAAAGAAGATACGGACCGTTTGGCGAAAATTGAAACGGATATGTGGGACTTTATTTACCGCAAGCGAGCAGAATGGATTACCAATGGCCAAATCGAGGCAGAGTGGGACGCGTATTTGGCTGAATTAAACCGAGTAGGCCTACCAGAATGGCTAGAAATCAAACAAGCAGGCTATGATAGCTTTGTGGAAGGAGCGCAATAAGTGTTAGTTGAAGAAACTGCGATTTTGGATAAAGCCGATCGCTATATCGAAATGATGCAAGGCAAAGTCAATCCGGAATATCGGCAAGGATACCATTTGATGGCACCAGTCGGCTGGATTAATGATCCAAATGGTTTTGTCTATTTTCAAGGGTACTATCATCTTTTTTATCAGTATTATCCTTACGATAGCAAGTGGGGGCCCATGCATTGGGGGCATGCCCGCAGCCGGGACTTGGTTCATTGGGAAGAGTTGCCAGTGGCGTTGGCACCGGACCAAGTTTATGACAGAGGGGGGTGCTTTTCAGGTAGTGCCATCGAAAAAGAAGGAAAGTTGTTCTTGTTTTACACCGGTTGTCAGGAAGTTTGCGGCGTGGTGCATCAACATCAATGTTTGGCGGTGTCTTCCGATGGCATCCATTTCACGAAGTTTGCGGCCAATCCGATCGTAGCTGAGGCAGAACTTGGCGACTATGGAGCCATTCAAGATTTTCGGGACCCGAAAGTTATCCGCCATGAGGAGCGCTACTATATGGTCGTGGCCACAAAAACCGCGGATAGTCGGGGCCGCATCGTGATGTTTGAATCTGAAGACTTGTTCCAGTGGCGGTTCTTCTCTGTTTTATTGGAAGGAACGGCGGAACAAGGGATTATGTGGGAGTGCCCCGATCTCTTTTCATTGGATGGCCGAGATGTCTTAATTATGTCCCCAATTCAAATTCAACAACAAGGCTTGGAGTATCATAATATCAGCTCTACTGTGGCTTGGATTGGTGAAGTCGATTGGGAGACAGGCAAGATGCAGGTGGCAAATTTCCATGAGATTGATTTTGGAATGGACTTTTATGCTCCCCAGACTACGGAAGATTCACAAGGCCGGCGTATCATGGTCGCTTGGATGCAGATGTGGGACCGCACGCTACCAACCCATGATTTGGGGCATCAATGGGCGGGGTCTATGACGTTGCCCCGGGAGCTCCGAGTCAAGAAAGACCGCCTAGTGCAAAAGCCTGTGTCTACGGTGTACAGCCAATTGATTTATCAACAAGGCACGGAAAACATTCAGGTGGGAGAAACGCCGGTAGCCTTTCGCAATGCCTTGAGTGATCAAACCTACTTGCATTTGGTAGCAGATTTAAGCCACGGGGAAGTCTTTCAGATTGGCTTGATGTCCTCCGCTAAAGAAGCTTTGCAACTGACCTATGATGTCTTTAGTGAAACCTTTGAAATGAATCGAGAAAATTTTGGTCGCCCATTGATTGGGTCAGAAAAAGTACCGGTGAATTCTCGCAAAGTTAAAGTGCCATTAATCGATGGGCAGCTAGTCTTGGAAATCTTCCGCGATACCTCATCACTGGAAATCTTTATCAATGGTTTGGAAGTGATGACAGGGACCTTTTATGAAGTGGTCAAAGGGCGTGATCTCGTCTTCAGTGGGGTGGGAGATATGCGGATTTTGGCTTTGGAAACGGCGGCGATTAAAGAAGCGCAAGATAACTAGGACTTGGCTTCGGGGCAAATCCCACAGGATGAGCTACCGGTTTCTTTCTCAAAGCAGCAATGGCCTTCATTTTAAAATCTCTTGCTTTTATCAACGAGGTCTTGGTATTTTGGAAAAAGCATAGTATTTTGCTGATTTTTTCAATATACTAAAGAAACGAGAAAGGTGAGGAGACAGGATGAAAGCAACGATGAAAGAAGTCGCCAAATTGGCAGGAGTTGGTGTGGGAACGGTGTCCCGGGTACTGAATAACGGCGCCGTGAAGCCTGCTACCCGCGCCAAGGTAGAAGAAGCGATGCGCCAGTTGAATTATCAACCGGATTTTTATGCCCGTGGCTTGAAGATGAAACATACCCAGACCATCGCCTTGATTTTGCCTACCGTGTGGCATCCTTTCTTTGGTGAGTTTGCTTATCACGTGGAGACGGCATTGGCTCAGCGGCATTACAAGTTGTATTTGTGTAATTCCAGTGGGGATAGTGCCAAAGAACAAGAGTATATCCAGATGGTGACGCAAAATAAGGTCGATGGCATCATTGGCATCACCTATTCGGATATTGATGAATATATTTCTAGCAATCTTCCTTTTGTCAGCATTGACCGCTACTTTACGGAAGACGTAATCTATGTGACGGCTGACAATGCAGCGGGGGGACGCCTAGCTGCCAACGAACTGGCTAAGCGGGGCTGCCGCAAAGTAGCATATATTGGTGGATACCAAGAAACGCCCAATGAGACCAAAAGTCGCCGAAAATATTTTGAAATTGAATGTCGCAAACTAGGGATTGCTTATGAATCTTTGGATATGTTGGAGCCGTTGGAGCATGTTCCGGAAAAAGTGGCAGCTTTCTTGGAAAAAGAGCCGGAGATTGAGGGGATTTTTACCATTAATGATCCAATGGCGCTGTCAGTAGTTGCGGTCCTTGAACAAATGGGAAAAAGCGTTCCTGAGGATGTTCAAGTGATTGGGTTTGACGGTCAAAAAATGACTGAAGGAGATGGTTATCTCGTCTCCACCATCGTTCAGCCTACCAAAATGATGGCCGAAGCGGCGGTATCTAAGCTTTTAGCAGTGATAAATGGGGAAACTGTTGAAAAGCGAACCGTTTTACCAGTCAGTTTTGGGGCAGGGGGTACGACCAAAGAATTAACCTGAGTTAAAAGAAAAACAACGTAAAAGAGCATTTCCGATAAGTGTTGGGAGTGCTCTTTTGTGAGAAGAGTAAAGGAAGCGTGATGAAAATGTTATTTGGTGGAATTGAAGCAGGAGGCACAAAATTTGTTTGTGGCGTCAGCGATGAACAGCTGCAAATCATTGAAAGAGTGAGTTTTCCAACGACTACGCCGGCAGAAACCATGGCACAAGTCTTGACGTTTTTCGATCAATATCAAGGACAATTGCAAGGGATTGGTGTCGGTTCGTTTGGCCCGATTGATATCAAGGAGAATTCCGCAACCTATGGCTATATTACCTCTACACCTAAATTGCCTTGGCAACAATATGATTTTGTCGGGACCTTGAAGGCAGCTTATGACTTACCAATCGCTTGGACGACGGATGTCAACGCTGCGTGCTATGGCGAATATGTTGCTGGTCATGGTCAAGGCTTGGAGAGTGTCATTTATTACACAATTGGGACTGGTGTTGGCGGTGGCGCAGTCGTACAAGGGGAATTTTTGGCAGGTTTCAGCCATCCGGAAATGGGCCATATGTTGATGCAACCCTACCCGGATGATGATTTTGCCGGCAACTGTCCCTTCCATGGCAACTGTCTTGAAGGTCTTGCGGCCGGGCCAGCCATTGAAAAACGATTGGGAGTGAAAGCACAGACTTTGGCACCAAAAGAACCATTTTGGAAAATCGAAGCAGATTATTTAGCTCAATGTGTCTATAACACGACATTGATGTATGCTCCTGAGCAAATTATCCTTGGGGGCGGCGTGATGAAACAACCCCAGCTTTTACCATTAGTGAAGGCTGCCTTTTTGAAAAAACTCCAAGGGTACGTAGCGATTCCAGCAATCGATGAGTATTTGAAAACGCCGGCTTTAGGTGACAATGCTGGCTTAACCGGCTGTTTAGCTTTGGCGAAGAAATCTGCTGACTCCCCAGTATCTTCTACGTCAGTGCTCTAAGAATCAAACTAAAAAATGCAAAGGTCTTGCTCCAAGTTCTATCAGAGTGACCTTTGCATTTTATATGAAAATAAACCA
>NZ_MAEI01000051.1 GCF_009933255.1 Enterococcus diestrammenae | reverse complement strand
CATGCTGGGCAAACAAAAAAGGCTGAACGAACTCGTTCAGCTCTCGAGAATTAAGGCCAAACCGACACATGATGTTCTTTATCATGAGTCGGTTTTGACTTAATTTTAGAAGATGCTAGTTGGACTTAGCGACTCTTGCTTAGTCCAACTGTATGCGGTAGCTGAGCTAGTTCGTGAAGCCAAATGTCGTTGGACTTGGTATTATAGAATTTTTACTTGTGAAAATTTTATAATACCTCAGTCTAAAAAAAACTGACAGCTTTTTCTGCCAGTTTGATGATTTATTCATTTGCTGCCAAATGATCGATCCCCTTCACTCCGTCATAGCGCACCTCGACTAAATACAACCCTTCTGGATGCGCGGTAGGCCCTGCTAAATTACGGTTTTTAGCTGCCAGAATCAAGGGGATACTATCTGCCGCCATACGTCCATTGCCGATTTTCAACAACGTTCCTACTAAAATGCGAATCATCTTATACAAAAAGCCGTCCCCGCGAAAAGTGAAGGTCAACTGATCTCCCGCCTCATTTACCGCCAAAGAAGCCTCGTGGATGGTCCGCACCTTCTCCTCCACTGAACTGCCACTCGCACAAAAAGAGGTAAAATCATGGGTCCCCAGCAAATCCGGCAAAGCCCGTCGTATCAAATCCAAATCTAAAGGATAAGGATAATAACTTGCGTAATGCCGGCGAAACGGACTGCGAGGTTTCCCGATATCCACCTTAAACTGATAGGTTTTTTCCGTCACTAAATACCGTGCATGGAAATTTTCATCCACCAGCTCCACCTCTCGTACGGCGATATCTTCCGGTGATTGGGTGTCCAAGGCAAAGCGCATCCGTTCCAGCGGTCGCTCATAAGGAAAATCAAAATGAATCACTTGCCCTAACGCATGCACCCTTGCATCGGTTCGGCCCGAGCCATGAACCATTACCGGGTTCCCGTCAGCCATCTTGGTCAATAGTTTCTCCAGTTCCTCTTGCACAGTCCGTCCATTTGGTTGCCGTTGAAAACCGTTAAAGTTTGAACCATCATACATAATAATCGCTTTATAACGTACCATCTATTGCCCTACTTTCTTTAGACAGACCAAACGAACGCCAACTCTCGAGAATCAAGTGAGCACCAGCCAGGATGTTCTTGCTCCTGTGTTGATTCCCACTCAATGCTACAAGGTGTCCGTTCGTGAAGCCAAAAATACTTATCCCACCTAAGTCATGAAAAAGGCGCAGTCGGTGGCCCAAAGCCTGCCGTCTGCGCCTGAAAATCTTATTTACGTAACAAAATCAAGCCCACGGTAAAGAGAGCAAAAATGACAATCGTCACGGTATCCCGTAAATGCCAATCCAACTTCCGATATTTGGTACGCCCTTCGCCACCATTGTAGCCCCGCGCTTCCATCGCCGTCGCCAAATCTTCGGCACGATTGAAACTGGAGACAAACAACGGAATCAACAAAGGAATAATAGCTTTCATCTTTTGAATCAGGTTTCCTTCGCCAAAGTCCACCCCCCGGGCACGTTGGGCATTCATGATTTTTTCCGTTTCATCCATCAAAGTCGGCACGAAGCGTAAGGCGATGGACAGCATCAAGGAAATTTCATGCACCGGGAAATGCACGACTTTTAACGGTCGCAAGATATATTCAATCGCATCGGACAATTCCAGCGGAGCCGTCGTTAAGGTCAGCAAAGTCGACATGAAAATAATCAAAATAAAGCGGCAGAAAATGAAGATCCCATTGGTCACCCCAAATTCAGTCAGAGTAAAGATCCACCAACTCCAGTAGACTTGTCCACCGGTAGTGAAAAACATCTGTAACGCCACCGTGAAGATAATCAGCCAGATCAATGGCTTCACACCACGAATGAAAAAGCTCAAACTAATTTTTGAGACTAAAACACAGCCTAGAGTGAAGATTCCTGCCAGCAGGTAAGACTGCCAATTATTCGCCAAAAAGATAATCCCAATAAAATAAAAACTAGCAATTAATTTTGCCCGAGGATCTAGTTTATGAATCAAAGAATCGCCGGGGATATAGCGTCCAAAAATCAATTTATTCATCATGGGACAACCCTCCCAACGCCAACAATTGGTCTGCCAAATCTTCCGCAGTCAAAGGCAAATGGTCAAACTGAAACCCTTTAGCCACTAGCTTTTCGGCAAACGCGGTGGCTGTCGGTACACCAATCTGCTTTTCTTCCACCCAGCCCACATCGGCAAAAACTTCTTGAGGGGTGCCACACTTAGCAATATGGCCTTTTTCTAAGACGTAGACATAGTCGGCAAAATCCGCCACATCATCCATCAAGTGAGTCACTAAGACGATGGTTAATCCTTTTTCGTCATGTAGGCGTTGGAACATCTCCATCATTTCTTTCCGACCTTGAGGATCTAGGCCAGCTGTCGGCTCATCTAGGACCAGAACTTCTGGCTCCATCGCCAGAACACCAGCGATAGCGACACGGCGCATTTGACCACCAGATAAGTCAAATGGGGAACGTTCCATATAGGTTTCATCTAAGCCTACCAAGGCAAGGTATTCAGCTGCTAATTTGCGCGCCTCTTCTTCTGATACGCCGAAATTCTTTGGTCCAAAGGCGATATCCTTTGCCACCGTTTCTTCAAATAGCTGGGCTTCCGGAAATTGGAAAACGATCCCGACTTTTTTACGAATCGGTTTCAAGTTTTTATTATCCGTTTCCGGCGTAATCCTACGATCACCGATAGTAACCACGCCACTTGTCGGCTTTAAGAGGGCATTTAGGTGTTGTAGCAAGGTAGACTTGCCGCTACCGGTATGACCCACTAATGCCG
This sequence comes from Enterococcus diestrammenae, assembly GCF_009933255.1. Lineage (GTDB taxonomy): Bacteria > Bacillota > Bacilli > Lactobacillales > Enterococcaceae > Enterococcus_C > Enterococcus_C diestrammenae. The sequence continues at coordinate 79,222 of NZ_MAEI01000051.1, read as the reverse complement.
TATAAGAGCCAGCTTTAACCTCTAAATCAATATCAAATAGTGCTCGGGTCTCAAAAGGGGTGCCCGGCTGGTAGGTAAAATCTACTTTTTCAAAACGGATGTCCATAACCAGTCCACCATCCCTTCTTCAGTTAAATACGTTGCGGGCACGTCTACCCCGCGGGCTTTCAAGGCCGCCTTCAGTTTTTCAGGAAAAGGCAAATCCAATCCCAACTCGATCAATTTAGGCCCGGCAGAAAAGATTTTCTCTGGGGTCCCTTCATCAATCAGCTGGCCTTCTCGCATCACTAAAACCCGGCTGGCATTGGCAGCTTCATCGATATCATGGGTGATGGAAAGTACCGTCAAATCGTTTTGTTCCTTGATTTTTTGGATAGTGGCAATGACTTCTTCCCGCCCTTCAGGATCCAACATGCTGGTAGCTTCATCCAAAATAATAATTTCTGGACTCAAGGCAACGACGCCGGCAATCGCCACTCGTTGTTTTTGTCCACCAGATAAACGGGCCGGTTCCCGCGTTTTGAAGTCAGTCATTTTGACTTGTTCCAACGCATTTTGGACCCGCGTAAGCATGTCTTCTCGAGGGATTCCTTGATTCTCCATCCCAAAAGCGACATCGTCTTCCACCGTTGACCCCACAAACTGATTGTCAGGATTTTGAAAAACCATACCCACCATTTTGCGGATTTCCCAGATATTTTCTTCATTCAGCGCTAGATTGCCCACCTTAACCGTACCAGCTTGAGGCAATAACAAGCCATTAATCGTTTTTGCCAAGGTGGATTTTCCAGAACCATTATGGCCGATGATAGCCACCCATTCTCCCTTCTGGATACTCAGGGAAACATCATTTAAGGCTGGTCGCGCATCTTCGGGATCATATTTAAAGGTAATATTTTTCAATTCAATAATCGGATCCATCGCTAATCTCCTTCGCGTAAGCTCCTACGTAAATTTCAGCTTTTAAAGCCCACACTTCAATTTCCACACACTTCTTCAATCTACCAAAAAAAGCCGGCCATTTCAAATATTCCTAAAGAAATGCCATTGTTTTGTGACAAATTTTAGAGAGGTTCAGCTGTAAATGGCACCGTGTTAAACAAGGGGAAAAACCCGACCTTTGACTTCAGACGCTTCCCTTTGCTTCACACTTTGGTAATCTCCTAGTACTTCTCTCCTGCACTACTCCACTTAAATAGTGTGGAAATCATACCGTCTGGGCTCGTGCGCCCATTTTCTATTTTCAATCAGATGTTAGTCACAATATAAATCGCTACTTCCTACTCTCACAAACCACTCTGACTACCACCGAAAATGGCAAAATCTGACGCAGTAGCCTGGCATGACAGTCGCTCCAGGGATCCCTGATGGCTACCCGCATACAGTCACTCCTACGCAGAAATCGCTAGGGCGGACTAGCAAATTACTCAAAAGTGGGGCGCCTGCGACACTTACCCTAAGTTTGAAGCAGTAAGGTCAATGACAAACCGTCCTTTATTTGGCATTGACTAGTTCAGCTGCCATCATACCCAGCCTACGAAGCCAGATTTTGCCATTTTCAAAAGACCTGTCAAGACAGCCCTTTGAGAGTAAAAAAAAAGCACTTTATGATGAGTGCATACATCCCGACCGAAATCGGGATGTAGCGCTGAGCTAGACTCGGAAAGACTGCCTTCCAACATCATAACACTCTAAAAAGTCATCAATAAAGTGATGTTAAGTGTGATTTTAAACCAGTTCCAAAATAACCATTGGTGCAGCATCGCCGCGACGTGGTTCAGTTTTCAAGATACGAGTGTATCCACCTTGGCGTTCTGCATAACGAGGAGCGATGTCGTTGAAAAGCTTTTGCAAAGCAGATTCTACAACGATTTCTTCGTTTTCTTCACGTACGCTAGCGACTTCGTTACGAACGAAAGCAGCAGCTTGACGACGTGCATGCAGATCTCCACGTTTCCCAAGAGTGATCATTTTTTCACAAGTTGAACGTACTTCTTTCGCACGAGCTTCTGTCGTCACGATGCGTTCGTTGATGATTAAATCAGTAGTCAAATCACGCAACATCGCTTTACGTTGGCTAGATGTGCGTCCTAATTTGCGGTAACTCACGTGGGTTTCCTCCTATTCCAAAATACTTTCCTAGTCGTCTTTACGTAAACCTAAGCCTAAGTCATGCAATTTAGCTTTGACTTCTTCTAGAGATTTACGTCCTAAGTTACGAACTTTGATCATTTCCGGTTCAGATTTGTTAGTCAATTCTTGAACCGTGTTGATGCCAGCACGTTTCAGACAGTTGTAGGAACGAACGGACAAGTCTAATTCTTCGATGGTCATTTCGAGCATTTTTTCTTTTTGGGTTTCTTCTTTTTCAATCATGATTTCAGCGTTTTTCGCTTCATCTGTCAGATTCACAAAAATATCCAAATGTTCAGTCATGATCTTCGCAGCCAGACTCATTGCTTCTAATGGCAAAATGGATCCGTCTGTCCAGATTTCCATCGTTAATTTATCGAAATCATCCCGACGTCCAACCCGTGTGTTTTCAACTTGGTAGTTGACACGATGAACGGGGGTATAGATTGAATCAACCGGAAGAACGCCAATCGGCATATCTTCTTTTTTGTTTTCGTCAGCTTGAACATAACCGCGGCCTGGCTTCACAGTCAAACGCGCATGGAATGTCGCACCTTCGGAAACGGTACAGATGTACATATCTTTATTTAAGATTTCTACATCACTGTCAACGATGATATCACCGGCTGTGACCGTTGCTGGTCCGGTAATGTCGATTTCAAGGGTTTTTTCTTCTTGCGTGTACATCTTAAGGGCGAGGCCTTTGATGTTGATGATGATCTGTGCCACATCTTCCCGTACACCTTTGACAGTAGAGAATTCGTGTAAAACACCATCGATCTGGATGCTAGTAATGGCTGCACCCGGCAAAGAAGAAAGTAAAATACGACGCAGGGAATTGCCTAAAGTAGTCCCGTAGCCTCTTTCCAGAGGTTCTACAACGAACTTGCCATAATCTTTCTCTTCATCAATCTTAGCGATTCTTGGTTTTTCGAATTCAATCATTCTTATCTTTTACCCCTTTCAAAACGAAAAGTGTCTTGCTTAATGACGTTACTATGTTGCACTCAAAATGAGCAGCACTCATTAAACACGACGGCGTTTTGGAGGGCGGCATCCATTATGAGGAACTGGTGTTACGTCACGGATTGCAGTAACTTCCAAACCTGCTGCTTGCAGAGAACGGATTGCTGCTTCACGACCTGAGCCAGGACCTTTAACAGTTACTTCTACGGTTCGTAAACCGTGCTCTTGGGCTGCTTTTGTTGCAGTTTCTGCTGCCATTTGTGCTGCAAAAGGAGTTGATTTCTTGCTCCCTTTAAAGCCTAATGAACCAGCTGATGACCATGCTAATGCATTTCCGTGAACATCAGTGATCATTACAATTGTATTGTTGAATGTTGAATGGATATGCGCGATACCTGATTCAATATTCTTTTTCACACGGCGTTTGCGATTCACTTTTTTTGCTGCCATGAAGATTTAACCTCCTTCACTTAGGAATTATTTTTTCTTACCAGCCACTGTTTTAGAAGGGCCTTTACGAGTACGGGCATTGTTCTTCGTGTTTTGTCCACGAGTTGGCAAGCCACGACGGTGACGGATACCACGGTATGAACCGATTTCCATCAAACGTTTGATGTTAAGGTTGACTTCACGACGAAGATCCCCTTCAACTTTCAACTTATCGATTTCAGCACGGATAGCATCTGTTTGTTCGTTCGTCAAATCGCGAACACGAATGTCTTCAGAAACGCCAACGTTAGCCAAAACTTTTTTCGCAGTAGTGTTACCAATCCCGTAAATATAAGTAAGGGAAACCACTACGCGTTTATCACGAGGAATATCTACTCCTGCAATACGAGCCATACTTTGTTACACCTCCGATTATCCTTGACGTTGTTTATGTTTTGGATTTGCTGGGCAAATCACCATAACCCGACCTTTACGGCGGATTACTTTACAATGTTCGCACATTGGTTTTACTGATGGTCTTACTTTCATGATAATACCTCCTGTAGTTTTACGGAGTACAATTATTTAAAGCGGTAAGTAATCCGGCCACGGGAAAGATCGTATGGAGACAACTCCACAGTTACTTTGTCACCAGGCAGAATGCGGATGTAGTGCATCCGGATTTTACCGGAAACAGTAGCCAATACTTGGTGTCCGTTTTCCAACTCCACTTTAAACATTGCATTCGGCAAAGTTTCGACGACTGTACCTTCAATTTCGATCACATCTTCTTTTGCCACGCACAGTACCTCCTTGTACTTGTGATTTTCACACGATAAAATGGCGGAAACACTGTTCCCACCTAAGTTTCTCAAAAAGTTGCTTCTAGACAAGGCTAGAAGTCGGACTGACATATTTTAGCATAGGATGTCAAACTTTACAAGAGAAAGATTTTGGGTTGCAAGTTGGCAGCGGCAGCACACGTTACTCGATGATTTCTTTAACATCATTAAAGACAGCATCGATATCACGATCACCATCAATAGATTGCAATAAACCTTGTTCTTTATAGTAACTTAAGATTGGTTCACTGCTTTTAATATTGACAGCGAGACGATTTTTGACCGTCTCAGGCTTATCATCTTCTCGTTGGTAAAAGTCATGTCCGCCACAACGATCACAGGTTCCTTCAACCTTCGTCGGGTTGAAGATTTTGTGATAAGTCGCACCACAGTCACGGCAGATGTAGCGTCCAGCTAACCGTTCAACGAGAACCTCTTCAGGGACATGAATTTCGATAACAGCATCCAATTTTTTGCCTAGGTCTTTCAACATTTGATCCAACGCTTTGGCTTGATCCAATGTCCGAGGAAAACCATCCAACAAAAAGCCTTTGTCTGTATCTGGTTCAGCTAAGCGTTCTTTCACGATGCCGTTTGTGACATCATCGGGAACTAACTCACCTTTGTCCATGAAAGATTTTGCTTCCAACCCTAGCTTTGTTTCATTGGCCATTGCAGCCCGAAACATATCACCAGTTGAAATTTGGGGAATTTTATATTCAGCAACGATCCGCTCTGCTTGAGTCCCTTTGCCGGCACCCGGCAGACCCATCAATACAAGGTTCATGCTAACTCCTCCTGTAGCGGTGTAACGGTGTTGAGGAGAAGTCCTCAACCCGCTGCCACATTAATTAATAAAACCAGTATATTTCCGTTTCAACATCAAGCCTTCTAACTGTTTCGCAGTTTCCAGCGCAACACCGATAACGATCAATAAACTTGTTCCCCCCAAGCCAATCGACTGAGGAAGATTCCAAATCATTTGCGCCAAGATTGGTAACAAGGCTACCAAACCAAGGAAGAGGGCCCCAACAGCACTCAAACGCATCAACAATCCAGAAACATAATCTTCTGTACCTTTACCAGGCCGCACACTTGGAATGTAGCTACCTTGTTTTTGCAAGTTTTCCGCCAATTTCTCAGGGTTGACTTGCACGAAAGCATAGAAGAAAGTAAATGCTACGATTAACACAGTGTAGATGATAGCACCAGGCGCTGTGTTGTAGCTAAAGATTTGGGTCATTACTTCATACCAACCCTTCCCTTGATGGTTCGTACCCAAAGCTTGCAAAATAGCATTTGGAGTAGCGATAAAGGAGCTGGCAAAAATAACCGGGATCACGCCGGCAGCATTCACCTTGATAGGCAAGTAACTGCTAGTTGGCGCACCTTGCACCCGTTTTGTATATTGAATCGGGATCTTTCGTTCAGCCTGTTGCACATATGTCACCAGGGTCACGATGACCAAGATTGCAATGATTAGTACTACCATGAAAATAACGGATTTCCAGATTTCAGAGGACTCGATATTGATGAAATAATCTTCAATCAAACCTTTGATATCAGTAGGCATCCGTGAAATAATCCCGGCAAAGATAATCATTGATACGCCGTTACCGACGCCTTTTTCAGTGATTTGTTCTCCCAACCAAGTGACGAACATCGTCCCGGCTGTCAAAATCAAACCAATCACCACAAAGTTTGCGACGGTGGTATCTTTGACAAAGCCTAATTGGGTAAAAGAGTTGAAACCAAATGTGATCCCGATTGATTGGACAAATCCGAGGATCAAGGTTAGGATCCGCGTCGCCTGATTCAGCTTACGACGACCGACTTCCCCTTGTTTCGACCATTCCACAAACTTCGGTACGATATCCATTTGTAACAATTGAATCACGATGGAAGCCGTGATATATGGTGAAACACCCATGGCGAAGATCGAAAAGTTTTGCATTGCGCTACCACTTACGATATTCAACATGTTTAGAAAAGGCAGTTCTGAGATGCTTTGCAGACGGCTGGCGTCTACGCCTGGTACCGTAATATGGGCACCAAGACGAAAGACAAATAAGGCAAAGATCGTAAAGAAAATTTTCGAACGAATTTCTTTGACTTTAAAGGAGTCCCGCAACAGCTTAATCATCAGATCACCTCGATAGATCCGCCAGCAGCAACAATTGCTTCTTCAGCTGCTTTCGAGAATTTAGCTGCTTTAACAGTCAATTTCTTAGTCAATTCACCGTTAGCAAGAACTTTAATTCCAGCTTTTTCAGATTTCACGATTCCAGCTTCTACCAAGGTAACAGCTGTTACTTCAGTTCCATCTTCAAAACGGTTCAAGACGTCCAAGTTGATGACTGCGTATTCTTTACGGTTAATGTTAGTAAAGCCGCGTTTTGGCAAACGACGGAACAATGGTGTTTGTCCCCCTTCAAAGCCTAAACGTACACCACCGCCTGAACGGGATTTTTGACCTTTTTGACCGCGTCCGGAAGTTTTACCGTTACCGGATGATGTTCCGCGACCGACACGATTACGTACTTGACGAGAACCTTCTGCAGGTTTCATTTCATGAAGTTTCATAGGTTGGCACCTCCTTAATCAAAATAGCGGGTAGCAGGGAAATTAAACTTCTTCCACATCTACCAAGTGAGAAATCGTATTAACCATGCCTTTGATTGCTTCATTGGCAGGTTTTACGACAGTTGCGTTGATTTTGTTCAAGCCCAATGCTTTAGCAGTGTCCCGTTGGTTTTGAGGACGACCGATAACGCTGCGCTTCAAAGTAATTTTCAAATCAGCCATTAGCTTTGTCCTCCTTATCCGATCAATTCTTCAACGGATACGCCACGAAGTTCTGCAACTTCTTCCGCCCGTTTCAATTGTGTCAAACCTTCAACAGTAGCACGTACAACATTGATTGGTGTGTTAGAACCAAGTGATTTAGATGTCACATCGCCAACACCGGCCAATTCCAAGACCGCACGAACTGGACCACCGGCAGCAACTCCAGAACCTTCAACAGCTGGTTTCATCAAGATGCGACCGCCGCCGAATACGCCGATGACTTCGTGAGGAATAGTTGAACCAACCATTGGTACTTCAACCAAATTTTTCTTCGCAGCTTCAATTGCTTTACGAATAGCTTCAGGTACTTCTTGAGCTTTACCAGTACCAAAGCCTACATGACCGTTTTTGTCGCCTACGACTACTAAGGCCGCAAAACGCAAACGACGTCCACCTTTAACTACTTTAGTTACGCGGTTGATAGCAACAACGCGATCTTCCAATTCCAAATGATTTGGATCAATGTAAGTCATGAATGGTGTTCCTCCTTCTCTTAAAATTCAAGTCCATTTTCGCGTGCAGCTTCAGCCAAAGCTTGCACACGGCCATGGTAAAGGTACCCACCACGGTCAAAGACAACGACTTTAACATCTTTTGCTGCAGCACGTTCTGCAACTAATTTACCGACAGCTTGTGCTTGTTCGGTTTTTGTGCTACCTGAAATTTCTTTATCCAAGGTAGAGGCACTTGCTAGCGTCACACCCGCTACGTCATCAATTACTTGCGCGTAGATGTTTTTGTTAGAACGGAAAACGTTCAAGCGTGGGCACTCAGCAGTACCAGAGATTTTGTTACGGACACGACGATGACGCTTTTGACGTGTTTTATTTTTATCTGGTTTTGTAATCACAATTGTCACCTCTTTATATTTGCTAGCCGAAGCTGCGATGCGTTCCCAGCAGAAAGTGCCACCTTGTCGTTAGCAAATTGCTAATGGTTGCCAGTGCACTTTCAAAGAAACGATTATTTACCAGTTTTACCTTCTTTACGACGGACAAATTCGCCGACATAGCGGATCCCTTTGCCTTTGTAAGGTTCTGGTGGACGTACGCCACGGATATTGGCAGCCAATTCGCCGACAACTTCCTTGTTGATGCCTTTTACGATGATTGAAGTATTGTTTGGTACTTCAATTTCGATTCCAGCCGGTGCGTCGATTTCGACAGGGTGAGAGTAACCAACAGCCAAGACAAGTTTTTTACCTTGCAGTTGGGCACGATAACCGACCCCTTGAAGTTCCAACGCTTTTTGGAAACCTTCGGAAACCCCTACCACCATGTTGTTGAAGTTGGCACGAGTAGTTCCGTGGATAGTTTTCATTTCTTTGCTGTCATTAGGACGAGTGAATGTTACTTCGTTTCCTTCGATATTCATTTCGATATCAGAAGAGAACGTACGAGTCAATTCACCTTTAGGACCTTTAACAGTGATGTCATGTCCGTCTTGCTTGACTTCAACGCCAGCAGGCAACACAACGATTTTATTACCGATACGACTCACTTGAAGACACCTCCTTGTATAATTATTGGATTACCATACGTATGCGACAACTTCGCCGCCGATGTTTTTCGCCCGTGCTTCTTTATCGGTGATTACACCTTCAGAAGTAGACAAGATTGCGATACCCAAACCGTTCAATACTTTTGGTACTTCGTCAGCTTTGACGTAAGCCCGCAAGCCTGGTTTAGAGATACGCTTCAAGTTGGTGATGACGCGTTCGCCGTTTTTCCCATATTTCAAGAAAACGCGGATCACGCCTTGTTTGTCATCTTCAATATACTCAACATCGCGAACAAATCCTTCTTTTTTCAGGATTTCAGCGATATCACGTTTGATTTTTGATGCAGGTACTTCCAGTGATTCGTGTTTTACCATGTTGGCATTACGAATACGAGTCAGAAAGTCTGCGATTGGATCTGTCATGACCATTGGATGATTTACCTCCTTTATGCGAGTTTTCTGGTTTACCAGCTAGCTTTTTTCACGCCGGGAATTTGTCCTTTATAGGCAAGTTCGCGGAAGCAAATACGGCAAAGCTTGAATTTACGATAAACTGAATGTGGACGTCCGCAACGTTCGCAACGTGTGTATTCTTGAGAAGAGAATTTTGCAGGGCGTTTGTTTTTAGCAATCATTGATTTTTTAGCCACGTAGTTCGCCTCCTTTTTTTATTTTGCAAATGGCATGCCAAGTTGCGTCAACAATTCACGAGATTCTTCGTCTGTTTGTGCAGTTGTCACAATTACGATGTCCATCCCGCGGACTTTGTCTACCAAATCATAATCGACTTCAGGGAAGATCAATTGTTCTTTGATACCCAAAGTGTAGTTGCCGCGACCGTCAAAGGCCTTTTTGCTCACGCCGTGGAAGTCACGGACACGAGGTAAGGAAACTGATACCAATTTATCAAGGAATTCATACATGCGTTCGCCACGTAAAGTAACTTTCGCACCAATAGGCATTCCTTCACGCAGACGGAAACCTGCGATTGATTTTTTTGCTTTAGTGATCAATGGTTTTTGACCAGAAATCAAAGCGAGTTCTTCGACAGCTTTATCCAAGTTTTTAGCGTTGGAAACTGCATCGCCGACACCCATGTTGATGACAATTTTGTCAACTTTTGGTGCTTGCATCACTGAACTGTAATTGAATTTTTCCATTAAAGCTGGAACGACTTCTTTAGAATATTTTTCTTTCAGGCGGTTCATTCGTTTGCTCCTCCTTTCCTAGCTAATTATTTATCCAAAACTTCGCCGGTTTTTTTAGAAACACGGACTTTTTTGCCGTCGACTTCTTTGTAGCCAACACGGGTTGCTTGACCGTTTGAAGGATCGATCACCATCACGTTGGAAACATGAATGGGTGCTTCGACTTCAAGGATCCCGCCTTGAGGAGCAGCTTGTGAAGGTTTTTGGTGTTTCTTCACAACGTTGACACCTTCGACAATCACTTTGTCTTTTTTAGGGAAAGCAGCTAAAACAACGCCTTCTTTGTTTTTGTCTTTACCAGTGATAACTTTAACTTTATCGCCTTTTTTAACAAACATTTCTGTTTCGCACCTCCTTTGGGAATAAGTGGCTGTTACAATACTTCCGGTGCCAGGGAAACGATCTTCATGAAGTTGTTTTCACGCAATTCACGGGCAACTGGGCCAAAGATACGAGTACCACGAGGGCTCTTATCGTCACGGATAATTACCGCAGCATTTTCATCAAATTTAATATATGAACCGTCAGAACGACGAGCTCCTGTTTTAGTACGAACGATAACGGCTTTTACGACGTCACCTTTTTTGACAACCCCACCTGGCGTTGCTTGTTTAACCGAAGCAACAATCACGTCACCGATGTTCGCAGTCTTGCGGCCTGAACCACCAAGGACTTTAATCGTCAAGATTTCGCGAGCGCCTGAGTTGTCAGCAACTTTTAAGCGGCTTTCTTGTTGGATCACGATGTGTATCCTCCTTTCAGATTTTCAGTACAATCTATATAGGAAAATCTCGTGTGATTAGATAATCACTGCTTTTTCAACGATTTCCAATAACCGGAAACGTTTAGTAGCTGATAATGGACGAGTTTCCATAATGCGCACGATATCGCCAACTTTTGCTTCGTTGTTTTCATCGTGGGCTTTGTATTTCTTAGAGTAGTTCATGCGTTTGCCGTAGATTGGGTGGTTCTTTTTGGTTTCAACCACAACAGTGATGGTTTTGTCCATTTTGTCAGATACCACGCGTCCTTGGTAAACTTTGCGTTGATTTCTTTCTTCAGTCATACGCTTAATGGCCTCCTTCCAATATTAGTTTGCTTGTTCACGCAAAACAGTTTTGATGCGTGCAATCGATTTACGTACTTCTTTAATACGTGCAGTGTTTTCTAATTGACCGGTTGCAAGTTGGAATCGCAAGTTGAATAGTTCTTCCTTCAATTGCTTTTCTTGATCAAGCATTTCGGCAGTGGTTAATTCTCTGATTTCTTTAACCTTCATTCGATTCACCACCCATTTCCTCACGTTTTACGATCTTGGTCTTGATTGGCAATTTGTGAGCCGCAAGACGCAAAGCTTCGCGAGCAACTTCTTCAGGCACACCAGCGATTTCAAACATGATCTTGCCACGTTTTACTGGAGAAACCCAACCTTCAGGAGCCCCTTTACCAGAACCCATCCGGACCCCGATAGCTTTTGCAGTATATGATTTGTGAGGGAAAATTTTGATCCATACTTTCCCGCCACGTTTCATGTAACGAGTCATGGCAATACGAGATGCTTCGATTTGACGGTTGGTAATCCAATGAGATTCCAACGCTTGCAAACCGTATTCACCAAAAGCGATTTCTTTACCGCCTTTCGCTTCTCCGCGCATTTTGCCACGGAACTCACGACGGTGTTTCACACGTTTAGGTACTAACATGTTTATTTCCCTCCTTTCCCAGTGTTTTCAGCGTTTTTCTTCGTAGGCAAGATTTCGCCACGGTAGATCCACACTTTCACTCCTAGTTTTCCGTAGGTAGTGTTTGCTTCTTCCCAAGCGTAGTCGATGTCGGCACGCAATGTATGAAGAGGCACAGTCCCTTCTGAATAGCCTTCAGAACGAGCGATATCAGCACCGTTCAAACGGCCAGATACCATAGTTTTGATCCCTTGAGCACCCGCACGCATAGTACGTTGGATGGCTTGTTTTTGAGCACGACGGAAAGCAACCCGGCCTTCTAATTGACGTGCAATCCCTTCGCCTACCAATTTTGCATCAAGATCCGGTTTTTTGATTTCCACGATGTTGATGTGGACCCGTTTGCCGGTCAAGTTGTTTAATTCTTTTCTTAGGTTTTCGACTTCAGAGCCGCCTTTACCGATGACCATACCTGGTTTAGCTGTGTGGATTGAAACGTTCACGCGGTTAGCCGCACGTTCGATCTCAACTGTAGACACAGCAGCGTCAGCAAGTTTAGTCGCGATAAATTTACGGATTCTCAAATCTTCGTGCAGGAAGTCGGCATATTCTTTTTCAGCATACCATTTTGCATCCCAGTCGCGGATGACGCCTACACGCATTCCAATTGGATGTACTTTTTGACCCACTGATTGTCCCTCCTTATTTTTCTGATACGACTACAGTAATGTGACTTGTGCGTTTGTTGATCGGTGAAGCTGATCCTTTCGCACGAGGACGGAAACGTTTCATAGTTGGGCCTTCGTTGACGAAAGCTTCACTAACGAACAAGTTTTCAACATCCAAGTCAAAGTTATTTTCTGCATTCGCTACTGCTGACATCAAAACTTTTTCGATGATTCCGGCAGCTTTATTTGGTGTGAATTTTAAGATTGCAATTGCGTCCGCAACGCTTTTCCCGCGGATCAAGTCGATCGTAATGCGAGATTTGCGAGGAGAGACGCGAACTGTTTTGGCAGTTGCTTTTGCTGATGTGATTTGTTCAGCCATTGTAAGATCCTCCTCTCAAATATTAGCGTTTTGTTTTCTTATCGTCGCCGCCGTGGCCACGGTAAGTTCTAGTTGGTGCGAATTCACCTAATTTATGTCCTACCATGTCTTCTTGGATATAAACAGGAACGTGTTTACGTCCATCATAGACAGCGATAGTGAAACCGATGAAACTTGGGAAAATCGTGGAACGACGTGACCAAGTTTTGATTACTTTTTTCTTCTCTGCGCCTTGTTGCGCTTCGACCTTTTTCATCAAATGCTCATCAATGAAAGGTCCCTTCTTCAAACTACGACCCATGGTGAACCTCCTTTACAAAATGTTGACACATGGTCAATGAAATTATTTAGCTTTGCTACGACGAACGATAAGCTTGTCGGATTTCGCTTTTTTGTTACGTGTTTTGTAACCCAATGCAGGTTGGCCCCAAGGTGATACTGGTGCTTTCCGACCGATTGGTGCTTTACCTTCACCACCACCGTGTGGGTGATCGTTAGGGTTCATTACGCTACCACGAACTGTAGGACGTTTACGCATCCAACGAGAACGACCAGCTTTACCGATGTTGATCAATTCGTGTTGTTCATTACCAACAGAACCGACAGTCGCACGGCAAGTAGCCAAGATCATCCGTACTTCACCAGAGTTCAAACGGATCAATACGTATTTGCCTTCTTTACCCAATACTTGAGCAGAAGTCCCAGCTGAACGGATTAATTGTCCGCCTTTACCTGGTTTCATTTCGATGTTGTGGACAACAGTACCGACTGGAATGTTTGCCAATGGTAATGCGTTCCCCACTTTAATATCGGCTTCTGGACCAGAAACGACAGTCATGCCGACTTCTAAGCCTTTAGGAGCCAAGATGTAAGCTTTCACCCCATCAGTGTAGTGCAATAATGCGATGTTAGCTGAACGGTTTGGATCGTATTCGATGGTTTTAACTACCGCTACAACGTTGTCTTTATTCCGTTTGAAATCGATCAAACGATATTGACGTTTGTGGCCGCCACCTTGATGACGGACAGTGATGCGTCCGTTGTTGTTACGACCGGCGTTGTTTTTCAATGGTGCCAACAATGTTTTCTCTGGCGTTGAAGTAGTGATTTCAGCGAAGTCAGAGCTTGTCATGTTACGACGACCATTTGAGGTAGGTTTGTACTTTTTAATCGCCACGTCTTTTTCCCTCCTATGGTTTTATTGCTCGCTGATTATTCAGCGTCGAACAATTGGATTTCTTTTGAGTCTTCAGTCAACGTCACAATAGCTTTACGACGTTTCTTTGTATATCCTGCATATTTACCCATGCGTTTGAATTTAGGACGCACGTTGACGATGTTTACGTTTTTCACTTTGACACCATCAAAAGCTGCTTCAACAGCTTGTTTTACTAAAGTTTTGTTTGCTTTTGTGTCCACTTCGAAAGTATATTTCTTTTCGTCCATTGCAAGCATGGATTTTTCAGTGATCACTGGGCGTTTGATTACGTCTAGTAAGTTCATTATGCAAGCACCTCCTCGATCTGAGTAAGAGCAGTTTGAGTTGCTAACATTTTAGTTGCAGAAGCCACATCCAAAACGCTGATATTGTCAGAAGTGACAACAGAAACGTTTGGCAAGTTACGAGCAGACAAAGCTGCAAAGTCGTTATCAGGTTCTACGACAACCAATACTTTTGCATCGATTGACAAGTTAGCAAGAACTTGTTTGAATTCTTTTGTTTTTGGAGCGTCGAAGTTCAATGCATCTACGGCTACCAAGTTTTCCGCTGCAACTTTTTCTGACAATACAGATTTCATTGCTAAGCGACGAACTTTTTTAGGCAATTTGTAGCTGTAAGAACGTGGTGTTGGTCCGAAGACGATACCACCTCCGCGCCATTGTGGTGAACGGATTGAACCTTGACGGGCACGACCAGTACCTTTTTGGCGCCATGGTTTACGGCCACCGCCTCGGACTGCGCTGCGGTTTTTCACAGCATGTGTACCTTGACGCAATGAAGCCCGTTGCATGATGATTGCATCGTAGACAACTGATTCATTTGGTTCAATACCGAAAATTTCTTCGTTCAATGTGATTTCGCCGTTTTGGCTACCATCTTGTTTGAATAATGCTAAGTTAGGCATTCCTTAGTTCCTCCTTCCCTTTCTCGATTATTTCGCTTTAACAGCAGATTTGATCGTAATCAATGATTTTTTCGCGCCTGGCACATTCCCTTTGATGAGGATAACGTTGCGTTCTGCATCAACCCGAACGATTTCAAGGTTTTGCATAGTCACGCGGTTGCCACCCATACGGCCAGCCAAGTGTTTGTTTTTGAAGACCCGGTTAGGAGCTACTGGACCCATTGAACCAGGACGACGGTGGTAACGAGAACCGTGTGCCATTGGGCCGCGGCTTTGTCCGTGACGTTTGATAACGCCTTGGAATCCTTTACCTTTTGAAGTCCCTGTAACGTCGACGATATCGCCTGCAGCGAATGTGTCAACTTTGATTTCTGAACCGACTTCTAAGCCCTCAAGCTCAACATTCTTGAATTCGCGAATGAAGCGCTTAGGAGCCGTGTTTGCTTTTGCAACATGACCTTTCGCAGGTTTGTTAGACAAAACTTCACGCATATCTTGGTAGCCAACTTGGATCGCTTCGTAACCGTCGTTTTCTACAGTTTTTACTTGTAATACTACGTTTGGCGTAGCTTCAACAACTGTTACTGGGATCAATTCGCCAGATTCGGTGAAGATTTGAGTCATTCCCACTTTTTTCCCTAAGATTCCTTTGGTCATGATTACACCTCCATCTTCGTTTTAATGATTATAGTTTGATTTCAATGTTTACACCGCTTGGCAAGTCAAGCTTCATCAAAGCATCAACTGTTTTTGGTGTAGGATTCACAATGTCGATTAGACGTTTGTGAGTACGCATTTCGAATTGTTCGCGTGAATCTTTGTATTTGTGAGTCGCGCGGATAACAGTGTACAAGCTGCGTTCAGTTGGCAACGGAATTGGACCTGACACAGAAGCCCCAGTTCTTTTTGCCGTTTCAACGATCTTGTCCGCGGATTGATCTAAAATACGATGTTCATACGCTTTTAATCGGATACGAATTTTTTGTTTTGCCATTGTTTTCCCTCCTTCGCCTATTTTAAAAGTAGACATGGCTCCATGAAAATTTCCGATGCGCCTTTCCGTGGCAAAGCGTCCGGGCGTGTCGCAACCTCTCATTTCATAGCCGGCAGAATAAAAGCTTATCCCACCAGTGCTTTTCACGTTTTCCGTAAACAGCACCTTTCTGATTATAGTACATGAAAGCTTTGATAGCAAGCTTTTTTTCTTGTTTTGGCAAGGTTTTTACTGCCTTTTTGGCGTAAGGGGTTTCATTCACTTTGAACCTATATTTTTTATTAAGACTAAAAAATATGAACCTTAGCTAGGGAGCGCTAAGCCCTGATGGGTAAGGAACGCACCTGGAAAACCGACTCCGCCACCACCCATTTCACCTATTTTATTTTTGATTAGTAAGAAATTACACTTCACCAACTTTGGCTTAGTTACCATTTCTAGACTCTCTTACGTTAAATACGCAAAAAATCCGTCGTTAAACGGATTTTCACTTGCTATTGATACAATCTCCACTGTTTCTTAGACAAATTCTTGATGGAACGTCCGGCGCATCGCAGCTTTTAGCGGGAAGTAAACCAACGCCACAATCAACAATGTCAGGCTGACGTTGATCACCGTTGCTGGTAATTTAGCAAAAGCACCAGCAAATGCCGGGCCAAAGCTCGCTCCGGCAATCAAATTCATAACAGTGTTTTTGATTTGGGTCATGATGAGTTTTGCAATCCCCGTCACTATCCCTATCACGATAACTTGCCAAATATGCGTAGGATTCTTTTTAAATAGGCGAAAAGCCCCATATGCTGCTGCGCCGACGATGAAACTCTCCAAGATAAAATAGGGCGCTTCTGTCGCATAGCCATTCATGATATCAAAAATGAAAAAGCCCAACCCACCAGCCAAGGAACCTTTAAAATAGCCTAGCAATAACACAGACAAAAGAAGTACTGCATTTCCTAGGTGGACAAACGCCCCGGTAGGCAAGGGGATTTTAATAGTGGTTCCTATTACCGTTAAAGCAGCGAACAAGGCTACCAAAACAATACTTTGAATGCTAACTGTCTTTTTCATGTTGCTCCTTCTTTCTTCTATAATAATGCTCTTAATCCAGTTCGGGAGTCAGCCGGTGTTCGGCGCTATTGTAAGCCCCATGCCACACATGACCGACGTAAGGATTGACCACGACTCCTTGCCGGATACCTTGCGCCACAAATTGTTTTGCCAGACGAACGGCCGCGGCCATCGACAACCCTTTCGCTAATCCAGCCGTAATCGCTGCAGCAAATGTACAGCCCGCACCATGATTCCAATCCGTTTGATACAATTCATTTTCTAACAAAATAAAGTCTTGCCCGTCATATAAAAGATCCACCGCTTTTTCTGTTCCTAGACGATGGCCGCCTTTTACCACTACGTTTTTCGCTCCTTGTTGATGGATAGCCACAGCCGCTTTTTTCATATCATCGATAGAAGTCAAATCACCCAGTTCGGATAAAATCCCGGCTTCCACCAAATTTGGTGTCGTCACTAGTGCTCGCGGGAGTAAATATTCCTTAATAGCAGCCACGCTTTTAGGCTGGAGAATTTGCGCAGTCCCTTTGCAAGCGATGACCGGATCAATGACGACTTTCGTCTCAGGATATTTGCCAATGTACTCACTCGCTAAAGCAATATTGGCCTCGTTGCCCATCATTCCTGTTTTCAATGCTGCGACTGGTCCGCCAGCAAATACCGAAATCAACTGTTTCTCTAATAAATCCACCGGCATCTCCGTCACTTCATGAGACCAGCCAGCTGTCGGATCCATCGTCACTACTGAGGTCAAACTAGAAAAACCAAAGACCCCATACTCTTGGAAAGTTTTCAAATCTGCTTGTAAGCCGGCCCCACCTGTGGAATCAGACCCTGCAATCGTCAATACTTTTTTCATTTGTCACACCTCTTCATTCAAGTTGTTAGACCTTTATTAGTTTTGAGTATAGCGCCCCTCCTCCTTGACGAAAACAACCAATTGGCTTATTTTAGAACCAACCAATTAAATTTTCTGACGATTTCAAAAAGGAGGACTCCCGATGAGACAGCTGGACCGCTCAGCTAAAGCGCCTTTGTTTCAACAAATCATCACTCACGTCATCGATGCGATTCAAGCTGGCGAACTCAATCCCGGCGATAAACTCCCCCCGGAACGACAGCTCGCCGCAAACTATGGTGTCAACCGCTCCACCGTCAACCATGCGTTAGAAGAGTTAGTCAGTCTCGGCTGGATTACGCGCCGGCAAGGGAGCGGTACCGAAGTTGCGAAAGGACGTTGGGGGAGTCGCTTAGCCCCCCAATACCAATGGCAGCAACTGCTCCGGCAGGCACCCTTTACTCCAGACCCCTACCTAGTGGAACTAAATCGACGAAAAGAACAGCCGGACGTCCTGGATCTTCACACTGGAGAGCTCCCCACTAGTTTGATTCCCGATTTTAGTTTTCCTGCGATGCGTTGGGAAAAGATTCTTGAAGCAGAAAATAGTCTGACTGCCACCGGCTATCAGCCGCTTAAAGACCAAATTTTGGCGAAATTAGCCAACAACTATGGTCTGGATGGCACCGGTCAAGATTTATTGATCACGTCTGGTTCTTCGCAAGGAATTTCTTTGCTCCTGCAGTCCTTACTAAGTCCCGGAGAAGTCGTTGCTACGGAAGAACCTTCCTTTTTATTCTCTTTGCCGATGTTTCAGTCCCTTGGCATCTTGCTAGCAGGAGTGGCCTGCGATGAAGAAGGAATCTTACCGGAAGCCTTAGAGCAATGCATCATTCAAAAAAAGATTCGCTTTTTATACTTAAATCCAAGTTTCCAAAATCCCACCGGTCGTTTGATGAGTTTGCCTCGACGAAAAGCCATCATCGCCGTCTGTCAAAAACACTACGTCCCCATTATCGAAGACGATGTGTTTGGAGAGTTGGACTTTGGCACACCTCTGCCAAAGTTAAAAACATTAGCCACCGATCAAGTCATCTACCTCGGATCTTTATCCAAACTTTTCGGGCCTTCTATCAAAATCGGCTGGCTTTTGGCGCCCAGCCCGTTAATTGCCAGCCTCGCCAGTGCCAAACAACGGATGGATGTTGAAACCAATATTTTCTCCCAGCTTTTGGCAGACAGCGCCTTGCGTTCGTCCACCTATGAGCCCAATCATAGCCGACTAATCGCTGAGTTACGCCAACGAGGAGCAGCTTTTACCACCAGTCTCAAGCCGCTAACCGCCGATTGGCAGGTTCGTCCCATCAAGGGGGGGTTATACACCTGGCTGACTTGGCGTCATCACCTGTTGACTAGACGGGACTGGGAACCTTTTTTGAAAGCGGGCTTGCTGGTAGCACCGGCTTTTCTCTTCAGCAATGATACAATGTCCATGAGAATCAACTACACCCGGCTAGAAGCAGAGCACCTAACAGATTTTGTCCAGCGCCTCGCCACTGTTACGAAAAAACTAAAAACAAAGGAGCCTTAGACACCCATGAAAGAAACCATCAAACAATTACAAGATCACCGCACCTATCGCCATTTCGACGAGGATTATCAACTCTCTGATGAGGACCTGCAACAAATTTTAGACAGCGCCCGCCAAGCCCCCACTTGGATGAATGGCCAATTGTATTCCATCTTAGTCATCAAAGACCAAGGCCTTCGCGAAAAACTGGTGGAATGGAATCCCCGTAACCCCCATATGCTTCATAGTTCGGTATTTTTAGTCTTTTTAGCAGATCTCAAACGCACTCAAAAAGTCGCCGAACAACATCAGGTACCTTATCACGTCGGGGAAAGCATCGATCCTTTGCTAGTGGCTACCGCTGATGCTGCCTTAGCTTTGCAAAATGCTGTGGTGGCAGTGGAAGCGCTAGGTCTCGGTAGCGTCGTTGTGGGCAGTATCCGCAACAATCTCAAAGAAGTCGCCGAACTCTTACACTTGCCAGATTATGTCTTTCCAGTCGCCGGTCTTTCTATTGGCAAACCGAATGTCGAGATGCAAGTCAAACCGCGTCTCCCAGAAGCCGCCGTAGTTCACTACGATACTTATCAAGACTATGACTACCAGTTGATTGAAGACTATGATGAAACCATGCGGAAATTCGGCGAAGCGCGGGAAACCAAAGACTGGACGAAAAAATTCAGCGACGTCTTCTCCCAAGAACCAAGCGGTCAAATTGATGCCTACTTAAAAAGACAAGGGTTATTAAAATAATGCCAGAAAGAAGGTACCCGAATGCCTGGAACTCCTCAGTCCTATCACCTAGCGGACTTGCTTGATTATCACGAAGGTCAGATTGCCAGCCGTTCCTTGAAAAAGCGCTTCGGCACGAAACTACCGGTAACGTTGCTAGCTTTGGCCCAAGGAGAAACCATCAGCGCCGAAGAAAGTCCTTTGATTAAGATTATCCAAGTGTTAGAGGGCCAACTGGAAGTTACCAGCGAAACTGATAGCTGGCTGCTCAACGCCGGTGACTGTCTGCCACTGCCGGTAAATTATCGTCACAGCCTGAAAGCCGTCACCAATTGTAAAATACTACAAACCGAGAATGAACCCAACCATTAAGGAGTGAAAAAAATGCCATTTATCGACAAACTGTCCCAAAGCGAAGTGCTGAATCTTCGCGATGAAATCCCTGTAGAAGAAGAACAAGTTACCAGCAAAACTTTGGTCCAACGGCCAGACCTGGGCATAACCTTATTTTCTTTGGACACCGATGAAGAAATCGGGCGCCATGCTTCTCCTGGTGATGCCATGGTCAACATTTTGTCCGGCACCGCCAAGATTACCATCGGTGACGAGACCTTTTTGGTGAACGCCGGCGAAAGCATCGTCATGCCTGCCAACATTCCCCATGCCCTCAAAGCTGTGGCCGCCTTCCAAATGCTCTTAATCGTAGTAAAGCCAGAAATCTAACCCACGCCAAAAATGAGCAGTCCCGTTGTACAACTAGCGGCGACTGCTCATTTTTATTCTTTCCAAAAATATTTTGAAAACAACAGCAACACAGGGAAAATCTCCAAACGTCCCGCCAACATGGTAAATGACAAGGTGTATTTGGATAGATCCCTCAAGCCACCGAAGTTTTGCATCGGACCCACGCCGTTAAAGCCCGGTCCAACATTGTTAATAGTAGTTGCCACAGCGGAAAAGGTGGTATGAAAATCCAAATTTTCCAATGAAATCACCAATAGTGCACTACAAAAGACCAACGCATATAAGATAAAATAGCTATGCATATTATTTAATGTTTTCCGCGAGACAGGTGCTCCTTCAAAATCGACGGTAATCACCCCATGAGGATGGAGCATCCGCTTAATTTCTTTAACACCACTTTTGACTACCATCACTAAGCGGGACACCTTCATCCCGCCCCCGGTAGAACCAGCACTAGCCCCGACAAACATCAACAGTAGCAACACCGTCTGGGAAAACATCGGCCACTGATCGTAGTCAGCCGTCACAAAACCTGTGGTGGTGATGATCGACGCCACTTGAAACGCACCATAACGAAAAGCCGTCGTCACCGAATCATACACCGACATCAGATTGACCGTAAGCAAAGCTATCGCCACCGCAATAATTCCCAAATACCAGCGAAGTTCTTCATTTTTCAACGCCAGCAATCCCTTACCGCTAATCACCAAAAACAGCAGGTTAAAATTCACCCCGAACAAGATCATAAAGACCGTCAGTACCCCTTCAAGATAAGGACTGTGATAGCCGATAATACCGGCATTACTCATGGTAAAGCCGCCAGTTCCCGCCGTGGCAAAAGTATTTAACAAACTATCGAAAAAGGGCATGCCACCTAGCAACAGAAAAAGCACTTCTAACAAGGTTAAGGCGCCATAAAGCAAATACAAAATCCGCGCGGCTACTCGGGTTTTCGATACCAACTTCCCAACAATCGGTCCGGGCATTTCCGCTTTCAAAATATGCATTGTCCGTCCCGAAGCTACTGGGATAAAAGCCACAGTAAAGACCAAAATCCCCATACCACCCACCCAGTGAGTGAAACTGCGCCAAAATAGACTGGCATGACTCAAGGCATCAATATCCGATAAAACCGTCGCGCCAGTGGTAGTAAAGCCTGATACCACCTCAAAAAAAGCATCTGCAAAATGAGGCATTTCACCAGAGACCACCAGTGGCACCGCACCAAAAAAGGACAACAGTACCCAACTAACACCGACAATAAACAAGCCTTCCTTAATGAAGATACCTTTATCTTTTGGCGCTTTTAAACTAATCAAACCGCCCATCACCAAAAGCAAGCAAGCCAAGCCACCATAGCTTGCCACCAACGATTCTTGATAGATGACTGCTACTAACGTTGGTAGTAATAACATTAGCCCTTCTGCTTGGAGAATTTTTCCTAACAAATAGACAATCATTTTTTTATTCATCAGCTAACGAGTTCCTTTAAGTATCATTTCTAGTGAATGGATTTTTTCTTCTTTCGCAACAATAATCACGTGATCTCCTGGGCGCAACACTGTCTCCCCATCCGGCACGATGGTTTGCTTGCCTCGAGAAATCGCCGCTATCAGCAAGTTTTCTTTGGTATTCAAGGTTTTTAGTGGCTGATTTTTAAAAGAGCAGCTCTCTGTCACCACAAATTCCAAAGCTTCCACTTGGTCGTGAATCAGGCGATACATCCGCCGCACTCCCGAGCTTTCATCCTGTAAATCCTTAGCCCGTACATAACTCAAAATCTGATTGGCGATGATGCTTTTGGGAGAAACCACACTGTCGATGGCCAGCTGCTCCAAAACTTGGGCGAAATCCATCCGAGTCACTTTGGCAATGGTTTTCTTAACCTTTTGCTGCTTAGCGTACAGACTCATGACAATATTTTCTTCGTCCAAGCCCGTCAAAGCCACAAAGGCATCCATTCGAGCTAAGCCCTCTTCTTCCAACACCACTTCATCACTGCCATCTGAATGAATCACCGTCAGATGAGGAAATTTTTCCGATAATTCCTGCGCCCGCTGCTGTTGGCTCTCGATGATTTTGACAGTCAAGCCCAGTTCCGCTAGCTGCGTCGCTAAATAATAAGCAATCCGACCACCGCCGACAATCATCACCCGCTGAATTTTTTGCTCAAACAAACGGATATCCCGGCAAAAGCGCACAAGATTTTGGTGTTGACCAATGACATAGATACGATCATTTTCCTGCAATTGGGCATTGCCATCAGGAATCAAGATTTCCTCCTGCCGACTAATGGCACAGATCAGCACCTTTGCCTTGGAAAGCTTAGGTAATTGATACAAAAATTTCCCCATCAAGGAACTCTTAGCAGTAATCCGAAACTCCGCCAACTCAATGCGTCCATTGGCAAAGGTGTCCACCTTCACCGCTGAAGGAAACAATATCATCCGCCGAATTTCAAAGGCCGCCTCAAGTTCTGGATTGACAATCATGGACAGGCCCATGGTTTCCTTCATGAACTCTCGTTGCTCCAAATATTCAGGATTACGCACCCGTACGATACAATTTCCTGCTCCTAGCCGTTTAGCCAACAGCCCCGCCAGCAAATTCAATTCATCAGAATCCGTTACCGCAATAAAAATATCTGCCTCTTCCACTTGCGCCTCAGTCAAAATCTGAAAGGTCGCCCCATTGCCAGTAATCCCCAATACATCATAGCGATCCACTAATCGTTCAATCTTATCAGCTTCTCGATCAATCACCAATACATCATGATCTTCTTCAGCTAGTTGGGCACATAACGTAAAGCCGACTTTGCCCGCTCCTAAAATAACAATTCTCAACTTGTTTCCTCCCCATATGCAATCCTGATTACTTTGACTGTACCACATTCGACCCATGACAACTAGAGGTAAAAGGCGGATTAAACGAACGACGAAAAAAGGTTCACTCTGTTTTGTTGATAAATAATTTTAGCTCCCCATTTAACTCGGCAATCCCCTTATCTGGTAGATGTGCCTATATATCGCAAAAAAGGTGCTATTTAGCGGGATTGAACCAGCTGTATTATGCCAATTCCTCCGAAGCCAAATAGCACCTCTTTCGTGACATCAAAATTAGGTAGTTCATAGTTGAGGCTCTAAGAAAACAGGGCGGACTTGCTTCCGAAGAATCCCTCGGGGTGTAGTGGAACCGACAAATGCCAACCAAAGAGCTGTTGTCATTTGCCTTGCCAAAGTCAAACTTGTTGTAAGTCCACCAAAAATCAGGCGGATAACAACCAATAATTTGCTAGTTCATCTTAGCGATTTCTGCTTAGATGTAACTGTATGCGCAGATGACTCTTTAGCCCTCGGACATCCCTAACACTACACCCCAAGGACTCCTCCTACAGCAAGTCCACCCTGTTTTGTTGATAAGCAATTTATTATCTTTGCTATTCAAGACTAACAATTTTCTTTCTTGAAATGTAGCAAGCATACCGTGAAAAAGGTGAAATTTAGCGTAGTAGAATTGGTATGACAGTAGCTCTAAAGACTGAGATGAATGTACTTAGAGTCGGTGGCACTTGTGACACTTACTCTAAGTTTGAAGCTCAGAGTCAAATGACAAATCGCCTTTCATTTGGCATTTGCCGGTCTAGCTACCGTCATACCAATTCCTACGGAGCTAAATTTCACCTTTTTCAAGACATCAAAATTAGGTAGTTCATACTCGAGAATAGAAAAAAACAGCAGCCGCATAACACGACTGCTGTCTATAAGTGGTGCTATTGATTCATAGTTGAGACTAGGTCCAATTAAGCTTGGATAGCAGTTACAACGCCTGAACCAACAGTCCGGCCGCCTTCACGGATTGAGAAACGAGTACCGTCTTCAATCGCGATTGGGTGGATCAATTCAACTGTCATAGCGATGTTATCGCCAGGCATTACCATTTCAGTACCTTCTGGCAATTCTACAACACCAGTAACGTCTGTTGTACGGAAGTAGAATTGAGGACGGTAGTTAGTGAAGAAAGGAGTGTGACGTCCACCTTCTTCTTTAGTCAAAACGTAAACTTCTGCAGTAAATTTAGTATGTGGAGTGATTGAACCTGGTTTAGCCAATACTTGTCCACGTTGGATGTCTTCACGAGCTACACCACGCAACAATGCGCCGATGTTATCGCCTGCTTCAGCGTAATCCAATAATTTACGGAACATTTCAACACCAGTTACAGTTGTTTTAGCAGTTTCGTCAGCAATACCAACGATTTCTACTTCATCGCCGACGCGGACTTGTCCACGTTCAACACGACCTGTAGCAACTGTACCACGACCTGTGATAGAGAAGACATCTTCCACTGGCATCATGAATGGTTTGTCAGTATCACGAACTGGAGTTGGGATATATTCGTCAACTGCAGCCATCAATTCCATAATTTTTTCTTCGTAGACAGGGTCGCCTTCCAAAGCTTTCAAAGCAGAACCAGCGATAACTGGAGTGTCGTCGCCTGGGAAGTCGTATTCAGTCAACAAGTCACGAACTTCCATTTCAACCAATTCAAGCAATTCTTCGTCGTCAACCATGTCCATTTTGTTCAAGAATACGACGATGTAAGGTACACCAACGTTACGAGACAAAAGGATGTGTTCACGAGTTTGAGGCATAGGACCATCAGCAGCAGATACTACCAAGATCGCACCGTCCATTTGGGCAGCACCAGTGATCATGTTTTTAACGTAGTCCGCGTGTCCTGGGCAGTCCACGTGAGCGTAGTGACGAGTGTCAGTTTCGTATTCAACGTGAGCAGTTGAGATAGTGATCCCACGTTCACGTTCTTCAGGTGCACCATCGATTTGGTCGTAAGCAGAAGCTTGAGCCAAACCTTTTTTAGACAATACTGTCGTAATTGCAGCAGTCAAAGTAGTTTTACCATGGTCAACGTGTCCAATAGTACCAATGTTTACGTGTGGTTTCGAACGGTCATATTTTTCTTTAGCCATTTTAGAATGTTCCTCCTAAAGTTTAGTTTAGTTATATTTTTTGATAGGTGAAAAGTCGCCGAAACGACTTTTCGCCCTTATCATCGAGTTTATTTTACACGAATCCGCAAAAAAATCATAGACCTTTTACCGACTCGCTTGGAGCATCCTGAAAAACCACAAGATTAATCAGCTTTTCCGCCGTTTTTCTTAATGATCTCTTCTTGGATTGATTTTGGTACATCTTCATAGTGGTCAAATACCATCATGAAGGTCCCGCGGCCTTGTGTAGATGAACGCAAGGTTGTTGCGTAACCAAACATTTCAGCCAATGGTACAATCGCGTTAACGATTTGTGAATTACCGTGAGCTTCCATCCCTTCGACGCGTCCGCGACGAGCAGTAACGTGGCCCATGATATCACCCAAGTAATCTTCAGGAACAGTGATAGTAACTTTCATCATTGGTTCCAAAATTACTGGATTTGCTTTCTTAGCAGCAGCTTTCAAAGCCATGGAAGCCGCTACCCGGAAGGCAGTTTCACTGGAATCGACATCGTGGTAAGACCCATCATAGAGTTTTGCTTTGATATCAACCAATGGATAACCAGCTAAGACACCGTTATTCATTGATTCTTCCAGACCTTTTTCAACCGCTGGGATGTATTCACGAGGAACCACACCACCGACGATTGCGTTTTCGAATTCGAAGCCTTTACCTTCTTCGTTTGGAGTGAATTCTACCCAAACGTGACCGTATTGACCTTTACCACCAGACTGACGGACAAATTTCCCTTCAGCTTGAGTAACAGGAGCACGGAAAGTTTCCCGGTAAGATACTTGAGGCGCACCAACGTTTGCTTCAACTTTGAATTCACGACGCATCCGGTCAACTAAGACGTCCAAATGCAATTCACCCATACCAGAGATAACTGTTTCACCAGTTTCCACGTTAGTTTCAACACGGAATGATGGATCTTCTTCTGCAAGTTTTTGCAAAGCAATCCCCATCTTATCTTGGTCGGCTTTAGATTTTGGTTCTACGGCAACTTGGATAACCGGTTCAGGGAACTCGATTGATTCCAAGATAACTGGAGAATCAATTGCACATAAAGTATCACCAGTCGTGGTGTCTTTCAAACCAACTGCAGCTGCGATATCGCCAGAGTAAACTTTGTCGATTTCAGTACGGCTGTTTGCGTGCATTTGTAGGATACGACCGATCCGTTCTTTTTTGTCTTTTGAAGCGTTCAATACGTAAGAACCACTTTCAAGGACACCAGAATAGACACGGAAGAAAGTCAGACGACCAACAAATGGGTCAGTCATAACTTTAAAGGCCAATGATGCAAATGGTGCTTCATCGTCAGCTGGACGAGTCACTTCTTCATCAGTTTTAGAGTCGATCCCTTTGATAGCATCGATATCTAATGGTGAAGGAAGGTAATCCAGGACAGCATCCAACATCAATTGAACACCTTTGTTTTTGAAGGCTGAACCAGCTAATACTGGGAAGAAGTCAACGCTGATAGTTGCTTTCCGGATACCGGCTTTCAACTCATCTTGAGTGATTTCTTCACCTTCCAAATATTTCATCATCAAGTCTTCATCAGTTTCCGCTACTGCTTCCACCAATTTTTCACGCCATTCTTGCGCTAATTCTTGATAATCTTCAGGAATTTCTTCCTCTTTGATTTCAGTACCTAAATCGTTAGTGTAGATTTCGGCTTTCATGGTAACCAAGTCAATGATCCCTGTGAAGTCGTCTTCGGCACCGATTGGCAATTGGATTGGATGAGCGTTTGCGCCCAAACGATCGTGCAACGTTTGTACAGAATACAAGAAGTCCGCACCGATTTTATCCATTTTGTTACAGAATACGATCCGTGGTACACGGTATTCTGTCGCCTGGCGCCATACAGTTTCAGTTTGAGGTTCAACCCCTGATTGTGAGTCCAAAACTGTCACGGCACCATCTAATACCCGCAATGAACGTTGTACTTCGATTGTGAAGTCTACGTGTCCTGGGGTGTCGATGATATTTACGCGGTAACCTTTCCATTGTGCAGTTGTTGCTGCAGAAGTGATGGTAATCCCACGTTCTTGTTCTTGTTCCATCCAGTCCATCTGTGAAGCGCCTTCGTGGGTTTCACCAATTTTATGGATTTTACCGGTATAATACAGGATACGTTCGGTAGTGGTAGTTTTACCAGCATCGACGTGGGCCATGATACCGATATTACGAGTTTTTTCAAGGGAAAATTCTCTAGCCATCTTGCTTTGTACTCCTCTCTGTCTGTGGTCTTAGATCCGCTTTTAGCAGACTTGCAAGCCACCGTAAAAACGACGGTTACAAATCTTACCAGCGATAGTGGGCAAACGCACGGTTGGCTTCTGCCATTTTGTGTGTATCTTCGCGTTTTTTCACAGAAGCGCCAGTATTGTTAGCAGCGTCCATAATTTCTTTCGCCAAGCGTTCTTCCATTGTATGTTCGCCACGCAGACGAGCGTAGTTCACGATCCAACGCAGACCTAAAGTCGTACGACGTTCAGGACGAACTTCAACCGGTACTTGGTAGTTGGAACCGCCGACACGACGAGCTTTAACTTCCAAGACAGGCATTACGTTCTTCATAGCTTGTTCGAAAACTTCCAATGGGTCGTTTCCGGTAGCTTCTTTGATAGTTTCAAAAGCATCATAGATAATGCTTGATGCGATCCCGCGTTTTCCATCAACCATGACACGGTTGATTAAGCGAGTCACTAATTTTGAGTTATAAATAGGATCTGGTAAAACATCACGTTTTGCAACAGGACCTTTACGAGGCATCCGTAACTCCTCCTTTACGATTTGTTAGTTTGATTGTGTTCTTATCCTTTAGGACGTTTTGTACCGTATTTAGAACGAGATTGTTTACGATCGTTCACACCGGCAGTATCCAACGCACCACGAACGATATGGTAACGTACCCCTGGTAAGTCTTTTACACGGCCCCCACGCAACAAGACAACACTGTGTTCTTGCAAGTTGTGGCCAATCCCTGGGATATAAGCTGTTACTTCGATCAAGTTAGACAAACGAACACGGGCAAATTTACGCAAAGCTGAGTTTGGTTTTTTAGGTGTCATTGTCCCCACACGAGTCGCAACCCCACGCTTTTGAGGTGAGTTCACGTTCGTTTGAGTCTTTTTGAAACTGTTATATCCTTTGTTCAATGCAGGTGAATTTGATTTTTCAACCTTGGATTTACGAGGTTTCCGTACTAATTGGTTAATTGTAGGCATCCCCTAATCTCCTCCTTCCTTGATTCGCTTTCTAGTTCCACACATCCAGGTGGTTCTTTTTTTGCGATAAAAAATAATGCATTACTGCATCCTTATCAGAATGTGCTATTCTGTCAGTCAGCACGTCTCAAGCGAGAGACCTGTACACAAAGCACCTTTGATAGAATATCATGGGTAAAAGCAAGTGTCAACCCATAACTCAATAAAATTGCTTTTTTGACTTAACGAAGTTGGTTGCCCTTCTTTTGGTAATACCCGCAATTATCATGGGAACGACGAAGGTCTAATAAAACGCAGCTCTCGTCTTCCTTTGTCAAAGTCCTCAATCCATACGATTCTTTTAGCAGTCTGACGATTTATACTCTGACCTTTTCCATTTTTACATTTATAGAAGAAATTTTGTAAAGGAGCCTTTCTTTTAAAATCCCTATTATAGTTATCTAAACTATAAATAACCAAATACTACCATTTTATACTAAAAGACATTACAATATAACACGATAACAAGGCTCAGAAGATCTCCTTTAGTAGTCTTACTTGAAAAAATCCATGAGGTGACGAAGATGAATTTGAAACAGATGGTGGGAATTGAATCAGCAAAATTTATCCAAGACGGAATGATTGTCGGTTTAGGAACCGGATCGACTGCTTACTATATGGTAGAAGAAGTGGCTCGACGCATCCATGAGGAAGGCTTGAACATCACTTGTGTCACCACCTCCAATGCGACTGAAATTCACGCCCGCAGTCTGGGGATTCCCTTAAGTACCATTGATGAAGTATCCCATGTGGATTTGACCATTGACGGTGCCGATGAGATTAGCAAAGACTTTCAAGGCATCAAAGGAGGCGGTGCCGCGCTACTTTACGAAAAAATTGTCGCCCATTATTCCAAAGAGGTCATCTGGATTGTTGACTCTTCGAAAATGGTAGAGACCTTGGGCGCCTTTCCCTTGCCAGTCGAAGTGATTCGTTTTGGTAGCCAACAAGTCTTCAAGATCTTTCAAGAAAAAGGGTACAATCCCGTGATTCGCAAAAATTCAGATGGCGAATATTTACGCACCGACAGCAATAACTTAATCATCGATCTTCACCTCGAATCTATCCCAAATCCCGAACAATTGGCTGATGAATTGATCCATATGGTCGGAGTAGTAGAACACGGGTTGTTTTTAAATATGGTCAAACATGTTATTGTTGGCTATGAAAAAGGTCCGATTATCCTTGACAATCCAAAGTTTTGAGAATTTTTTCACATTTAATTTAGAACAACTATTATTCAATTTTCGTCAACTAAATGTTTTAAAATGAAAAAACCGTATCATTTTTAGATGTTTTGTGCTAAATTTTTAGTAACAAAACTAATGAGAAACGCGCAGAATTCTGTGAAACTTCCCTACAAAAATCTCACTTTTGACAGTTACTATTCGGAAGTTGACTTTTTGAGTTGGTGATTTTTTCACAATTTCTGTTGCCCTCTGATGAACGGAAAGGAAAGGCAATGAAAAAAATTGGATATGTAAGGACAACAATCACTGACAATGACCACACTAGCCAACATGGACAATTGGCTGATTTTGGCTGTGACGAGATTTTCTTCGATTCGTTTGACACTAGCAATTGCGAAAGCCAACAAGGGGAATTGGACACCGTTGTTGCGCAAATGCACGCCAATGATACCCTCGTGGTGACTGACTTATCCCGCTTAGGCCGCTCCACCCGCCAGCTGACAGATCTCACTAGCATATTTTTAGCTCGTAACATCCACTTGGTCAGTCTAGCAGAAGACATTGACACTCGTCAGCCGATGGGGGCTGTCTACTTCAAACTCATGGCAGGTTTGGCGGAGATGGAGAGTGTTCTTATCAAAGAACGGACGTTGGTCGGCCTCAATAACGCTCGGAAAAAAGGAAAAATTGGTGGCCGCCCCAAAATTGATCCGAAAGTTGTCAAACGCATTCGCCAACTGTATTTCGAGAAAAAAGAAACGATTCAGTATATCTCTAGCAAATGCGGGGTCTCAGTAGGCACCTGCTACAAGTACATCAACTTACCGGAAGATGACGCCCGTAAGCTGATTGCAAAATAAATAAAGACTCGAAGCCCGGCTTCGAGTCTTTATTTATTGAATAGCATCCCATCAATACTGGCTATCTCCCACTTCATTTCAGGATACTGCTAAAATTTCCAAAAACTTTCCCAGTAAACTCCCTCAAAGGTCCTCCTTGCTGCTAGTGGACTTTTTTCCCTCTTTCAATGGAAAAATCTAGCAAAACATTGTACAATAAACAAGAAATTGAAAATTTCAGAAATCTGAAACTACAAAGGAGAGTTTTACATGCCAAAATTAGTTTTCTCTCGTCATGGTTTGAGCGAATGGAATGCTTTGAACCAATTTACTGGTTGGGTTGACGTTGACCTAGCTCCAGAAGGTGTGGAAGAAGCCAAAGTAGGCGGCCGCAAAATCAAAGAAGCTGGCATCGAATTTGATGTTGCTTTCACTTCTGTTTTGAAACGTGCCATCAAAACTTGTAACTACATCTTAGAAGAATCTGACCAATTGTGGGTACCAACTGTAAAATCTTGGCGCTTAAACGAACGTCATTACGGTGCATTGCAAGGTTTGAACAAAAAAGAAACAGCCGAAAAATACGGTGATGAACAAGTGCATATCTGGCGTCGTTCTTACGATACTTTGCCTCCACTTTTGAGTGCTGATGACGAAGGTTCTGCAGCTAAAGATCGTCGTTACGCTGATCTTGACCCTCGGGACGTACCTGGTGGCGAAAACTTGAAAGTCACTTTGGAACGGGCATTACCTTTCTGGCAAGATCAAATCGCACCCGCTTTGTTAGATAACAAAACTGTTTTAGTTGCAGCACACGGCAACTCTTTGCGGGCTTTGGCAAAACACATCGAAGGCATTTCTGACGATGATATCATGGACTTAGAAATCCCTACTGGTCAACCATTAGTTTATGAATTGAACGATGATTTGACTGTAGCGAAAAAATACTACTTGTAAGCATTTCCTGACAAGTTATTGAAACCAGCCAATTACTGGCTGGTTTCTTTTATCACCCTATCGAAAGCGCTTTTAAGGAGAGAAAATATGAAACTACACAAAGAAGACCGTATCCTGTTTTTAGGTGATAGCGTCACTGATTGTGGTCGAGACTGGGACAATCCAGAAGATCTCGGCAAAGGATATGCCTTGATGACTGCC
The DNA here is from genome assembly GCF_009933255.1 of Enterococcus diestrammenae. Lineage (GTDB taxonomy): Bacteria > Bacillota > Bacilli > Lactobacillales > Enterococcaceae > Enterococcus_C > Enterococcus_C diestrammenae. The sequence continues at coordinate 47,017 of NZ_MAEI01000051.1, read as the reverse complement.
GGTATGCTGGCGGCACGGCAACCATTAGCTAACTTTACTTTTTTAAACCGTGGCATCAGTGGCAATAAAATCCAAGACGTACTGGATCGCTTAGATAAAGACTGCCTCGCTTTGAAACCTGACGTGTTGCTCTTTATGATTGGCATCAACGATACTTGGCACAATGTCGCAAGTCCCGAGTTTGGCACACCAGCTTCTGCCATGAGTTTTGAAAGTCGTTACCGTGAATTCTTAGAACGAGTCACCACCGCTGGCATTCACCGGATGTTACTGGTTGAACCCTTTGTCTTGCCTTACCCTGTCGATCGGCAGCAATGGCGAAAGGATTTAGATCCCAAGCTAGGAATCATTCGGCAATTAGCTGCAGAATTTGGGTGCGAACTTCTTTGCCTTGACGGCCGCATGAACGAAATGGCGGTCACTACCGGTTGCCAATACTTAACTGGCGAGGATGGCGTTCACCCCACACCAGCTGGACATGGCATAATTGCCCAAGCCTTAATGGAAAAGTTTGACTAAAAAACAGTAAAAGACCGAAGCCTTTAGCGATTGCCCAAGCTCCTCATGGTTGATACCACTAGCAGGCTGGCAATTATTTGCTAAACGACTTCGGTTATTTTTTATCGGGAAATAATGAGACTGTGGTTGGAAAGGACTACTGGCGGTGACGGAAAAGCCAAAAACCGCCAGCAATTCCGGCAATCCCGACGCCTAACAGGGTCAGTAACGGCTGCCGTTGTTCCCCTGTTTTTGGGTATTGTGCCAAAGTCTGGGTGCCACTGTCTTGTTTTTGAGCCGGGCTTGCCGTATTTACGACTTTCACTGGCGTAGCTTCGGCGGTTGGGGAAAGATCTGAGCCAGCGGAATCTAAAATTCCTTTAATCCGACTCACTGCCCCTTCCAAGTCGCCAGTCCGATCGATGGCGCCACTGGTCGTCCCGCTGGAATCTTCCTCGGTGCCCATGGCTTGGTCATCAATCGTCACATCATCCCCATTGTTTGAAGTAGTACCTGCTGTAAGCTGTTCTTTTACTTGCTGGCCTTCTTCTTTCAGGGAAGACAAGTCTGAGGCTAGCTTGTCGCCATCTGCTTGAAGCGCCTCGCCTAATTTTTTGACTTCATCGCTTTTTTGAGCCACCTTATCACGGGCTTGATCCAACTGAGTAACCCCTTGATCCCAAGCATCTTCAATTGCCGCATGATCGGCCTCTAAGCGATCCTGCGCTTCGGTGACATGGTCTTGGAAATCGCTATGGTTTTGGTCCAATTGATCCTGTAATTGTTCAAAATCATTGTGCAAATCTTCAAGCCGTTTTTCTCGACGTTCCCGCGCATCCTTCAAATCTTGAAGGATTTGGTCTTGTCTGGCAACACATTGGTCATGAGCGTCCTTTAGCTCATCTAAAAACTCGCCAGCCTTACCGATTGACGCCCCATTGATTTCCTCATTTGCACTAGTAGCCGTTTCAGTACCAAGTGCTGCTGAGGAGTCACTCATCTGAGTTGTCTCGTTTGTGCTGGTCGCTTCACTGCTGATTGGAAAAGCAGCTATTCCCATAGTAAGCATCGCTATAAAACTTACGCTGATGACACTTTTTTTCATATCTATTCAGTCCTCTCGCCACCATTATAATGACAATGACGAAATTTGTTAATAAACAAAATCCCCATTCTGTCTAAAAACCAGTCTTTCAGCAACTACGAGGAGCACCTTTTTAACAGCCAACAATTTACTCACCAATCTTCGCCAGACGCGCAGCCACTTCACTGGCAGACCACTGCCGTTCTTTGATATAGCGATTGTTTGCTGCTTTTCGACAAGCCGGCGAACAACCACCTAAATACTTTTCTTGATTGGCGGCGGAGGCCAGCATTTGCCGATTGCAGGCAGGATTCCCACAATTGACATAACGCTCACAAGGTGTCTGGTCAAACCAATCTTGACCGATGATGGATTTATTCACCTGATTGATTTCCACAGCGATGCGCTCATCAAAGACATACATCGCCCCTTCCCAAAACTCCCCTCGGGTTTCGGGGGCCTTCCCATAAGTCGCGATGCCTCCTTCAAGTTGTGCGACATCTTGAAACCCTTCTTTCAGCAACCACCCGCTAAATTTCTCACAGCGAATGCCTCCTGTACAATAGGTCACGATTTTTTTGTCAGCAAACAACTCTTTATTTTTCGCTATCCACTCCGGTAGTTCACGGAAATGACGAATATCTGGCCGCACAGCTCCTCGAAAATGGCCCAAATCATACTCGTAGTCGTTACGAGCATCCAAAATCACAGTATCCTCGTCAAATAACCGTTCGCGAAATGCAGCCGGCGTCAAATATTCACCAGTGGTTACTCGCGGATCAACGTCTTCAGCCAAATTTAAAGCCACCAACTCTTTTCGTGGTCGCACAAAAAGCTTTTTGAAAGCATGGGTCGTGGCGGCATCTATTTTAAAGACGATACCTTGAAACCGGTCATCGGCTTGCATCATGACCATATAAGCTTCCGTGTCTTCTTTACGACCAGAAACGGTCCCGTTGATGCCTTCTGTCGCCACCAAAATACGGCCCAATAAATTTAAAGAGCGACAAACTGCCAAGTGCTCTTGGGCAAACGCCTGGGGATCAGCAATCGGCGTGTAATGATAATAAAGCAATACTTGATAATCCATGAGATACTCATCCTTTACTGAAGTCTTTGAACTTTCAGTATAAGCGGCGTTTCACTAACTTTCGAGGTATCTGCTTGTAGATTTGTGTACAAAACTAGGCTGCGTCAATAGCTAACCTAGTTTGGCAAGCCAATGACCAAATTGCTCTCCTATCTCAGTCCTGATGCATTTTCTGCAAATCTAACCGCAACACAAGTTCTTGTAATTGTGCTTGAGCGATGAGGCTGGTCTTGTCTTCAACAATTATCCGCAGCGATTTTTGCTCTTTCTTGCTCACGCCACCAATAGCGTAGGCCCACTCCAAGTAGTAGTCCTCCTTTTACTAGCAAATAGCGCAGTGACCAAGTACCTTCCAAGTTAGCATCGGGACTCAAGAGAAGATAGCCACCAATAAACGCTACCGAAAATCCCAATAATTCCCACCGTTTTGTTTTTAAGCCATCAATTACACCCCAGAGTTCACTGACAAGCGCAAAACTTGGAATGAAAAAAAATTCAGTACTGAGAATCAAAAAGCGTAGATCCATATTTGTATCGGCAAACAGCTGCCAGAGAAAGGCGAGTAACTCATTCCACATAAGGAGTAGCAGCAGACAAACCAGTAACTGCACTTTGGGTCGTTTCGTCACCCAAGTCGCCACTCCACCACAAACCAATAAATAAACCAACAATTGCATACCGATCATCAGTGACATTTGGCATCCCCCCACCAAGCTGATTTTTTATAGAACTGTATAGAGTTTTCTTATTTCGTTCAAAAAATTTTTTTCAAGATATAAAAAGCCAATTCCCAAAAATAGATTTATTGTCTAACTTTTGGAAATTGGCACAAACCATTAATATTTAATTAGCTAAAGAAATCTCCACGTTATCACTTAAATCAGTTTCAAAGATTCTAACATTCCCATCTACTTGCGCTATGTGACATTGAATTTTTCCGCCAACAAAACCTGTCGTTTCAACAATTAATTTTTCAACTTCAGCTTTCACGCTAACAGTAGCTATTTCATTGCCCTTTTTATCGTAAATTACTTCGGATAACGTTTCTCCTGTCGTCGGTTCAAAGATATGAATTGTCGCATCCTTTTGATATTCGTAAACCGCATGGTGATCATCCGCCCCAGTCACTAAGATACTGTTTGGTTTTACCAATAATGGCAAGTGGAAGTAATCGTAGTCTTCTTGATACCAGCGACCACCGGTATACGCCTTCCCACTAAGGTAATCAATCCATGCTCCTTTAACAGTTGGCAAGTAAAATTCACCGATGCCCGCTTCATTAAAGATTGGGGCGACTAATAAATTATCTCCTAACATATATTGACGATCTAACGTATTGACAGCTGGATCATTAGCAAAATCTAAAATCATCGCCCGCATCATCGGAACACCACTGGTCGCTGTTTTCACAGATTGACTTTGGAGATACGGCATCAAGGACAATTTTAATTTCGTAAAGGCTCGAGATACCTCTACTGCTTCCTCTCCATAAATCCATGGCACCTTATATTCCCAACTACCATGATAACGGCTATGGGAAGACAATAAGCCAAATTGGGTCCAACGCTTGTATAAGTCCGGTGAGGCACCCGCTTCAAAGCCGGAAATATCATGACTCCAATAACCAAAACCGCCTAAGCCAAAGGAAAGTCCTGCTCGTAAAGATTCAGCCATTGATGGGTAATCAGAAGTGGAGTCTCCCCCCCAGTGAACTGGAAATTGTTGTGAGCCAACAAAAGCACTACGAGCGAAGAGAACCGCTTCATCGGCTCCTCGTTCTACCACTAATAAATCATAAACAGTTTTATTGTAAAGATAAGCATAGTAATTGTGCATTTTTTCAGCATCACTGCCATCATAGTAAACCACATCAGTCGGGATGCGTTCTCCAAAGTCGGTCTTAAAGCAATCTACTCCCATCTCCAGTAAGCCTTTTAATTGCTCTTGGTACCAAGCGGCTGCTTCTGGATTGGTAAAGTCAACTACCCCCATACCAGCTTGCCATTTATCCCATTGCCAAACGTCTCCGTTGGCTCTCTTTAAGAAATAGCCTTTTTCCATACAAACATCAAAAAGTGGTGATTTTTGGCCAATGTAAGGATTAATCCAGACACAAATTTTTAGACCTTTTTCTTTTAAGCGCCGCAACATTTTTTCTGGCTCTGGGAAGGTGCGTTCATCCCATTGGAAATTACACCATTCATATTCTTTCATCCATAAACAATCAAAATGGAAGACCTCTAAAGGAATATCTCGTTCAATCATCCCATCCACAAAGGAATTAACGGTTTCTTCATCATAGTTCGTTAAAAATGAAGTGGATAACCATAAACCAAAGGACCAAGCAGGTGGCAAAGCGGGTTTTCCAGTAAAGTCAGTATATTTTCCTAAAACATCTTTTAAACTATCCCCAGCAAAGATAAAATATTCCATTTCTTCCCCGGGTACACTAAATTGGACCCGAGCAACTTTTTCAGAGCCCACTTCAAAGCTAGAACGATCCGTAGAATTCACCAAAACACCATAGTTTTTATTTGAAAGATAAAACGGAATATTCTTATAAGCTTGGACCGTACCCGTCCCACCATCTTCATTCCAGATATCTACTGATTGGCCGTTTTTTACAAAATTGGAGAAGCGTTCCCCCAGGCCATAGATATATTCACCCACATCAATTGTCAGCTGTTCACTTAAATGTGCTTTACCTTCAGGATCAGTCACATAAGCTTTGGAACGAGGAGTGCTAGAAGTCAACATTTTCCCTTTATAATTAAAGGACATTGTTAGACTTTCCCCTTTAGTAATAGTCAATTGCAAATCTCCCGAAGAAAATGTGAAATTATCTGCTGTTTCACCAATTTCGGGCACGACTGCTTGCGGATGTAAAGGAATTGATGGTGTTTTTTTCTGCAGCCCTTTAAAGTTGTACATCTTAACCCCAATGACATCTGTGGCAGGTGTCGTGACTTCGATGGTCATCAAACCTCCATCTAGGGTTGCTCCTTTATTGGCAATATAGCTATAAGGCAAGAATAATTTCAATTGATCATCTTTTGTTTGGGCATCATAAACATGTACCCCATATTTCACTGAATAGCCTTCCCGGACTAACCAGCCTCCATCTAAAAATTTCATTGTAGTTGTTTCCTTTCCAATTTAGAAATTAAATAATAAGCACCAATAAGACCACTTTGATTATAAAAATGGCAGGTATCAATCTCAGTTTGAAAATCTTTCCAATAGGGATTTCTGGCTAACGCATCCTTTACTAGCGGTAGCAGAGCTGGATTTTGACTAATCCCTCCTCCCAGTAATACTAAGGCAGGGTCAAATTGAGCCACCATATTAAAAATAGTTACGGCTACATAATCACTCCAAGTTTTTTTTACTTCCTTTGCGACTTCGGAGGTATCTGCCATAATTTCTTCTCCGGAAATTTTTTTCTCCGCTGACCAGCCCATTGCCTGACGATAGCGAGTCACCAAGGCACTGGTGGAAGCTAATTCATGTAATGTTTTGTAGCCTTCTTGAGTAAAGTCACATACCATCATGCCAAACTCCCCGGCGCGAAAATGACTACCTTCGTAAATTTCTCCATTTTGGACTAAAGCTCCGCCAATCCCGGTACCTAATGTAATTAAACAAAAGTCGGTTATTTTCTGGGCTGACCCAGCATACTGTTCAGCGATAGCCGCACAGTTGGCATCATTTCCCAAAGCAATTGGCAAGTCTGGTTGACCAATAGCCTCTCCCAATAAAGCCACAATATTTTCCCCATGAAGAATATCGATAGCCCCGGCTAAAAGGGCTTGACCTTTTTGACTATCAATAAAACCGGGGAAACTAATCCCAATCCCTGTTAAAGAATATTGTTGGGCTAACCGATGGTAGATAGCGACTAAATCTGCTAGAAAATCTGCTTTACTATTAAGAGCGGTGGGTCTTTTGGACTCTAATTGTAGCTGGCCTTGTTCATCAAAGACCCCATATTTTACAAAGGTTCCCCCCACATCAAAACATAAGTACATGGTATTATCTCCTATCTTTGGAAGAAAAACTGGAGGAGTCAAAAAGGCTCTCCTCCAGTTTATTTTGCAAGCTTCCTGTTATTTCTCGCCCCATAATTCTAAACGACCTTGAACTAATTCAGTCATTTCTTTATTGGCACTTTCAATGTTTAAGTCTTCTAATTTATCTTGCATAGCAGACCATTTTGACTCAAAATCATCTGGACTTGAGATAATAATGTCAGTAATCGCTTGCGTAGTATAATCATCTGCCCGTTGTTGAATAACAGACAAATCACTAGAAGCTGGGATTGAAATTTCATATGCTCGGCCATGAGGTGCTTGACCTAATTCTTCTGGATCTGGGAAGAGATCAGTCCACAAGTCAGCATCATAGTTTTTCAAAACTTCTTTTTCTTCATCAGTGTAATTTTCCCGAGTTAAATCAACAGTGGCGGTCCGCACAATTGGTTGTCCTGTAGAATCTTCGGCACCGTTACCCCATTGAGGGAATGGCCAAACATAGGCCCCCACACCGGTACGAGATGAGTATTTAGAATCAGTTGAAGCTTCTTCTAAGTCAGTAGCAACTCGTTTACCATCTTTGATTTCGTAATTTTCCCCTTCAATTCCCCAGTTACATAAGATTTGCGCTTCTTCAGAGGCCATCCAGTCAAGAAATTCAAAAGCTTTTTCTTTATGTTCAGAAGTAGCTGAAATAGAAATCCCGGTTGTTCCAGTGAAACCATAGTCTTTAGTTGACATGCTCTTCTCTTGATTAGACAAGGTAACAGGCAATGGGGCATAAGTCCGCCAGTTTTTACCGTCGGCTTTCAATGCAGCTACAGCGGAAGAAATATCCCAATCTTGGTCAGCTACTGCTAAGACATTACCGGCAGAGAGTTTAGAAATATAAGTGTCATATTTTTGTGTAAAAGATTCAGGATCAATTAACCCTTCATCATACATTTTATTCAACCATTTGAAGTATTCTTTAATTTTTTCATCTTGGAATTTATAAACTGCTTCACCAGTTTTATCATCAACTACCCACTGGCCATCATCTTGATATCCTGCCGCAAAACCAGCTGGATTCCCAACAGTAATTAACCAACGCCAGTCAGAACCTAATAAGCTCATCCCCACCGTTTTCTTCCCATCGATTTCTGGGTATTTTTCCATGTAATCTTTCAAAGCTTGTTCAAATTCATCTAAAGTATTGATTTCTAGGTAGCCTAATTCTTTTAAGACATCCAATTGCAAAGAGAATGTTCCTGAAGTTGCTAAAGCTTTGGTTTTTACCCCAGCAGTTCCTAAATGATAAATTTGCGGATCTTCATTACTATTTTTCAAACGAACCAATTGGTCCCCATAAAGTTTTTTGATATTGTCTCCTTTTTCTTCAATCATGTCATCCAAAGGCTCCAAAGCTTCCGCATCGATCATTTTGCCGATATCCCCTTTGGCAAAGATCATGTCAGGATAATCCCCACTGGCAATCATTAATGGAACAGCTTGTTCGTCACCGCCAACCGGGTGACTGATTTCCAGTTTCACACCAGTCCGTTTGGTAATTTCTTTAGCTACTGGATTGTCAAAAGGATCATCTTCTGTTAAATCCGCACTAAAGAAACTTAAAGTAGTCACTTCATCTGATTTTTCACCACTACTATCGGAGCTTTCATTTCCTGACCCGCAGGCTGTACCTAGCACCATTGTCGCCATCAGCAACCCGGCCATCATTACAGACTTTTTCTTCATTCTTTTCATCCTCCTGTTGTACTATTGATAGAAATACTAGTGGTCTAACCACCAGTTTTGAAACCATTTGTTAATACTAACTCTTCACTGCCCCTAACGTTAATCCCGAAACAAAATATTTTTGTAAGAAAGGATACACGACTAAAATTGGTACTGTTGCAATAATCGTAATCGCCATTTTGATGGATTCTGGCGTAGTCTTTGTTTGATTTTGCAATTGATCCAATGCGACTGAATTACCAGCGGATGAATTTTGAGAAGCATTATCCAAAATTTTCATCAATTCATATTGCAAGGTGGTCATATTCGCATTGCTTCTTGCATACAAGTAAGTGTCAAACCATGAGTTCCATTGACCCACTGCGATAAACAATGCTACCGTGGCAATTGCTGGAATACATAAAGGCATAATAATCTTGAAGAAGATGACAAAATCATTGGCGCCATCGATTTTAGCAGATTCTTCTAGCGCATCAGGTAAATTGTCGATAAAACTGCGAATAATAATCACGTTAAAAGCAGACAATAACATCGGCAAAATATAGACGGCAAAGTTATTTACCAAACCTAAACTACGAATCAAGATATACCCGGGAATCATCCCTCCAGAAATATACATCGTCAAAATTAACAAGATGGAAACTGGTTTTCGGAAAACAAAATCTTTTCGACTTAAAACATAGGCCATGACACAAGTACAAAAGACGCCTGCTGCTGTTCCAATTACTGTTCGCAACACGGAATTGATAAACGCCCGAATTAATTGGGAATTTCCCGAAAAGATTTCTTGATAGTTTTGCAAAGTAAATTTTCGTGGCCAAATGTGCAAGCCACCTTTAGCAGTATCCACCGCATCATTTAAGGAAACCGCTAAGACATTCAGAAATGGATACAAAGTCACTACTACCACTACTATCATAAAGGCAGCAATCACAAAATCAGTTACAGTATAATGACGTTTTTTCATGATTTTTCTCCCCCTACATTAGTTGGCCTTCGCCAGTTTTTGAAGCAATCTTATTGAAAGTGAAAATTAAGATGACACTGACTACAGATTTAAAGATTCCGATAGCCGTACCATACGAATACCTAAACATTCCAATCCCATAATCTAAAGCATATTTATCTAAGACTAATGCTTTATCTGCCACAATATTATTTCCTAAGAGCATTTGTTTTTCAAAACCAATGTTGATTAAGTTACCAATACTCATAATTAACAACACCATAATAATTGGTCGAATCGAAGGTAACGTAATGCTCCACATTTTTTGCAAGCGGGTTGCACCATCGATATCAGCGGCTTCGTACATTTCCCGATCAATGGAAACCATCGCTGCCAAATAAATAATTGCATTCCAGCCCATTTCTTTCCAAACATCTGCGAAAGTAACAATAAACCAAAACTTACTAGGATCACTCATAAATTGGATGGGTTCACTAATTAGATGGATTGCCATTAATAATTGATTGACAACACCGTTTGTCGATAACATGGTAGTCACAATGTTGGCTACGATTACCCAAGAGACAAAGTGGGGCAAATAAGAAACCGTTTGAGTAAATTTCTTAAAACGCGTAAATCGTAATTCATTTAGTAATAAAGCAAATAAAATTGAACTCCCGGTTCCAAAGATAATCCCTAAAGAACCCATACCAAGAGTATTAATCAAAGAGCTATAAAATAAATCATCTTGGAATAATGCCTTAAAGTGTTTCAAACCAACAAATGCAGAACCTAAAATTCCTGAGGCAGGCTTATAGTCTTGGAAAGCCATAATCCAGCCTCCTAAAGGGACGTAACAAAAAACAATTAGCCAAATGACTAAAGGCACCACCATTAAAATTAATAGTTTCTGTTCCTTAATTGCCTTCCAAACATTTCTTTTCTTTTTTGCTTTTTTTGGCACCCTTTCTAATCCTACATTTTCCATTTTCAATCGCTCCTTTAGTTCACTCATTGACTCGCATTTATTATAAAAGCGATTTCAAAAAACGATAACTGCAAAAAGTACACTTTACTACGGCAAAAAAACCACCTTCTTAGTAAGCGCTATCTATATTATCTTAATTGGCTCACAAAAAGCTGGTATTTTACAAATTCAAAAGCAAAGATGCAGCCAAAAAAACAGTGATCTCGCAGAATAAACACCTACAAAACCACTGATCTTTTTTAAAGTAAATCAACATGGACAGAAGCAAAGCAACAGGTAGCCGCTTTAAAGCTGCCTATTTCAGGGCGTTATCAAGTTGGGAGAGCATTTCATCTAGTTGATCTTGGGAGGTGATGAAATCCATTTTCCCATCAATTGACACGGCTAATTGACTTTCATCATCAGCTAATGGATAAAACGCCAACTCTCTTTTTTCTTGTTTCTCATTACTGGTGAAAAGATAAGTAATCGTAGCACTAGCCGCAGATTTAATTTCTTGATCCTGATATTCTGCCTCAGGAGATAAGACAGCAATGTACTGATAAAGGGAGCGAAAATCCGCTTCTAAAAAGTCTTGGTCATCTAAAGTAAACGTATTGCTATTTGATTCATGAGTCGCTTTTACTTGGTGTTGCGTTTTTCCCACAGTAATATCGACTTCGTCTAATGCATCCGCCATAATCAACATTAAGAAACGATCAACGCTGTCAAAAACCGGCTTAGTGAATAGTTTTCCTGCAGCCGTCGGAATTTGCCACAACTGATCTTTTTCATCTGTCAGGTAATAGGTGTCCTCATATTTACTAATTTGCCAAGTAAAATCATCGGCAAAAGTCAAGGTGCGCAAGACTGCTAGTTTTTCCGAAGCATCACTATCACTGACTTTGGTTCCTCGAAGATCTTTAATCGCAGAGAGCAGATAATTGGCGTAGTCGTAGTTAAGAGACATTGCCTTTTGATAATGATCCTGGACAAACCAACCGCTAACTAATGGTTTTTGTTCCACCTCTGAAAGAGTAGTCTTCGTAGTGTAGCGATAGTTGCGATTGCCTTCTTTGATTTTAATCTCTTGATAACCAGCAGGGTCGCCAATCGCTTCTCCACTAAAAAGTTCACCTTCAAAATCTTGCAACAAAGGTCCCACATTGCTTAATTGGTATTCTTGATCTTGGTAAGCCATTTGCCAAGTATCGCCATCTTTGGCAAATGATGCAGTCCCTTCTGGTAAGACGAGTTGAAATTGAGTTTCGCCAGTGATTTTATCAATTAAGCTGCCTTTCACACTATCTATTTCTTCCACAAATAATTTCATCAATGGTGATTCTTCTTCATTAACAGACCAAGTTTGATCTTCTTGAGTAATCTTAGGTTGCCCCACATCACTGGTCAAAGCGAATTCTTCTAAAGCTGACAGCTGTAAAACTTGCTGGCTATCGGCTGAAGGAGAACTTTCTTTGGTGCTAGTGTTTGTAGTTTGTTCAGTGCTTTGGCAACCAGCTAAAAATAAGAGGCAAGCTGCCATTAGTCCGACTTTTTTCATTGAATAAATTCCTCCTCAAGCTTCTCTAACACCGGCCGTAAATACGTCATAATAAAATAGCCCACCGCCGAAAAGCCAATCGCCACGCCAAAAGCTGGTGCCACAGCTAAGATGGCTAATAAAATAATTAAACAAGAAGCACTAAAAAATAATTTAGGAAAATAGCGAATCACGCCATAAATTCCTACCCGCAATAAAGATTTGAAATTAACCGTAAAACGTCCAATATTCCCACATTGTAAAAGATACATCATAATCGCCAATGCCAATAAAATGACAATAAAAATCAGCAATAAGAAATTCTTGCTGTTAAGTAACCACAAAGCATCAATTATCAAAATAAAGAATAGCCCCCAAGCTAGCATCCCATAGGTGAAAGCCAGTTTAAAGTTTTGTCGATAATCGTGAAAAAAGTCCTTTAGCACATTGATTTGTTTTTCCCGTTGCCAACGACCACAGGTGGCAAAAAGCGCGACTGTGGCTGGAGTGATTAGTAAAGCGGGCAATAAAAAGAAAATTAAGGTCGCCAAACTGGCAGGGAAAAATAAAATCATCAGTACCATAGGCAAATTTACCAACAAATACAGACAATTTAATAGAAAAAGATTGCCTACAAATGACAGATATTTATTTAAGATCAGTGGGTTCATACTCCCTCACCTCCTCTAAAATCATTGGGGGACGCTTGATAAAAACGCCGAAATTTTTTATAGAAATAATCGATATTGTTGCCATATCCTACTTTTTCAGCCACCTCATAAACCATCAGCTGGGTTTGTTGTAAGAGGCGTTTGGCTTTGGTCATCCGTTGTTTTTCAAGATAGGCTGAATAGCCCATCCCTGTTTCTTGCCTAAATCGTTTCCCTAAATACGTGCTATTGTAATTAAAGAGCTCTGATAAACGTTTTAAGGAAAGCTCATCCGCTAAATGTTGTTGAGTATAAATCTCGATACGTTTCACAATGTCCCCTTGACTATTTTCTAATAAGAGCGCCGCCCGAATTTTTTGATAATTTTTCCAAGCCACGTCTTTAAGTTGATAGATATCTTCAGCGGCTGAAATGCTTTCGGTGAAATCTAGCGCAGGTTCTGGCAAGTAGTTTTGCTGGAAGAGAGTGGTCACCATTTGGCGCAGATTTTGTTGGAGACGCCACTTGATTTCTTGCTCCTCACAAGGCACTGCCACAAACAACTGCCAATAAGCCTCAAACGCTAACTGATAGTCTTCTTCTTCCATCACTTGTTGTACCAAGTGCTTTTTAGCTATTTCCAATTTCTTCGAAGGTTTTTTTGCAGCAAGTTTTTCTTCTAGCAAACTTTTGGTGAGAAAGTGAGTCGGATAAAAAAAACTGTAGCTTTCCAATTGGCGAATTTCTTCATAAATACGATTTAACTCAGCTGCGGCACAATGCCAGCCAGACCCCAATAAAAGTTCCCCTTGCTGCTGGGCAAAAGGCTCCAATATTTCTGTCAAATCAAGCGCTAAACCTGGCTGGTCACTTAACAAAATCACATGATGATTGCTGTGATGTCCTACAACTTGCAACTGGATATTTAACGGTTTTAAGCTAGCTTCCAAGAGTTGGGTTAAAGCGGCAATATCGCCTTGTTTCCCCAGGCGAATATCCATTACTTGCTGAAAATCTGCTAAACCGGTGGCATCATTACCAAAAATTTTAGCCACCAATTGTTCGTACAAATTCTTTTCTTGCTGACTAATGACTTGATCTGCCAACTGGCTAAGTAACTCTTCTAATTCTTCCTCATCAATAGGTTTTAGTAAATAAGAAACGGCTCCTAAAACTAAGGCTTCTTTAGCATAAGCAAATTCTGAAAAACCAGATAAGATAATTGTATGAAAAGTCAGCCCTTCTTCTTTGGCGCTTTTTAACATTTCTAAACCGTCCATCCCCGGCATGCGAATATCAGTGATGACCAAGTCCGGTTTCAGCTGGCGAATTTTTTCTAAACCATCTACCCCATCTTTACCAGTAGCAATGATTTGATAGCCTAAACTCTCCCAATCTATCAACAAAGGCAAGCCTTCACGAATGGTTGGTTCATCATCGATTAATAATACTCGTTGCATTTTAGTCTAGTCCTTCCTCTTTAATCAAGATATCCACGATTGTCCCTTCGCCAATCACACTATCAATAGTGAGTCCGTATTCTGCGCCGTAGAAGCTCTTAATCCGTTGGTCTACATTGTAAAGACCAATATGCCGACCTTCCACAGGAGGGGTATGGAGTTCTTGTCGCACGCGGGCTAAGGTGGCTTCATCCATTCCTAGGCCATTATCCACCACTCGGATTAAGAGCCCTTTTGGTGTGGAGAAAATTTGAATTGAAATCAAAGCTTCAGCGATACGTTTTTCTACGCCATGGGCAAAGGCATTTTCCACAATCGGCTGAATAATTAACGGAATTACCCGCAAATTTTCTTCCTCCACCGTACTAACTAATTGATATTGCAGACGATCGGCAAAACGAATTTGTTGGATATTCATATACATCCGCACCAAATCCAATTCTGCTTCCAAGGTAATAGTTTGCGACAGATTCGTTTCTAAGGAACGTCGTAACAGTTTGCTAAGTAATTTGACACTTTCTGCTACTTCAGGATCTTTATTAATTACCGCTTTCATACGAATCATTTCCAAAGTGTTATATAAAAAGTGAGGATTAATTTGGCTGGCTAACAGTTTAAATTCTGATTGCTTTTGCATAATTTGCCAATTTTTTTCTTGCAGGGAATGCTCATAACGTTCCACGATTAATCGCTGCAAACTTTCCATGGTTTGATACAGCGTAGCATAGATTTCTGTGATTTCATCATTGCCACTAATCGTAGGAGAAATATTGAAATCTCCTTTAGCCACCGCTTGCATGGAGCGCTTTAAAGTCAAAAAACGAGCATTAAAGTGATTAGTAAACACAATGATCATGGCTAAGACTGCGATAAAAACGCCTACAATTAAGGCATAACTACGAAACATGGTTACGTTGACTTCTGCTAAAAGTTGTTGTTGATCAATTAAGACGTTTAGCGAAAAATGATTGATAAAGGATTGATCGATAGTTAATGTCGTATTAGTCAGCTGCAAGCCGCTATCGCTTTGATAGTTGGCTTTCGTTTTATCTGAAGAATCTTCTATCAATTTTACCTGTTGTAATTGATAGATTAGGCTATTAGAAATCGTCTCTTTCTTAGCCAAGATGGTATTATCTTCTTTAAAAACCAAGTAACTTTCAATTGCCGAACCAGATACGATGGATTCAATTAAGGGGTCATTGACTAATAAACACAAGACGCCTAGAGTCCTTCCTTCTGTATCCTGCACCGATCGAATCAAGGCCAAGTTTTTCGCGCCTGTCACCGGATCTGCAATCACTTGCCAGCTAATGCGGCCATAATTCGCTAAAGCGTTTTGGTACCACTGTTTTTGACTAATTTCTGTGGTCACATTTAAAAAATTGGAATTGGTTAACATGGTAGGATTTTTCACCAAAAAGCGAATATTGGAAATATCATCATAATAACGCAAGCTTTGATCAAAAACTTGAAAATTAGCATAGGCTTCAATTAACTGACTGGGGGTTTCATATTGTGTCAAAACTACCTGACTAAGCTGAGAAGCTTGATAGATTTGATTAGAAATATGTACAACCGTATTTAAAGTATCTTCCAAGTCTTGCCGCATCCGCTGCATTTCTACTTGGGTATCTCGTTGCTTGGATTCAATAATATCTTGGCGAATACTCCAAGTAAAATACATCCCCACTAAAATTAAAGGAATCACAATCAAAAAGAAGATGACTAGTAATCGCTGACGAATTGAAGTCACCTGAAAAAGCTTCTTTATTTTTGTCACCCGGCTCCAACCTCCTTTTTGATTCTTTCCAACCTTTTGAGGGATTACAATGATTAAAACGGTTGGACTTACTTTACCCTTTGTAAGTCCAACCTTATTTAGAAATTAAACCAGACAGATTGATAATTATTCCGCTATTTAAAATGAAAGTAGCTGAATCTTGAATAAGCGCAGACCTAGATTACGCAAAATAAATCTCTCACCACTAAATCCAGCAAGTTTAAAAAACGCATTTTTATTCAACGATTCTATTTTAACAAAACTCAGGCTTTTGTAAATCGCGAAACAGCTAGCAAGATTTCACTAGCAATAACCAAATCAGCGTCTGCGGCAAGTTTAATCATCACTTGATTTTCGCCAGCAATTAATTCGGTGACTTCTCCATTGATGATAATTTTTCCGGCAGTTTCAGCATGGCACTCCATACAATAACTACCGTAACTAAAGTGATTTGCCAGATAGCTGACCTTCCCTCCTGGTGCTAAAGATAAGACCCGTTGATGATTGCAAGCAATGATTTCTGCCAATTGATAGCTATCAAAACTAAATAGCTCTAAGCTTTCAGCAACTTCGCGAGTGGGGATGCACGCTTCAACTAGCGGAGGAACTAGGGTTGTGAACTGTTGATCTTCACTATTAAAGCCGACAAAGAACTCTAATTCCCCACTAATTGGCTGATGTTTTTGACTGCGAACATCAAAATAAGTTAAAGCTTTTTTTGCCACCGTTAACTCAATTATTTTTTGGCTGTTTTGTAACACTTTCACTTTCTTAAAAGCAACAAGTTTGCGAGGTAACAGGAGATGGGTCTGTTTTTCCTTTAAATAAACTTGGATAGTCTCTTTTCCACATTCGTCACTATCATTGATCAGCCCCACCGAAAAGCGTAAGTCTTCGCCGCTTTCACCTAAATAAAGAAAATGGTCCAAGCGCAAAGAATGATAACTTAAACCAAAACCAAAGGGATACAAAACTTCATCCCGATAATAATGATAGGTGCGGGGATGCTTGATTAAATCATAGTCATTCATTGCTGGTAAACAATCAGCAGAAGTAAACCAAGTTTGCGTCAAGTGCCCGGTAGGTTGTTTTTGGTCTACTAAAACATCTCCAAAGACTTTCCCCAGTGCTTGCGAACCATGGGTGACAAAGAAAATTCCCGGCACATGTTCTTGGGCCCAACGTAAATCAAAGGGATAGCTACCTAACAAAACTAAAATGGTTTGTGGATTTTTCGCTAACACTTTTTTTAATAATGTTTGTTGAAATTCTGGCAAGTTTAGATTTTGTCGATCTTGAGTTTCTTTTCCGTTAATCATCGGATGATTGCCTAAAACAACAATCGACCATTGACTTTTGGCAGCTAATTCTTCGGCAGCTTGCAGACCATTTTTGATAACCTTAAGCGTAAAATCCCCTACTTCTCCAGTAACAGTAACGACGCCTTTTTCATCAACTCCTAGAAAATCTCCTTGCCAGTTTTGCATTCCTTCTGGAGTTTCTTGCCACAATTCTTTAATAAACCAATCATAGACTTCAGTTTGATGGAGTTTAAAATAACCCGCTTCCTCATCATAGGCTAAATAACGTCCACTAGCTAACTCTTTTAAGACAAAAGTATTATCTTGCCAAATTTCTTTAACAAAAATAGCAGGCTGCTGGTGATTTTCCCCCACTTGCAAGCGCTCATTTTGTACCACCAACGGCTGATTGTTTAAAAAGATTGCCACTTGATCGTGACTGTCACAAACTCCCACTAGGCGGCTAGCAAATTTTTTTTCTAAGCCGTCTTTAATTGTGGAACGCCCATTTCCAAAACCTCCATACCAATCTCTAGGAGTATTATCCGCTAAAGGCCCAATCACAGCGATTTTTTCTTTACCGGTAAAAGGTAAGACGCCATCATTTTTTAATAAAACCATTCCTTCTGCGGTCACTTTTTCACATAATTCTTGATGAGCAGCAGAATTCAACAAACTTTGATCCACTTGGTCATAAGGGCATTGGCCAAAATGCCCCAAACGTTCCCGGACTGTCAGGCAATTCCCAATCGCTTCATCAATATCTGCTTCAGTGATTAAGCCTTGTTGTAAAGCTTCGGTGGCAGCTTGTTCCACCAAAGCTTTATCATCTACAAAACAGTCGACGCCTTTTTTCAAAGAATCCGCCAAAGCTTCGGCAAATGTATCATAGTAATGATATTCTTCGACATTTAACGTCAAAGCTCCCCCATCACTAACAATAAAGCCATCCATTTGCCATTGCCCTTTGACTTTTTCTTTTAATTCCGGCAATTGCATCCCGGGAATCCCATTGACACCATTGTAGGCTGTCATCATGGACTGGGCCTTTCCTTGTTGGAAAACCGCTTGAAAAGGCTGTAAGTAATACTCTTCTTGGGCACGCAAGGGAATAAAGTTTGAAGTATTTTCTCTGCCGGCTTCATTGTTATTGCCAAAGAAATGCTTGGGCGCTGCTGCCATTAATAGATAACCTGGCTCTTTGCCTTGCATCCCACTAACGATTGCTGTCGCCAGCTCTCTTACCAACTGTGGATCTTCCCCATAGGCCTCTTCATTGCGACCCCAACGAGGATCTCT
Source organism: Enterococcus diestrammenae (assembly GCF_009933255.1). Classification (GTDB taxonomy): domain Bacteria; phylum Bacillota; class Bacilli; order Lactobacillales; family Enterococcaceae; genus Enterococcus_C; species Enterococcus_C diestrammenae. The sequence goes on along the minus strand of NZ_MAEI01000051.1, from coordinate 28,631 downwards.
TTCCATATCAATGGTGGGCGCCCACAAGGTTAACCAGCTAGCTTTGCCTGATTGCAAATATTTAATTCGCGCTTCTGTGCCAATCGCTGTCCCGACTTTTTCCAATAAGCGGGGATTCCAAGTTTGGGACAAGCCTAAAGGAACCGGAAAGCTGGTGGTCTTTTTCCCTTCTCGATCAACGACTCCATGGGCAGCTTCTCCTCCCACTTGATAGGCGCCAATGCCTAAGCGTTCCACCGCAGATTGTTTGGTAGAAAGCAGCTTAATTTTTTCTGCCACCGTCATTGCCTGCAAAAATCCAGCAACTTTTTCTGAGTATTGCTTCACGAGTTTGCCTCCTCATTCACCTTCACAATGAATACCCCATAAGAAGGTAAGGTAACTTCGCCAGTGAGGGTTTTTTTAGTTAAAAGATCTTCACCACTAAAGTTTAGGTTCACCTTTTGGGGAGCTTCTTGGTGATTCATCACAAATTTAAACGTGCCCTGCTGATTTTTTCGCGTGGCCACTTCCACATGTTCCGGCCAAGCTTCACTAGTAATACCGACTTTTCTTAGGACTTCATCAAAGAAACGCGCCATCCCTCTTGTGTCTAAATGCGTTCCCACATAAAAAGCGTGACCTTTTCCATAGTCATTACAAGTAATCACCGGGGTATCTTGGTAAAACTCCCCGCGATAATTAGCCAAGACTTCTGCTGTTTGGGGATGAATAATATCACATAGTAAAGTTCCACTAGCTGCTACTTCATCGGCTAAAAAAGCGACTGGTACTTGTTTTTCAGTTGGCATGGCATCAAACTCTTCCACCCAAATACCCGTAACCTCCTTCAATGGTCCAGGATATCCTCCTAGGTGAATATTGTCGTGTTCATCCACCAAGCCACTCATGGTGCTGGTAACTAAAGTTCCTCCTTTAGCCACATAGTCGTTGATTTTTTCTGCTACCTCTTTTGTTACCATATACAAAGCTGGCGCCAACAAAAGATCATATTGACTAAAGTCGCTTTCTAAGCCCACCATATCAATTGCAATGCCCCGACGATAGATCTCTTGATAATAATGATGTAAAAAGTCGACATATTTCAATTCCACATTCGGACCAATGGCAAATTCTAAGCCCCAATAGTTTTCCCAATCAAAAACTAAGCCAACGCGACTAGGGGTGCGCCCATCTAAAAGAGTATCCTTCAAATCCGCCAATTCCTCACCTAATTGCGTAACTTCTCTAAAGACGCGAGTATCTTTGGTACCTACATGGTCAATAATTGCTCCATGAAATTTTTCTCCCCCACCAACCGATTTTCGCAATTGGAAAAATTGAACCGTATCTGCCCCGTGAGCCACTGCATGATAACTCATTAAGCGCATTTGACCAGGACGTTTCAAGGAGTTAAAAGGTTGCCAGTTTTGTTGCGAAGGCGTTTGTTCCATCAACATAAAGGGTTGTCCGTCTTTTAAGCCCCGCATCAAATCATGCATCATAGCTGAAAAACTAGCCGGCGTATCAAAGCTGGGATAAGCATCCCAACTAATCAAATCCATTTCTTTGGCAAATTCAAAGTAATTTAAGGGTTTATAAGCCCCCATCAAGTTGGTTGTGACTGGTGTTTTGCTATCAAACTTGCGAATTGCCTGTTTTTCATCAATAAAGTTTTGCAAAATGGATTGAGAGTTAAAACGATTATAATCCAAACTCAAACCAGCAAAGGAAGCTTTATCCCCGGGGATGCCATCTCCTAAATAGTTTGGTGGCACGATTTCTTCAAAGGAAGTAAAGCGATGGCTCCAAAAATTGGTATTCCAAGCTTGATTGACCTTTTCCAGGGTGCCATAGCGTTTTTTCAACCACACTCGGAACACTTTCGCACAATTTTCACAATAACATTCTCCACTGTATTCATTGGAAATATGCCAGCAAACGACTTCCGGCAAATGACCATAACGTTCCGCCAATTTTCCTGCCAAACGGGGGGCATATTTACGAAACGTTGGCGAATTAGGACAAGCATTGTGGCGATGGGAAAATTTATGGGGACGACCATAAAAATCCGTCCGATTGACATCAGGATAACGATGGCTCATCCAAGCCGGTAATGCCGCGGTTGACGTCCCAAAAACAATTTGAAAATGATGTTTTTGCAACATCTCCACGATTTTATCCAGCATCGAAAAATCATATTCTTCTTCTGATGGTTGCAACAAGCCCCAACTAAAGACGTTAATCGTGGCAGAATTCATCTTAGCATCCGTCAAAATTTCCATATCCTCTAGCCAAACTTTTTCCGGCAATTGTTCCGGGTTGTAATCCCCGCCGTAAAGCATGTTTTTAAAAAAAGCCATCTTTTTATTTCTCTCCTTTGGTTAAATTCTGACCATTTGTGGCAATCACTTCTTGGTACCAGTAAAAACTATCTTTTGGCAAACGAGTCAAGGCTTTTTCTGATTGATTGTCTCGATCGACATAAACAAAACCATAACGTTTTTTATAGCCATTTAACCAGCTAAGTAAATCAGTGAAGGACCAAGCACAATAGCCTAAAATCTCGACACCATCAGTCAGTGCTTTTTGCAACTCCAGCAAATGATTTTGTAAATAATCAATTCGGTAATCATCATGAATCAGCCCCTCTTGGAGTTCATCATAGGCTCCCAGGCCATTTTCCGTGACCATAATTGGCAAATCATAAGCGCTGGCTAATTTTCGTAAGGCTACTCGGAAACCTACTGGATCAATTTCCCAACCCCAGTCCGTTTTTTCCAAATAAGGATTTTCTACCGTTTGGAACATGGCTTTTTCCGGTGCTTTTTCCCCCTCTTTGGCTGCCATTTGATAGGGATCTACTTTCGAGAAGTCTTTCTCAGTAGCCATTTGACTACCTGCCTCGTATTCGTTTTGTTTGACTGTCCCCCCGTGATAATAGTTCACTCCCAAAAAGTCGGGTCTTACCGAAGCCAATAACGCTTCATCTTCTGGGGTAATCGTTGGTGCTAAGCCTAAGTTGGTTAGTTGTTTTAACATAAATTTCGGATATTTCCCTTTACAATAAACATCTAACCAGAAACGATTGTTAAAGTCCTCCCCGTTTTCAGCAGCTAACACATCATTCGGATTACAGCTTAAAGGATAGGTGGGGCCATAACCAAAGCTGGGGCCGATTTTGCCTTCAGGAACCAATTGGCGAAAAGAGGTAATCGCTTCGGCATTCGCCAAATTCACATGATGATTTGCTTGGTACATCCGTTTTAAGTCAGTCACTTTCGGCGGATGCGCCCCCCAGCGATAGCCTAGAGGAATAAAAACATTTTGTTCGTTCATGGTAATCCAGTAACGAACTTTCCCAGAAAAACGTCGATAGAGCACTTCACAATATTTTTTAAAAGCGGCGACAGTTTCCCGTCCTTCCCAGCCTTGATATTTTTCTTGTAAAGCTAAAGGCAAATCCCAATGATATAAAGTCAATAAAGGTTCAATCCCGTTAGCAAGCAATTCATCAATCAAATTTTCATAAAAAGCTAAGCCAGCTTCATTAACTTTTCCATTACCATCTGGCAAAATTCGCCCCCAAGAAACGGAAAAACGATAAGCTTTCAAGCCCATTTTCTTCATCCATTGCACATCTTCTTTGTACCGATGATAATGATCAATGGCTACTTTTCCATCAGTATTTTCAAAGGTATTCCCTGCAGTCATGGCAAAATCGTCCCAAATCGTGGGACCTTTGCCATCTGCATCAAAACCACCTTCGATTTGATAGGCTGCTGAAGCCGCTCCCCATAAGAAATCTTTTGGAAAATCATCTAGTTTTGTATGAAACACTTATTTCTCCTCCTCTTTTGTAAACAAACACTCTAACCAAGTAGCAAACAATTGTGGCCAACTTTGGATATTTTTCTCAATACCATAAACCCCATTGCTTTGGGTCTCCCAAGTTCCTAGACTTAAGCCATGACCACCTTTCATAAAAGCATGAAATTCTACTGGCACCCCATGTTCTTGTAAAGCTTCTACAAAGACAAAGCTATTTTTTACTAGGACTAAGCCATCTTCCATAGTATGCCAAATAAAAGTTGGCGGTACGCTAGAGGTGACTTGGTCTTCTAAAGAATAAGCTAAGCGCTCTTCATAACGCTCTTGCAATAAGTTTTTAAAAGAATCTTGATGACCAAATTCTTTAGCAGAAATAACAGGATAAGCTAGTAGCAAGGCATTTGGCTGCCACAAGCTAGAGGAAGCCTCTAATTTTTGTTGCAAAAAGTCCGCCTGCCAAAAAACTCCCAAACTAGCAGCTAAGTGGCCCCCTGCTGAAAAACCCGCCACCACAATTTTTTCTGGGTCCACAGCGTATTCAACCGCCTGTTGTCGCACATGAGCTACAGCTTTTGCCAATTGCACTAAGGCTTTGGGGAAAACCGCCGGAGCCACACTATAAGTCAGCACAAAAGCTTGATAGCCCTTTGCTACCATTTCTAAAGCCACCGCTTCAGCTTCTCGATCGGAGACCATCCCATAGCCTCCCCCTGGACAAATGACTACCGCTGGGCGACGACGATTTAAATCAATTTCAGGGGAATTTTCCCGCACATAAGTCCGCAATCCCACCTTTGGATCGGTTTCTCCGGCTAATAACACATCTTTAACAATCATTTTTTCATCCTCACTCCATAATAATTTTACAAGTCACAGGTAAATCGCCAGTTATTTTCGGTACAGAAACCTTCAGTCCTGCAGCTGTTTGTTCCCAAGTGACCTTTTCCTCATATCCCAAGAAGCAAACCTCTTTAATCAAACCGTGAAAGGCTAACACATCAGGATTGCCACTAGTAGCCAATGAGGTAATGAGTAGTTCCCCTTTTGGAGGCGCCATTACAAAAGCATACAAAGCCTCCCCCACAACGGTGAAGCGAATATCTTTTTCAGTATAGGCTTTTGGCCCTACTTGAAATTGTCCCTCTATGACTTGAGTCGGCCCTTCCCCAGCTTTTCGCCAAGGTTTCCCAGAATAGATACCTTCTCCATTTATTTGCAACCATTGACCGATGGCTAATAAAATCTCCCGGTCTTTTTCAGGAATCGAGCCATCTGCTTTCGGGCCGACATTTAAGAGTAGATTGCCATTTTTAGCCACCACTTCGATTAAATCCCACAATAGTTCCTTCACTGTTTTATATTCCAAACTATCCGTATAGCACCAAGAATTATGGGCAATCGCTGTATCCGTCTGCCAATAAAAAGGTTTCGCATCGGCAAATTTTCCCCGTTCGACTTCCACAATCCCTGATCCAAACATCATGGCATCATGCTTATAAGTGATACTGGTAGGCTTTTGCCATTCCACTCCGCGATTGTAATAAAAAGCTGCGACTTGTTTTAAAGGTTCTTTAAAAGCTTGATGTTGCACCCACCAGTCAAAATACAACACTTCTGGCTGATAGCGATCAATCAATTCACAAGTCCTCAATAACCAATCTTCCAAAAATTCCTGACTAGGCGCCGGCTCACTAGTTAACTCTTGATTATCCGGCTCTGGCATTGCTGGCCAATAAAAGTCACCCTTTACTAGCGGTTCTTTCACATCACTAGCAAATTCCTGACCATGACCAAAGAAAAACCAATGCTCTGCTCGGTGAGAAGAAGTACAAAAATGTAAGGAAGTTTTTTGGGCCGCCGTTTTTAATTCACCCAAAATATCTCGTTGTGGCCCCATCTTGACACTGGTAAAATCTGAAAACTCACTGTCATACATTTGGAAGCCATCGTGATGTTCTGCCACTGGACAAAAGTAAGTCGCTCCGGCCGCCGCAAAAAGTTCCACCCATTCTTTTGGATCAAATTTCTCGGCCGTAAACAGCGGGATAAAATCTTTGTAGCCAAATTCTGATTGCGGACCATAAGTTTTTCGATGATGCTCAAACTCAGGACTTCCTTGAATATACATATTTCGGGAATACCATTCGTTGCGAAAAGCCGGCACGCTGTATAACCCCCAATGAATAAAAATCCCAAACTTTCCTTGGCGAAACCACAAGGGTACTTGATAGCTATTTAAGCTAGCCCAGTTGGCTTGATAGGGTCCAGCGGCAATTACCTCTTGAATTTTTTCTAGTGTAATCATAATTTCCCTCCTAAACCAGCTGCCTCAAGCCAGGCTTTCGCAATAATCATATGCCCAACTAAAGATGGATGGATCCGATCGATACTTAAGTAATAGCCCGCTTGCACCTTCAGATAATCATCCATCGCAGCTTGTACATCGACAAAGACCACATTTAATTCTTCAGCTATTTTTTTCGTCAAAGCATTGTAGTCAGCCAACATTTTCCGCATGGGATCATCTTTGGCTTCCATTAATAAAAATCCTGATAATAAATAAACTTGTTTTGTCACTGGAATAGTCGCCGCGATTAATTCCTTTAAGGTCTGATAAAAGATCTCTGGAGTCACTTGTTCCTCTTGATAAAAGACGCCATCAAAATGACGACCCACATCATTCACCCCAATCATGACCGTCACCACATCTGGCTTGAGATCAAAAACATCGCTTTGCCAACGCGCTTTTAAATCCGTTACTCGATTGCCACTCACTCCTTGATTAATGACCATCAATTCCTTTTCCGGATAAAAAGCCGTCGTATAAGAATTAATTAATTGCACATAGCCTTCCCCCCAAGACTGCCAACGAGCTGGTAATGCTTCTTTATTACGTTCACTATCCGTGATGGAATCTCCAATAAACAGCAACCGATCATTTTTACAAAACATCACTTGACCCCCCTGTGTAACCGCTATCTTTTTGTTGTTTAAAAAAAAGAAAGTCCAGCTGTCTTTACCAAGAGTATAATTCTCGATATAATAATGGACAAGTTTAAATTTGAAAGGAATAATTATAAAATACGAAACAAGGAGGCCCTATGAAAAATCTACGTTTCAGTTTTAGCCATAAAGATCGCAGCTTACCCCTTTTAATGGATAGTCTTGGCTACCAATGGGAACAAGAAGATGTCCAACGTCCTAAAGGTTACCACTATATTCATTGGCTCCACACTCAATCAGGTAACGGTCGAGTAGAAATCAACAACCAGCATTTTTACCTCCCAAGTGGTACCGGTATTTTAATCAACGAAGGGATCCCACATAGTTATTTTTCTGAAACTAATTCTTGGATGACCGCCTACTTTACCTTCGGGGGCAGTTTAGCTCAAGAGGTACTCACTCTTTTAGGAATTCATGATTATGTTTATATGGACTTTGGGATTGAAGAGATTGATCAATTGATTTATCGTCTCATTACTACCAAAGATTGCTCTGAACCCAATTTTCAATATGATAGCTCTGGGCAAATATACCGCTTCTTAATGGAATTTAAGAAAAAGATGAACTTAATGCTAGCCGACGACTATCGCTACCAAAGTATTATCCGTCCTATCCAAGATTACATCGCCATCCATTTTCATCAAGATCTCAGCAATCAGCGTCTCGCTGAAATCGTGGGTTTCACCCCTCAATACGTCAATAAAATTTTTAAAGAAGTCCTGGGCCAATCTCCTCAACAGTATCTCGTCGACTTTCGCATCCGTAAAGCCAAAGAACTTCTAGTTAAAGATCGCCAAGCTACCCTCACTGATATTGCGACGGCCACCGGATTTAGCACCGTGAACTATTTCATCACGGTCTTCAAAAAGCACACTGGTCTAACACCTGGACAATTTATTCGCTGGTATTCTTGGAATGCTAGCGGGGAAACATGAAGAATCTAATGAGGAGTTTCTATCTATTGTCCAAACGTTATGATTAGTGTGGATTTCTTCAACCGGAAAAAGCTAATTCTGTGGAAGTAATGTTCCAAAAAACAAGTGGAATAGCTTTCTGATAGGATCTCGATCTACCAAAAGTAAAATTAGACCATCAAAAATTGGCGCTCTCAGTAAGAAATTTTAAGCACTTTTGATATATTCCGTTTTATCCCCGTTGAATCATAGTACGATATGCGGTTATTTGAGGTCAGAATATCTTTGATGACAGAATTAGAAAAAACCAATAGAATAACTCGCTCGCATGATCGGACAGTTGGAAGTGTGAGGTATTACGATAAAATGTTTCGAATGGAGAAACTTAGAAAAGCAAGGCTTAACCAATGAGAAACTACTAATCAATCGTCATACAAAAGCTGAAAATTTAGTGAATCGTTTCTAGCCATTGATAGAAAATCTACTTGTAATTAAAGGACCATGGCAAAAAGTAATCAATTACGCTTTAAAACTCAAAATACTCTTAAGTGAGTTTCTAGAAAAAAGCTAGTTGGCGAGCTTCAATAGTCTCACAAAACGAAGTATTCGATCGATTACTGTAGGACATAAGAACTGGAATTTCAGTACTACTCCAGAAGATTCAACAGTAAATGTCATCGGCTATAGTCTCATCCAAACGGCTAAAAAAATAGATTAGAGACATTTCGTTACGTGACTTGGCTATTTGCCGATGTGTTGAATTAGTTCCAGCTTACAAAAAAAGCCCCCAACCAACGTCAGGAGCTTCTCACTACTTGAGTACTCTTTAAGCTAACTTACTTGCAGTCGTTTCTTGGCTATGAGCTTCTTCCACAATTTTCTTACGATTGAAGAGTGCAAAAGCAATCACCAGAACTGCTAAGATTACGGCGCCAACAATTCCAATATTGGCAGTCATTTGATAGACAATCCAAGAAAATGGGCTGGCCGCAAAATCGATTGAGGCCACTGATTCCGTCCCTTTTGGAATCAACGCGCCATCTACCATTTGAACCGCTTTGGTAAAGATGGTGGAAAGTGAAGTAGCAAATAAAACGCCCGTCACTAAAGTCAAAATACCGGTAATCAAAGAACGTAGTACGTTCCCTTTAGTATAAGGCAATACCAAGGGGAAGATATAAATCAAACCAGAAAGTGAAGCCAGTGGTAAGAAACGATTTCCTGGAATAATCACAGATAAGAACAAAATAATTGGTACTAATAACAGTGAACAAACTAACGTAACAGGATGACCAATAACTAATGCAGGTGTCATCCCAATATTGATTTTACGACCACCTTTTAATTTTGAACCAATCAATTCTTGAGAACGTTTGGAAATTGGATTTAACCCTTCAATAAATTGACCAGTGATTTTAGGAATCAAGACCATCACAGCAGCCATGGTAATTCCCAGAGTCAACATTTCAGCAACAGAGTATTGTGCAATCAAGCCCAACACCACACCGACGATGACACCGAGAAACAATGGTTCACCGATAATCCCGAATTTTTCTTGCATTTTTTTGGCATCCAAATCCACTTTGTTCAATCCAGGAATACGTTCCATAATCCAATCTGTCACGATTGCAAAGGGAATGAAACCGACACAAAAGGCTTGTGGTATCGAAATACCTTTCAAATCTTCCCCATAGAAGGCTTCCATTTTTTCTTGGGAACGGTCAGCACCGATCAACGTTACCGCAACCGTCACCACCACTGCAAAAAGGCCCCATAAAAAGCTGTCGGTCGCAATCGAAACAATCGAACCCACGAAAGCAAAATGCCAGTAGTTCCACAAGTCGATATTGACTGTATTGGTGGTACGAGTCAACAACATGATGATATTGACCAACAACCCTAAAGGAATCACGATGGCCCCAACTTCTGTCCCATAAGCTACCGCAGCAGCAGCCGGCCAACCAATATCTAGCGTTTTCAAATTCAAGCCGTACAAAGATACCATCTTGTTGACGGCAGGTCCTAAGTTATCTGCTAATAATTTTGTAATAACACTCAGGCCGACAAAACCAATTCCGACCGAAATCCCCGCCCGCAATGATTTCGAAACACCCAAACCTAAAATAATACCAAAAACAGTGAAAATAATTGGCATCATGACACTTGCTCCCAAGCTCATGATGTAATTAATGACTACCATTTCTGTCTTCCTCCTTTTTTGTTAAATTAAAACTTTCACAATCAACAACATAGTGAAAGGCTGGCGGTGCCAGCCCTTCACCCTTTTTAGTTCACAGTGGCTTAAGGTTGTTTCCCGATATAGGCTAAGATTCCGCCATCGACATACAAGACATGACCATTGACAAAGTTTGAGGCATCTGATGCCAAGAAGACGGCTGGTCCTTGCAAGTCTTCAGTAGTCCCCCAACGAGCTGCTGGTGTTTTAGAAATAATAAATTGATCGAAAGGATGACGGCTACCATCCGCTTGCAATTCTCTCAATGGCGCAGTTTGTGGTGTTGCAATATAACCAGGTCCAATCCCATTACATTGGATATTCGCTTCACCAAATTCAGAACAAATGTTACGCGTCAACATTTTCAAGCCACCTTTAGCTGCTGCATAGGCAGAGACAGTTTCGCGACCTAATTCACTCATCATCGAGCAGATATTGATGATTTTGCCATGACCTTTTTTGATCATACCTGGGATAACAGCTTTCGCCACAATAAATGGCGCGTTTAAGTCCACATCCACTACCTGCCGGAAGTCGGCTGCTGACATTTCTAACATTGGAATCCGTTTGATGATACCGGCATTATTAACTAAGATGTCGATCCCACCAACATCTTTTTCAATCGTTGCTACCAATTGATTCACTGCTTCTTCATTCGTCACATCGCAAACATACCCTTTGGCAGTAATTCCTTCTTCGGCATAAGCTGCGATTCCTTTATCGACTAATTCTTGGTTAATGTCGTTAAAAACGACTTGGGCGCCGGCTTTAGCATAAGCTGAAGCAATCGCAAACCCGATTCCGTATGAAGCGCCAGTGACTAATGCAACTTTGCCTTTCAAATTAAAGGCATCTAAAGTAAATTCTGACATTTTTCTCCTCTTTTCCTATTTGGAAAATAAGTTTTCCAAATAAACTTATTTCATTTGTGATTATATGCGCAACGTTACAAAAAAACAACCCCTTTTTAAAAAAAATGAGAACCCTTTTAAAACCAAAATTTCCAGCAATTAGCAAATCAGTTTACGGGAGGGGAAAGCCCTTTAAAAAAAGACAAAAAAAATACTGCTTCACTCAAAAAAGTGAAACAGTATCTGCTATTTTCGAAAATTAACCTAGGCTTCCAAAGATTTTTCGATAGCGGCTTTCGTTTTTTCAATCGCTGCGACCACGGTTGTCTCAAATTCAGCTGTGTAACGAAACTTAGGAAAGCTGACACTCATGGCGCCAATGGTCTGCCCATTATCCTCTAGTTTAACCGCTATACAGTAGCCATCATTTTCTTGCTCTTCATCATCAATCGCATACCCCCGCTTGCGAATAGCAGTCAAATCCTGCCGTAAAGCTTCAGGGGAGGTGATGGTATTTTTAGCATAAGGGACCAGTTCCGTTTTTGCCAAATATGCTGTTAAATCCGCTTCGCTAAAACTACTCAAGACCGCTTTCCCCATGCCAGAGCTATAAAGCGTCCGAGCCAAACCCACTTGTGACGTCATATAGATTCCTTTATTTTTGGGTTCCAGTTTCTCGATATACACCACTTTATCATTTTCCAAAATAGAAAGGTGAATGGTTTCATCTACCGCTTCCAACAACTGTTCCAAATGGGGTTTCGCTACCGCTAGCAAACGTTGTGCCGCGATATTTTGAGTTTGGTATTCCATAAATTTCGAGCCCAAGTAATACAATTTATCTTGATCTCGAATAACGTAGCCAATGTACATCAAGGTTTCCAAAATTTTGGATAAATTCGATGGTGAAATCCCTGTTTCTTTTGATAATTGCTGGATCGTTTGACCTCCTTTTTTCGCCAAGGCATCCAGAATCTCCGCCGCTTTTAACAACACCGATCCGTAAAGTTTTTTTTCGGTCACATTTTTCCCCCGCTTATCTACACTATTCTAACAACTAATGCTTCCTGATAAGTATATCACTTATTTTCGGATTCGTTGTCACTCTTATGAAAACTTGCGGGATACTAATAAAACCTTTTTCAAAGGAACTACAAAAAAGATTCTTCCCTAAGAGAAAGAATCCGTAAACGCTATGAAGCTGACGACTAGTTTTACTTTTGTCGGCCGCTTGTTTCAACATTACCCACAACCATCTTACACTTTGACTTTTTTACTTTCCTTCACTCTTAACTGGTTGAGTAAGATTAAGGTAATCACCAAAATCAATGGAAAAATCGTTCCAGCTAGCATTCCTCGCTGCAAATTATTATCTGACTGTTGCGTCACCGCGCCAATCATGCCTGGTCCTAATGCGCCGCCGAGATCACCGGCCATCGCTAGTAAAGCAAACATCGCTGTCCCGCCAGCAGGCAGACGCCCCGCCGATAGACTGATGGTCCCCGGCCACATGATCCCCACCGAAAACCCGCAAAGGATACAGCCAATTAAACCAAATACCGGCAGTTGGGACAAGGAAGCCAACAAATAACAAAACAGACAAAGAATCCCCGAGCTCATCATGACTTTTGTCAAATCCAGTTTCTCGCCGTATTTACCATAAATCACCCGACTAATCCCCATCATCACCGCGAAAAGACATGGACCTGCAATATCCCCTACACTCTTGGTAAAGCCAAGAGCTGATTCCGTATAAGCAGAAGCCCACTGCGACATGGCCAACTCTGAAGCACCAGAGCAAACCATCAACACTACCGCTAGCCAGAAAAAAGAGGTCTTAAAAAGCTTTGCCACTGGCATTTCTTTACCGTTTTCCACCGGCTGTTCAATGGGGCATACCGCAAAATTATAGATATTGATCAATGGCATCACCGCCCACAGACAGGAAAGCCATTGCCAATGTTCAATTCCAACCGTCGTAAAAAATAACGTCGACAATAAGATAACCGCCACTGATCCCCAACAATAAAAAGAGTGTAATAAACTCATGGCAGCTTCTTTGTGCTCAAAAGGACAAGCCTCCACGATTGGACTACACAAGACTTCTGTCAGTCCACTACCAGTGGCATAAATCATCGTACTAAGCAAAATTCCTGTGAAAGGATCCGGCAACAATACCGGTAAAAAAGCCAAACCAATCAGCCCGATCGCAGAAAATAACTGGGAGCCCACTACGCAACGGCGGTAGCCAATTTTATCAGCAAAATGAACACACAAATAATCCACAATTAACTGGGTAATAAAAAACACCGATGAAATCAAAGCAATTTTACCTAGAGAAATCTGAAATTCATAATGAAAAGTCAAAAAAAGTAGTGGCGCAAAGTTAGCTGCTATCGCTTGGGTCACAAATCCTAGATAACAAGCCCACAACGTTCGACCATAGCTTTTTTGCATCTTGACATTCCCTCCTTTTTACAATATGTTTTCATTGAATTATATCATCAGACGCAAGGTAAAAAGAGGAATAATATCGCAATTTTATTGCACTATATCGTAAAACAGGAGGAGCGAATGAACAAGCAAACAGCGGTTAACAGTATTCTTACTGATGAAACGATGCGGGAAACCGCCCATCACGGTAGTACCGACTACCCCTTTTGTTATTATTACGAGAACGTCTGGGACTTTGATTTTCATTGTATCGACTGGCATTGGCATCCAGAAGTCGAGTTTGTCTATGTAAGTACTGGTCGTATCACCTGTTTGATTGGCAGTCAGCGCTATATCCTTTCCGCCGGTCAAGGAATATTTATCAATACTCAAGTTATTCATCGCTTCGAAGCGGAAGATGAAGCGATCATCCCGAATATCGTCTTTTCACCTCGTTTACTCGCTTCTCCCGACAGCCGGATTTATCAGAAATACCTCAAACCAATCCTAGACTCTTCGGTGGCGTGTGTCATATTCTCAGCAGAAACCAAACAAGGGATTCTGGCCATATTACTGGAAATTTTTGCCCTTCAAGAAGCAGAAGAGTGCTCGGAAATCGCTACCGTACAATTACTCCTAAAACTCTGGCAACAAATGTACGATTGCAACGATTTCAGTGAACGTCGAAACTCCCCTTCTGCCCATAAACAGGCCCAACTACAAATGATGATGCAGTTTATCCACAAAAACTACTCCCAGCAAATCACTCTGGCAGACATTGCCAAGTCGGTGTCAGTGAGTAAGAGTAGCACCCTGACACTCTTTAAAGAATACCTCCATACCACCCCAGTGAACTATTTGATTGATTATCGGCTTAAGCAGGCAGCTAATCTGCTGATTACCACCGATAACCATGTCGGTACGATTGCCCAGGATACTGGCTTTGAAACGACTGCCTATTTCTGTCGGCAATTCAAAAAATTATTTCAACTGACGCCAGGAAAATATCGGCAGGCAGGGCGGAAAAGAACAGAGCCTACTCACTATCCAGCTGAATCCTCCTGAGACCAACCTATTTTTCACCGCCAGCCTTTGTTTTTCTCCGCCATTTCAGCTTGCTTGGCGGAGAAAAACAGACTTGCAGCTTTTTTCTTAATTTTATCGGTAAGAAGCAATGATTCAGAAGTTCAAACTAGATCTGCTTTTTTTATCGATGACCTATTGCGACTGTTGCTCATATTTTTCAACCTCACCAAGCGTTAGGATACTGTCGCCTTCAACGATCACCGCACCGGCATTTCCAATTCCATAGACAACCTTCTTCTTTTCCTTCAAACAACGCTGGATACTTGCCTGCATGGTGGAATCATCTTTCTCAAAATGAACTTCCACATCAAAATCTGTGAGCAAATCCAACCCCTCATGGTAGCTATATTCTTTGTAATGGTCATCTTCAGTAATATGGAAATCTTGAATCTGAACCATGGCACCGGCACTGAACCCAATAATTGTGCCCTTGAACTGCTGAATAGCATCTATTAAGTTCTTTTCTTTTAGTCTGTCAAAGAACTCATCCGGTGCTCCTCCAGGCAAAAAGAGAACCTCCGCCTCGTTAATCTTTGCTTGCAATGCTCTAGAGCTATCTTCAAAATAATTTCCCCAGCTAATCTCTTCTTCTCTAACCCCATAACTGGTCAAAGCTTTTAGCATCGGTCTATAGTACTCGCCCTCCGGTTGGCCATAAGCCTGAATCCATTCTTCGGAAGAGTGAATGTATTCCGCTGCAAACGAAACAGCCAAGATGAATACTTTTTTCCCAGCCAGATATTTTTCTAACGCGCTATTCCATTCTTCTTTTTCCAAAAATAAACTCATTAAAATATTGGTCATGATGCCTTCTCCTTCCTATTTGCTTGATGGTCATTCTTCATTCAAAAACCGGCACCATCGCAAATTCTTTTATTCTATAAATTATAGTACATGAAATCCTAATAACAGACACCTACTTATGCAGATTGATCGAGGTATCACAGGGCCAGCCCTCCTATGTAGAAGTGTGAAGCCCTTCCTCGTTTCATTTCGTCATTTCATTTTATTTCACATCATAAAAGAAAAACGCTTACCTATTTTTCGTTCCACCGATAAAAAAAGCACCTTCCAACTGAATGGAAAGTGCTTGAAATCGTTGGTATAACAACGATTAACGTTTTGAAATGTGACTCGTACTTATTACAAGTACTTCTATCAATAGAAATCCAATTATATCAACATTACAAACATCTAAAAAACAGTTTGATATGGATAAAATAGGATTAATATTGATATTACTTGAACCAATTTGAACCAAAGATGAATGGTAGTTGAATACAATTTTCTTACTAGTTTATCAATCTTTTTTAGAGTTATTCCTCCCCTCTTATTTATTTGAGACCGTATTGATGGCTGGATAGCTGTCTAATAGGGGTTTCAAGGCCAGAATTAGCTAAGCTACTAGATTCTCGAATAACTGTATAAGCCGGTCACACCTACTTAAATGTGATTGAGAAGGTCAAATATAGGGTCAAAAAATACTCGTCAGTATGTCAGATAGATAAATCCAATTTTACGCCAAAAGCAGATCCTTTTCTCTTAAAATAGTAAGAGCCATCGAAGATTTATGTTTCACTTCGCACGGCTTTTACTTTAATTTTCCAATTTATCAAAAGGACATTTTACGTCTTTTTATCTTTTACCGAGATAGATGACAGTTGCTACTTAATCTAGCAAATTCGCTACACGACTTTTTATATCATCTCTAATTTCTCTGAATTTATTAATGATTTCTTCTTCTGTTCCAGTTGCTTTGGCTGGATCTTCCAAATCCCAATGAACATGCTTAATCCCTTTTGGAATTACTGGACATTTATCTTTGGCATCGCCACATAGCGTAATAATTAGGTCTGCTTGATTAAAATAATCCATATCGATCAAATCAGATGTTTGCGTAGATATCTATCCCTTCCTCAGCCATTACTTGAACGGCTCTAGGATTTAACCCATGTTGTTCAATGCCGGCGCTTTTAATTTCAAATTCATCTGTTGGCAAAATCGCTTTCCCATAGCCTTCTGCAATTTGACTACGACAAGAATTGCCTGTACATAAAAAGTAAATTTTTCTCATTATTATTTCCTCCGATATCAGACAATTCTGATGGATTTTGAATGAACCAATTTTTTTGTGCGATTAGATATTTTAACTAACAGTAACATGACTGGCACTTCAACTAAGATGCCAACTGCCGGCGCTTATGTAAAAATATAGATAATCATCTATGTTTTGTCAAATGCTTCTGTCTTTCAGTTCAAATTAATTAGTTTATTATTTGCATTCGATTCAATCTAATTTGAAAATCACTACTTATATAGATGCATCCATACAATCTATATAACTCCTCACATATTCAAATTAAAATTTGATTATTCTATTAATCTATGATACACTACATTCAAATATCCATTAGAATAAAGGAGGAGCTGTATGAAAAACGAAATTTGTGAAATCTCATGTGTTCATGAAGATAAAGTTTTACTAGGAAAAGAAAAGTTACAAACTGAGGATATTTCGAGCTTAAAAAGTGTCTTCAAAATTTTAGCTGATGAGAATCGCTTAAAAATTATCTACGCCCTAAGTTATGAGGATGAATTATGTGTATGTGATATCGCAGCAACTATCGAGGCAACCGTGGCAACAACCTCACACCATTTATTATCATTGAAAAAAAATGGAATTGTTGTGAGTCGGAAAGTAGGGAAATTGGTTTATTACTCTATCAAGAATGATAAATTTGTCCAACTACTAAATTCCAAACTGTATTTAGAAGATGAGGTGCTAGTATGAGTGAAAAAAAACAAGTCTATCGGGTTGAAGGATTGAGCTGTACGAATTGTGCGGCAAAATTCGAAAAAAATGTTTCTCAAATACCAAAAGTTACCGATGCAAAAGTAAATTTCGGTGCCGGAAAAATCTCTATCGAAGGCGAAGCGACTATTGCGGAAATTGAAGCTGCAGGAGCTTTTGAGAATCTTAAAGTTCAGTCCGAACATGATACAGAACCTCGCATTGAAACAAAAGAGCCTTTTGTGAAAAGAAACTGGAACCTATTGGTTTCACTGTTTTTAATTATTTTGGCATTAGGATCTCAAGTAGTTAACGGTGAAGATGCGCTATTAACAGAAGGATTATTTATACTAGCGATTATTATCGGCGGATTTAGTTTGTTTAAAGAAGGATTTTCAGACCTATTAAAATTGAATTTCTCAATGGAATCTCTTATGACAATTGCAATCATTGGTGCTGCAATTATTGGCGAGTGGACTGAGGGCTCAATCGTTGTTATCTTATTTGCAATTAGCGAAGCTTTAGAACGGTTTTCAATGGATAAAGCAAGACAATCAATACGTTCCCTAATGGATATTGCTCCGAAAGAAGCATTAATTAGAAGAAATAATGTTGAACAAATGATTAATGTTTCAAAAATCGAAGTAGGCGATATTATGATCATTAAGCCTGGACAAAAAATTGCTATGGATGGTCAAGTCATTAAAGGCCATTCCTCAGTAAATCAGGCTGCGATTACCGGTGAATCTGTCCCTATTGAAAAAAATATTAATGATGATATCTTTGCAGGAACGATTAATGAAGAAGGTGCACTTGAAGTCAAAGTTACAAAGCATGTGAACGACACGACAATTGCCAAAATTATTCACCTAGTTGAAGAAGCACAAGGTGAACGAGCACCTGCTCAAGCATTTGTCGATAAATTTGCGAAATATTATACACCCACCATTATGGTGATTGCCGCATTAATCGTCATCGTTCCCCCATTATTTTTTAACGGAGATTGGAATACTTGGTTGTATCAAGGGCTCTCTTTATTAGTTGTTGGCTGTCCTTGTTCTTTAGTAATCTCAACACCTGTGTCTATCGTTTCAGCAATTGGAAACTCTGCTAAAAATGGTGTTTTGGTAAAAGGCGGTATTTATCTTGAAGAAATTGGTGGCCTCAAGGCGATTGCCTTTGACAAAACAGGAACATTGACTAAAGGAACACCAACGGTAACAGATTTCACTACAGTTGATTCAAAAGACGAAGAGAAATATTTCTCAATTATTACAGCATTAGAATCATATTCTCAACATCCTCTCGCGTCAGCAATCTTAAAAGAAGCTGATAATAGAGCGATTTCTTATAAATCAGTAGTTGTTGACGAGTTTACTTCAATTACTGGAAAAGGAATACAAGGAAACATTGAGGGGATTACCTATCTTGTAGGGAGTCCAAAGCTTTTTGAATCTATCTTAACAGATAACTCAAAGATTATTGAAAATTACCAAAGACTTCAGCAACAAGGAAAAACAGCAATGCTCTTAGGAACAGATAAACAAATTTTAGCAGTCATTGCAGTAGCTGATGAGTTAAGAGAATCAAGTAAAGCAGTCATTGAAAAATTACATGATTTAGGAATCGAGCATACGATAATGCTGACTGGTGATAATGCTACAACTGCTCAGTCAATCGGAAAACAAACAGGTGTAACTGAAATAAAAGGCGATTTGATGCCTCAAGATAAATTAGATTATATTAAATCACTTAAGGAAACCTATGGAAAAGTCGCCATGGTTGGTGATGGTATTAATGACGCACCAGCATTAGCTGCCTCAACAGTCGGTATCGCAATGGGTGGCGCTGGAACAGATACAGCTTTAGAAACAGCTGATGTAGCTTTAATGGGTGATGACTTACAGAAACTTCCCTTTATAGTTAAATTAAGTCGACAAACATTGAGAATCATTAAGCAAAATATTACCTTCTCATTGGGAATCAAACTATTAGCATTATTACTTGTAGTTCCAGGCTGGTTAACGTTATGGATTGCTATCTTAGCTGATATGGGAGCAACTATATTAGTTACCTTGAACGGCTTACGACTGATGAAAGTTAAATCTAAATAGACAAGTAGTAGCATAAAAAGAGGAAAGACTAGCGACGGCAGCGCCGTATAAGCTAGTCTTTCCTCTTTTTAATGCTGTTGCAGGACGGCGTAGCCGGGCTGCATGGGCAAGCCCCTCTTTCTAACAGGGGGCTAACAAAGAACAGGAAACTGTGACAACTACCCATTTGGGAGTGTCCTAGCAGTATTTTCTTTGTCACGTGCTTATCAATCTTGTCACTTTATTTTGATGATGGATACGCTGCGTTTAACAGATGTTCTTTCTCGACTTCCATCACGAATGGCAGATAAAGATATTGTTGTTCTAGTAGATATTGATTGTCCTCTGTGTACTGATAAGAAGCGGTTTCTTTTGAATAGACCAACGGGGCAATTCGCACATCTCCGGTTGATTGATTGATCGAGTATAAAAGAATGACTTTTTCAACTAGTTTCTTGGGCAAATGTTTCCCAAAATAGGAATAGGATTCTTGATTTGCTAAATAGACGAGTAAGCGATCCACACTAAAGTTGGAGAAGGTAAAGGGCATCATGTGCAGAATATGATTTTGATTATCATGGTGTAAATAGAGTTGCGCTTCTTTACCAAAATTGGTTGAACCAAGGTAAAGTTGCTTTTTCTCATCGATACATTGGAAAGTAAACTGGTCTTGTTCGGTTGGTGGAATGAGGTTTGTAATAAAAAATTCAATCATCCGATCCATTTCTTTTTCACTGACATGACCTGCTTGTTTCAGTTCGTCTACTATCAGTCCTTCAATCTTAGGATCAAGCTTACCTGCCTTCTTTTGAAGCATTTCTAAAATGTATTGATTCTCTTGATCACCATACAGAAGATATTCATTGGTGACATGACCTACCTCCGCAATCTGGTGAAGAGTTTCGGTTTTTGGAAGATTAATCCCGCGTTCCCAATTATTGACAGTGCTTCGTGGTAAATCACCAATTAGTTTGCCAAATTTCTCCATACTCAACTTTAACTCTTGGCGAATCTGGCGAATTCGATTGCCCACTGCTTGCTTGTCTATCTCCATGAAAAAACCTCCTCATGATAAGTTCTTAAATTTATTATACGTGTGTACTTAAAAAAAGTCAAAATATATTGACTTAAAATAAATACAGGCGTACAATCCATTTGTACTTAAAATAAGTCTGAAGGTTCTTTGACAAGTAAATAGCAGAAGGAGGTTTTTCTATGAATCAAGTGAATCAACATGATCTCGGGGAATCGATTCGAGTTTCTCGAGAAGAAAGGGGGTGGACCCAGCGATATTTAGCAGAAAAAGTAGGGATTTCGAGATCGTTATTATCAAAGGTAGAAAAAGGAACGAGACAATTAAGTGAAGAAAAATTGAATCTTATACTGGATAGTTTGCAAGAAGCGGTCATTCCAGTTAACCGTGTTTTGATTGATTATCTAACCATTCACTTTTTCTCGAATCAACATTTAAAGTTGATTGAAGAGATTATTGGCATGCCTATTGAACGCTTTGAGGAACTGGATTATGCACCAAAGGGCTATATTGGCCAATACGTGTGGAATCAAGTAATCACGATTCGGTATTCCATTGACGATACGGTAAAAGGAACCGTAATGGAGTTTTCAGGTCAAGGCTGTAAACATCTTGCCATGCGTTTGAAGACCGCAAAATCAAACTGGCAAGAGTTCTTTCGTAAGGTATTAGATTATCAGGGAAACTTTACACGGATTGATTTTACTTTAGATGATTTTGTGGGGAGTCTCAGCATTCCAGAACTGAAGCGTAAGGTAACACTAGGCCATGTGTGGACCACTTTTCAAGTGAGTGAATCTCATGGCGGTACGGATATCATAAACAATGAATCAAATGGTGAGACCTTGTATTTAGGCTCAAAGAAGAGTCAGTGTCGCTTTTGTTTTTATCAGAAGGATTATGAACAACGCAAAAGACGAGGAATTCCTTTAGAAGAAGCAGAAGTAAAAAATCGCTTTGAACTACGGTATCGAAAAGAGAAAGCGCAAAGCTTGGCAAAGATTATTTCAAGAACCCATGATTTAACCAAACTGTTCTTTGAGTTACTTAATGGCGCAATTTGTTTTTATGACCGTGATCCAAATGATCCAGGTGCAAAAGTCGATAAAAAATGGGCAGCCTTTATTGGCAATCATGGCGCAATCACCATTTCTTTAGAAACAATTCCTCAAAGCTTTGAAAAAAGTATGAATTGGTTAATTCACAGCGTTTCTCCCACCCTCGCATTTATTCAAGAGATAGATAATCATTTTGATTCAAATTTGATTAACGAGATTATTAGCTGTGGGGAACTTAGTTCACGGCAGCAAAAAATATTAGAAAATTTGATTGCTGAGCCTGATTATTATCAGGAAGAAGTAGAATTTTATATCCAGTGTCTTCAAAATATGAAGACAGAAAAAATACACAAAAAAAGCAAAGCACAGCTTACACATTAAAATGTATAAACGTACTCCGCCCTAGACAAGTTGAGTATAGCACATTTCCTTGTGTCAGCCAAAAAACATTTTTGGAAAGGAAATAGACTATGAAAAATACAATAACTACTTATGAATTGCCCTATCTACTTACTAGAGAACAAGCTTCTCAGTTTTTAGGGATTGATCCAAAATCTTTTGATAAATTCGTTCGCGCAAACGATGAGTTAGAGCGTTTTATGATAGGAAGACAAGAGCGATACACTGTCACTTCTCTTATCAGTTTTATTAAGACGCACTCTATCTAGCTAAAATATCGTAGGATGGTTGATTAGATGCTTTTCGCCATGTAGAATGGCGGTGTATTCAACTAGCATTTATCAACCATCTTTCAGTGAAAGGATTTGTTATAAATGCCTAGTATAATTAAACGTGGTAACTCATATAGAGCTCAAATTTCACTTTATAACCATGGTCAACATAAGAAATTGACAAAATCATTTAGCTCTAAAAAGGAAGCAACTCGTTGGGCTTTGGAAAATGAATTGGAGAAAGGAAATGGAAAACAATTAGCAGAGCGTACAACAACATTTGCTGACTTCTTTGAAAACTGGATTCATATCATAAAGAAAAACGATGTAAAAGAAACGACTTTTCAAAATTATCAAAGGACTTCTCAAGTGGTGAAGAAATTATTTGGTGATATACAGTTAAAGGATTTGAACGATATTGTAGTACAACGAAAAATAGATAAGTATGCGGAGACTCATTCTCGTAAAACCACTCATGAAGTACTATTGAAAATCAAAACAGCATTACGTGATGCTTATGCTCGTGGCTATCTTGCTACCGATTTTGCAAATTTAGTCAAAACACGAGGGAAAGTTTTGGATAAGAGAAACCGTGCGCTTTCCATTACCGAATTAAAGAAACTACGTACTTATGTCATTAATCATCAAGAAAATGAATTTAACATTCTTGTACTCCTTGCCTTAGAAACTGGTATGAGACGCGGAGAACTTTTAGGTATGCGTCCCGAAGACCTCTTTGAATATGGTGTCCATGTCAGACGTTCTCTTAGTCCAACTTCTGAAGATACTTCGTTAAAAACCAAAAATTCAAGACGAGATATTTCCATTAACCAAGAAGTCTACGATATTCTAAAATCTGTCCCGATTAAGGATAATGGATATTTTTTTGATCCTGACGGCTTTCAACAATCTGCTAAGCTCGCCAGATTACTGAAAAAACTAGATATTCCAAAAACTACCTTCCACGGCCTAAGAGATACCCATGCTTCTTTTCTATTTTCACAAGATATTGATATTGCCTATGTATCAAAACGCTTAGGTCATATCAATATTCAAACAACACAGAACTATTATCTTGAACTGATGCCAGAAAAAAAGCACCAGCAAGATGCTGATGCTTTAAACCTCTTAAATTCTTTGTCAAATTTATAATTTGAACCAACTTGAACCAAAAAATTCTTGTAAACGTTGATACAATAAGGAATTGATTAACGTTTTGAGAATTGAGAAGCTTTACGTGCTTTTTTAAGACCTGGTTTCGCTTATAAATAACGCAAACAGATTGTTTATTGTTTAATTTCAAGGGTTTTATAAATTTTTAAAAGTCTTTACATCAATCAGTTTCAACTGATTTCAAGCAACTCGTACATCACAACGTACATCAAAAAAATACGCAAACCAGAACACGACTACTCAACATAAATAACGAACTAATAATTATTTATGTTTGACATATCATACCTAGAAATATTCAAGATTAATTCTCTACAGCCGCCTTAAACAACATTATATCTCATCAGCTTTCTAACTCAGACGAGTGATATTTCTCAATGACTATTTTTAAAATCTCAACAATTTCAATATTTCCATCTACATATTCTTCTACTAATTTCATCGTCTCTTCGGAAGGCATTACTGCATCTAATGCTGAGTATGCCAAAGCAGTATCTCGAAGTTTTTGCCGCTCAATTTTCGTGGTGTATCTTACATTATGTTCGTCATCAGTCATACCCTACGACTCCTTATGGGTTGCTTACTAATAAAATGCTGACACATTTTTTCTGTATTAAACTACTCCTTTTTGATTACATAATAGTTTAAAATCATTAAAACCATGACAGATCCTTTGAGGGATGGAATTATTATTTAGATTGCAGCAATACTGTTAGCATCTCGTATGTCTGCGTTTTATCAAAAGGAATATCCTCATTTTGAGGAATTTCATTTATTCGTGTCTGTAATTCATCTAAGAACTCCAGCATGTCTTCTTGTACATGTTCATTAACGGACAACGGATCGAGATTTTTCAAAGAACCTAATAGTCTTGCTATATCGTTTAAATGCTTCTTGATGTTTCTACTATCCACGCGCATGGTTCCCTGTTCACGTTTTTTAGTTAAATCCAACCAGGCTTTTGCTTTAAACACAATAAGATATTTACTGTCCAGCACTGAATAGCCATCTACAATAATTTTTCCTTTTACGAGAAGATCATAATAGTCTTCATCCAGTAATAACGCAGATAAACTCGTATCCTCATCAAAATGTACTGGGGCTGTTCTTAATGTACTACTAAACCAATTTGGTGTTACACAAAATAGCTCTATAATTGCTGGATAATCTGGATTATCTGTTTTAGAGCGATATAGTTTTCCCTTTTAATCCATTTTATTTGGTGTGTACCCACCTACATGAATAAAGTCAACAAATGCCTGATAAAACAACCGATCTTTCTTTTCTTCGATAATCACTAAGTCATAATCTTTTGTTGAACGACTGTTCAATCCGTTTTGATGTAAAACAAGTGATGTAGCAGTACCACCAATTATCACATAACGATCCGAATAATCTTTAAAGGCTTCTAGAAATGCACAGTTACTATTTGCGACATGCAAGATGGCATTGCAAGCTTAGTTCCTAGCTACCACCTACATTTTTTTTGCGAGATTTCCACAGGGCTTCAACTTCATCGCTTCGATCAGCGGTCAAACGGTTTTGGTTTGACGGCTGGTCGAAACGATGAGATACTAACCCGCTGGAATCTCGAAAAAATTCTCACAAATCGTGTCCGAGGTATTGACTCAAATCCACTTCATACCTTCTCCTTGCTTATTCTAAATTTCACTTAGAACTATTTTTTTTATAAGTTGAAAAATTTAATAATGGAATATCAATCAAAGAAATCACCTGTATAAAAATTTTCATTACCTAGTTTTTTAACGGTCAGTTTAAACATAACACAACCATCAGGGCATACAAGGTCTTTAGAGAACTCATCTTGACCGCCAATATTTATTAAATTCCCGCCACTTCTAACAGCTTCCATAGTTGGAAACATAATCATCATCATTTTAGAACAGATACCATAGCCATCTTGATTAACAGGACATCCATATGTGCAAGAATAGGTATCTCCAATTTCTTCTCCATTTCTACAATATCGTTCCGTTTGATTTCCTCTTAAAAATCCAGTCACTTCAATGTTAAATTCATATTCTTCTTCGTACCATTTTTTCATTATTATCTCCTTTAGAAATCTCATTTTATTTTTTTTACGGGACGAATATATTTCCAGTATTTACTCGGGTCAAAGTAAAAATACATAATTCGTCCGACAGAAGTGTCATAAGTATAGCCTGTTTCATTAAAATCAAATGTCTCCATAGCTATTTCCATTTTTTCTTCAACACTTCTATTTTCTTGTTCATAATCAAATTCACCATGTTCAAAGACTAAATATTCTGATTCAGGAATATCCATTAATTTCATTTGTGAAGGGATAGCCTTTTGATAATTAGAAGGGAGTCGAGCACCATAACACTCTGTTCTAGAAAATCCCCAATCACACAACCGTCCCTCAGGATTACTGATATAAGCCATGAGTTGTCCACTTCCACTATTTGCTTCTTCACCACTATAATCGTCGAGCTTTCCCTTTACACTATCTAACAATCCACAAATAGTTTCATAATCTTGTCCTTTAATATCTTTTTGCTTATCCCAAAAATCCCAATACCCATTACTTTCTTTATTCTCAATGTATAAAAATTTATGTGCGGAAATTGTAACAAAATAAGTCTTTACGTTATCTGATTTTTTAATTTTACCAATTTCCTCTAAGCCTAAGAAATAACGATCATATGGCGTTAGCTTTGTTCGAAGTACAATAGGTATGGGGTCTTTTCGATAATCGCTAGGAGTTATTCCAAAAGTTGATTTAAAAGCCCTAGTAAAAGCTTCATGCGACGAAAAACCATAGTCAAAAGCAATTTCTATAATAGATTTATTGTTATCTCTAACTTCCTTAAAAGCAAAAGCTAATTTTCTCTGTCTAAGATAGTCCCGAAATGTCATCCCTAGAATCTCTTTAAACTTTTTGGTTGTGTAAAATTCAGAATACCCTAATTTTTTGGAAAGAAATCGAAGTGTTAAAGATTCATTGCTATAATTTGAAATAGATTTATCAATCTCATTAATAATCATTTGAAATGATTTTTCCCACTCATACACTCATCATCACCTCTTTCTAATACTTTTCATTATACTAAGAAAAGAACTTTAATACTTGACTTTATTTGTTAATTTTGTAAAGGGCCATGATAAAATGTAGGAAAAGGGCCATCGAAAATGTAGGTTAGATTTAAAATCTGATATTCTTTTTCATGAAACATTCAAGGAGAGTGACTCATGCGAAAAGATGTCTTAGAAGGAGTCTTACGACACATTATGAACGATATTCAACCTAACTATGCAGCCATGGCCAAGCAATATAATTGTGATTACCGAACAGTCAAGCGTTACTATGAAGCTGGAACTAAAGGGGAAGTAGAACAGATCAAAAAGAGACAATCTTCTGCTCCCCTTTTATTAAGCGGTTTTGAAGAAATTATTAAAGATAAAATGGAGTTAAGCTGTTCCGCTTCTTCAATTTATTATTTTATTAAGAAAAAAGGATATCAAGGTGGCTATACCACCGTCAAACGATATTGTCGGAACTATCGAGAAAAGCGTGTAAAAAAAGCAACCATTCGAATTGAAACGACGCCAGGTCTTTCTGCTCAAGTCGATTGGAAAGAAAATATTAAGATGGTGAGTAAACATGGTGAAGTCTTTTACTTCAATCTTTTTCTATATATTCTAGGCTATTCTCGCATGAAATACTTAGAGGTAACCTTTGATCGAACCCAAGCGAATGTCTTCAATTGTTTGGTCAATGCGTTTGAGTACTGCGGGAATGGTATTCCTCAAGAAATTTGGTTTGACAATATGAAAACAGTTGTTGACAGAAGTAAAAGCCAATTTAGTCAAACCGTTTTTAACGAAAAATTTCGTCAATTTGCTAAAGATGCTGGATTCAATCCGATTGCTTGTCGCCCTTTTCGTCCACAAACCAAAGGCAAAGTTGAAGCTTTAGCTCGTACTGTTAACCGCTTAATGGTCTTTAACTACGAGTTTGAAAATGAGCAGGAGCTAAAACGAATCGTCTATGAGTTTATGAATGACTTAAATAATGAACGTTCTCAAGCAGTGAATAATCATCCCTCTAAGCTTCTTATAGATGAACAATCGGTGTTGCGTCCTTTCAATCGTTTAGAATTAGTCAGATATGTTTCTAGAACCCAACACGTAATTAGAAAAGTTTCCATTGAATCCATGGTCCAATATCAAAACTCAAAGTATTCTGTTCCCGTGAAATATATTGGTAAAGAGGTAACTTTAGATGTCCGTAAGGACAGTCTATTCCTTTGGTATGGCCATCAATGTATTCGCTCGCACCCATTAAGCAAAAAAACCTTAAATTATCAACGTGATGACTCTCTTGAGATTCTTCGATCTGATGTCTTCCAATACTTAGAAGACGAAGAGTTGGAGCGCTTTGTAGAAGAAAATTTAAATGCTTACGATGAATTATAAGGAGGCTCATATGTCAAATTACCATCAGTTATTAAATCAATTATCAGATTTAAATCTTACCTGTATCAAAGAAATTTTACCTGCCCATTTAGATGAAGTAGCTAAAAATGAACAATCTCTAGTTGATTCTTTATTTGAATTAACACATCAAGAAATATTGCTCTGCCAGTTCCTCGACCGATTGGCCAGACTGGTTTAAATCTAAGATCGTCTTCTTAAAGTCTTCATCAAATTTTTCTTGGCTTTTGCCATCGTGGACACGTCCTTTTCTTAGTAGTTAGATTCTACCAAATCGTGTCCATGAAATCATCCTAACATCACACATACCATGAGAAAAACATTCGGATATAAGTATTATCGACAATTCAGGGATATTCCCACATTGATGAAAATTTTGAATCATTCTAGTCAAGCAGTGACTATCCGATACATCGGATTAGAAGAAGAAATACGAGCTAGCTTGGATAAGTTCAATCCCTTAGATTAAATTGGTGGTTACAAGATATTTTACAACTCACTTAAAATAACGTATAGTTGGATAGTAATCAAAATAAATAGTTAAGAAAGGAGAAAGAATGTCAATATTATCAACAGTATTGATTGTTTTAGTAGCTTTGGAATTTTTCTATATCCTATATTTAGAAACATTTGCTACAACTTCAGACGCTACAAGTCGAGTATTTAACATGACAAAAGAAGAGTTAAAAAGCAAAGCTTTAAACACACTTTTTAAAAATCAGGGTATTTATAATGGTTTGATTGGTGTTGGGTTATTATATAGTGTTTTTCTTTCAAGTAATCCAATCGAAATTAGTAGATTACTATTAATTTATATTATTTTAGTGGCATTATATGGCGGCGGATTTTATAATGAACTTAGCCACCTAGTAAAATAAAAAAACGTCATCGCAAAATTTCATGTATTATTGAGGTTCCACAACCAATCAATAAAGGATGAAATCACGATGACGCAACTTGAGAATACCACAGTATCACGCAAAGGAAAACACCTAAATTT
>NZ_MAEI01000050.1 GCF_009933255.1 Enterococcus diestrammenae | reverse complement strand
TTATGAAATTAGCTCAATTATACAAGTGCTTTAAAATTGCTTAAGGAATATAGAATACCTCTAATCGTTTCTTTAATCGTTTCTAAATTGAATGAGGCTGAAATTCAATCTTTAGAAAATGAGTTTTCAGATTTTCCCATTCAAAAAATCTATTTATATCCAAACAACAGATTTTCATCAGGAACGTATTATAAAGACATGATATCAAACAAAGGAAGACAGTTTGATATTGATATATATTCGTATCCTTTTGTTAAGAATTTTAATAATTGTCTGAGTAATCAGATTTCTATTTCGTCTGATGGTATTGTTTACCCGTGTATGATGTTGAAGCAGTTTCCAATAGGAGATTTAAACAAAGAAGAACTTTGGAAAATATTTTTTGAGAAGAGACACGAACCTTTTTGGAAATTACCAAAAAGAAAAATAGATCATTGCGATGACTGTGAACTAAACTTAATTTGCTTTGATTGTAGAGCAATAGGTGTTGCTAATACAGAACTTATTAGTAGCAATGAATATTGTAATTATTGAACCAATTGCAAATTGTAGAAGGGTGAATGCTATGAACAAAATGGTAAGGGAAGAAATAAGTCAACATCTTGGAAAAATATTACTCTCATTAGCAATGCTTATTTTATTATCGGTTCTGTCTTTATTACCAGGTCTCCTAACTAAGGAAGCTTTTGACGAAGGTATTTCAAAATCAAATTTTTCAGTAGTAATTTCTCTTTCTTTGATACTCATTACAGTATTGATTGTACGAAGTATTTTTGGATATTTTTCTAATGTAATTTTTTCGAAGGTTAGTCAACTAATACTTTTAAATTTAAAAAAAGCGATTTCTTCAAAAATTATGGGGTATCCAATGGATTTTTTCAATTCGTTGGAATCAGGCTATGTAACATCTAGGATAAATGAAATAAACAATCTCTCTGGATTATTTTCAGTAAACTCTATCAAAGTTGTTTTAAGTTTTTTTGAAATGATTTTTGCATTGCTCATCCTTTTTAATCAAAATATTATTTTGACTCTGTTATTATTTTGTCTCGCACCTATCTATTATGTTATTTCAAAAAAATTCTTAGGGCAATTAAATATGTCATCCTTAAAACTAACTGAGCAAAATGCAACTGTTAATTCAAAAATGCAGCAAACAATACAAGGAATTGAAGAAATAAAAAACCTAACTGTGGAAGATGAAGAACAGAGTAAAATTAATAATGCATCGGAACACCTCACGGAATTAAGCATTAAACAATCAGTGTTATTTTCACTGGGAACAGAACTACTTAGCTTATTGGGGGCACTGTCAACAGTTGTGTTGTTAATATTTGGTGGTTTATTTGTTATAAAGGGTTCAATTTCATTAGGGGGGTATATGATATTTATGAGTTATCTACCAAAGTTATATGCGCCGATGCAAATGATGTCATCATTATCTCTATCAATACAGCCTGCAATAGTGTCATATAAACGACTTGACGAATTATTCTCTCTATTTCCTGACGATGATAGTAATCTTCAGACCGTTAGCAAAATAAAAAAGATTGAGATTGATAAATTGTATTTCAAGTATAATGATAGTGAGAAAGAATTGTATAATGGGTTAACCCAAATAATAGAAAGTGGAGATTGTATTTTGGTTCAAGGACCAAATGGGTCAGGAAAATCTACACTAATTAAGTTAATGATGGGATTATATCATCCTCAAAGTGGTACAATTAAGATAAATGATACAGATCAGTCACTATACACTTCAGCATCTATAAGAAAGAGATTTGCTTTAGTTTCCCAAAAGATATATCTATTTAATGCAACGGTAAAAGAAAATATTACTTACGGATGTGAGCCTGATGATAGTAGATATTCTGATGTGGTAAAATTTCTAAAGCTAGAAAACTTATTCTTAAAATTACCAAACGGGGAGAACACCATTGTTGGAGAAAATGGCGTACGATTATCAGGAGGTCAAATCCAGAGAATTGCTATCGCTAGAGCATTAATAAGAAATGCTGATATTCTAGCTTTTGATGAAGCTTTTTCTGCGCTTGATTTTGAAAATAGAGAAATAGTGAATGATCTTTTTAGGAAGATTATTAATGAGAAAATTTGTTTATTCATATCCCATGATGAAAAAATATCTAAAAATATTAACTTTAATAAAGTAATCGAGTTAGGATAAATATAATCTTTATATCCATCCAAACTATTAAGTATTTAAAGACCATATTAGAAGACAAAAATAATTCAAAGTGATGTATAATTACCTTAAAATGGAGAGTTTATTTATGGGAATTTACGTTTTTGAAGATAACCTACTACAGAGCCAGGCGATAGTGAAAATTATAATGGGGATTTGTGATTTAGAATGTTATCCTAAAACCGATATAATTTGTTACTCAAAATCTGAAGACCTATTTAAGGCAATCCATAAAGACTGTAGAACTCATCTTTTCTTTTTGGATATCCACACAAAGAGGAATCCGATGAGTGGATTAGAAATAGCTAAACAAATAAGACAAAATGATCAAAATAGTGTGATAGTCTTTATTACTAGTCATTCGGAGCTTGCACTACAAAGCTATAAATACTATTCTAGAGCCACTGCTTTTATTGAAAAAACTCAAAATATAAAAAAGATGACAGATGAAATTTCTGATGTGTTGAAAATTTATTTCTCTGAATTTCATAGTGCTGGAAGTCATGATATATTTTATTATGATACAAAACATTCAACGTTTCATTTTCTCTTTCATGAAATACTTTTTTTTGAAAGTATCTATGATCATAGAATAAGATGTCATACAACTAACCAGATAGTAGATTTTTATGGAACTTTGAATCAAATTTCTAGTATGGATGACAGACTGTTTAGATCACATCATTCATATGTTGTAAATTTATTGAATATTAAAAAGGTAAACAAGTCTTCTCGAATGATAGTGGTTGCTACTGATACTGAGATTCCAGTTTCCAGAAGTTATTATAAAGATCTAATGAAAAAAGTATTGATGTGCAACGAGATTGAGAGAGAATAATTAATGGATAAAATTTCTGAATTAATTTGCCTAAAAATTTTTGATATAGATGAGAATCAGTCGTCATTAGAAAATGCCTGGACAAAGTATTACGTTAAATCGATATTGGTAAGTTTAGAAAAATTTTCAATAGTCATATTAGTTTCGCTAGTTACAAATACATTAATTTTATCTGGCTTAACATATGTATTTTTTTCCTTTTTAAGAAAATTTGCTCGTGGCTGGCACGCATTATCTAGTTTGTATTGTACTGTTCAATCTGTCCTATTTTATGTGCTATTTCCGATATTTGTTGAAAGGTATAGAATTGAACTAATCTGGTGTATTATTCTTGAGCTAATTTCTATAACTATACTCATTTTTTTTGCGCCACAAGCGACATTGAGAAATCCAATTTATTCTTCGCAAGAAATAAAAATGAAACAAAAAGTTTTCAATAGAGCATCAATATTATTTATACTCACGATTTTTTTTAAAATGAATAACTTTGATAATCTAGCTAACATTGTTTTATACTGTATGTTATTGCAAGTTAGTTTAGTATTGCCTATTACAAAAGGAATAATTGAAGGGAGCTTTTTTCATGCTAAAAAAGACTAAAAGAATTATGAAAAAAAAGATGGAAAAGACTGTTAGAAAAAGCATTGAGAATCAAGAAGCCATGGCATCTGATGATTCGCCAACTATTCTTGGACATTGGTTCTATGAATTAGAGAAGCCAAAAATCAAAAAATGATTGACTTAGGAATTCTTCTAGTATGGCTATGTTTGACTTGCTTTTTAATTATGAAGCTGTTTTATTCTTTATTTGGAAGTAATTATATTTCCCTACTTCGTAAAGCGATTTTTTTTTCACTGCTTCTAACTGCTATACTGATTACATCTTCTTTACAGGAGTATTCATGGTTACAATATCCGACTAGTGTCTTACTCCTTGTTTTATCAGTACCGACTATATACTTTTCTCGTGAACAAATTTTTCTCTTATTAGTTTCAATAATTACAATTTTTCTAGTATCATTTTGTAACTTTCTAATTGATATATTATTGAATTCATTCGCTAATGAGATCTTAGGCATTAGCAAGTTTCCCAGCTGGGGACATATTTTTTTGGTAATCACTGAATTAATTCTAGTTTTCATAATTCCCAAAAAATTTTTTAACTTAGTGGATTTGAGTCAATACCTCGGACACGATTTGTGAGAATTTTTTCGAGATTCCAGCGGGTTAGTATCTCATCGTTTCGACCAGCCGTCAAACCAAAACGG
>NZ_MAEI01000049.1 GCF_009933255.1 Enterococcus diestrammenae | reverse complement strand
CTTATTATCAAGAGGCAGGTCGAGCGGGGCGGGATGGTCTACCTAGTGAAGCTATTTTATTTTATGCGCCCCAAGATATTCAGCTGCAACGCTTTTTTATTCAACAATCAGAGGCAGATCAAGATTATAAGAATAATGAATTTATGAAACTAAGAGAAATGAATCAATATGCCCATACACAATTGTGTTTGCAGCGCTATATTTTGCGCTATTTTGGAGAAGATGGGCCAGATTGTGGTCACTGCGGCAATTGTTTGGACGAGCGGGAGCTGGTGGATGTTACCCAGGAGACCCAAATGATTTTGTCCTGTGTGAAACGCATGGGAGAACGTTTTGGCAAAGGATTGGTGGTCCAAGTACTAACGGGATCAAAAAATCAAAAGGTGAAGCAGTGGCATTTTGACGAACTGTCGACTTATGGGCTGATGAAAGGGTGGACCCAAAAAGACTTAACAGCATTGGTTGATTATTTGACAGCAAGCGGGTATTTAACAGCCGGTCAAGAGGAGTACCCGACACTGAAAATTACCGAAGAAGGGGTAAGTGTTTTACGTGGGCAAGAAACGGTTTATCGCAAACAACAAAAAGTGAAACAAATCGCTATGGATGATACCTTGTTTGAACTACTACGGCAAAAGCGCTACGAACTGGCTACGGATCAGAATTTACCACCATATGTCGTTTTCTCCGATCAAACGTTAAGAGAATTAGCAGAAAAACGTCCAGAGAGTCGCTTAGATATGTTGCAAATCAAAGGAATTGGTGAAAATAAGCTTGATAAATACGGGGCTATCTTTTTGGAGATTTTGCAAAATTATCAAGAGGAAACAAAGGAATAAAGTTAAGAATTCAATTTAAGCTACCGAGTCTGGTTAATAAGAAAACAGGGCAACTCGCTTCCAGCGAGTCCACCCTATTTTAGCGATAAGCGATTTATTCCCTTTGCATCGTAAATTCAGCAAATTATTTTCTTGTAAGGTAGCATATACCGGGAAAAAGGTGAGATTTAGCGGAGCAGAATTGGATTGACAGCGGCTCTATAGACTGAGATGACTATCAAAAATTGCTCATACAGTCATTTCTAAGCAGAGAAGGCTGAAAAAAACTAGCAACAGTACTTAGAGTTGGTGGCACTTATGATACTTACTCTAAGTTTGAAGCTCAGAGGAAAGTGACAAATTGTTTTGTATTTGGTATTTTCCGGTCTAGCTACCGTCAACCCAAGTCC
>NZ_MAEI01000048.1 GCF_009933255.1 Enterococcus diestrammenae | reverse complement strand
TAATATCTGAGATAAAATATCTTTTTCACTATCAATTAATATACCGTTGATTAAATCGTCTACAATCTCATTAACGCCTCCAACGTTAGTACATATAACCGGTATACCAGAAGCTAGAGATTCGATATACGTGTAAGGTAACCCTTCAAAAACAGAGGGAGATATCAGTATTCGAATATTTGAAAATGCATTTGTAATATCATCCGAAAAACCTTTAAAATGTATATTTGTAATATTATTCTTTACTGCTTCAGCTTTCATTCCACTCAAAAGCGGACCTTCTCCATAAATATTGATGTTACAATTTTCAGGGACACTTTTAGCTAGTTGAATCATTATTTCTGGATTCTTTTGAGGAGAAAGCCTACCAATAAAACCTAAATCATTAGTATCATGAGAAATACCTTTGAACATCCTTGTATCAATTCCGTTATAAATAACATTTACATTTCTGTTATAACCATATTTTTCTATTAATAATTCCTTATCTTTTTTTGATACAGCTATGGTGCAATCATCCTTGCTGGATAAAAATCGGAACAGCCACCTAATAACAAAGTTACTCTTAGTTGTAGAAAAATATAAACCATGTACTGTTGTAACAATTCTAATTTGTTTTTTTCCAATAAAATTTACTAAATTTGCTGCAACTCTACCCATAAAAATAGCTCTAGCTGCATGTAAATGAACTATATCAGGAGATTTCTTATTAAGAAATCGACAAATCTTTATCCAAGAGAGTAATCCCCTATCCATCGGATAGATTTTTACATTTTTTGTAAGTCTGTCAACAATTCTATTATTTTTCGAACATATGAGTGTAATTTGATAATTTGGATCGAGATTATTAATTATATCAGAAACATTTTTTTCAGATCCACCATATTCAGCACCATTAAGAATGATAAACACTAAGTTCTTCATTTTCTACCCTACTTTTTTTTGAAATCAATAACCAGATACAAATGATTATTGGTGTTTCTAATAATATCATCATATTAACTGTTGAATTAATTAATCCACCATACAATAAACTCATAGGTTTAAGCATCATAAAGGGATACCATAGATAAAAAAATCTACTATTATCGTAAATAAAGAAACGATTGAATATATCAATAACTTTTCCGAAAAAAAATCCTCCAAATAAAACACCTAGAAACTTGAAATTAATTAATAATTCTCCTATCGCTGTAAAATCTGAAACAATTTTATTTTGAAACTGCAGAGGTAGGTAAATTTGAGTCATTTGAGAATTAAAATTATATGGTTTATCTGGAAAGATTGATCGAGGAAACGGTGAATATAGGAAGTCAATAAAAGATTTACCAAATGGAAAATCAACCGGACTGTTTAC
Source organism: Enterococcus diestrammenae (assembly GCF_009933255.1). Taxonomy (GTDB): domain Bacteria; phylum Bacillota; class Bacilli; order Lactobacillales; family Enterococcaceae; genus Enterococcus_C; species Enterococcus_C diestrammenae. The sequence continues at coordinate 2,693 of NZ_MAEI01000048.1, read as the reverse complement.
AAGTCGAATCAAATTATCCAACTGTACATATCTATCAAGTACATTTTTTATTAAATCACTAGTCCCAACTGTGCTATCAACGATTCCATCCCGAAACATACCGTACCATCCAGAAAAAAGAATTATTACAATTCCTAATAAAAAAAGGAACAAATAATTTGTTTTTTTTGAATATGTGGTAATAATGAACACTGTCATAATGATTGGTGTAAAAATCATTCCCCTACCACCTAAAGTCATAGGAATAAGAATATTTAGGAAAATAGTCCCTATCAAAAAAAGTGATATTTTAAATCTTCCATAATTTTCAAATATAGCAATAATAAAAATATATAAAGAACTTTGAAGTAAGACTAATATTATAGTTTGTGTGTATAATCCACCATCATTTTGAAATAGTATTCTATTTCCAAGTACATTTTGAAACACAGAACCTATATTTGAAATTCCTAACTTAGTAATAAATAAAAAACAGGCCAATAACATAAGCATTGACAAAGCTTTCTTCAATCTCTTTAAGGGTAATATTGATCTGTTTGAAATTTTTATATACTGTTTAATAAGCTTCGTATCGCTTGATAGTGTAAAGCTTATTAAAAAAGCACTAATAAAAATAATTATATAGAAATAGGGATAAATTAGTAATCCTAGCTCAAATTTTTCAGTATCAATAATATAAATACCTTTTATAATGAAAGATAATAATACCGCAATATAAGTTATTGATATTGGTGAAAAAATAGATTTGAATTTTCTTCTGTTGAAATAATATCCTAATAACAGTATGAAATTCAAAATAACTAGTAAAATACCCGGAATTGAATTACCGTAAAATATTGAAATTACTAGTAGAAAAAAAATCATTATAGGTAATAGAACAGAATTATTCATTTTTTTATCCTTTTCTTGATTGATTTGCAATAATTTTATCAGTTTAAACAATCTTGATAGCATTGCAAAGTAGCATCTATAAACTTCTTAATAGTAAAGTCACTTTCATAATAATATCTGGAATTGGATGCTAACATTGCATATTCAGATGGTGATAAACTTATCATTGTCCTCATTGCTTTAGCTATCTCCACAGGATTTAAAGAAGTCAAATAACCATTCAATCCATCTCTAACTAATTCATCTACACCTCCGACATCGGTAGCGAGTATTGGACATCCAGCACACATTCCTTCAATAATACTAATTGGAAGTCCTTCATAGTCAGATATTAATGTAAGGATTGAACCCTTTTTAAAATATTTTTCAGGATCGTTTTTAAACCCTAAAAAGATAACATGAGAAGTTAAATTATACTTGGTAACTAACTTTTTAGTATCTTCATATTTTTCGCCATCACCAATAAATGTAATTTGGAAATTTTTCTCCCCTTCTTCGACCAAAACTTTTGCTGCCTCAACTAAAAGATCCTGCCTTTTCTGAACTTCAGAAAATCGAGCAATCATGATAAAATTTGGTTTTAGTTTGCTATAATCATTAGAATATTGACTAGGTAATTTATAGTCCTCAGAGCTAAAAACACCGTTATAAATAACTATTCCATCTGTTTTACTAAATATTTTCGAGTTTTGCGCTATTTTATAATCATATTTAGAAACACAAATAATTTTATCTGTAAATCTGCTTAACACTCTTTCAATTCGGACATATATTGCTGCTTTTTTTTTGGAAACTCCATCTGTAAATGACCAACCATGAGCGGTGAAAATAACTTTCACATTAGTAAAACCGATACTCGCTACTCTACCAATTGCACCTGCTTTAGACGAGTGCAAATGTAAGATATCAGGATTAATTTTTTTTAACAATTTCCTAATTTCCGAAATCGAATTTATATCGGCGGATTTTATAATGAACTTAGCCACCTAGTAAAATAAAAAAACGTCATCGCAAAATTTCATGTATTATTGAGGTTCCACAACCAATCAATAAAGGATGAAATCACGATGACGCAACTTGAGAATACCACAGTATCACGCAAAGGAAAACACCTAAATTTTGCGGAACGCTTAAAAATCGAAGCTTGGAAATCTCAAGATGAGCCGCTATCCAACAATCGTATCGCAAAATTACTCGGGCGTGCCCGCCAGACAATTCATACTGAAATTAAGGATGGCACGATTCGTCAAATTCGTCACCAAAAGCAACGAGGTAAAGTCTACGAGTATGACTATTTTGTTTACTCTGCACAAGCCGGGCAGGCGGCCTATGAAAAAGCGCGACTTCATTCAGTAAAGCAACCTAAATGGGTCAGTGCGCCAGACTTTATGGCCTACGCAGATCATATGATGAAAGTCAAAAAGTACTCGCCAGATGCCGTTGTTGGACATGCAAAGCGCGAAAAACTCTTTCCTCATGAAGAACTTCCTAGCACAAGCTCTTTGTACAGATACATCGATCTCGGGGTGATGGATACCAGCAATATCGATCTGCATCTTAAAGTCAAACGTAGTCCGAAGAAGGCACGCATCACTAAGAACAAGCGAATTTTAGGTGAATTGATTGAAAAGCGGCCTGATGTGGTGGATAGCCGAGAAGAATTTGGTCATTGGGAAATTGATACGGTGGTCGGTCTGCGGACAGGCAAAGACCACGCACTTTTGACCCTAACCGAACGGAAAACCCGCTACGAGATCATCATCAAAATTGATGGCAAGGCGGCGGACCCTGTCAATCGCGCC
>NZ_MAEI01000047.1 GCF_009933255.1 Enterococcus diestrammenae | reverse complement strand
CCGATGCCGACGCTGACTCCGATGCGGATGCCGACGCCGATGCCGATGCTGATGCGGATGCCGACACGGACGCCGATGGAAAACGGCCGACGCTACCAGGAACTGGCGGAACTGGAACTGGCACAGGTACCGGTACAGGCACAGGAACTCGACCAGGAACGAGCACAGGTGGTTCAACATCTACTGGATCAGGAAGCAAGCCGAAGTTACCTCAAACTGGATCAGTGGTCGATCCAGCATATGGTGCAGTTGGGCTTGGAGCTATTTTGACCAGTCTAGGGTTGTTCCGAAAACGTAATCGTAACCGCAATAAGAAAACTAAGTAATAAATAGGGATTGAAGAAGGGTGATTGGCTATTGAAAGCAATCACCCTTCCATTTCCTAAAAAAGTAAAAACGGAAATCAAAATGAATGTCGTATCTTATTTTGTAGAGGAATAACACCAAAAATCAGATAGAGATGATTCTATCCATGAAGTCCTTTTGATTGACCTAGGATTAGTCATCAAAGGCCAATCAAAAGGTTTTTTGTGTAACAGAATCAGTTTTTCTAATCTGATTGCTGGCGAAACCTTTGCTGAAATAAGAACGGTAAGAAAAAGAGTTAAACTGATAAAACTTTTGAATGGAGTGAATCGAATGAATCAAACAAAGCGGGAAATCTTGGCAGAGGTACGGAATTATTTATTGCAATATGTGGATACTAGTGCACCTGAGACGATTTTGTATATCACCACTTGTGGCAATAACAAACGTGGTGATGTCTGGCGGACGAGTGGTGCTGATTTTGAGCGAGCGTGGGTTAAGGCAGAGCGCTACCTTCAAAAAACAACACATTTACTGCGATGGACGAAGGTCGAGATTCAAACGAAGACAGTTACCGTACCAGCTAGTGAGGGAATTCGTCGCTTTTATCAGACAGGGAGAAATAATTACTTTAGTCAAGGCGTTGCTTTCAAAAAAGATGGAAGTTGCAGTTTTTTGCCTGATGAAATCAGTGGTAATGCACTACTTGTTCCGGAAAAAGATCATAAAATTGGGCAAAATGCAGCGCGTTTACAATTGAATCTCGAAAATATCAAAGGCTATATCAAGCGGCGTTTTGGTCGCGTAGTGCCGGATGTGGCAGCTTACTTTGATGATGAGTGGGACTTTTTTGATACGGCGGGTATTTTTATTGAAGAAGGGAAAGTTTGGCCACTGACGGAGACGGGATTTGGCCGTGGAATGCGACAAGTGAACGAGAAAAATCAGACGGTCATTTTACAGGAGGCAATTGAGCGAGGACGAGATTTTCTATTTGACCAGCTTTGGTCAGAAGGTAAGTTTACCTATGGCTATTTTCCGGCGTATGATAAGCGAATTCCGAGTTACAACAGTGTTCGTCATTTTTCTAGTCTGTATGCACTACTGGAGACGATTGAATACACAGAAAAGCAACAACCTGAGGAATCTCATGAAGAGCTTTTGCGAAAAGTCGAAAGTGCTTTGGATTGGGGACTGAAAAATCTATGCTTAACGGTAGATGGTGTGATTTATGTGGGGGAAAAGTTAAAAAGTGGGTATGAATTGAAACTTGGAGCGCAAGCGATTGCTATTTTGGCGTTAGCGAAGTATGAATCGCTGACCGGTTATGATTTTTATCATGAAACCATGCTGAACTTATTAGAAGGAATGCATGCTTTTATCGATGAAGAAGGACATACCAGTCATGTGTTATTTGAGACGTTAGAAACGAAGGAACGTTTCCGGATCATTTATTACAATGGGGAAGCGTTGTTTGCCATTATGCGGGCGTATCCATTGACAGGTGATGATCGTTGGCTGAAGTTGGGCGAATTATTGATGGACCGTTACGTAGCGGATGGTTATGAGCGCTACCATGACCACTGGCTGAGTTATTCGGTGAATGAGTTGACCCAATATTTGCCAAAACGGGAATACTATGAGTTTGGAGTCAAAAATGCGCTAGAGGATCTGAACTTTATGGAAGGACGAGATACTGCCTATCCGACATTTTTAGAGTTGCTCTGTGCTGCCAATAAAATGTTTCGCCGGATTGAAGAGTCTCCATACGCAGGAGAGCTTTTTACCGAGGCCGAGTACCAACGTTTGCGTAAAGTCACCGAGAAACGGGCAATACATGAGTTGCGTACAGGGGTGATGTGGCCAGAGTATGCCATCTATTTCGCACGTCCGGAAACTATCGTCAATGGATTTTACGCCCGGCACGACCGTACTCGGATGCGAATTGATGATGCGGAACACTTCTTGTCGGGATTGATTAACTATACTTGGTTACTGCAAGACGAGGGGTTTCAGATGCGCCAGGTTGACTTGAATCAATCACAGCAAACAGCTCATATTGTGCCTAGTATTGAAGGGGACCAATCTCAGACTACAGTAGCTACTAGAGATAAACATTCTAGCTCTTCACAGAGAGGCATCCCATCGTTGCCAGTTAACTCACGACAAAAAAGAGGGTTAGTGATGAGCGATTTTACAAGCTTCACTGGAGAATTTTTGGAACCTTCGCTGGCATTAGATTTGATTATCTCTGATTTTGAATATTTCCCTAATGATGTATCCTCAGGAAAGCATTCAAACCTTGCTTTTATTGATTTATCCGACGAAAAGCTTAAAGAAATAACAGGGAAAACACCAAAATGGCCAGATCGTCGAACATTTATTTTAGAAAGAAAAGAAGAGATTGCCTTGCTTATAACTTCTCGACCATATGAAGAGTTACGGCATGAATTGCCACAATTTGTTGTTCCGGATGTATGGGAGTTCATGCATGAAGCTGGATCTTTTTTACGAAAGCGTTATGAGTTTCCGGTTATTGCTATCACTGGATCAGTAGGTAAAAGTTCATTGCGTCTGATGTTAAGCCATCTATTACAACACAATTTTTCAGTATTAGAAAACCGAGGAAACCACAATACACGCTTAGCTATTCCACTTTATCTGAATAAATTAGCACAAGATCCTGATGCTGTGCTCTTGGAAGTTTCCCTAAATGCGTTAAATAGTTGTGACCGGGGACCACAAGGAGAAATAGTACATCCTGATATCGCTATACTGACATCTGTTGATTACGCCCATATGCGGGGAACGCGTGATATTACCGTGATTGCAAAAGTCAAAGCGCGTCTATTTGACGGTTTGTCGATCGGAGGTACGGCGATTATTAATGGGGATATTGAGGAAGAAGCACTTCAAATTGTGATGGATGTGGCAAAGTCTCGAAAAGCAAACATTCTGACCTACAGTTTACAGGGGAAAAAGGCTGATTTACGTTTGATTCAAATTAAATCATTGAAAAATTTGACGGAGGTGACAGTAGAATATAAAAATCGTCGGTATACGTATCAAATGGAAATGGCTAGTGAAGGGATGGCCGAAAATTCTTTGGCAGCGGTATTGACGTTGATTAGTTTGGGTTTGGAGTTGGAGGAATATTTGCCACGAATGCTAGATTTTCATAGCTTTCCGAAAGTGATGGCGTGGCATCAGGGGTATTTGCAGGGCTATGAGGTAGCAATCATAGATGACACCCATAATGCGGCGATTCCTTCCATGATTAATGGGATTCGAGCCTTTTCAGAAAAGTTACCTTACTATAGTGGAAGAAAGATTCTTGCGTTGGGACAAGTAGCGGACTTGGGGGCGCATATGATTCCCCTGCATCGTACGTTAGTACCGATTATCGATGCCTCAGGAGCTGATATTTTATTGGCGTACGGCGAAGGAATGAAGACAGTAGTGGCAGAAACAAAGCTACCAGCCATCTACTTTGAAGATATGGATAGCTATGTGGCCGCCATTTTAGCTGAAGTGACGGAACAAAGTCTGATTTTGCTGAAAGGCTCGGTATCAGCTAGTGATTATCATAAGGTTAGTGGACGTTTGCTGAGTTTATTAAGTAAGCAAGACAGCGAAAGAAGGGGAGCAGTATGTCTAACTTGCTAAATCAAGTCGCAGAAGGCATTTCAAAAATTAATCTACGCCATATCATGCTGATATTCTTTTTGTTGATTACTTCTACAAGTTTTATTGTTCAGCAATTGACCAAAAAAAAGCGCCAACAGAAGGAAGAAGATTTTTCTCAGTTTGAAAAAAATGAAGAGGGGCTTTATCCGTGGGAAGTCGATACGGATGATTCGCCAAGTCGAATCGATGAAAAGGCGAAACGCTACGTCAATAAACATCAACCTCGCCGCGGAAAATGGGGATAAAATAGAATCTCGATTAGTAAACAAATCGGACTAGCCGTGTAAATATCGGTCTAGTTCGATTTTTTTTCTGATATTGACGAGAAAATGAGCTCCTGTGGTCTAAGTAAGTACGCGATCGTGCATGAAACTGATAAAAAAGAACCTTCGTTGCCATCATAGACAAATACCGAACTATTTCTCTAAATTCATATAAAATGATAGCTTTTTTGCTGGTTAACCAGTATAATAAGGCGAGAAAATAACAGGAGGTACACAATTTTGAAAATTCGGCGCAGTGAACGCTTGATCGACATGACCCATTACTTGTTGGAGCATCCTCATGAATTGATACCGTTGACCTTTTTTGCCAAACGCTATGAATCAGCCAAATCTTCTATTTCCGAAGATTTAGCTATTGTGAAAAAGACCTTTAAAATGCGAGGAACCGGGATTTTAGAGACGATTCCAGGAGCCGCCGGTGGGGTATTATTTGTGCCGGAGATTAACAAAGAAGATGCACGAGCTTATATTGAGAAACTGTGTGATGAGATGAGTCAGCAAGATCGTTTATTACCAGGGGGCTATGTGTATTTGTCGGATTTACTGGGACAGCCGGATTTGTTGCGACAAGTAGGGCGAATTATCGCGTCTAAGTACCTCGACCAAAAAATTGATGCGGTGATGACGGTGGCGACCAAGGGAGTTCCTATTGCCCAAGCAGTTTCCTACTATTTAAATGTGCCCTTTGTGATTGTGCGTCGAGACTCTAAAATTACGGAAGGCTCGACAGTAAGTGTAAACTATGTTTCTGGATCATCAGAACGGATTGAGAAGATGGAACTTTCAAAACGCAGCTTGGCTCGAGGATCACGAGTCCTGGTGGTGGATGACTTCATGAAAGGTGGCGGTACAGTCAACGGAATGAAGAGTCTCATCGAGGAGTTTGAGTGTGATTTGGTTGGAGTAACTGTCTTTGCTGAAGCAAAATTTAAGGGTGTTCGGGCAATCAATGAGTACACTTCTTTACTGTTTGTAGAAGATGTAGATACCCGCACGAAAACAATTAGTGTGGTGCCAGGAAATTATTTTGAAGAGTAAGCAATAGGTTTCGCGTCATTAAGAATTGAAAAAGATCAGTGGATAGAAAGACCTCCACTGATCTTTTTTTGAGTCTTGAAATTTTAGACACCCAATTTTAGAAAATGTAATATTAAATTTTTTTGTTCGAATTTGTTTTTTTCTTTTTTTAAATAACGGTTCATAAACTGAAAATAAAAATGTCTTTAAGTAAATTACAATTGGTGACAAGTAAAAATGATTTTTGGTAATGAAGTATTAAACCATAAAATATCTTTAATATTTTTTACTTTTAATTCACAATTATTTAATCATAAAATTTATTATTTTGATAAAAAAATTAGGATTGACCTTATATAATCAACTATTTACTATTAAATAATAGACGATTCTTTTTCTAGCTGAGCTAATTTCATAATT
>NZ_MAEI01000046.1 GCF_009933255.1 Enterococcus diestrammenae | reverse complement strand
ATTTCCAGTAACGTTTCAAGGATCGGTATTCCTGGGATTTTCTGTCGAATTGATTCATAATTTGAATACGGACACGGTTCATAGCACGACTAAGGTGTTGCACGATATGAAAGCGATCGAGTACAATTTTTGCATTTGGAAAAAGCTGTTTAGCAAGTTGATAATAGGGACTAAACATATCCATGGTAATCACTTTGACCCGATTTCTAACCTTTCTAGGATAGCGTAGAAAGTGGTTTCGGATGGTTGCTTGAGTTATTCCGTCGAGAATGGCGATGACATTTAGGGAGTCGAAATCTTGAGCGATGAAGCTCATTTTCCCCTTCTTGAAGGCATACTCGTCCCAACTCATCACCTCAGGTAGGGTATTCCAATCCGTTTCAAACTTGAACTCATTGAGCTTTCTCATAACTGACGATGTTGAAATTGATAGCCTGTGTGCAATATGTTTCATTGCTTGATTTTCGATGAGTAATTGTGCGATTTTCTGGTTAACAGCGACAGAGATTTGGTGGTTCTTCTTGACAAGAGGAGTTTCAGCGACCGCCATTTTTCCGCAATCTTTACACTTGAACCGACGCTTTCGAAGACGGATAAGTAAAGGGTAGCCAGCAGTTTCTAGGTAGGGGATTTTAGAAGTTTTCTGGTAGTCGTACTTAGCCATTTGTCCCTTGCATTTTGGGCATTTAGGGGCTGTGTAGTCCAAGTGACCGTGGAGTTCTAAGTGAGTCCCCATATCATATTCATCAGTGATAGTGATATTTTTGTCTTTAATTCTGAGAAAATTTGTGATAAGATTTAGTTGTTCCATATGAGTCTTTCTAAAATGATAGTTTGAGCACTTTTCATTATAGGTCATATGGGACTTTTTGTATATACTCAAAAAGGCTCCATAATTTCCATGGTGGATTTACCCACTACAGAAATTATAGAGCCATTTTTTGGCAGAACATTCTATTGATCAACGATCCGTTCGTTAAGATAACAGCCTTGATATTGTTCTTATTGAGATGCTCAAGAATTCGTATTAGTATATCCATTTTCAGTAGTGGATCCCCTCCACAGATAAAGCATTCTTCTAATCCTAGATTGATTGCGCTATCAATAATAGATATCCATCTTTCATCCATATCATCATCTTTCAACCACCGTTTACACATGCACGAACTATATCCTAAAGAACTAGGTTCACAAAATTGGCAATCTAAACTACACTTACTTGTTATCTCAATTGATATTCTTCTTAATTTAAACTCATTTAGAATATCAATTCGCATTGTTGAATCTTTTTGAGTAATAATAGGTTCAATGTGATGCTTCGTATTATAGTATTGTCCAAAACCTAATTTTTTAAGCTTTTCAATAATATCCATTGAATTTTTATAGTCTTCAAGATTTATTGACGTATTGAACTTATCTGGCAACTTACTATTTTCTAAAATTAAATTATCATGAGTTAACAAATTATAGAATAACGTTCTATTTTTCCCTCTATTTATAACAGTTTCTGGATTTAAACTAAAATATCTATTTGACTCTTCCACCACATTATCATCTCCTTAAGTCCATAAATAAATCTGGATTACTTTCTAATAAAGAATAGTATTCTGACAATGAGCTTAATACTCCCTCTCTCATTTTTTGACAATATTCTAAAGAAATATTAAATGATTCTTTTTCAGTTTCTGCTGAAACATAGCAAATATTACACAAATTCTTTATATTACAGTTTTTGCATTTTTTATTAATTTCTTTAAAAAAATTGCTCATAACGTCCAGCTGTGCATCTTCATCTATCCCATCATATACGCTTCCAATACTATAATTAGGGTTTATTTTTTCACACATATGAAATGCTCCATCTACATCTACAGATAATTTATATGATCCTGGAATACATGCACCCCTCATAGAATTGTCGGTGTATTGAGTTAGCATCAATGGTTCGTGTAAAATATTTTTTAGAATAATAGTTTCGAAATTAGAAAGATTTGTTTTTTTTCTTTTGACATTTGCAATAATTGTCCTTAGAAATTCAGTCCTTTTTTGATTTGAAATTTTTTGATCATTACTGTCATAATAAGAAGTATTGACATCACTTACCCTGGTAACACGCTGAATTCTATTATCTAAATTAGGATTCTCATAGAAAAACTTTTTCAGCATTGATGTTAGGATGATTTCA
>NZ_MAEI01000045.1 GCF_009933255.1 Enterococcus diestrammenae | reverse complement strand
TCCGACGATTTATTCCCAAAGGCACACGTTTGGCAGAGGTCTCCCTTTCCCATATCAGGCGTGTGCAAGACTGGATGAACAATTATCCAAGGCGTATTTTAGGCTACGCAACGCCATTGGAGTGTCTTGTGACTGAGCTTCAAACCTTAGTGAAGGGCCCGGCTGCCGCAGGTGCTTGACAACGAGCCTCCTAGGGCATGGTGGAGGCTGGGCTGTTCATAGGCTTACTCCCAGAACATCGGCCCACCTCTGCTTATCGCAGATACCATGCCCTAGCTCATTATCAAGCACCTGCTAGAAGGAACATCAAACTGAATAACAAGCGAATCTCAATAGGTGGCTAAGTTCTACTTGAAATTTGCGTCGAATTTATATCTTTAATTAAAGATATCTCTCTAACTAAACTTGGCAAAATAATAATATTACACTTCACATGATTCTTTCGTAATTTTTCTGTCAAGTCCCCTTCATCACCAACTATTAAAATCACATCATATCCCTTACAAGTAGTTGCACAAATTAAATTATACAAATGATTTTGTGCCCCTCCCCATTTCGATCTCGTAATACAATATACTATTTTCATCAAAGCTCCACCTTTTCACTCGACTCAAAACTATTCTCGCTATGACTAATGCTTTCGATAAATGTCTTATCTTGATAATCTAAAAAAACGTTGTTTGATGTACTCTGTGGAAACCCCTCAGTATCTGAATAATATACTAATGAGCCAAAAACTTTTCTTAAGAGTCCTGATTGTATGGAAGCCACCTTAATCAAACTATTAAAACCTGGTACTAAGAAAATTCTCTTGCCATTTACTTCAGCAATTATTTTCACCATCTCAGAAGTATTCACATACTCATCGTTTTGTGGGTGAAATATCCCTGATAAGTTAGTATCCACCATCAATTTAAGAAATGCAGATAAATTATCTATATATAACATGCTTCTTTGATTATTGACTTTTGGAAAAACTGGTATCTTCTTAGCTAATTTAGCTAATCTTGGATAATTTCCAACAGAATTAGGTCCATAAATCATTGGTGGTCTTAAAATACAAATTCTAAAAGATTTAGATTCCAACTCTTTCAAAAGTCCTTCTGCCGCTAATTTTGACTTTCCGTAGGGTGTTTTAGGATTAGGTTTTGTCTTATCTGTGATTACGCCCGTATCCATCCCGAAAACCGACATTGAACTAAAGAAAATAAACTGATTTACTCCATCACTTTTAGCTTTTTTAGCTGTCTCAAATGCTAAATCACGATTAACTTGATAGTACAACCCTTCATTTTTTTCTTTTACATGAACAATTCCAGCAACATGAATAATAGAGTCAAAACCTGAAAAATCTGCCTTCTTCCAGTCTTCTCCCCGCATATCAATAGTTTCAATCTGATAGTCTGATCCAAATTGTGACATATAGTTTTCAAAAGAAGTACCAATATAACTATTAGCACCTGTAATCAAAATCCGTTTCATCAGTCGTCTCCTTTGCTGTTTAGGCTTCCTGTACCACCTTCAACAACACCATCATGTTTGAAGACGGCACTTATCGTACCAAAGAAGCACTTTAGATCCATTGTCGGTGTGACATTAGAAGTATAATCACCATCTAACTTTGCTTTATGTTCAATTTCCAATTCATCTCGACCGCTAATCTGTGCAAGCCCAGTTAATCCAGGACGGATATCATTCGCTTTGTATTTATCCCGTTCAGCAATCAAGTCATCCTGATTCCAAAGAGCTGGACGCGGACCAATAACCGCCATATCACCTCTTAAGATATTAAATAATTGAGGTAATTCATCTAAACTAGTTTTTCTTAAAAATTTTCCAGTATTGGTAATAAAGTAATCTGGATTTTCTAAAAGATGAGTAGGCATTTCTTTCGGTGTATCTATTCGCATCGTACGGAACTTATAAATACTAAAATGTTTTTTATCTTTTCCCACTCGTTTTTGTTTAAAAATAATCGGACCTTTTGAATCTAACTTAATCGCCAAACACAAAATCAAGAACAGTGGTGATAATACAATAATTCCAACTAATGATAAGATAAAATCTATCCCACGTTTTAAATAATTTCTATACATAAGCCACCTCTATTGATTCGACTCATTCGCAAATGCCAACACTTGCTTAGCCAGTTCATCATCTTCTTCAGGCAAATCTGCCACGAAACTCATCACTTCATCCATCGAAAATCCATGAATATTGCCGACAAAAATCTTTTCAAAGACTTCTTCATCATTGCGTTCTTTGTCTAATAATAGTTCTTCATAGAGTTTTTCCCCTGGGCGGATCCCAGATTCGACGATTTCGATATCGTCTTCCGTCAAACCGCTAAGACGAATCATGTTTTTCGCAAGATCGACAATCTTCACTGGTTCACTCATATCCAAGATGAAGATTTCGCCACCTTTAGCCAAAGCACCTGATTGGATGACCAGTCGACTGGCTTCTGGGATAGTCATAAAGTAACGAGTCATCCGAAAATCGGTGACAGTGATTGGTCCGCCCTTTGCGATTTGCTTACGGAACAAGGGAATCACGCTTCCGCGAGAACCTAAAACATTCCCAAAGCGGACCGCTGAAAATTTAGTTTTTCCTGGTTCATTTAGGCTAGTGACGATCATTTCTGCCATACGTTTGGTTGATCCCATCACGCTAGTTGGGTGGTTCGCTTTATCGGTAGAAATCATCACAAAGTTTTTTACATTGTTGGCTTTTGCAGCTTCAGCGACGTTTTTCGTCCCATAGACATTATTTTTGACGGCTTCTCTTGGGTTGTATTCCATCAAGGGTACATGCTTATGAGCAGCTGCATGATAAACGATATCTGGTTTATATTCTGCCATTAGTTCGAAGATGAGCTTGCGGTCCTGTACATCTGCAATGATTGGTACAAATTCTGTTTGGTTCCCTTTATGTGTACTGAGCATTTCCTGATGGATTTGATAGATAGAGTTTTCACCGTGACCAAGAAGTAATAGTCTCTTAGGATTGAATTTCATCACTTGCCGACATAGCTCTGATCCGATCGAACCACCAGCACCGGTGACAAGGATCGTTTTCCCAGTAATTTGATCTTTAATCGCGTCCATATCTAGTTTGACTTCTTCACGACCTAAAAGATCCACGACATCGATTTCTTTTAGACGACTGATACTGATTTTTCCTGAAGCCATATCTTCCATGGAAGGCATCGCATTGACCTTAACAGTCGAGTCCGCTAATTTATCAAAGATTTCTTTAAGGCGTGGCTGTGGTAAAGAGGGAATGGCGATCGTCACCATATCGATTTTTTGTTCTTTGATCAGCTTTGGTAGATCAGCCAAAGTACCTAAGACTTTTTTTCCTGAAAGATAGGTCCCTACTTTATTGGGATCATCATCCACAAAGCCGATGATATCGATTTCTCCAGAGGTTGGTGTGCCTATCAAACTGTTTTGAAGGATACGGCCACCTTCACCAGCTCCGACAATCAGTGTTCGTTCAACTTTAGTAGCCTTACCGGTGCAACGATTTTTATATTCGATATAGATCCGCCACGTCAGACGACTGGCAATAATCAAGCTAGTAGCTAAACAATACGCCAACAATTCAAAGCGCCGGCTATGGCTCCCCTCCCAAAAGAATGAAACCACAATAAGCCCCACCAAAAACTGACAAGTTGTTGCTGAAAAAATGGCAACAATTTCTCGCAAGTTGGTGTAGCGGTTGATTCGAGTAAAGACTTTAAAAAGGGCTCCAAATCCCCAATATAAGACAATTGAAAGTAGCATCGTGCTCACTAAAAATTGCAGAGATACAGTTACATATGGTTTCATAAAGAAATAGCTAATGACACAGGCTAAAGCAATCAATAAACTATCTAACACCACTAATATTTCTATTTTTCTTCTTCTATTAAGAACAAACACCCAAAACCCCTCCTAAAACAATCTAAACCGTTTCTTTTTTATTTCTATATATTCCGGGAATATGACCGCATCCCCATTGATCAAATCCTTCGCTACTTGTTCCATCGCAGCGACTTTGTTCCCCCCGTAGTCATGAGCGATTTGTTGAAATGCTTCCTTCATTACAAAAGTCCTTTTTTTGATACCATGAGCATCGGATGCCATCATCTGGACGAGGTTGTGCTTGACCATTTGCTTGGCAGTTTTTTGGATGTCTTTGCCAAAGACACCTATGTAGCTTGGAGCGGTAAGCTGTGCTAGACAGCCCATCTCCAAGAAAGGGATCAGACGATTGGGATCTTCTCGGAACTTAGCATTGCGTTCCGGATGGACGATGACTGGGACTTTCCCCATTTCTCGTAGCTTGAAAAAAAGCTCCTGGGCATAAGCCGGCACATCCATCGTCGGAAACTCGATGAGAAGATAGGTATCCTCAAGGTCAGTGAACAAAATCCGGTCTTGCTGGTTTTCCTCTAGCAAGTCACCGGTAATCCGTACCTCTTGGCCTTCTAACAAGGTCAGGGGCAGATTACGCTGATCAAGGGCTTCTTGTAGTTCCGCCACTTTATCGATCACTTCGTTCTTAGGATTCACATACTTGCCATTATTATGATGGGGGGTACATAGGATATGAGTGATACCTTGGCTGATGGCTTTTTCAGCCATGTCCAGGCTGTCGGCTAGTGTCTCCGCCCCATCATCAATACCAGGTAAGATATGACAATGCAGATCAATCATCTTACTTCTCCTCCCATCCGTCTGACTTAGTTACTGTAGTAATAATAATACCCTTGATCTTTCATATTTTGTGTACCATTAAACACGACACCAAGTACGCGTGCTTGGACCATTTCCAATAAGTTTTTAGCATTCGTCAGTGCATCTTTACGCGTGACGTTTTCCCGCACGACTAGTAAGGTACCATCTGCTTTGGAAGCCATGATTTGTGCGTCTGTCACAGCGACGACAGGTGGCATATCAAAAATGATGATGTCATAAAGATGCCGTGCTTCCTCGATGACTTGATTCATGCGAGCAGAGCCAAGTAGTTCTGAAGGGTTGGGTGGCTTGGGACCACTTGGTAGGATTGACAGATTTTCGATACCTACCGTCCGTGCATTTTCTAAGACACTTTGATTGGTACTCAAGACGAGGCTCAAGCCACTCTCATTGCTGAGTCCAAAAGTCTTGTGAACAGTTGGTTTTCGCATATCGGCGTCAATCAGCAGTACACGCTGGCCTGAGTTAGCAAAAACTACTGCTAGATTGGCAGAAGTAGTCGATTTCCCTTCTGATGGACCAGATGAAGTGACGACGATTGTCTGGATTTTTTGATCTGCCGAAGCAAATTGGATATTGGTACGTATCGTTCGATATTGCTCGGAGATTGGCGAGGACTTGTCTGCCAAGGTAATCAGACTGACTGCGCCGGTTTGTTGGTTATGATGTTTACTACTTTTTCGTTTTCCCATTATCTACTTCTCCCTATACTCGTGAACGACTACGACGAGCCTTGTCTGGTGTATTTTTAGCGCTAGTTTGTTGTTGCACCGCAGCAACAGGTTTGGTCGCTTTTTTGAGTTCTTTATCACTCATTTGTGGCACCGAACCAAGAATAGTCAATCCTAAGTTTTCAGCCACAAAACGGCTATCTTTGACAGTCCGGTCTAACAATTCCAATAAGAAGGCTAATCCGACACCCACCATCAGCCCGAGGACTAGTCCAATAGCTAAGTTTAGCTTGTTATTTGGAGAGACAGGTGTCATGGAAGCTTGAGCGTCAGAAATGATCGAGATTTTATCGACATCCAAGACATCTTTGGCGTTTTCTTGGAAGACTTTGGCAGTCGTATTGGCGATATGTTCGGCATCGACAGGTTTTGTATCCGTCGCCACGATAGAGAACATTTGTGAATTTTGCGATTGTTGGACTTGAATCGCGCTTTTAAGTTCTCCGACAGTCTTGTCTAGCTTGTATTCAGATTCGAGGCGATCTTGGACAGTGTTCATGACCAAATCCCCGGTGATCATGTCTTTATAGGTATTGATCATCAATAGATTCGTATTGACATCCCCAGCATTTGTCGTGTCTGTCCGTGGGAGCTTCACGATTAGCTGTGCTTGTGAATCATACTTCGGCGTGATGATAAAGAAAGTAGCTACCCCTGCTAGTGCTAGCCCAGCAAACATGCACATCAATATCGTCGTGATGTGCTTCTTTAAAATCTCAAAAATCTCTTTTAAACTGATTGTTTCTTCCATTATATTGTCTCCACTTTCTCTTTTTTTCTCAAGAATATCGTGTATCGAGTCTATTCGTAATCTTCTGTGTAAGCTTCTTCATCGTAGCCAGTATCTTCTTCTGAGTAGGTGTCACTGGAGTCACTAGCACCACTATTATCGGATGAAACACCACCATAACCCAGCTGCTCACTAATCGTATTCAGTGACTTAGTGAAGTCAGCCTTTTTGCTTTCATTGCGGACTTGACTGATACTATCGGCTAAGGATAGATAGCTTTCGTAAGTCGCATTTTCAGTAATTTGACCGTCCTTGAGCATTTCACCGATACTTTTTTCGATGTCTTTGATACGAGTTAGTTGCGCATCGGCAAAGTCTAAGTAATCAGTAATATTTTTTTTCCATTGATCATCTATCATCATCAGCTTCAAGTCTTCACGGATGTTGCCAATAGCTTCATCTGTGAGATCTTCTTTAATCACGACATCGTTCACTGGTTCTTGCCATGAACTCACCGGTTTTTCAAATAGTTCATTGGTTTTGTTCTGAACGGCCAATTTATCTTCTACTAAAGCTATTTTTTTCGTCAACGCAGCTTTCGTTTCTTGGATTTTTTTGGTGTCGCTAGCTAAGTCTTTCGTCTGGATATTGTATTCTTCAGCATTCACTTTGACCGCTTCTAGCTTCCCCTGTTCGCTAGTAAGCTCACTAGCCTCCAAATCTTCACGTAAGAAAACTTGTTGGTCATCCACATAAAATAAGCCAATCGTTTTATCGATGGCATCTAGTTTTTCTTGTCCATTTTCGATTGCCTTGTTGGCATATTGGACCCGTTGCTCATATTGATGTGAGGCATTTGCTTGATACCCCATATAACAAATCGCGATAGCTCCAATCCCAACAGCCATTACAGCCAGGCCTTTTAGTAAAGGTCTCCCCATCCAGTCTACACTCTCCCACATAAAAATTATATGACACATGACAATTGAGTTCATTATACTGTATTTTCATTTAAGAATACAGAGTTTCGGAAAGTTGACACCATTTTTTCGTCAATTTAAAGACAAAAAGCTTGAAAACACGAATATAATTCGCTATGTAACCGCCTCATCGATAGAAAACCATGTGATGTAAATTCAACGCTGTACACGTCATATAATTCCAATTTTACCAAATTCATTAATCAAAAAATGCGTACACTATCAATATGCGAAAAAACATTAAAGTCAGATAGTTCCAAATAAAAAGTCTTTCGAACCCTTTCAACTTAGTCCTAAGACTTGGTAGATTCCATCAGTAAAATCGCTTCTATTATAATAGCGACTCTCTAGAATTATTGCAAAGTAGAATTTTCGCTATTTTTTTTGAAAAAATGACTTTGGTTCATAAGGTAGCTTTTCATAACTTAAACGAAACTTAAAGCAGTGTTGTTTAATTTCATCTATTTTTTCTCATAATGGTATAGCACTCCTAGAATCACTGATCTCTTTTGCTCAGTAATTCTCAATAAGTAAATTTTCTGAAAGAAATCTGTTTTTTTTATGATTGTATTAGAAAATCATAAAAAGACATTCAGTTTTTTTGCTCAATTTTATTCATTTTTTTATAAGTGAGCTAATTTCATAATTTTA
>NZ_MAEI01000044.1 GCF_009933255.1 Enterococcus diestrammenae | reverse complement strand
ATGGAGGAGTTGGCATTGCAAGCTTAGTTTCTAGCTACCACCTACATTTTTTTGGCGAGATTTCCACAGGGCTTCAACTTCATCGCTTCGATCAGCGGTCTAACGGTTTTGGTTTGACGGCTGGGCGAAACGATGAGATACTCACCCGCTGGAATCTCGAAAAAATTCTCACAAATCGTGTCCGAGGTATTGACTCAAATCCAATGTTATATTATCCCATATAAATGGACACTCTACTTTAATATACTCAACTATTTTCATAATTGTTAAATGACACAATGTTGGCTCTCCACCATAAAAGCCAATCGTAAATCTTTTATTTGGGTTATAGCGTATAGCCTTCATATTGATATTTACATAAAAATCAATTGCTCTTTTCGCAACATCAAAAGACATTTTCTTTGATGAATAACTATTGGTATAAAAATAGTTATCAGAATAAATACAATATTTACACCTAAAATCACATGCTTCAGTCAATATTAAACACAAATGAGTGATTCCATTTTTCAATTTGTAATTTCTAAGTTCATCTTCAATTGGAATTTCAGAAATCAGATTTTTCTGAAATAGTCCTAATCGTTCTATTTTATTAGTAATCGCACTTAAATTTGGATTATCAGCTGTAAATTCTTGATTTGGTTGAATGTGTTCAATAAAATCTTTTTCAATTTCATTAATCGGAAATACATTTTTCGTTGAATCATCATAACAATATAACGAGTTTAGTGTTTTAAAGATTAATGGTTTAGTTTTTATTTTCATATTTTCTCCTATTTTAAAAATCATGAGCCAATTAAAATTGACTCATGATTTATTATTTAGCCATTCATAAATCGTCCTTCACCCGCAGCAAATCCTAAAACATCGGCAATTGGTGAAACCGTATCTGCTGCACATGCAACTGCACAGGTTGCAACACACTTAACTTGACAGAATAACACAGACATAATGCCCCTCCTTTCAAAATATTGACTTTCCAATAGCAACTAGTTTACTTTGGAGTATCGATACTTCCAAGGAGATTATATAATTTATCAAAATTTTGAAAAATGTTTTTTCCCCATTTTACAACTTAACAGCCCTAAATAGCATTTTTTTCTTAAAACCCTATAACTTATCTCCAAAATGTAAACCTATTTATTAATGTTCAATATCTAATATTAAAAAAATTGATAGTTAACGAGAAAAATTGTTATTTTCAAACCAACTACTCAGCTCATCCGGGGTTTTATCACGATACAACCTGATTAATGCCGGCCGGATTGATTGAAATATCTCCACCAACTCCTCCCCACCCCATTGAGTAGAAAAAGTTTTATCAGTAAATAATAAAGATAAGGAAGAAATAAACATTGCTGTATCACCATTTGAATCAAGAATATTAATCAATTTTCCTATAAGATACTCATCATTAAATTTCAGATTATGGTTTAAGTCAAAACTCTGTATTGCTTCTTTAACTAGATAAACAACTTTTTCTTTTTCACCATAGTTTATTGAGAGCTGGATTGATTTCTGGTGCTACCTGATAGTCAGAAAACAGCTTAGATATGGATTATTGACAAATTGCAAAATCTAATACAATCCAGTGAATTTTGATTGAGAAGGTCAAAAGTATGGTCAAAAAATACTCGCCAGTATATTATACTTTTCATATGAGTTAAGATGTTTTATCCGTTTTTGTAAAACCTGATTCATTTACTCAGATTTTATATACGCTTTAAAAGCCATTAATATCAAAGAGTATTACCTAACTTGCACTGTAAAATTTCAACTGTTTTCAAATAATATTCAATCCATAATATCGATTTAACGAGAAAACCATGCGAATTGAAACGATTTTGTCATGTACAATTTGCTAACTTTGAAATTGATGACTTTTCGATCAGATTAAGTATCACAGAATAGCATTCCTTTAACTGAACTAATCATTTTCATAATAAAGAAGTCCCCTTGACATTTCTGTAACTTGGAACCCCTCTATTTCTCGGCCTATTTTTCCACCGACGTAGTTTTCACGATTTTCTAGAAGCTCTTCAATGGTTACAACAATTGGGAAAGTTTTGAGATACTTTTCCCTATCAGGTGACCAAATATCAATAACATCAGCAATTAATAGATTAAAAAAGAATATAAGTGTTGCCTGTTGTTTGTAATCAATCCATTTAGTAGTTTTAACCCATCTTTTATTATTCTTGTCATCTTTTTTTACTTGTAAATATGTTAATGAATCACCATGTACTGATAAAATTTCATTCGTTCCTCTTGTACCACCATAAGAGAACCCATTTTCTTTTTGCGTTATTTGTAGCCCATGCTTGTAAGAGTTATAATCCTGTCTGTTATCCAGATATGTTACCGCAAATTGAATATACCTTTTAAAACGCTCTACTATTTCTTTTTCAGTCAAATTTGTCTTATCAATAATCTCCGCTGGGACACTCTTACTTCCATAAAATACAGCAGTAATAATTTCATCATCGGTAAAGTCAGATAAATTAAAAATATTATAGACTTGCTTTTTCAATTTCTGTATGTTGTTATTATATTTTGTTAAGGTCATGTCCGCTAAATCTAACCAAGGACATCCTCTCATAGAGCAATGTGCCATGTACAAACGTAAAAAAGATTCCAAACAATGGAAAACTGTTACCGCCAATTCTGTTTTTGCATATTTTAAAATTTCTTCTTCTTCAAAAGATCTTTCATATTCTAAAATGCCTACTTTCATATTTGACCCTTTACAGTAAGATTCCGAGGACTCAATCATTTTGAGTAAAGAATCTAATTTTATTGAATAATAATCTTTGTTGTAATTCTTGTAAAATTCATCATTGAGTTCTTCAAACTGCTCAGAAGCTAGATTGAAGAAAGGATTGTTACTCTTCTTTGCTTTTTTAGACACTTCTTTTCACGCCCCTATACATATCATCAATAACAAACGTTTGCTTTGTTAAATTTTCCCTTATTATATCAATAATTCCAAATCATGGAATCTATTAGTCCATTCATACGCCACAAACGTGATCATTGTGCCTGTCAAGGTGATTGACTACCACAAATTGTCACTAAAAGCTACGAATCAAAATAGGATCAACAAAGGTATCAACAATAAGAATATGCTTCACAAACTTAGATGTGAAATGTCTTATTGGTATAAAGCAAATATTAATACTAAAAAACTATGAAGCTTTACGAGCTTTCTTAAGACCTGGTTAGCCCAATCGTTTTTTCAAACAGCTTCATAATGCTTTAATAGCAATGATTTAAAGAGATTGAAACAAGAAAAATTTTATTGACTTTCAAATTATTTGAAAGCAATGGTGTCAATTACCTGCGAGCCGATTCAATTCTATCAACCAATTTCACAGCATTCAACAATTAAATATTTTTATCTAAAAACTTTTAGTTATCCTACTCTACATCATTTGATTCCAACTTAAATAGTTTCTACTATCTCTTTACCAATTTCTGTTACAAGTCCTACAACTAACGCATTTCCCATCGTAAAATATCGATTTGTATTAGTGATACACTCTGTTTTTTTTCCATCTCTCCTGGAACATATTAAATAATTCTGCTTCTTCAGGAGAGATTAATCTTTTTTTATTGTTCCCCGAATCTTTAACAACATGACTCATTTTAGAAATTGTGTGCTCACTCGTAATCATTGTTCTTGCTGGTTCGTCCAAACTGTCTGGATAGGTGATTGCTCCCACTCCACATTTATAAGGATGCCCCGTTTTAGATATTTTTATCTCTCGAAAATCCGCCTGTATCTCAGCAAACTTCTTTTTTTGTTTCTGTGATAAATACAATGAATCATCTTCAATATTCGGCTTGATTATTGTTCTTAAAGCAAGTACCTTAGCACTCCTTTTTTACCTTCTATTCCTTTAGCTCCTGATGAAGCAACGGAGTAGTCCTGACAAGGAAATCCTTGTACTAATAAGTCCATATCTGGAATACTGGTCTTATCTATCTCATTAAAATCTTCATTTGTTACATGTGTTTCCGGACAACGTTTTTTATATATTCTAACCGCAAACTGATTATTACGAGACGGTTTATACTAACACTAGATTAGTATTGATTGGAGTACTTTTTATTACAATCTCTTCTAGTGTTTATTTATGGAAACGAAA
The DNA here is from genome assembly GCF_009933255.1 of Enterococcus diestrammenae. Lineage (GTDB taxonomy): Bacteria > Bacillota > Bacilli > Lactobacillales > Enterococcaceae > Enterococcus_C > Enterococcus_C diestrammenae. The sequence goes on along the minus strand of NZ_MAEI01000044.1, from coordinate 8,770 downwards.
AAAATAATTCTATAAATATCGCAAAGATACCTCAATCACGAGGTATCTTTGCGATTGGGGTCACAATACACAAATCTAATTTGCAAAACACATTTGTTTTATCTTATCATCTATACAAAGCGTTTCCAATGATGTACATTTATCAATATACATACCAAAAATCGGGAGGAAAAATATGTTTGAAAATGGTACTCAATGGATTCGCGCAGACTTTCATCTTCACACCAGAAAAGATAAAGAATTCAAATATTCAGGAGATGAGGACAGATTTGTTTCGGACTATATTGATAAATTAAAGGAAGAAAAAATCGGATTAGGGGTTATTACCAATCACAATAAATTCGATTTAGGAGAATTCAAAGCACTCAAAAAAAAGCTAATAAATCCGATATTATTCTTCTTCCTGGTGTTGAACTATCTGTTAAAGAAGGTTCTAATGGTATTCATTGTCTAATAGTATTTAAAGATACCGATTGGATTAACGGACAGAAAGAATCAATTAATCAGTTCCTAGATGAGGTATTTAAAAACATAGACAATCGAGAGAACGAAAATACAAGATGCGCTCAAGACCTTCCACAAGTAATGTCCACATTAAATTCTTATGGTAAAGACTATTTTATTCTAATGGCGCACATAGAGCAAAAAAGCGGTTTTTATGAAGAATGTAATGGCGGCCTCATAAACTCGTTAGCGAACCACTCAGATTTCAAATCTCGAATTCTCGGTTTACAAAAAGGTAGAACTAGAGATAAAATGCGGCAAATCAAAGAGTGGATGGGTTACGAACTACCCTATATTGAGGGCTCTGACTGTAAATCGATTTTGGATATTGGTAAAGGGAAACATAGCTACATAAAAATTGGAGATAACTGTTTTGATGCTGTAATGCTCGCTTTTAAAGATTTCAAAAATCGAATTTCTTCTACAAAACCGGAAATAACTCACGGTTATATTCAATCAATTGAGTTTATCGGTGGAAAGCTAAATAAGCAAATAATTAATTTATCTGCGGAATTAAACTGTTTAATCGGAATAAGGGGAAGCGGCAAATCAAGCATCATAGAGGCAATAAGGTATGCACTAGACATGTCCCCCTCTTCATCTGATTCAGATTACAAAAAAGATGTGGTTAGTAATCTTCTCGGATCTGGTGGGCAAATTATTTTAAAGTTGTATGATAACTTCGGTAAATCATATAAAATTAAAAGAATTCTAGGTGAACAGCTTCACGTTACTGATGCAAACAATCAAGTAATAGGTGCAAGGGCAAGTTCAATTTTAAAATCACCATTGTACTTTGGGCAAAAAGATCTCTCTTCAATGGATAATGGATTTGAATTAAATTTATTAGATAAGATGGTTGGTGAAGCACTCCCGTCTTTACACACTAAAACTTTAGCTGTTGAAAATGAAATATCAGATAAGATTAAAGAACTTATAACCTTGGAAGATAAAATAGACTCTGTTACAGATCTATCGAATACGTTATCTGACATTGAGTATAAAATAAAAATTTTTGAAGAAAAAGGACTATCAGATAAACTTTCAAAACAAGTAAACTTTCAAAAAGATAAACTGACTATTGACAAAATCAATAAATTCGTTAAGAAATATAAACAAGCTCTAAAAGAGATTATCTCGTCAGATAATATATCTGAACTAATTTCGTTGGAGTCCATTGACTCAGAAGAAATACCTACTGTATTTAACGATTTAAAAATAGAGATTAAAAACATAACTAATACGCTAAAAGATATTGAAAAAATAATTACGATTGTTGAGAAATCACAAAATGAAATAGAATCTTTATCAAGCACATTTAATTCAATTGTGACTTCTTTAGAAGAAGAATTTGCAGAAATCAAAAGAGAAATTGATATTCCTAACTTAAATCCAGATGAATTTTCAAATTTGAAAATAAGGGAAGCTGAATTAATTGAATCTATTCAGAAGATTATTAGTCATAATTCTGAGAAAGACATACTAACTACTGAGCTTAAAGTTTTAATTTCTCAAAGAAATGATGCTTTACTTGAAGAGTTGGATATTTATAAAAGTGAGATAGCTAAAATTAATGCAAGTCAAGATTCCTTACAATTAGCAATTTCGTTTAAAGGAAATAAAACTACCTTTCTAACAAAGTTGAAATCTAGTTTAAAGGGCACCGGAGTTACTACTTCTGGATATAACCAATTATTAGAAGTCCTGCCAGATTTTACAGCATTAGTTATTGATGTGTTTCTTGATGAAGGAAAAATTATATCTTCCGTGCTACCCGAATCACATGTAGTCAAAGTTAAACAAAGGGTAAGAGAAAATTACAATTCTTTTCTAAAAATCAGAACACCAAATTTAATAACCATAAATTACCATGGAAAACCTATTACGAAGCACTCCATTGGTCAACGGGCTTCGGCTTTAGTTCTATTTATTCTTTCGCAAAAAGATAACAACTTAATAATGATTGATCAGCCTGAAGATGATTTAGATAATCAAGTTATCTATAACGAAATAATTAAAGAGATTAAGCTTAGAAAGCCGGATGTCCAATTCATTTTTGCAACCCATAATGCGAATATCCCTGTTTTGGGAGATTCTGAGCAAGTAATCGCTGTTTCATATGATCCAGAAAAGATCGAAACTACTACTGGGAGTATTGATGATAAACTAATTCAAAATAAGATTGTAGATATTATGGAAGGTGGACAAGAAGCCTTTAATAAGAGAACCGAAATCTATAATTTGTGGAAAAATTAAAAGTACTAAAAAAGGCCTCACATAAGTTGGGCCTTTTTGTATGGAGGTATTGATAAGATTGATACGGAGCTCTTAAAATAAGAATACTTAGTTAAATTAATATAAAATTTCTCTATTTATATGTCGATAATTTTACTAGTAATCTTTTTTTTCCAAAAAATTAATAGTCACATAAATCAGTGTTCCAATAATAAATCCCATTATAAACAATTGGTACGTTACTATTAGCAATGAGAAATCATTATCATCAATTAATGTATAATACCCTGGTATCCATATACGAATGCTCTGAATGCTAGAAATAAATTTCAATAAAACATAAATAGATAAAGATAAGAGGACTGCCCTAAAAGTTCCGAAGTTTACTGACACTACCATCGCTATAGAAATAAACATAATAAGAAATAATACTCCACAAATACTCACAAGGAGCAAGCGACTATGGTAACCTTCAATATCCCAACTGATTCCCAATCCATTTTTTGATCTCGCTACAAAAACAATATAGTATAGACTGGAAAGAGCCATGCTAAGGATATAAAATGACACTAATACCTCTACAATCGAAATAAACTTCCCTAAAGCCAATGATTTTATTGATCTGACTCGTGTGATTTCTAACGTGAATTGCCCATCAGAAATTTCTCCACCTAGAGTCCCTGCAGCTAAGAAAGTAAATAAGACAAGTGGAATTCCGAGCATCATTAATAAGGCCCACATACTTGTAGAAAAAGAGATAAGATCTAATTTCCCATTTATATCTATGAAACTCCAATTGAAATAAATTCCCAAAGAATAGACTAAAGAAAAATTACTAAGTAAAAAAATACCAATAAAAATTTTTCTTTTCCACATTTTAAATAGTTCTACGTTGATAACATCCCTCATTTAGAATCACCTCTAAATAAATCTACCAAATTATCATTCGTTACCTGAATATCAGTAATCTCCCCATGATTTTGATAGATAATCTTTAAAACCCTATCAATCAGTTCATTCTTTGCCTCAAATAAAACATCGTTATGCTTTATATCAGCAATTGATTGCAATTGATTAAGTAATAGCTTATCTGGATTATTCAACTTGATAAGGTATTTCTTACTAGAGTTTTTCGTCACTTCCTTAACTTTCTGATTAGTAATATATAAATATCTATCACTAATCTGCTCAACTTCATTTAACTGATGTGACGATATCAATATCGTAATATCCAAGTCCTTTCTCAAATTCGAGATGAAGCCAAGTAAGTGCTCAATTCCCACTGGATCTAAACCCACAAACGGTTCATCTAATATTAGGAAATCTGGTGTCCCCATTAAAGCCATTGCTAATCCAAGTCGCTGTTTCATCCCGAATGAATAACCCTTCACTCTCTTCTTAGAATTTGGTAAGTCAACCAAATCCAATAGTCCATTAATTTCTTCTGCAATTTCAGTCTTAGTTTTTCCTTGCCAATGATTTGCATATTTTCCGACAGTATACAAGTTGTCATACCCACTCAAATATTCAAATAATTTACAATCTAACAGATAACCAAATTCCCTTCTACTTTTAAAGGACTTCAAATAATTCGAGTTTCCCTTATACTTAATTTCGCCAGCTTCAGAAGAGGTTAGGCCAAGTATCACCTTCATTAAAGTAGTCTTACCTGATCCATTTACTCCAAGTAATCCAACTATTTCCCCTTTCGTTATCTCAAATGAAACATTATCTAAGACTGTTTTAGTGTCATATTTCTTTACTAATTGATTGACAGAAAGTAATAGTTCCATAAAATCCCTTCCTTATCAGGAGTTTTTCAATTTTTTAAAGAGTCCATCATGGTTCAAAATTTCCGAATAACTACCTTGTTCAACGATAGTGCCGTTATCAATAAAAATCACCTCATCAACAGAACCCAAAATATTTTCTCGAAGATCATGCGTGATAAAAACAATTGTATAGTCTACTATTGACAGAAGTTCTTCCAAAATATCTCCTCCTGTTTTATAATCCAATGCTGAAGTCACTTCATCCATAAGGAGCAGGTTTGATTGATCTGCAATTAATCTTGCAATAGCTATCCTTTGCTTTTCACCACCAGATAGTGAATTCCCATTTTCACTAAATTTAGAACTTCCATATCGAGCCCTAATCCTAGGAAGCTTAGCCATACGGATAGCTTTTTCTACTTCCTTCTTACTTCGTTCAGACAAAAGTGTAATATTATTTTTTAGATTATCATTGAAGATATACGGTTCCTGATGGGCAAATGAAGATCTTATCTTCTCATCTGATTTGCTTAGATTTTTTCCGTTATAGATTATTTCACCACTATAACAATTCAATAATCCACCGATAATTTTTAGCAAAGTAGTTTTTCCACTTCCACTCTTACCAACAATGGCATATTTTTTACCCTTTTCAAAAACCAAATTGATATTATCTAAAATTGTTATACCCTTTTCTGACTCATAACTGACATTTTTCAACTGAAGTTTTTCAAATGGTTCATCCAAAATATTGGGCATTTCAGTAGGAGAATCTATTTTGTCTACATATTTTTCTAACTTAGTTCGTATAGTTTTACTTCCAATTATCTCTATTACTGACGTTCCAAAAACTTGCAAGGGTTGAATTATCATATTTGCCATTTGAGTAACTGCTACCATCTCGCCCAATGATAACCTGTTTGATAAAACTAAAAAGCCGCTTGTACATAAACAAATAATCAAATTGAAATACTGGAGCGTTCCCATCATCAAATTATAAGCACCATTTTGATTTTTTAGTTTTTGTTGATTATTCTCCATCTGTTCTAAAAAACTGCGATTCCTTTTCTCAAATCTTTCCTCAACTTGAAAGGATTTGATCACTGTAAATCCTCCAAAAATATCCTTAAGGTCATTCAGATAATTACTTTTCAATCTTGAAGTTTTTTCAGTCAATGCATCTATTTTCTTACCTAGTAAGGAAGGAATTATTAAGGAAATAACAGAACAAAAAAATACCACAAAAGCAACTAATGGGCTTAGTAATAGCAGATAACCAAAGGCAAAAAAAAGAATAAAAGAGCTTTGAATTAGTTGTAAGATATTGTCCAGAAAATACTGTTCAAAAACTTCTAGGTCGTAATTGAAAAGATTAATTTTCTCACCTACAGTAGATTTTTCATACTGAGTTATATTCATGTGAAGAATACTTCTGATTATTCTACTTTTAACCGAAATATGGATTTTTTGAAGTAGGTGAGACTCAGATTTCACACTTAAGAAATGAAATAAAAAGTTAATTATCAAAAATATAAAAAATAAACACAGGGTGATATAAAACATTTTCCAATTTTTTTTGGAAATCGCATCGATAAAATTTTGAATAATCGGAGCAAAAGAAATTCCTATTAAGCTAGCTATCAGTGAAAGAATAGAAAATTGTATCACTAATATTTTTTCCTTCATAATTATCTTAGTCATTTCATACCCCTAAAATTATGATTAATTGTTTAGAAAAAGATTTGTAGTTAGATTTTCGTAATAGTTAAAAAATAACTCGCAATAAGGATCTTTTTTGTATATATCACGATGTTTCATATAGGCTCTCGCACGACACCCTCCTCCACACAAATATTTGTATTCACATCTATTACAACCTTTAACATTGTCTACCGATATAGAGGAAAAAAGTTTATTGGTATTCTCACGCATGTGAACAATCGTATGGTCTTTAATATTTCCCAAACAAAACTTCTCCTCCATAAGCATATGACACGGATAAATGTTTCCGTCAGTACCAATAGAAATCATAGTCTTTCCAGCTCCGCAATAGTTTTCTGCTTGTAGTGTTTCTCCTCTAATTGCACTATCCTCTAGACTTAAATCACTATCAATCATAAAATTACTGATACTTCTAATGTCTTTAGCATTTGGAAGGAATCTTTTCATTTCCCCTTCAAAACACGCTGAAAGAATACTAAAACTAACAGATACTCCCATCTTTTCAGCCAAGTTTACATATTCCAAAAGTTTATCTGCATTTAAATGATGAACTGTGGGAATGAGATTTACGTTATTTCCATTCTCCTTTAACAATGAAACGGTATCCATTATTCTATTGAATATACCTGAATCTCTAATAAATGAAGGACATTCGGCTGAATATGAATCCACAGAAACAGAAACTGTATCAACGAATTTAGACATTTCAGAAATAATCGTTTTGTTATAAACTGTCCCATTTGTAATTAATACAATATTTGGTATCTGACACTCTACTTTCGCGAATCTCAAAATTTTAATAAGATCCCGTCTTAGTAGAGGCTCCCCACCTGAAAAAACAAGGTTTTCAATTCCAGCATCTTTAAGCAGTCTTATTCCATTAAGCATATCCTCAAGAGTTAAATCTTCATCACGATTTCTTTTCTCATCATAAGAGTAGCAACCCACACAGTGTAGATTACATCTGTTTGTCAAATGTAAGTAAGCAGTGACAACTTGATCTTTCTTTATAAATGGACTATCTGAAATAAATTCATTTTCAATTAGATAGTTAAAGAAATCTGATTCCTCATCAGTTAATTGATTTTTTTCTGAGACTTGATGACTTATTACATCTTTATAAAATGCCAACCCTCGTTGATCAATTCCTGCAACAACGCCATTATCAAAATTGAAAAGCATATCAATATCTTTTACCTTTGCATAAGCTACATCAGGATTAATATACATTTCTATCCTCTTTTCATTTTTTTGACTATAATTCTAAAAAGCTCAATGATTACAAACGTTAATAAAAATATCATTAATATGGTCGAAAAATTATTGCTGAAATTTACATCTGCAATTGTTAAATTTCCTGATTTTCCAGCAAGTTCTTCTGTGTTTGCTTTAATTTGATTGACAACTTTCTCTGATACTATTAAACCAATAGAGAAGAACAATGCGAATGAATATCCAATTGATAAAACGACGTCCATAACGATACATCTTTTGATACTTCCAACACTTGGTACAATAAACACGACAGACAATGAATAAAGAACTATCGGGATAAGAACAATTAAGAAAAACACTGATAATAAGTTGAAAGTTTTAATTTGTAGGACGTTGTATATCCACAATAGTACAAATAAAATCGGAAAAATAAACCTCACTATTCTTTTAAACAAGAGTCTTCCCCCTTTTTTCTTTCCTATTTCTCCTGTTCAGTACTTCTACGCAGCAATCAAAATTAAGTTATAAAATGCATGTATAGCTGAGGTATATAACAATGATTTTGATTTTAAGCGAAAGATACAAAAGAAAACGCCTAATGGAAACCTGTAAATCAAATTGTCCACTGGCGATTCTCCAATATGTCCAATCACTGAAAAAATTACCGAACTGATAATGATACTAGAAATAATTCCCCAAGACTCTAGTAATCTTTTTAAAATGATATTTCGATACAAGAACTCTTCACAAAAGGCCGCTATCATATAGTGAATCATTAGAAATAAAGTAATTTGACTACCAAACTTATCTTTATTAGTAACAAAGTAAATCAACGAAAAAAGCAAAATTCCAACAGCGGTATAAGCTATTTCTCGTTTTCTACATTTTAGATCTAAGAGATTCCGATTGCTTCTCGATAAAACCAAGATATATATCAAAGGAATAATAAACAGAGAAACTAAAATAGGTAAAGTCATACTAATCAAAATCGTTGACTCAAACGGGAGAATACTACCGAGCAAGATAAACACTAGCAAGCAAATTCCAGTTAGTACCGAAATAGCAGTACTGAAAAACAGACTGTTTAGCTTTTCATATTTTAAACTTTCACCCTTAGTTAGATTATTCGTAGGAATTCACACCTTTCAATATAGCGATGACACCACTTTCTAACGTAATGTCATCGCTATAAAGTTGTTGCTCTTCGTTTGATTCGAACCTTATTGAGTCAGAAATAATGACTAATAAAGTTCAGTCGATTGCTTTTAAACATCACTTTTAATTTCTTTAATGTAGTGACCCTGATGTTAGGATGATTTCAT
>NZ_MAEI01000043.1 GCF_009933255.1 Enterococcus diestrammenae | reverse complement strand
GAATAATATTACAAATATTCATTTTAAAGGTTTTTCGGATGATATTACAAATGCATTTTCAAATATTCGAATACTGATATCTCCCTCTGTTTTTGAAGGGTTACCTTACACGTATATCGAAGCTCTAGCTTCTGGTATACCGGTTATATGTACTAACGTTGAAGGCGTTAATGAGATTGTAGACGATTTAATCAACGGTATATTAATTGATAGAGAAAAAGATATTTTATCTCAGATATTATTTGCAATAAAAAAAATAAGTTTAGATTATGATAATTTTTCTAGAAATGCTCAAAAAAAATCTGAAGATTTTTCAATAGAAAAAATGATTGAGAATTATACTGAAATGTATACTACAGTAATGGAGAAGAGTAAATGAAAATATTTATTTTAATGTATAATTTCCCTCCAATAGGAGCGGGCAGAGGCATCGCATGGACGTATTTTTCTGAAAAAATGGCTCAAGAACATGATGTGACAGTTTTTACGATAAATCCAAGTGAAAATGATCCGTTATATAATGCGCAAAAATTAGAAATGATTTCTGAAGACTATCGTGTTATTCGATCATTTGGAGGGAAAATTTACGAGAAGTTGTATTCTAAGGAAAAGTCAAAATTAGATGATAGTCAGAGTACAATTTCAAGGAAAAATGTATTAAAAAAATTTTCCAAAAAGATATATAAACACTTGCTTAAGGTTGTTATTTTTCCTGATAGAATGGTATTTTGGAATAAGTATTTAAAGAGATCAGTAAATCATTTTGCAGAGACTGAAGGTTCTCCAGATATAATAATTTCTGTAGGGTTCCCATTTTCAACCCATCTACTTGCGCAAAAATTAAAGGAGAAGTTTAATTGTAAACTAATATTAGATTATGGTGATCCTTGGTCTTTTAATCCGTCAAATGAAACTATACCAAATAGGAGAAGAAAGATTGATGCTTGTTTTGAAAAGACGATACTCCAACATGCTGATTATGTGACTGTAACTACAACTTCAACGAGAGATGAGTATATTAGAAGATTTCCCGTAGTGCGCGAAAAAATTGATGTAATTAGTCAAGGGGTAGATACAAAAATATATCATAATAAGAAAGAAAAAAAATCAAACACAAATATAATTAATTTTTTTTATTCGGGTTTGTTTTACGAAGATATAAGAAATCCAAACTCATTTATTGATGCAATGGAAGAATTGAGTTCTGAAAAACTCTTTGGAAAAAAAATTGTGATAAGTATAGCTGGGAAAATGGAACAGTCTGTAATTGAGAGAATATCAAGTTTTAGTAATAAAAGCGTTTCTTTCCATCTTTTAGGAAATATAGGGTTTAATGAAGTTGTTGATTATCAGATTAACACTGATGTTTTACTTTTTTTTGGTAATTTGGGAAGTTTACAGGTTCCAGGTAAGTTATTTGAGTATCTTGCAACAGATAGACCTATTTTTGCTATCTGTGATAAGTCAGACTTTTCTGGAGATACTATTAAGCATTATAATAAAGGTGTTGTCTCTACTTATGAGTCAGAAGATATCCTGAAAACTTTTAATAATTTCATAAAATGCTATTCTGAAGGGATTTATAATAAGACAAAAAGAGTAAATGACTATGATTGGGACATTCTAGCAGAAAAGTATTTAAAAATTATCAATCAAATATAGGAGGATTGTCAGTGAAGTTAGTTATTTGTAATGGATGGTCAGATTTAAATTCTGGAGATAGTGCAATTATTATGGGAATAATAAAACGATTTAATATAGAGTATGATTTGTTGGAAGTTCATATTTTATCTGAGCTATCTGACAAGAATGTTTTTTATAGCAATAGTATTGAAAAAATCCGTAAAGAATTTCCGCATATTTCCATCTCAACGATTCCTTCTCCATTTTATAAGGTATATGATGGGACTACTTTTTCTAAGATAAGAGAGTTTTTTAGTGTTTTATTAGTATATATTCGTTTTACACTTGGAATGAAAGATGGGTATTATAAAGCTATTTTTGAAAGCGATGTTGTTATTTCTAAAGGTGGACATTTTCTTTTCGACCGAAAAGGTATTCACGGAATTTTTCATCTTTTAAAATGCTTATATCCACTTAAAATTGCAAAAAAAACAATAAACCTTATTCAATTTTAGCTCAGTCAATGGGTCCATTTTATAACGATACATTTTCAGGAAGAATGAAATTGAATCAGACTCTTAATGTTTTGAATTCAGCAAAAGGCATATCCTTTCGTGAGGAAGTTTCTTTAAAAAGGATGATTGAGTTAGGTCTTGATAAAAGTAGAGTAAGTCTTACAAGCGATTATGCGTTTTTACTTACTAAAAATAAAAATAGTTTTTTTGAAATTCTGAGACCTTATATAGTAGTTACTTTAAGGCAACATAATTACAAAAGCATTGATGGTGAATCACATTATTTAAAAAATATAAAAACGTGTTGCGACCAGCTTCATTCGAAGTATGGAGTTGATGTTCTTGTTGTTCCGCATGTCAAAGGTCCAAACTCTTTTGAAAATGATATAATTATTACAAAAGAATTTGAAAAATTGACCAATGGTTTAGATTATTACAAGTATGATTATAATTATTATTCCGCAACAGAATTGATCACACTATATTCAAATGCTGAAATTTTGATTGGAACTAGATTCCACTCTGTCATTTTTGGGTTAATTACTAATGTGCCCTCATTTGCAATTTCATATTCTGGGTATAAAGCAAATATCGTTAAACAATTCCAACTAGATAGGTACATGATAAGTATTGAAGATTTAGCAACTCATCATTGTTCAAGATTTAATGATTTAGTAAAGGATCTCTATGAACATAGAGTAGAGGCAAGAAAACTAATAGAAGAACGAATGCCATTTGTTCTTCAAGCGATTTTAAATGATGATGCGTTTCTTACACTTAGGGATTAGGTGATTGGGATGAATTCGTCAACAAAGGGCTTAGCCAAGAATTTACTCTACTCTGTATCTGCAAACTTTATATCGATGTTTGTGTCAATTGTATCTATTTTATTTTTCCCTAAATTGTTAGGTGTTGAAAATTATGGATATTATCAATTGTATTTATTTTATATTTCTTTTGCTGGTTTGTTTCATTTTGGAATAGTTGATGGTGTTGCACTTAAGTTCGCTGGGAATGAATATTCGTCCCTCCGAAAACAAAGACTAGGTGAACAGTATTGGTTTTTATTCATAGTTGAAATTATAATGCTAATAATAGTATTTTTTTTCAGCAACTTAATTGATATTGAAGAATTTTCTAAGTTGCGAGTTATTATTTTTTCAGCATTAAGTATACTCTTAACTAATTTACGGTCATATATACTATCAATCCTTCAATCGTCTAATAGAATTATCGATTATTCAAAATTAACAAGAATTGATCGTATTATGTTTATTATTCCTGCATTGCTGTATCTAGTTTGTTTCGGTAAAAATTTTGAAGTGTTGTTATTAATTGGTTTGGTATGTCGAGCTATAGCCTTACTATATGGAATGTCATTGATTTCTGATATATTATTTAAAGTCGAAATTCCTAAAATAAAAGATTTAAAAAATACAATAGAGTTAGTTTGCATTGGAATTAATTTGACGCTTTCATTCGTAGCTAGTCAACTAATTATTGGGATAATTCGTTTTGGAATAGAGAAAAAATGGTCTATAGTAGAGTTTGGCAAGATTTCACTAACTCTTAGTCTTTCCAATATGTTTATTACATTTATTAATGCAGTAGGAGCTACCTTATTTCCATACCTGAGAAGAGTGGATAATAAGAGTCTGTCAAAGATATATGGGCATATCAGAATATTCTTGATGTTTTTTTCTTTTGGATTACTCCTCTTTTATTATCCATTATCATCAATGCTACTGCGATGGTTACCAAATTATAGTGATAGTATAAGATATATGGGGATTCTTTTTCCTATTTTTATTTATGAATCAAAGACTTCTTTATTAACAAATACATTTTTAAAAACTATACGAGGAGAAAAGACAATTTTCTTTTCAAATGTTTTGACCTTAATTTTAAGTATGGCTTTATCCGTTATTTCAATTTTTGTATTGAAAAGTATTACTTATGCTGTTTTTTCAATTCTTATTCTTCTGATTTTTCGTTCAGACTTATCAGAGTTTTATTTAGTACGAAAATTAAGTGTTAGTAATGGTAAAAGTAGGTTTCTAGAATTGATAGTTACACTTATTTTTGTTTTAGGAAACATCAATTTGATGATGCCTTTTTCTTTTTTAGTTTATTCAGCAGCCTATGCTGTTCTCGTCTGTTACAATAAAAATAGTATTTTGAACTTTGTAATTTTTTTAAAGAAAGTGGATTTGAGTCAATACCTCGGACACGATTTGTGAGAATTTTTTCGAGATTCCAGCGGGTTAGTATCTCATCGTTTCGACCAGCCGTCAAACCAAAACCGTTTGACCGCTGATCGAAGCGATGAAGTTGAAGCCC
>NZ_MAEI01000042.1 GCF_009933255.1 Enterococcus diestrammenae | reverse complement strand
TGCCCATGCTGGGCAAACAAAGAAGCGCACCTATTGCCGAAAAGACAAAGGTACGCCCGAAGTAATTAATCTTTTATTGTATATGTTTTTTCAAAAATTTCCCTTTTCACTGGCCATTGCTCTCCTTCTACACCCGTAATTATCCAATCACCAGGCTGAGCTGTAAGAGGACCTTCTATCGTTTGGACAACAGTTCGCTTTGTGACTTGCTGAGCTGTTACAGGAATGGGTTTCTTAACTGCCTTGACAGGCTTTGATAATTCCATTGGAGACACCACCTTTAACATAATTGTAACATACCAATCAATAAAATTAGGCACATCCCCTACTTTGGCGAGCGGTGGGATGTGCCGTCAAACAAAAAAACCTGGTACACAGGCTTCTTTATATTGCCTATTGTATCAGACCAGAAAGGATGATTCAATTGGCTACTTTTAAACAATATGTAACTAGCAAAGGTGAAAAACGCTGGCTTTTCCAAACGTATCTAGGCGTGAATGAATTAACAGGCAAGCAAGACCGTGCAATGAGACGTGGATTTAAAACGCAAAAAGAAGCAAAGATTGCCGAAGCTAGGTTGCAGACCGAATACGCAGAAGGACTTACGGAATCCGAGAAACCTAAAACCTATCGAGAGGTCTACAAGCAATGGCTGACCGAGTACGAAAAAACAGTCCGAGGATCTACTCTCCTCAAAACTAAACGGATATTCAAGAACCAGGTTCTGGATGTATTTGGCGATTTTTACATAAACGAGATTACTCCCCTCATGCTCCAAAGGCAAATGGACACCTGGTCAAAAAAGTATGCATCTGCTGCCAAGTTCATGAACTATACTGGTCTAGTTTTCAAATATGCTGTTCGTTTTGGACTCATTGACAGAAACCCAGCAGATGCGATTATTAAACCAAAAGCTAAAAAGAAGAAAAAAGAAGACGATGCCTTTTATGAGAAAGACGAACTAAAACTTTTTTTGGAATCTCTAGATCGCGTTGGACAACCAAAGGCAAAAGCCCTGTTTCGTCTGCTTGCCATGACTGGTATGCGCAAGCAAGAGGCGCTGGCACTGACCTGGAACGACATTGACTTTGACAAAGCTGTCATTGATATCAACAAGGCCGTCAGTCGTGATGATACCGGATTAAAAATTGATGAAACCAAAACTGTCGGTTCCACTCGCATCATTTCTGTGGATTCTAAGACTTTGGATAGTTTATTAGAATGGAAATCATTTATCGAACCGCCCACAAATGACTACCTCATATTTGGCCATGAGAACGCCGTAGAGCCACTTGATATCATGAGCATGGACACACCAAGAAAATGGCTCTTAGACGTACAGGACGAAATGGGCAGAACTTCTGAGAAGAAATTAAAAAGAATCACTACCCACGGCTTCCGTCACACTCATGCCAGCTTACTAATCGAAATGGGCGCCTCACTCAAAGATATCCAATACAGACTTGGTCATGAAGACATCGGGACCACTATGAATGTCTATGCTCATATCTCAAAAGCATCGAAAGAAAAGTTAGCAAATGAGTTTGATAATTTTATTGATTTTTAGATTAAACGTAAGCAAAAACGTAAGCAATATCGGATAATCCCCGGTATATCAACTACCAATAGACTCCCGCCAGCTCCATTGGTAGTTTTTACCACTTTTGACTAAGCGTTAAAATCCTTTTAGGTAAAGGGTTTTGGCGCTTTTTTTGGATACAAGAAAAACAGGACAGACTGGCTTCCGGAGAATCCCTCGGGTTGTAGTGGGACCGTTAAATGCTAACTAAAGAGTAATTGTCATTTTGCTAGCTCATCTTAGCGAACTCTGCTTAGATGAACTGTATGCGATATGCTCCTTTAGCCCTCAGACATCCTTGACACTACTACCCGAGAGATTCTACTCCAGCAAGTCTGTCCTGTTTTATCGATAAGCGATTTATTCCTTTACTTCGTAAATCCAGCAAATTATTTTCTTGTAGGGTAGCATATGTACCGTGAAAAAGGTGAGATTTAGCAGAGTAGAATTGGATTGACAGTAGCTCTAAAGATGCGTAATGAATTACTTAGAGTTGTGGTGCTTGCACCACTTACTCTAAGTTTGAATGCGCAAGGTAAAAGACAAACAGATTTTTCGTTTGGCTTTTGCCGGTCTAGCTACCGTCAACCCAATTCCTAGGTCGCTAAATCTCACCTTTTTCGGGCATCACAAGGTAGGCACGATAGGCCATTTGATTCCTGATACATCAAACTTTTTTAGGGCTTAAATTTTTATAAATTCTATATCCATAAAAATAGACAGTCGTAACCAACGACTGCCTCCCCATTCAACAACAAGTCCTGTTTTCTCGCTGTCTTTTTCATTTTCCCCCTGCCGAACTTAGACGATCAACGTCTACAAAATGATCAGAATCAGCTAAAGAAGCAACAAGCTAATGCTTTGCCATAAACTTCCTCATAGCGAACCACGACATTGCCACAACGTTCTTGGATTTCATCATGATCGACATAATCATAGCGATTGACACTGACAACCACACAATTTTCCATCTTTCGAATGACTTCTCCGATAACTTTACGCTTAAGTCCCACTGGTTTACATTCGTAGGCTTGACCTAGCTGGATGCTCTCACTGTCCATAGTATTCTCCCCTATATCTAATCATTTTGTAATTTTATGATAGCACGCCTCCCAAGCACTGTCAACGTTTTTATTCATCAAATTATATTCGTTTTCACATTTTTATTAAACTATCATTAATTTTTTTTATAAACCACCCCTGTTCAAAGGAAAACTATTCAAAAAAGCCTCTGCCACAAATTGACAGAGACTTTCCTTGCGCTAGGCTTTACTAGCTAGCAACAGTTGTACATATTCTTCCAAAAACTGTTGGTCCACTTCATCATACATATCAAAGACACCGGCATCGATATCCAAAACCCCCACAAGCTCGCCAGCTTTTACCATCGGAACGACAATCTCGCTCATGGCCGCCCCATCGCAGGAAATATAGTTGGCATGTTCTTTGACGTTGGGGACGATTAAGGTTTGCTGAGTCGCTGCGCTTTCTCCGCAAACCCCTTTACCGAGTTTGATCCGGGTGCAAGATACTCGTCCTTGAAAAGGCCCCAAGATGAGCTCTTCCCCGTCAAAGAGATAATAACCGGCAAACACGGTTTCCTTCAGGGTTTCATTGAGAAGTGCTGAGGAATTGGCTAAGTTGGCCAACCAATTACTTTCCGCTTCCAACAGTCCTTTTTGTTGCAATAATAACAATTCATACGCGGCTTTTTTTGCTTCTGTAGTCCAGCTCATGACATTCGCTCCTTTTAAGATAAACAGGGATTCTAATTTTTTATCATAGCACTAGTAAACAAATCCCGCAATCTTCAGGCGCCTTCCTATAGCAAAATTACCAAAGATTTTTTTGTGTCATGCCCCACAACGCAGCTTCAAGGGCAGCACCACCAAGGGCCCGTGCTTTGTCTGAAATGGTCAGATAATCCACCTCTTCCGGGCTACGTGGATCCACATCCCCCACCTTCAAGCCTTTGGAAATGGTCAGACCTTCTTGAATCAGTCCTCGCAAAGTCCCTGTCAATGGCGAAAACACTGGCGTATCCCCTACATAAAACAAAACTTCTCCTTGGGTTACCTGATCACCAATCTGATGAAGATGCTTCACTACACCAGCTTGCGGGGAATGAATCACCCGCTCGCGACTTTTCCCTCCTAAAATCCCAGGAACACCAGTGTTGGGCATCGGGCTGCCAGAAAAGATTAGACGGCCTAAACGGTGACCCCGCATCGTTTCGATGGCGACATCTACATCCGTGGGGGCGGTAAAGTCTGGTCCCAGCCCAATCGTCACTGGCGCCATCGTTTTCTGCGTTCCAAGATTGCGTTTGGCGATGATGGCATCCACCAAAATCGTCGGCCGCAACTGAGGCAAGCTAGTCCCTTCTGGATCAATCAGTAACGGAATCTTCCCTTGAGACCAGATTTCTTCGCAGTCTATAGGAGTAGCAACTTTGCGAGCAATCAGCTCTTCCACCTGATACTGGCCTTCATAAACCGCTGAACACAAAGAAACCGTCCGCCGAATAGCCAATGGCTGGGACGTCTCCAAGATCACAACTTTGAAGCCGGCTCGTTGAAATTTTTGGATCACCCCCGTAGCTAGATCCCCTCCACCACGAACGGCTACGATTGTTTCCTTGATCGTTGCCACAAGATCACTCCTTTTTCTTGCTGGACACTCCCGGCGACGACTGCCGCCAAAGAAGCACGTATCTCAGGTGCCAAGCCTGTCAAGATATCCTCAGCCTGTTGTAAGGCTGCTTTTGACTCTACTTGATTGAAAAAAATAGTTAGCGGTACCTTGCCGGCTTTTTCCAAAAGGCCACCGCTACCAGCGATGATTTGCCGGTAATGACTGGGGCTCAAGGGATCGCCCGCCTTTGCTCCTGTCATGGTCAAAAATAACGGCAAACGATGCACCACTTGTTGGGTAAGGGGTGTCCCCAGTGGCAAAAGGGGCAAGACCGCCAGCACTCCGGTCGTTTGTGGTAAAATCACTGGCTCATGGGGTCCCCAACCTTTCAAGGGCAATTGACGGGAACCATCTGCTTCCAGTAGCACCTGATCATAAGCAGAAAAGGCCTTTGTCAATAAGGCTTCGTCAGGCATCGTGAGCTTTTGCTGCTGGTCTTGCATCATGGGGACACCTGCGATGGTAATCCCAGCCGTGGCTTGGGCCAACTGGGAAAAATCCCCAGTCACCAGGCGGTCATATTGGCTATTTGACGGAAGAAGGATTTTGGTCGTAGTGCTCATTAAGACCTTCTTGCCCATCTTGCGCCAGGCTGCTGCCAAATACTGACAAAGGCTACTCTTGCCCCCGGAGCCAACCACCGCGATTACTTGCTGATTCGCTGCAGGAAAACAACGACTTAAGATGTCCATGGCACATACTCCTTTCCGCCAGCAGTTTCAACGATTTGATACACGTCGGCCGGTGGGGCTGCCGCGGCTTCCAGTCGCTCCACTGCAACGACCGTTTCCGCAGCTGGAATCCGTAAGCAAATACCACAAAGATTGCCACCGAGTTTCACCGGTAAAGGCATCGGAGCCACGACGATACCGGCGGCTTCCAAAACAGTCTCAGCCTTGATTGCAAAATGGGTATTGGCGAAGGTGAGTAGACTTTTTTGCATGCTTCCACCCTCAGACCGTGATGGCTTTGTCAGCCAATTGTTGCTTTTCGCTGATCGTGTACATATTGGTAATCTCCCCGAGAGCGAGCTGATCTTTGACATCGTAAAAATCCAAACATGTGCCACAAGCATAGATTTTAGTGCCCTTGTCCACCAAGGTTTGCAAATCAGGGATTACCGGTGAGCTGTTTAAGGTCAGGAAAATCCCTTCATTGAAGAAGATCAACTCGGTGGGCACCGTCGCTAGTTCGGTCAAAGAATAAAGGTAACTTTTCATCAATAATGCCCCTAGTTTCGGATCCCCTTCTCCTAAGACTTGACGACCGATTAGGTAAGTCGTAGTGGGCTGTTTTTTACCCTTGGCTTGGGGCTGGCGCTGACTTGCTTCCGATAAAAACAACGTAATCGTGAAATGATCGTTATCGATTTTATGCCGTTTTGTCGGAATTTCCAGACCTGAAGTCATTTTTTCGATATTATTCAAGGCCACCTCATTGTCCACCAAGACTTCGATTTCTCCAGGCTGGTTCCCCAACTCTTTGATGGCTTTTTTCGTTTCAATCACAGGAATCGGACAAGGTTTGCCTAATGCGTCAATCTGAATCATACTACTCCTTCTTTCTCTACTTTTTCTTTACTACTAAAGAATCACTAGCGGTTTTGCTCCCCGCTCACTGGCTACCATACCGATGATGGTAGCGGCAGGATCATCCACTTGCAGCGCCTGCAACAAATCTGCTGCCGCCTCAGCTGCTACGCTGATCAATAGCCCCCCAGAAGTCTGTGGGTCCAATAAAAGCTCTTGGTACGCCGGTGGGACTTCTGACAAATCCACCTTATCAATCACAAACCGACGATTGCGTTCGCCACCGGCTGTCGCGAGATACGCTTCTGCATAGTGCAAAGCATCCGGTAACAATGGCAGAGCTGCCGTATCGATGATCAAGGTCTGCTCTGTTCCTGCCATCTCACTGGCATGGCCCAAAAGTCCAAAACCAGTCACATCTGTACAAGCATGAACCGGATAAGCGGCTAACTTTTCAGCGGCATATTTATTGAGATGACACATGGAAGCCAGCGCCGCAGCAGTCGCTTCCTCACTAGCCAACCCTACCCGGACTGCCGATTGGACCAAGCCGACTCCGAGGGCTTTGGTCAAAATCAGGACATCTTCTGGCTGTGGCGTATCATTTCGCAAAAACTTCTCAGGATGAACCAATCCCGTGACCGCTAATCCATACTTGGGCTCATGGTCATAAATAGAATGACCTCCTGCTAGACTGGCCCCAGCCTCACTGACTTTTTCGGCACCGCCGACTAAGATCTCCGCCAGGATTTCTTTGTCCAGCTGCTGGGGAAAACAGACCAAGTTCAGGCCATACAGCACCTTGCCCCCCATGGCATAAATATCGCTCATGGCGTTCGCTGCGGCAATGCGCCCAAACATCCGGGGATCTTCTACCATTGGCGAGAAAAAATCCACCGTGGAAATCAAGGCCTGTTCGTCGTTTAACTGATAAACCGCGGCATCATCTGCCCGATCAAAGCCCACTAACAGCTTAGGATCCGTGTTTCTTGGTAGTTTTGCCAAATAAGTCGCCAACTCCCCCGCACCGATTTTCGCTCCGCAACCGCCGGAAGTACAACTAGATAAAAAGGACATCGTTCCACCTTCATTCTTTTGTTAAAATTTCTGTTAATGCCTGAACGGCTTGCTGGATTTCCCAAGAAGTCGTATCCCAGCCAAAGCTAAAGCGCACCGTTCCCGTCGCTAATGTCCCGGCGGTTTCATGAGCCCAAGGAGCACAATGAAGACCATTGCGAGTGATGATGCCGTAGTCTTCAAACAATTGCAAAGCCAACTCATCACAAGACAGCTGCCGAGGGACAATCGATACAAGTGGCACCGATTCTGAGACGTTTTGCCGGCCTAAAATCCGCACCGGTAACTCTTTAATCCCTGTCAAAAACTGCTGGGTTAGCTCACGTTCTTTGGCTGCCAGCCTCAAGTAATCCTGCTCTTTCAACCACGATAAGCTAGCCTGCAAACTGCAGATGCCCAGCTCATTAGGCGTTCCAGGTTCGAAACGATCTGGTAAGCTCGCGGGCATTTCCGCAAGCTCTGAAAAACTTCCGGTGCCTCCTGTCAGCCAAGGTTTCATGATGACGGCTGCCTGATCATTGAGAATAAAGCCTCCAATCCCCGCCAAGGCCAACAACCCTTTGTGCCCGGTAAACGCCACCACATCTGCTTGCAAAGCCAACATATCAATAGGTAAAAAACCCGCCGTCTGCGCGGTATCCAATACCGTCAAGATACCATGGGTTTTCGCAATCGCAAAACATTCCTGCACCGGCAATATCGTCCCCAAGACATTGGAAGCCTGCGTCATCACCAAGAGGCGCGTGTTTGGCTGGATGGCTTGTGCTACTTGCTGTGGCTCGAGACTGCCATCCTCGGCACAAGGCAAGCAGGTGACCGAGACTCCTTGTTTGCGCAAGATTTCCAACGGTCGCCGGACGGCATTGTGCTCCACCGAAGTCGTCAAAACATGGTCCCCCGGTCGCAAACACCCTTGCAAAATCATGTTCAAACTCGTGGTGACATTGGCGGTAAAAATCACATGACTGGCATCGGGATAATTGAAAAACTCTGCCACCGCCTCTCGGGCCAGATAGCGATTTCGCTCACTAGCATCCCCCATAAAACTCCGCTTTGCAGCTAGTTCCTGATTTTGTTGCAAATAAGTCGTCACCGCCGCCATCACAGGTTCTTGCTTGCGTAAGGACGTCGCGCCATGATTGAGGTAAATCTGCTGGGTCATCTCCCCACCCCTTTATCTGAAAAATAAGTCTCGCTTATCCTTGCTCAGCCCGCGCCAAGATTAGCTCCCCGGCAATACTAATCGCTAGTTCTGCCGGTGTCTCAGCCTTAATCGCTAAGCCAATCGGCATATGAATCCGCGCAATCTGCTGCTCAGTATACCCAGCCTCTCGAAGTTTTTGCTTCATCACCGCGACCTTATGACGACTCCCCATCCCCCCGAGATAGTAAGCTGGCGTCTGTAATAATTGCTGATGCAACGTCAAATCGTGAAGGTGGCCCCGGGTCATCACCAGAGCATAGTCTTGCTCCGTCAAAGCCAGCTGCTGAATATCTGCAAAATCCACTAGTTGCAATTGGCAAACCTCAGGAAAATAAGACCGATTCAAAAACTCTTCCCGATCATCCAAGACCGTCACTTGAAAATCCAAATTAGCCAAGACCGGCACCAAGGCTTGTGCCACGTGGCCACCGCCGAAGAGATAAACCTGGCTCGGCGGCGTCAGCTCCTCTACGTAATAAGCCACACCAGCTAGCGTCTGCTCATCAAAAGCAGCCACGAGGGGTTCTTTCGTGCCTAGCCAGCCCGTCTTTTCACTATAAAAAATAAGTGGGGCTTTCTCAGTTTCTTCCAGCGGTTGAAACAGCCAGCCGCTGCCACCAATCACCAGACAATCACTAATAGCGTTTACAATTTCTTGAAGCCCCACATCCTCACTGGCTAAATATTGGTACAACAAGGTCATCCCTCCGCCACAGACCATCCCCAAACCAGATGCTTCTTTGGGGGTCAAGCGGTATTCTTGTTGAGTGCTTTCCTGTTTCTCCAGCAAGTCTTTTGCCAAGCTCACTGCCAAAAATTCCACTTTGCCCCCACCGATCGTCCCTGCCTGCAAACCCGCAGCGGTCACCACCATCCGGGCCCCTTTCTTACGAGGTGTGGAACCGGAACTTTTGATCACTGTCACCAGCATCACAGCCTCCTTTGGCAATCTGCTAGTTAACGTCTGAATGATTTCTTTCATTTGAAACCCCTCTTTAATGGCCATATTTTAAACTATGTATGAACTTGCTCAATCCTACTCGTCGTACCCCGCTTTTGCAGACTAACCCGCCATCTCAATTAACTTTCAACAAAGCTCTTTGTCCACAAAGAAAACGCTACCACGTTATACCCTTCAAAGTATAACACTGGTACTAAAAAAATTCAATTTCACCTAAAAAATATTTTGAATTCTTTCCTAACTTCAGCAATGACTCCGGCGAAAGGAAATTCTTTCTTAAGAAGGTTAATATTCTCAAAAGAAAAAGCCAGAAAGGAACACTTCCTTGCTTATCCCCCCAAACCTTGTATAGTTAGCTTTAATAGTCCAGATAACATTCAAAAACGGAGTGAAAAATAGTGAAAAAAGGCATTTTATTCGTCGAAAACAGTGAATTTAGTCCTAACCCCATCATCCGCAGTCTGATCGCCCAAATCCAAGAGCAGGATGAAAACTATGCCATCTCCTTACTCAATGAAACGCAACTCTCCCTGCGACATTTCACCAATGAAATCATCTTAGTGGATTTTTCTTTAAGCCAACAGCTCAACCAATTGCGAGCCGCGTTACCAGCAACTGTGGTACTGGACACTTTCGATGCCGTGGGATATGCTACGATGAGCTCGCGACTAATCTTGAAACAAATCCAACAGTTGGAACTCAGCTTCACCTTGACCTTGGAATCTGTGGAAGAAAAACGTCGTCGGCAGTGGTTTGCGGCAGTTGGGAAAAGTCGAGGATAAACACTCTCCACCATCTATAACAAGAACTCCAAAAAGACTGAACGCCATCTGACGTTCAGTCTTTTGTATTACTCTCTATTACAATCCTAACTCACTTTTCAAGATATCCTGTACTCGTTTCAGCTCAACATCTGAGATACGCTGGTAGCTGATATTGTCCTGCATGAAGCCTTCCCCTTGCATCTGTTCGGTCTTGACATGGGTAAAGGCCTCCCGATAGTTCAAGGCAATCTTCTTCATGTCCGCAAAATGCATGTCGGTGGTCACATTGGTTTCCATCGCATTCAAGACTTCTTGATACTTGGTAATTCCATCCATCGACAACAATTTCTTCACCACACCCACGACGATATCCCGCTGACGCTCTTGCCGGCCATAGTCACCACGAGGGTCTTCTTTACGCATGCGAGAGAAGGCTAAAGCCATATCCCCGTCCAAAGTATTCAGACCATGTTTAAAAGTGTAGCCACTTTGGGTAAACTCTTTTTCATTACGCACCTGCACACCACCCACTGCATCGACGAGCTCTTTCAAGCCTTTCATGTTGATGGCAGCGTAATGATCGATAGGAATATCCAAGTACTTCTCCACGGTATCCATCGACATCGCCGCCCCACCAAAAGCATAGGCATGGTTGATCTTATCGTCTGTCCCATGACCGACGATGGACACATAGGTATCTCGAGGAATGCTGACGATAGTCGTCTTCTTATCTTTCGGATTGACCGTAGCCACCATCATGGTATCCGATCGCCCTTGCTCCGTCCGACCCAAGTCCCCGGTATCAATCCCAAGTAGTAAGATCGAAAACGGCTCTTGTTCTTCCAAATCTACGGCTGTTTCACGCTTCGCTGGTGACTCCCGCTTCACGGATTCATAGGTCTTATCCGCAGAACCTTTGACATCAAAATAGACCTTGGTCCCGATGCCGACAACTGCGACAGTTAGTACAACAATGATGCCGATAATCGCTAGAATGATTTTTTTACCTGTTGACAATAGATGGTCCCTCATTTCTTTATTTGAGATAGTAGGAGTCTACTCATCAGAATATTCAAAGTAGTTAGTTCCAAATTTCAATTATTTTTTGTGGTGATTCTGCTGAATAAGGAAAATTTTCATTACTTATTCGGTAGATAATCAATAAGTTTGTTTGATAAAAAACTCCCTCCACTATACTGTCTAGTCAAGCACATTGGAGGAAGTAAAACACTAATTCTAGCTTTAGCTATTAAAATCTATAGGACGAATCAAATCTTTTTCAGAAAAATCATAAGCAATAGCATCTAGAATCCGCTGACTAGCCTGTCCATCACCATAAGGATTTTCTGCATGTGCCATTTTGTTATAAGCAACTTCATCTCGCAACAATTCTGTTGCTGCTGTAAATACTGTCTCTTCATCTGTTCCAACTAATTTCAGTGTTCCTGCTTCAATACCTTCAGGACGTTCTGTAGTATCCCTTAAAACAAGAACAGGAACACCTAATGAAGGGGCTTCTTCTTGTACACCACCCGAGTCAGAAAGAATCAGATAGCTGTGATTTGCTAAATTTTGGAAGTCAACAACATCTAAAGGTTCAATTAGTTTAATTTGTGGGGAATCAATCAGAGTATCTTTTGCTAATTGACGTACTTTAGGATTTTTATGGATTGGGAAAACCACTGCTACTTCAGAATTTTCTGAAACCAGTCTATTGATAGCTCGGAAAACATCAACCATCGGCTCACCCAAGTTTTCTCTACGGTGCATAGTGACTAGAAGAATTTTTTTATCACTAAATTCTTCCAATAATCTATTTTGGTAATCATCTTTGACTGTATACTTCATGGCATCAATTGCTGTATTCCCAGTAATATAAATGTTCTCTGGATTATGATTTTCTCTGATAAGATTCTCTTTACTTTGTACAGTTGGAGCGAAGTAGAGATCAGCTAATACATCTGTCATTTGCCGATTCATCTCTTCTGGAAAAGGAGAATACTTATTCCATGTCCTCAATCCAGCTTCAACATGCCCAATTTTAATTTGATGATAAAAGCCAGCCACTGATGCTGCAAATGTTGTAGTTGTATCACCATGAACTAGCATAATATCAGGTTGAGCATCTTTGATAACTGCATCTAATTCACGAATCACACGACTTGTAATGTCAGTTAACGTCTGACCGTCTTTCATAATATTCAGATCATAATTTGGAATGATTTTAAATACTTCTAAAACCTGATCCAACATTTGACGATGTTGCGCAGAAACAGCCACAATTGATTCAAATCTAGAATCAGCTTCAATTGCCTTAACTAGTGGTGCCATTTTAATTGCTTCAGGACGAGTACCAAATACCGTCATCACTTTTATTTTCATCTTTTCCTCCTCAAAGCTTTTGATGTTAGGATGATTTCATGGACACGATTTGGTAGAATCTAACTACTAAGAAAAGGACGTGTCCACGATGGCAAAAGCCAAGAAAAAATTTGATGAAGACTTTAAGAAGATGATCTTAGATTTAAACCAGTCTGGCCAATCGGTCGAGGAACTGGCAGCGCAA
>NZ_MAEI01000041.1 GCF_009933255.1 Enterococcus diestrammenae | reverse complement strand
CCATGCTGGGCAAACAAAAAGACCTACTGGCGGGGGACCAGTAGGCAGGAGTAAAAATGAAAAAGTGTTAGGGTTTGTCTTGGAATAAGACAGGTTGTTTGTTGGTACACTGTTAATATAACCGGTAAATGTGAAAAAATTGTGAACGGGGTTTTGCATTGTGGTAAACTTTCTTTTACGAAAGTTTTACATTAAAAATTTAGCCCCCTTTTTCTTTAATGAGCATTTAAAAAAAGTGAAAATGAATGCCCTTAGCTCTCGCAAATCCAGATAAAACGACTATATGATCTCAAATGTTGGCGGCTTACAAGTAGCTCTTTGTGTTCCCTGCTTGGATAGCAAGATGGTGCAAGGGCTCTTTTTGACTGTGACGCTTATCATTTTTTTGATTGATAAAAATTTTTTACTTTTCCTTCTTGCTTTTTTAAAAACAGAGTGCTAACATAATAAAGTACTTTTCTTACAGGAAAGTTACGGGTTGTTAGCTCAGTTGGTAGAGCAGCTGACTCTTAATCAGCGGGTCGCGGGTTCGAGCCCCTCACAACCCATTGGGTGCCAAACCCACGGAAGGATGAACGCCGGTGCGAAAGCATTTTGAAGACGTTCATGCCTTCCATTTTTTATTTTATCCACCTTCTTGACCCTCTAAGCGCTTGAACAATCTAAACGAAGGCGAGGAACCATCATGGAAACAGCTCTTTTCACTGTCCAAAGTACCTATACCGAAGCAATGATTGCAAACTTGAGTGATATCGTTTGGAAATATGGCGAGATTGGCCGTCGCTCTCGGCTCTTAATTACGGGCATGGTGGTGGTGCTAGCTGTTTTACTGCTTTTACTGACGGATAAATGGTGGCTGCTCTTTGCGGTTCTCTTAGGCTGGCTTATTGGGTTACGATTATCTCCCAAAATGTTTGCCAAACAGGCCATTAAAGCTTACCGCAGTAACAAAAGCGTGCAAAACCTTCCGCTGCGCTTTGACTTTTATAATGATTATTTCACCCAGACCTCCAAAAAGGGGGTCACCAAAATTTTCTATCATGACCTTCATCAAATCGTCATTGTTGATCAAATGGCCTACCTCTTTCTCGCTATCAACCAAGCAGCGGTGGTCCCATTAGCGGATTTGACCGCTAGCGAAGTCGCTTTTTTTGAAACGCTTAAACAACAAGCAAAATAGTAAAAAGCCAAACGCCGATGGGTACCACCTCATCAACGTTTGGCTTTTTTAGACTAAGATATTCAAAATTTTCACCAGCAAAAACCGCTAAGTCCAACCAGTAACTTCATTTTCAAGAGTTAAACGAGTTCCCTCAGCCTTTCTTACGATTCCACTTCCGTCAAAACCTCATCCAAATTTTGTAAGAAGAAGGCTACGTCCTCTTCAGTGATAACCAGTGGCGGTTGCATCGCTAAAACATTGCGGTTTTCACCATTTTTTCCCACCAAAATTCCGCGATCTTTCATTTTTTCCAAAATCACATCAACTTGATCTGCAGCAGGGGCAAGGGTCTTGCGATCGGTAACGAGTTCAGCCCCTACCATCAAGCCCAAGCCTCGTACGTCTCCAATCAGAGAATGCCGAGTAGCCAGTTCTCGCAAGCCATTTTGCAGTTGTTCGCCACGGGCATTGGCATTTTCCAAGAGTTTGGCTTCTTCTAGATAAGTCAAGACTGATAAACCTGCCATGGTGGAGACGGGGTTGCCTCCCAGTGTCGAAGCGGATGGCCGGGTAAAGGCGGCCGCGATTTTGTCGGTGGTGATATAGGCCCCAATCGGAAAACCATTGCCCAAAGCCTTGGCTACCGTCATGATATCTGGCACGATACCGAAATTCTCGATAGCAAACATCTTGCCTGTCCGGCCAAAACCTGTTTGGACCTCATCGACAATCAATAAAATATTGTGAGCTTCTAGCAACGCTTTTAATTTCTTAAAATAGTGCGGTGTCGGGGTGACGATACCGGCATTTCCTTGGATTGGTTCCACAATCATAGCCGCAATCTTGCCAGAAGTTCGCCGACGGATCAAACGAGCCACATCCGCCACACATTCATCTTCAAATGCTTCTTGAGTTTGCCCTTGCCCATCTCGATAGAAATATGGATTACGAGCAAAATGGATGCCACCATTAGGGGTGTCGGTGGTGCGCCACATGCCGATACCGGTGAGACTCATGGTCAATTGGGTACGACCGTGAAGTCCCAAATCCAAAGCGATAAATTCATGGGCTTCGGTATACAGTTGCGCCATCAACAGCGCCCCTTCGTTTGCTTCCGTTCCTGAGTTTACAAAGAAGGTCCGCTTTAAATCCCCTGGGGTTACTTCCGCTAGTTTTTCCGCCAAGTTGACCCCGTTTTCTGTCAGGTAAATATTGCAGACGTGTTGCAAGTCTTGG
This sequence comes from Enterococcus diestrammenae, assembly GCF_009933255.1. GTDB lineage: Bacteria > Bacillota > Bacilli > Lactobacillales > Enterococcaceae > Enterococcus_C > Enterococcus_C diestrammenae. The sequence goes on along the minus strand of NZ_MAEI01000041.1, from coordinate 19,370 downwards.
ATTTGATCGATCACCGGGTTGATGATCGCCGGATTGGAATGGCCGCAATTCATCACGGAAACGCCGGCATAAAAATCCAAGTACTTTTTCCCCTCGGAGTCAAACAAGTACTGCATCTCCCCTTTGACAAATTGAGGCGGATTTTTATAAAAATGATTGATACAAGGTACAAAATATTCGTTTTTCTTGGCAATAACGCCTGCTGGTCCTAGATAACTCATGAAAGATTCATCCTTTCTAAACGTAGTGCTTAGTCAAAAATCAAGGTCTGCAAACTTTGGTCGTGACCGGTGACAGTCGCAAGGCGGTCTGACCAAGCCATCCGGTCTGACAACGTTGCCTCCGTGCTAGCTAAGGCTTCCCGATAGATGGCAATCACTTGTTTCAAGCTTTCCCCATCGTATTCTTTGCCTTCAATTCGGATTGCCCCCACGCCAGTTTGGCGGATTTCCGGTAAAAGAGGAGCATAGTCAAAATCTTTGGTAGGTAACAGATGATTTTTACCATATTGGTCGCAACGAATCTTACGGATAAAACCATTTTCGTCAATTAAGTCCAAATTGTCTCCTGCGTCCCCACCATCGATCCAATCGTTGTCGGTACGATCTGCTTGTGCTTTCTTGAAAGAGTGTTCCATATACATCAACGTCGGTGCTCCTTGAACCAAAATTTCGCTTGGCAAAGGCATTTGAGCAGGCGTTGTAGCTAAAATGGTGGCTGGAGCCTCGATGGAAAGAGTGACGGATTCCAAGCCTTGTTCTTGATAAAACTTGCCACTCAAATGATTATAGACGTTCAAACCGTAATCCCCGCGCAATTTCAGACCGGTATGTTGATAACGATGGATTTCGCCAATGTTGGAAACCAACAGACCAGTGATACTCATTGCTGGTAACTGGGCAATCAAATCATCCAACAGCCGAAATTGATTTTGGTCCAACATTCGTGGTAGGACATAATAAACAGGAATTTGAGCCTCATTGGCTGCCGCGGCAATAGCTCGCAAGTCGGCAATACTAAAGGCAGGATTTGGCTCCAAAACTTCGCCGGACAAGTATACACTGTCCACTCCACTGGCAATAGCAGCCATCGCCGCATCCTGATTATCCACCGTAACTCGTATTTCAATCCCAGTACTGGCTGCGGCTGTCGCTTGTGCAACTAACGTCGATACCCCTACCGAAGCCTCATTTTGTGCTACAACAGCTGGCTGAGAAGTCGCCATTGCGGTTTCTTTTGACAATAACTCTTGTAAATGAGCCGCAACCTTTTCTACACGGCGAGGTTTCATCACTGGCTCTTCCAATGGGCGGGAGAAAACCCGGGGTTCCCGCTGCCCGTCCATCGCGATATTGGTTAAGCCAGGTTTGCCAAATGCATAGGCCGTCGAAAGGTCCCGCACCCGATTTTCTTCGAGATAGGCTACTTTGTCCAAATCAGTCTGATAGCTGACAGGATCTGCTAAAAACCGATCGATGGCTTCTCCGTATAAGTTAATCAATTCAATCAAGTAGTCTGCTCCCCGCATCCGACCTTCAATCTTGTAGGAGTTGACCCCAGACATGATTAGTTCAGGAATGTGTTGATACAAAGACATATCCTTGACAGCCATTGGATACACCAAAGCCGCTTTTGGATCGTCAGCTGTCGCATCTTGGTAGGCCCACCGACAAGGTTTCATACACAGGCCCCGGTTACCACTTTTGCCAAAATAAACACCACTGGCATAACACTGAGCGCCATGGGCAATGCACATATCCCCATGAATAAAATATTCATACTCCAAACCAGGATATTCCCGAACAAATTCTTGCACTTGAGCCAAAGAGGCTTCTCGAGAAATTACACAACGGGTCACCCCTAACTCGTTAGCAGTTGCCAGCATTTCAGCATTGTGAGTATTAGCCATAATACTTAGATGTAGTTCCAAATTGAGACCTAACTCTTTAATCAACTGAACAGCACCGAAGTCTTGGATGATCAATGCATCTACTTGAGCGGCTTCTAAAAAGCGTAGATAGTCCTCCGCATCCGCAAGTTCAGCATCTGTCATCATATTGTTAAAGGTGACATAGACTTTTTTACCCAATTGATGGGCAATCGCTACCGCCTCCAAAATTTCATCATTGGTCAGATTGTGTTTCGGATTGTGCATGCGCATATTGAATTTTTTGCCGCCTAGATAGACAGCATCTGCGGCACTCTGGATAACTTCTTTAAAATCTGCAAAAGTTCCCACTGGTGCCAGCAATTCGATAGAACGTCCTTGGTAAGTTCGTGACATAGTTGATTTTCCTTTCTGGTAATGCTTTTTCCTGCAAAGTTGTTTCTTAGGCTGCAAGATGTGAAACAGCGACCCACAAAAAGGTCGCTGTCATGGTTATCTTTGACCCCTGATTTTTAAACAGTTACCGGCTGCCGCTTACTTGAAGTAAACGTCTGACAAAACATCCGCTGGTTTCAAGTCTTTGGTCAACAAGTCATGTTCTTTCGCCCAAGCAAAAGCTGCAGTGATATCTTCATCTGTTGCTTGTTCAGCGTGGGTGTAATCAGGGACGGTAATTTGTTCTTTCAACGTTTCTGGGAAGCCGACTTCATCGATAAACAATTGAATATAGTCGCTCTTATCATGTTCTTTAATGTAATCGACAGCCTCATTATAAGCTTCATACATTCCTTTAATCGCATCTGCTTTTTTGTCGATGACATCCGCTGGCATCCCCATAACAAAAGGATTGATGCCAATTTCACGAGTAGAATCCAACACCCGCAAGCCATCGGCAACGGCCATCGTAACAAAAGGCTCTGGCAAAATTGCAGCTTGCGCCTTTTTATTTTTTAACAATTCCAAACGAGTTGGCACTTGAGGGACTTCACTGACGTTGATATCTGAATCTTGTAGGCCAGCTTTTGCCAAAATTTGAGTAACGGCATATTCCGTCCCTGTTTTTTTCGACAAAATGACATCTTTGCCTTTTAAATCAGCGGCGGATTGAATACTATCATCCCCGGTTACCAAGTCGAATTCTCCGTAAGTATTCCCGGTAATTTTTACATCCATCCCCGCTTCTTGGTAAATCGCAATCGCCACTAAATCGGTGGAGACCCCATCGACTTTACCAGCTTGGAAAGCAGCATCCCGATCTTTAGCTGCCTTGAAGTTTTCTAATTGAATATCGACTCCATGATCTTTATCGAAGCCTTTTTCATGGGCTAAAACCAAGGGAATGTTATCGGTAGAAGGCATCACACCTAAAGTCAAAGTGGTTACTTTTTCATCTTTGGTAGCCGTACTTTCCTTTGTGTCTTTAGCTGTTGTGCCACATGCGCCTAAAGTCATCGCTGCCAGTGCCAAAATTCCTGCTGTTGTCATCCATTTTTTCATTACTAAAAAACTCCTCTATTCACTTTTTCGTCCTGCTATCCAAATATTTCCGTTCAAACCTATTTCCAATAGTTGGCCTGATTTGCAAGCCATGGTAAAGCTATCCCGGCAAAAGTCACTTCCTTTTGCGCCTAGAAAAAGACATCCAACAAGCCAATCGCCAAAAAGACGAGACTGACAATTTCGTTGACGTTGTATGAAGCAATTTCCGCATGGGCTAAGTGATCCGGACGAACCACCAGATGTTCCAAAATCAATAATGCGCCGATCACGTCTAATCCCAAAAAGTAAATCCAACCAAATGCGGGAGTCACCAAGCCTACCATAACTAGGCAGATAAAGGTCATTCCATGAAAGATACGCGCAATCAACAAACCATTTTTGACCCCCACTGCTGCCGGGATCGAGTGAATTCCATGGCTACGATCAAAAGCCACATCCTGGGAACCATAAATAATATCAAAACCTGCCACCCACAGCATATTGGCTCCGGACAAGAAGAAGGCGGTCCAAGAAAAGCTATTGGTGATGGCAATCCACGCTCCTGCTGGTGCCATGGCGCAGGTAAAGCCCAGCACCAGATGACACAAAGCCGTGAAGCGTTTCGTATAGGAATAAATGACCATAAAAAAGATAGCAACCGGTGATAAGGCCAAAGTGACTGGTCCCAAAAGCCCTGCCACAATCACTGTCACGATAAAGCACGCAATGCTAAACCACAACGCTTCTTTTTTGCTCATCTTACCTTGGGGAATCTGGCGCACCGCCGTCCGTGGATTGGCTCGGTCGATTTCCGCATCGATAACCCGATTGATGGCATTGGCACCGGTGCGGGCTGCCAATAATCCCACCAACAATAAGAAAATCTTCCGCCAATGAAACGTCCCATTTGAAGCTAGTAGCAACGAAATAATCCCAAAAGAAAAGGAGAAAATCGTGTGTTGAAACATGACTAACACCCCATAGCTATGGAGTTTGTCAGCGGCCTTTTTAATCCAAACCATAATCAGACCACCGTTTCGTCACTTGTTTTTTCGTCTGTTCATCCATCGTCACATCTTCCGGCCAAGGTCGGGTGTGACCTTCTTCTGGCCATTTGCGAGTAGCGTCAATACCTAAGCGCGTTCCAAAAAAGGCATTTGGTGAGGAATGATCCAGCGCATCTAGGGGCCCTTCATTGAAGACGAAATCCCGTTTGGCATCGATGTTATTGAAGACTTTCCAAGCGACTGTCGAAAAGTCATGGGGATCGACGCTATCTTCCACCACGATGATCATCTTGGTGTACATCATCTGCCCCATGCCCCAACAAGTATTCATCACTTTATGGGCATGATAAGGGAATTTTTTCTTGATGGAGACGATCACACAGTTATGAAAGACGCCTTCAAAAGGCATCGCCAAATCCGTGATTTCGGGAGCCATCATCTTAAGCAAGGGTAAAAAGACCCGTTCCGTTGCCAATCCCATATAGTCATCTTCCATCGGTGGTTGCCCAACGATGGTTGCCGGATAGACAGCATCTTTGCGGTGAGTGATGGCCGTGACATGAAAGACTGGATACATGTCTTCCAATGAATAATACCCCGTATGATCCCCAAATGGACCTTCTTCACGCAAAGGTTCAGTGACATCCACATAGCCTTCGATGACAAACTCCGATTCTGCCGGTACATAGATATCATTAGTAATCGATTTGACCATTTTCACTGGCCGCTTTCGCAAAAAGCCCGCCAACATCATTTCGTCGATCATCTTGGGAAGTGGTGCTGTCGCCGCATACGTAATGGCCGGGTCTCCTCCCAAAGCTACGGAAACCGGCATTTTGCCTCCAAGCTTGCGATATTTTTCATAGATTTCCCGACCATCTTTATGCCAATGCCAATGCATACCAGTGGTCTTTTTATCATAGACTTGCATCCGGTACATGCCGGTATTTTGTTGCCCGGTATCAGGATCTTTGGTCATTACCAACGGCAAGGTGATAAAAGGACCACCGTCTTGCGGCCAACATTTGAGTATTGGCAATTTGGTCAGATCCGGATTAGTCATCACCACTTCTTGGCAAGGTCCTTTTTTGACTTTGATGGGAAAAACGGCTGCCATTCGTGAAAGTTTTGGCAATTGAGTCGCGCTTTTCACCCAACCGGCATAGTTGGACATATTGATCAAATCCGCAATCTGTTCCCCCACGTCATTGAGGCTATCCACCCCTAAGCCAAGGGCCATCCGTTTTTCAGAACCCATAGCATTGATTAAAACAGGAAACTCAGACCCGGCAACATTTTCAAACAGCAACGCCGGCCCATGAGCTTTGGAAATTCGATCAGTGATTTCAGTGATTTCCAAATCCGCCGAAACTTGCGCCTTCACCCGCTTGAGTTCTTGTTGCTTTTCCAAGGTTTGGATAAATTCATGTAAATTTTTATAGGCCATCTTCAAGTCCTTTCTTTCTTTAGCTGCGCCTCATATTTAGAGGGCTTGTTATTGTAATAGACAAAAATTGTGCCTTTACTCACAAAACAAACAGGCTTATTTTACCATTAAATGGCTATAAAGAACATCGTCATTGCTTAATCCGTCGCTAGTCAGTTTCCCCTTCGCCAAAGAGCCTCAGAATTTTTTCCTAAATCGCAACCTTTCCTAATTCATTGAAGGGTTCAAAAAAGCCGTCCTTAAGCCATGACAAGAGATTTTGACAAGGAAATCCAGAGAAAAGCCCACCTTTTTGAAAAGGGTCTGCTATCATGAAGAAGTAGCAAGCAATCTTTAAAAAAGGTGGGAAAACTTATGGAACTCAATCAACGGCTAAAAGAATTACGCCTTGAACATCAGCTAACCCAAGAAGAGCTGGCTCAAAAAATCTTCGTCAGCCGCCAAACCATCTCCAATTGGGAAAACGGCAAGGGCCAACCCGATCTCGAAAACTTAATCCTTCTCAGTGAATATTACCAAGTTTCTTTAGCAGAACTGTTGGAAGGACCTTTACCCTCGCAAGAACAGCCGAAATTTTTCGTCGCCCGCCGTTTTTTGATCAGCTATCTGGTACTCTGCTTAATTGCTCTGATTTGTCAGATTGTTTTTCAGCCAAAATCCGCACTGGTACCGTTACTGTTTGCGATCGTTTGCGCGATTCAATCCTGTCGTTATTTATTCAAAACCAAACGCGTGGCCAATCTCTATGGCCAGGGTGAAAACATGTATGATATCGGCATCATTATGGCTGGGCTCTTTTATATGATGATCCTCGTCGCCATCGCCCTCCAAGGAATTGTCACTGGCGAAATCCCCCTGCGTCCCTGGTAAGATACTCAGCTAAGAAAGGAGCCCTCCTTATGAAAGGCATCATCGTCACCATCAGCCACCAACAAAACAATACGATTCAGTGGACTTGGCAAGATCAGCAGTATTTGCCACGATTTACCAATTATTTGAAACTCACCTATCCTGATTACGATTGGGAAATCATCCCCGGTCATGATTTGACCAATCATGACCTTGGCCAATACCAAGCAGCGGCCCTGCCACCTGTCTCGGAAAAATTTGCCGAAACAATTCGTCAGTTAAATCCTCAAATAAAACTGATCATACCTAAACGGGAAGACTTTATGTATATGATGGCGCCAAAAGCCATGGTGCTGGGTCGCACAACCGGCTATCTGGTAGCCACCGGGCCCCAGATTACTACCCGTGGCCTGCCTTCTGAAGCCCGCCAAGCTAAGTTTTCCAACGAAAGTCTCCGGCAATTGATGCGGGACTATCCGACGATTTATTGGAGCGTCGTCACCTTTGAAGAACTAAAAGGTAAATTGACGGAAAATGCCACCGATGTCACAGTCGCGTTGACGCCCCAAGCAATCCCTTACGAAAAATTCATTGCTACTCATTTTTCTGAAGCCACGGTGCTTCATGCCACTCCATCAAAACTAGCTGCCACACCGAAACAACTCGAACTGATGATGATGGGTACCGTACTGACGACGATGTTTTTATTGTGTTTGATGTGTTTGGTAGGGATGTAAGCCACTCCCTCACTCTCCTAGTTAATGCACGAGGCTGACTGGCGTGTTCACAAATATTCCACTGAGATTAGCACAACAATTTTTTAGAAACTAAATCTTACCTTTTCCAAACATCAGCAAAGGCCGCATGATTTGCCGCTGAAGGCCTGATAGGTTAGCCTTTTTGATACTTTTCTTCTTGTAAAACCTTTTTTAAACAAAAAGCCCTTGAAACCGACTACCAGACCGTTTTCAAGGGCTTCTATTTATTCTTTAAGACGCATATTGCTCTGTTGCAAAAGTGTGTTTTCTTTCACACTACAGCCGCACTTACAGTCTTCACATTTTGAAGAACGGCCGGTGATGCGATTAAAAATTACCCAGCCAGCACCACCGAAAATTGCAATACTCAAGACAATCGTCCAAAACATATTATTTCGCTCCTTCTTTGGCAATGACTTCTGGCATGGTGAGGACAAAATCAGCAGAAGATTTGACTTTGACTTTGCGAGTCAAACTCCAAAGCATAAAGCCCAAGACCGCCAAGGCCGCTACCGTACCAACGTTAAATTGGCCATTTTCAAAAATCAAATGCCCAAATTGATAAATCATCAGACTGACACCAAAAGCTAACCCACATTGATAAGCAACAGCTCGCAAGGTCCATTTCAGTGCTCCCATTTCCCGATGGATTGCGGCAATCGAAGCAAAACAAGGGGCACACAACAAGTTAAACGTTAAAAAGGAATAGGCGGCTACTGGTGTCAACGTGGCCCGCAGTGGTCCCCAGATTTCCACACCATTTTCGGCAACTTGGTCCATGCCACTGTACAAGACACCAAATGTCCCGATGACATTTTCTTTCGCCACTAAACCAGTAATGGCAGCAACGGTTTCCCGCCAATTCCCCCAACCTAATGGTGCAAACAGCGGAGCAATCAAGCGGCCAAAGCCAGCTAAGATGCTGTTTTCTTCCCCAACAGCTTGCAAAGTCCAGCTGTGTGTGGAGGTAAACCAAATGATGATACTGGAAACAAAGATAATCGTTGCAGCATTTTTAATAAAGGATAGCCCTCGATCCGCGACTTGATGCAAGACCCCTCGCAGTTGGGGTAAGTGATAAGCTGGCAACTCCATAATAAAAGGTGCCGGATCCCCAGCGAATAACTTCGTCTTTTTCAAGGCAATACCGGAAAACACAATCGCTGCTACCCCTAAAAAGTAAGCAGAAGGAGCCACCCAACTAGCATTTGGAAAAAAAGCACCGGCAATCAAGGCGATGATGGGTAGTTTTGCACTACAAGGCATAAAAGTCGTAATCATGGCAGTCATGCGGCGATCTTTTTCATTTTCAATCGTACGACTAGCCATCACCCCGGGCACCCCACATCCGGTAGCCACTAGCATGGGGATAAAGGATTTACCAGACAAGCCAAACTTGCGGAAAATCCGGTCCATCACAAAAGCGATGCGAGACATATAGCCACAATCTTCAAGTAAGGATAGACATAGGAACAAGACCAACAACTGTGGTAAAAAGCCTAAGACCGCCCCAACCCCAGAAATGATGCCATTGAGCAAAAGGTCTTGCATCCAAGGAGCGACATTGCCTGCCGCTAGCCAACCAGCCACATGATTGGGCACTAACTCGCCAAAAAGGACATCATTGACCCAGTCAGTCCCCATCACGCCGACGGTTTGGATGGACAAATAATAGACCCCCCACATGGCAAAAGCAAAAATCGGCAAGGCCAAAATGCGATTGGTCACCACTTGGTCGATACGATCAGAGATGGATAGGCGCAAATCCCCTTCTTGAGTCATGCACAAAGTCATCAAACGACCGATAAATTCATAACGTTCATTGATCAAAATCGCATCGCTGGTATCGTCAAATAGTTTTTCAGTGATGGCGATAATTTCTGCGATGTCTTTTTGTTGAATTTTGGAAAGCTCCAACTGTTCTATGGCTAACGGATCTTTTTCGAAAAGTTTGATGGCGTAGTAACGGGCTTGTTTTTCCGGTACCGTATTTCCTAATACATCGATCATTTCAGTCAAGGCTGCCTCGACCCGCTCATCATAAGATGGAAACAGCGGTTTTTGTGCTCCTTGAATAGCGGTGATCATTTTTTGGACCCCTTGATCCAACCCTTGCTTCTTCAAAGCGCTCATGCCCACCACTTCAATACCCAAGCCATAAGCCAGTTTATCTAAATTGATGCGCTTACCGGACTTTTCTACAATATCCATCATATTGATTGCCAAGACCATAGGCAAACCGATTTCCATCAATTGGGTAGTCAAGTAAAGATTGCGTTCAATGTTGGAACCATCAATGATGTTTAAAATCCCGTCTGGCTGGCCACTAAGCATGTAATCTCGCGTCACCACTTCTTCAGGTGAATAAGGCGACAAGGAATAGATTCCCGGTAAATCTTGGATGGTAATCCCCTTGTCTTTTTTCAGTTTGCCACTTTTACGTTCGACGGTGACCCCTGGCCAGTTCCCGACGTATTGCAGCGAACCTGTCAAGGCATTAAAGGTACTGGTTTTCCCACTATTGGGATTACCGGTCAGGGCGATTTGCATTTCTTTTTTTGACATCAGTTGGTGACCTCCCGTTCGACTAAGATGTACTCCGCCTCACTTTTGCGTAAGGATAGTGCATACCCTCTAAGGGACAGTTCGATGGGATCTCCCAAAGGCGCCAATTTTTTCACAGTGACTGCTACCCGCTTCGTCAACCCCATATCCATCAGGCGCCGTTTAATCGCCCCTTCCCCAAAAATAAGGACGACTTGACCAGTATCCCCCACAGACAGTTGATCCAAAGATAAAATTTCTTTACTAATACCAGCAGGCTTGACTTGGATTTCTTCTAAAATACTGTAATCCAAGGCTATCCGGTTATTGTGCAACAAAACAATACCGCTTTTGCTCTGTGTCTTCAGCAAGATCACTTCACTGCCGACAATCAAGCCTAAATCTTGCAAATGCTTTTTAATCTCTGGTTGTTCGGGAACACCGGTGACTTGATACGTTTGATGCGGTGTGACATCAATTAATTTCCCCATTTAGTTAGGCCAACTTTCCTTGAGCAACGTAACCCAGTCTTTAAGACCCCCATCTCAAGCGACTGATAATCGTTCTCAATTGATTTCTAATTAGTAGAATAAAGCGATTTTCCCGAGAAGTCAATGGTCTTATGGATTTTGTAAGGAAATTCACATGAAAAATAAGCATGGTAAGAATCATGAAACTAAATGATTGAACGCTTTGGAAAATTTGAGACTAAAAAACGTCATTAAAAAGCGCCGACTTAGAAGCATTGACCTTCCAAGTCGGCGCTAGCCATTTAAGAGAACTTAATACCTAAAAAATGTCATAAACCTTGAAGCCAAAAGGCAAGCAACAGCGTCAATAAACCCGTCAATAAATTCACTGTATCATTGTTAAAACCCGGTAAGCCACTGATTTTGGTCGTAAGCTCGCCATGATGCTGCCGTTGTTCAGTGATTTTCCCACAAATGGCACAGCGATATTTTTGTTGTACAGTCCCTCCCAATAAGCTATCGATCCAAGTTGCCGCAAAGCCAGCTAAGGCCGGGACCCAGAAAAAAGCACTGGTAGTAGCCTCCGGGCGAAAAAGCTGATTGCCCCCCCACCAAAGGCCTGCGACAATGATTGCGGCCCCAGCACCGGCCATCGTTCCTAATAAACTAACGCCGCCAGAAAGCCCTGGCGCCAGTTTCCGACCACTTATGATGGACCGCGGCGCTTTGCTAGATAAAACCCCAATTTCGGAAGACCAAGTATCCGCTGCCACTCCAGCGATGACGGCGACTTCCGCCAATAAAAAAGGCAAACTTGCCTCAGTAACAGCCAAACTACTTTGCCCAGATACCAACCAACGTTGTCCCACCAGAACCGCCAATAATGGCCCACAGTTGGCCACTACCTGTCCAGCATCGCGAGCACCAGCTTTTTCAATAATTTCATGGGCATCAGTAGGATTTGGTGGAAGCCCCCACTTTTTCAATCCTTGGACGCCGTAACTCATGGCAAAAAACAATGCCAAAAAACCAGCCATCACCGGTGATAACGCAAATATCGTAGAACCCAACAGGACCAGCATCACGGCGCCACTAGTCTGTAACCAACCCGCCAGCCAACTAAAGACTGCCAATAAACTAGTTCCCAACAGTCCTAGCAAGAGTAAGTAAAAAGTAATCACAGCCATCCCTCCATTGGCAATAGTGTAGCACAGTTCCACTAATCCAAGCGCCTTCATATTGGAATAGCCTCGCCTATAAAAAACAGGGCCGCCCTGTTTTATCGATAAGGGATGGATTCCCTCTGCTTCGTAAATCCAGCAAATTATTTTCTTGTAGGGTAGCATAAGTACCATGAAAAAGGTGAGATTTAGCAGAGTCGAATTGGATTGACAGTAGCTCTAAAGATGCGTAATGAATTACTTAGAGTAAGTGGTGCTTGCGCCACTTACTCTAAGTTTGAATGCGCAAGGCAAAGCTAATGGTGCATCTGCGCATCCAGTTCATCTAAACAAACCCCGTTAAGATGAACTAGCAAAGACAAACAACTTTTTCCTTTGGCATTTGCCGGTCTAGCTACCGTCGACCCAATTCCTAGGTCACTAAATTTCACCTTTTGGGCATCAAAACGACGCTATGATACGCACTTAATTTCTGATACATCAGTCTTTTTGGAGCTTAATTTTTATAAGTTCTAAATCTAAGAAAAAACCGCCTCTCTTTTCAGAGAAACGGTCTCATAGCAAGGATTGGTTACATCCCTAACAAATAGTCATCATCTTTCATCGCTTCCACCGTCCCCAACAAATAACCGTTCCCCACTTGGGAGAAGAAATCATGGTTGGAGGTACCGGTGGAAATCCCGTTCATAACGATGGGATTGACATCGTCAGCGGTATCTGGGAATAAAGGATCTTGTCCCAAATTCATCAGGGCTTTGTTGGCATTGTAACGAAGGAAAGTTTTGACTTCTTCCGTCCAGCCAATGCCATCGTAAAGTTCAGCGGTGTATTGTTCTTCATTTTCATAGAGTTCATATAATAAATCGTACATCCAGCTTTTTAATTCTTCTTGTTCCGCTTCTGCTAGTTCATTGAAACCTAGCTGAAACTTATAGCCGATATACGTCCCATGAACACTTTCATCCCGGATAATCAATTTGATAATTTCTGCCACATTAGCTAGCTTGTTGTTCCCCAAATAATATAACGGGGTGTAAAACCCAGAGTAAAACAAGAAGGTTTCTAAAAAGACGCTGGCAATCTTCTTTTCCAAAGGGCTACCATTTTTATAGATTTCATTGATTCGTTCTGCTTTTTTCTGAAGATAGACATTGGTGTTGGTCCATTGAAAAATTTCTTCAATCTCAGCAGTCGTATTTAACGTAGAAAAAATTGAAGAGTAACTTTTCGCATGAACAGATTCCATAAACTGAATATTATTTAAAACCGCTTCTTCGTGGGGGGTGCGGACATCCTTTCGCAGTTGATCCATGCCACTTTCTGATTGGACGGTATCCAATAAAGTCAAGCCACCAAAGACTTTTCCCACCAGATCTTTTTCTTCGGCAGACAGCTTGCGCCAATCATCTAAGTCATTAGACAAAGGAATCCGGGTATCCAACCAAAATTGTTCGGTCAGCTTTTCCCAAGTGGATTTGTCGATGACATCTTCTATTTCGTTCCAGTTAATCGCTTCATAATAGGTTTCACTCATCAGTATTGCCTCCTTTTATTTACCTCCGCCGCCTATGCTTGCGGGCTCTTATTCGGCCAGTTGCTAAATCACACAACTTTCACATTGATTGGAGCCGATTTCTTCATTGTCATCGGTAAAGGTGCGGACATAATAAATGGATTTAATCCCCTTGTTGAAGGCATAATGGCGCAAAATATTCAAATCCCGCGTAGTTTGCTTAGCCGTCTCGGTCTTCCATTCGTACAAACCTGCTGGGATTTCCGAACGCATAAATAACGTCAAGCTCATACCTTGGTCGATATGCTTTTGAGCAGCCGCATACACATCAATGACTTTCCGCATATCCATATCATAAGCGGACTTGTAATAAGGTAGCGTATCATTGGACAGATAAGCCGCCGGATAATAGATTTTACCGATTTTCTTTTCCTGCCGTTCCTCGATCATCCGCGTGATTGGATGAAGACTGGCACTGGTGTCATTGATATAAGAAATCGAGCCGTTGGGTGCCACTGCCAACCGATTTTGGTGATACAAGCCCATCGCTTGGATTTGATCTCGCAAAGCTTGCCAATCAGCTGCCGTAGGAATAAAAATTCCGTCAAACAACGCTTTTACGCGATCTGATTGTGGTTGATGTTGCCCTTGGATATATTCGTCAAAATAGCTACCATCCGCATATTTAGATTTTTCAAAGCCAACGAAAACCGTCTCTCGTTCTTGGGCAATTTTATTTGAAGCCACCAACGTCCAGTAATTCAACAACATAAAGTAAATATCGGTAAATTCAATAGATTCCGGCGAACCGTATTCCAGATGATTTTTAGCAAAATAGGTGTGTAGTCCCATCGCACCTAAGCCAATCGTGTGAGCTTCTTCATTGCCCTTTTCGATGGAAGGCACTACATCAATATGGGAATGATCCGTCACATAAGTTAACGCACGAGTCATGGCTTGGACTGACCGGCCAAAATCGGGACTAGCCATCAAATTGACAATGTTTGTCGAACCCAGATTACAACTAATATCGGTCCCCAATACTTCATACTCTTGTTTGCCATTAATCAATGACGGTTGCTGCACTTGCAAAATTTCTGAGCAAAGATTACTCATGATGATTTTACCATCGATGGGATTGCTGCGATTGGCGGTATCGATATTTATCACATACGGGTAGCCAGATTCCTGTTGCAATTTAGAAATTTCATTTTCCAAATCGCGGGCCCGAAGCTTGGTTTTCTTGATGCGAGGGTCCGCCACAAGCTTGTCATATACCGCCGTGATATCCAAATAAGAAAAAGGAACACCATATACCCGCTCTACGCTATAAGGTGAAAACAGGTACATCTCTTCGTTGTTACGGGTCAATTCGTAAAACTTATCCGGTACTAAAACACCCAGGGACAAAGTTTTGACACGGATTTTCTCATCGGCATTTTCCTTTTTAGCTGACAAGAAATTGATGATATCCGGATGAAAGACATTAAGATAGACCACACCGGCACCTTGTCGTTGTCCCAACTGGTTGGAATAACTAAAACTGTCTTCAAACAGTTTCATCACCGGCATCACGCCACTCGCTGCCCCCTCATAACCTTTAATCGGAGCCCCAGCTTCTCGAAGATTGCTCAAGGTGATGCCCACGCCACCCCCGATACGGGAAAGCTGTAAGGCGCTATTGATGCCGCGGCCAATGGAGTTCATGTCGTCCATGATTTGGATTAAGAAACATGAAACCAATTCCCCCCGCCGTTTCCGCCCAGCATTCAAAAAAGATGGTGTTGCCGGCTGATAACGCTGATGAATCATTTCATCTGCTAGTGTCAAGGCCAGCGCCTCATCTCCTTCAGCAAAATACAAGGCATTCACCGCCACCCGGTCTTCATAAGTTTCCAAGTAGTATTCCCCATCATTGGTTTTCAAGGCATACTGAGAATAAAACTTATAGGCTGCCATAAAGGATTTAAAGCGGAAATGTTGCTCTTCCAAAAAGCGGTAGAGTTTTTCGATAAATGCCGGTGAATACTGGGCCAAAAATTCCGCTTCCAAATACTCATGGTCTACCAAATAAGCCAGTTTTTCATGGATATCCGTAAAGGTCATGGTATTGGGTAAAACATTTTCTTCAAAAAAAGCGGCCAGCGCCTCTTGGTCCTTGTTTAACGGGATTTGCCCATTTACTGGTCGATTGATTTCATTGTTCAATTTATAATAACTGACGTCCGTCAATGTTTTCAGACTCATAGAAATCCTTCTTTCTGTTATCAAATTAAAATGGACTCACCAGCCACAATAGCTGGCAAATCCATTGGTAGCAGTAGCCAACGATGAATTAGTCCATAGTTAAGAAGCAAGTTGTCGCAATTGATCAGGACGGAAGCCGACAATCGCTTTCTCACCTTTCATGATAATAGGCACTGACTGGAAGCCGGCCGCCTTAAGCGTCGTGATTGCTTCAGGTTGTTGGTCGATATTGATTTCAGTAAATGCAATACTATTTTCAGTCAAGAAACGCTTAGCCATCTTGCATTGCATGCAGTTATTTTTTGAATAGAGTGTGATATTCATCTTCTCGTCCTCCTACTTTTCTCTGTGTAGTCTCAGTATAGCGAAGCCTCCCCTGAAGTCAAAAGTTTTGCTCACAAAAAACACAAGATATTGTGTTCTTACAATTTAGAAAACACTATCTATTGTGTTTCAGTTAAGCTTTTACAACAGGTAAATTTCATGAATCCGTTGCCTTTAGCAGAGAAATCGCGAAAAAAGATTAGTAAAAATTGAAAAAAGAGCTTGATAACACAGGTGAAGCAGTGTTATGTGACAGTAGCTCAAAGGCAAAGCTAAAGGTGCGTTTGCACATACAGTTACATCTAAGCAGAAACTGCTAAGATGAACTTACAATGACAAATTGCTTTGTATTTGGCATTTGCCAGTCTATCTATCGTCAGATCAATTCTTAGATCGCTAAATTTCACCTTTTTCGTGACATCAAAAAGACAGGATGATACACCACTTAATTCCTGATACATCAGTCTTTTGGGGCTTGAATTTTTATAAGTTCAAGCTAAAAAAAGCCGAAAGAATGCTTTCACACATTCCTTCAGCTTCCCACTTATTTGCGCTTATAATTTGGCTGCCGCTGCTTCGTCGACAATGACAATTGCATTGGCATGGTTTTGCAAGACCGATGCTGGCAAATGGTTCGTCACAGGGCCATTGATCATTTCGTTGATCGCGTCAGCTTTGTTGGCACCATAAGCCATCAAAATCAGTTGCTTGCCTTCCATGATTGAGCCGATTCCCATAGAAATTGCTTGAGTAGGGACATCTTCTACTTTATCGAAGAAACGTTTATTGGCTTCGATAGTGGATTCAGTTAAGTGTACCAAAGAAGTTTTCCCTTCAAGATCAGCACCTGGTTCGTTAAAGCCGATATGGCCATTAACACCAATCCCCAAAATTTGGATATCCACTGGATGCTTAGCGATCACATCATCATAACGCAGACATTCGGCTTGCAAGTCACTGGCTTTCCCATTTGGCACAAAAGTTTCTTTAAATGGTTTTTTATCAAAGAGGTTAGTGTTCATAAAATGACGGTAACTTTGCTCATCGTCCCCACCTAATCCGACATATTCATCAAGGTTTACTGAAACCATCTCAGAAAAATCCAAATCCGAGTTAGTCATTTCTTGATAAAGAGTGATTGGGGTACTGCCTGTCGCTAATCCTAAAGTCTTAACTTCTGCCGCCATACCTTCTTTGATTAGTTCAAAAGCTTTTTTGCCGCCTTCTTCAGCATTTTTTACGCGAATGATTTCCATGATCAGCCCTGCTTTCTTGTGTTTTGGTATAGTCCGATTATAGCACCATCTGTTTTTCATGGCAAATGTCTAGACCAGATTAAGGGCAGATTTTTAAGATTTTTTTGTCTCCCCGGTTTACTCAAAAACCGCCAAGGCAGTCTGTAAGTCAGCAAATAAATCCGCCGCCTCCTCGATACCAATCGATAATCGTACCAAATCCGGTGTCAGACCGTAACTTTCTCGCAATTCTTGCGGGATATCTCCATGGGTTTGCGTAGTGGGATAAGTCACCAAACTCTCCACTCCACCGAGACTTTCTGCAAAAGTAAATAGTTTCAAGGCCTCCAGAAAAGCAGGTACCTTGGTCGCATCCCCCACCCGCAAACTAATCATCCCACCAATTCCAGGATACAAGACTTCCTTCACCTGTGGCTGGGCTTGTAGCTGTTCAGCCAAGTAGCGGGCATTGCTCTCTTGCCGATCCAATCGCAAGGACAAAGTTTTCAAACTTCGAATAAATAACCAAGAATCAAACGCCGCCAATGTGCCACCGGTGGTATTGGCCAACCAAGCTAACGCCTCACCATCTTCGGGGGATTTAGCCACGGCCACCCCAGCCAATAAATCATTGTGTCCACTGAGAAACTTCGTGCCAGAATGAACGACAAAATCGGCCCCTAAGGTTAAAGGCTGTTGCCGCAATGGTGTCAAAAAAGTATTGTCCACAATTAGCTTGGCTCCTTTGGCATGAGCAGCTTCAGCAATCCTAGCGATATCAAAAACTTGCATCAAAGGGTTGGTGGGCGTTTCCAGAAACACCGCCGCCACCTCGGCTCGTTCCAATAAGTCCAACACTTCTTCTTGCGCTTCGAAATAAGTAAAAGTTGCCCCCTGCTGTTCTTCAAGATAGTTAAAAAAACGATAGCTCCCACCATACAAATCACGACTAGCTAGTACTTGAGCCCCTCGCGGCAAAAGACCAAATACTAACTGGATGGCTGCCATTCCCGAGCTGGTTGCCACTGCCTGACTACCAGCTTCCAGCTGCGCTAGGGCCTCTTCCAATACAGTACGAGTGGGATTTTTGGTTCGGGTATAGTCAAAACCCGTGGAGGCACCAAGTTTGGGATGAGCATAGGTAGTCGATAAATGAATCGGCGCCGAAATTGCTCCAGTATAAGGATCACTGTGATTACCAATCTGAGCTAAAAATGTTGCGTTTTTCTTTGTCATAAACTGACACCCTTTCTTCTTTTTATTTTTTTCAACTCAACTGCACTGCCGCTGCAAGTATATTAGTAGGCTTTTCTTACGACTTACTCAATGGTCTGCCTGCTTTGGCAACAGCAAGACGCTACCGATTTTCTCAATTTCATATGGAGTTACTTGATAGATATCGTTTAGCCAATTGTGGAAAAATAAGTAGGCGTGCCCGCGCCAGGTGTTTTTGATAGCATCGGTAGGGTAATTGTACTGGAAATAGTTTTCCGGAATTTCTGTCGCCAACCCGCGAGCCACATCTCGTTGGTACTCTTTTTTTAAAGTTTCGGTACTATATTCAAAATGACCTAACACATAGACTTCTCGATGATCGCGACTGACAAACATCGTCCCACCAATTTCTGGGTTTCGGGCAATGGTCATCAGTTGGGAACACCCAGCTAAAGCCCTCTCATCAATCCCCGTGTAACGGGATTGAGGTGTGTAAAAATAATCATCAAAGCCGCGGGTCAGACGATGATGTCCCACCGCTTTGTTGGCAAAAATCCCAAATAACTTTTTCTCATAAGGAACTTTCGCCACCTGATGATAGTGGTACAAAGCCGCCTGGGCACCCCAACAAATATGCAGCCGACTGGTGGTGTGCTCCTGCGCCCAATCAAAAATTGTTGTCAACTCTTGCCAGTAATCCACCTCTTCAAAAGCCAACTGCTCCACCGGGGCCCCCGTAACGATTAAAGCATCATACCGCTTTTGCGTAATTTCCGGAAAAGTCAGGTAAAACTTGTTTAAATGATGGAGACTGGTATTTTTATGCTCATGAGTGGCAATTCGCAAAAAATCCACATCAATTTGTAAAGGACTTTGCGAAATTAGCCGTAACAATTGAATTTCGGTATCAATCTTGGTGGGCATCAAATTTAGAATTACCAAACGCAAGGGCCGAATATCTTGACTCCTGGCTCGCTTGGAATCGAGGGCAAAAATATTTTCTTTTTCCAAAATGACTTTGGCGGGAAACCCCTCCGTCAGTTTGATAGGCATACAGACTCCTCCTTTTCTAGTTCCATTGCTAACTTATGACTGCAGCCAAAAGCAAAAAAGGGTAAAATCGAGTAGGAGATGAGAGATTAATTCCCTCACCGACCTCTCACACCACCGTACGTACGGTTCCGTATACGGCGGTTCAGTTTTACATGACCAG
>NZ_MAEI01000040.1 GCF_009933255.1 Enterococcus diestrammenae | reverse complement strand
TTCAAAAAGAAAAATCCGTAGGAGCGCCGATTACGATCAATTATGAAGCTGCCCTCCGTGCGTTAGTCGTCTCTTTTCAAGAAGGGATTCCGGATGTGAAAACGCTGGTGGATCGTATCAGATCTGATCTGCGTTTCAAACTTAGTTTGGGATTTCTCTATTCAGATCGCGCCCCATCAGAGGCGACTTTCTCTCGCATTCTTCACACATTACACCAACATCGGCAGATATTGATTGAAGTGAATGAAGAACTGCTCCAGAGAATCGATGCAGAATTTTGTATTTTCTCGGAGGACGTCGCAATTGATGCGACTGCGATAGAATCTCATTCAAAGCCTGAACAGATTGAAAAGCCCGTCATTTCAGCGGTTGAAAAGCAGCGTGAGATGTCCATAACTGAAATCAAGGAAGAACTCCCTATTGATCCCCAATGGGGAATCAAAGTGAACAGTAAGGGGAAAAACGTCTTTTGGCATGGATACAAAGGTCATTTCGCTGTATCCACAGAAAGTCAGTACCTGCTTTCGGCCATTCTGACTTCGGCGCATATTGCAGATGTTAGTGTAGCTATTCCACTGATGCGAGATATACGACAATTGGGTATCTCAAGCGTCCATGTCATCTTAGATAAAGGATATGATGCAAAAGCCGTATACGAAGAAGCCCATTCACTTGGCTTGGAGCCAATCGTCCCGTTGAAACGTGAGGCAAAGAATGATGGGGAATGGACGAACGATTATGCCCCTACTTGTCTGATTGAGGCGGGCTACAAATATGATAGTTTCGACAAGCGGTATGGTGCTTTGAAATATATCATACCAAAAGCACGGTGTTGTACTTGTCCGCTGCAACATCAGGAAATGTGTCAAAAAGTGATCAAGATCCGGCAAAATAGCGACCCGCGTAAATTCAATCATCCTGCCCGAGGAACAACTGCTTGGCATAAAATTTATACAAAACGCAGTGCCGTGGAGCGAGTTAACGGGCATCTCAAAGAAAATATGGAATTAAATAATACAACTCATTTCAAGCCGGAGCTGGTAGAAGTAGAACTCCAGCTTATTCAGTTAGGTTATAATGCCAAACGCTTCGCTGCCCAAAGAATCAATAACCAAAATTCAAGAAAAGAAATAGTCGCCTGATTTCGAAAAAAAAGTTCTCTTCGAATTTGGACTAGTATCTGCTTTTCTAAAAAAGTGAATTATGAAATTAGCTCAGCTAGAAAAAGAATCGTCTATTATTTAATAGTAAATAG
>NZ_MAEI01000039.1 GCF_009933255.1 Enterococcus diestrammenae | reverse complement strand
TCTCTCATCTCCTACTCGATTCTAGGATAGTCACATCAGGGAGTAAAAACTGGTACAATGCTTGAGGGATGCTAGAAATAGGTGCAAATAAAAATGAAAGCGAAATCACAAAAGCTGACAAGGTGTAGTCACCTGGAGCGTGAGTTTGGAGGAAGCGAGTAAGATGAAAGTGAGTCACTATCAAACAGCAGGTCTGGATTTTTTGATGGAGGAATTAGCGATTGTACTACCGGCGGGTTATGAAGAGATTATTCTTGAAAAACAAAGCAGCAGGAGGGAATCACGTTTTTTTGAAATCCGTCGTGAAGCAACAGGAGCAATCATCCTACGCTATAGCCATGAGGCCTTGATTTATCGGGGCTTGTTTGTGGGTTACCCACGATTATTGGCAAGCGGGGAAACCACTTATCGGGAGGAGACTCCTATTTTGGAAGTCAGCTATTCGTTGGATGCCTCTCGCAATGGCGTAATGCAAGTCACCACTGCCAAAAAGTTTATCGCCTATCTTGCGGTGATGGGCTATACTACCTTGTATCTTTACACGGAAGATACTTATGAAGTGGCTGATTTGCCATATTTTGGTTATTTAAGAGGCGCCTACTCAGCTGAGGAAATCAAGGAAATCGTGGCCTTTGCTGCCCTTTTTGGGATGGAAGTCGTGCCGGCCATCCAAACTTTGGCCCACTTAACCCAGTTTTTGAAATGGTTTCCTAATCAGGAACTCCAAGATGATGGCAATACCTTATTGATTGGGGAAGAAAAAGTTTACGAAGCCATCGAGAAGATGCTGGCAAGTTGTCAACAACTCTATCAGACCAAGCGGATTCATTTGGGGATGGATGAGGCATATCAAGCTGGCTTGGGGCGTTATCTGAGTCTGCACGGTTATCAGGATCGGACGACTTTGATGATTCAACACATGCAGCGGGTGTTGGCTTTAGTCGCCAAGTATGATTTGGAGCCATTGATCTGGAGTGACTTTATTTACAAATTATTAGACGAGACGCAGGTGGATCGGTATTATAACCCGGCATTTCAGCTAAAGGCTGAGGCGGCTGCGACGTTACCAGCTGGTTTGACTTATGTTCATTGGGATTATGGTTCGGATACAGCTGAAGCCTATGAAACAGTCATTGATCATCATTTGGCCTTTTGTGATTTGGATCATTACGTCTTGGCTACTGGGGCGCATATGTGGAACAGTCTAGCGCCTAATCATGGTAAAACCGAGAGAATTATCGCAGCGGCTGTGGCAGCTTGTCATCGCAAAGGGGTAAAAGAAGTGATGTTAACCACCTGGGGGGATGACGGTCAGGAAACGGAGCACTGGCACTCTCTCCTAGGTGGAGCTTATTTAGCAGAGTGTGTCTACAATCCCGAAAAAAGGGCGGAAGAGACCACAATGGCAGTGGCTGGGGTTTGTGATACGTTGCTAGGGGAGGGGAGTTATCGCTGGTTGTCAGCTTTGCGGTATTTCGATGAAGTGGATACGGTGACCCCGGATAATCTCAATATGACCAATATTAGCAAACTATTGTTGTGGCAAGATCCCTTAGTGGGGCTGTATGATTTTCATGTGGCGGCCCATAACAAGCAGGCTGACCGAACCTTGGGACAGTATTATCAGCAATTGGCAACGGTCCTCACTACTGAAGGGGACCAGGCACCGAAAGACCCCACGATTGCTTTGATACGAGAGCGTTATCGGCAATTGGCGGAGGTCTTAGCAGGTAAAGTTGAGCTGGGTGTTCATTTACAGGAAGCCAGAAAAAAGGAGAATCCCGGAGAACTTCAAAAACTGCAAGGGTTGTGTTTGACACTGGCAACACAGGTGGAGGAGTTAGCCGAAAGCCATGAAGCCATTTGGATGGCGACTTATAAGAGTTATGGCTGGGAGGTCTTGGAACAGCGCTATGCTGGGGTAGCCCATCGTTTACGAACGATTGCCCGGCGAATTACCAATTATTTGGCAGGAACCGACAAACTGTTAGAGTTGGTAGAAGAACGGCTGCCTTTCATGGCGACTTCGATTCCAATTGAAATCAGTGGGTTTACCTATCGTCAGACTTCGGTGTCTGGTTATTGCTAAAGGGTCCCTCAATCAGCTAAAGGTAAATAGAATTGCTTTGGCATTTACCAAGCTGGCTACCTAAGAAGAAAATTACTAGATTTAAGTAATGAAGCAACTTAAGCGATTGTAGAAAAGTCAGTCCGCCTCTTTGCTGAGGTCTAGTGTATAAAAAAGCCCCGAATCATTTGCTGATCCGGGGATTTTTCATATACTAGATAGTTTTTCGTATATCGTTGGATTGTTGGATTCGTTCATTTGTTGCTAGTTGATGGTTAGGTGTGGCTTGTTGGTAAATCTCTGAGGGAGGGTTTACGCCATTTGCGATAACCGAAATCAAAAAGACCAAACAATAACCCACAGCCAAAGAATAAGCCAATCCCAGTTTTGAAGCCTTGTGGGGCATAGCTGAGTTTGATTTGATGCTTGCCAGCGGGAATTTTCACGGAGACGAAAGCATCTTGAAAGGCTGTGACTGGCACGGATTTGCCGTCGATGGTGGCCCGCCAACCTTTTTCGTAAGGAATGGTGGTGACTAGCAATTGATCGTCAGTGGCAGTGACAGTACCGCTAGCCGATTGTTTACCCACATCAAGGTCCACTGCTTTTTCTTTGAGGGCATCCATGGCGGTTTGATAGGCGACGGTGTCCAAGAAGAGGGCTTGTGGATTTTGGAAACTGATTTCGGGAGTCCCATAAAAGCTGGCGGTAAAGGTCAATGTGGTTTCCTTATCGTAGTAGCCGAGATCGTAATATTGGCCCGTGATGTTGATTTGGCTTTTCCGTTGGCTACCATTGACGAACATGGTGACGGTGGAACTTTTTAGTTGCGCAAAGTCTTTTGGATACAAGCTGAGGTAAGCCTGTGTATAGGCTGGTATGGAAACTTCCCAAGTGATATCTTTAGCGACATTGCCTTCGATTTCTTTGATCGTGGTGTAGATGCCACTTTGAGTGACCTCGGCATTTTTGGTTTCTTTTTGCACGAGGGGAGCAAAGCGGAAATATTGCATGTTTAAACCAGCTAGCCCGTTTGTCAGATTGGTTTGGCAAGTCAGGTTGTCGTTTGCCGGTTGTTCGATTGCTGCAGCAGTGGGATCTACCAGTAGTGCTAGCGGTAAGGCGTTGTCGTTTTTGTAGGATTGGTAGTTTTTGGTGCTCCCATTCGGCGTGAAGCCATATTTTGAGAGGCTACCTTTCGCCAGATTGTACTTGATGCCCATCAGGCTGTCTGCTAACAGGGTATTGTTGGCATAACGGATATTTAAGTTGGTGCCACGGGAACGAAAGCCCAGTTTGTCCAGATAGCCAGAAGAGTGACGATTACGGATGGAAGAAAACATACTGATGCCGCTGTAGCCGTAGTTTAAGCTATCATTACTGGAGACGGCATCGAGATTTTCCAGACGAAAGAAAGTATCGCTAGCAGCGGTATTCTTATCTACTAACTCTTTGATTTCGGGATAAGGATCGGTGTAGAGACTGCGAGAGGCATAGTTCCAATCGTTTAAAATTCCCCGCAGCATGCCGTTGGTGTTCACGGCAGCTTCCCCCGTGACGGTCAATAATAAGAGGATGGTGAAGACTTTTTGTCCGACGGCGCCGATTTTTTGGCAAGTAAACAAAACGAGATACAGTAGCAAGAAACATAAGGTCAAAACTAGCGAGAACAGCTTGATATAGCTGTAACTAGCAGCTGGATGGAGACCATAGGCCAGACAAAAAGCGGCCATTAACAACAACAGCAAGACGGCAAAGGTTTGCCAGTTTTTGAGGGCTAGCGTTTCCCACCCGTAACCCGCCAACATCACAACCATAAAGGAAAAGAGAAACGCATAGCGGAACAAGAACATATTTGGCGCATGCATCCCATGCCAAAAAAGATTGAGGGGTACGAGATAAAAACTAGCAATCAAAATGCCAAAAAGGGCCCCATAAAGGAGTTTGTTTTTCCAGGGGATGCGCCGAGAAATAAAATAATACAAGCACAAAACCAGGGGCAATAAACCAACGTAGATGAAAGGAATCGAGCCGTATTTAGTCGTATCATAAACGGCAATCATGTTTTTCATCAATAGATCCAAGGGAGCAGTGGCTTCGGTTTTCAGCTTGGTGACAGTAGACAAGGTTTCTCCATTAGCAGAAAGATCCAAAATCGCTGGCAAAATGATAATCATGCTGGCGCCACCGGCTAACAATGCCGTCAATCCATAGGGGAGCACATAGCGGAGATTGCGTTTGGGTGCCATGAAGAAGTGGGCGATAAAGTACAACGCCGAAAAAATCGCCAGCATAAAACCGGTGTAAAAACTGGTTAGAAACATAAGTAAATAACTGAAAAAGAGTAGTCGCGGACTTTTCCCAGCCAAGACTCGATCAATCCCCCAAATGATGAGGGGTAACCAGACAAAGGCATCTAACCACATGATCAACTCAGAGTGGGCGGTGACAAAGGACATCAAACTATAACAAATTGCTAAAATGACGTGATAAGCTCGAGGCAGGCGGAAGGTATGCTTGGCGTAAAACCAAAAGGCCAAACCAGCGGCGCCGATTTTGATCAAGGTTAGAAAATACAAGGCATCTGGCATCAACTGATTCGGGAAAAAGATCACCAGTGGCGTAAACAATCCCCCGAGATAATAGGAAACTAATGACAGGTAATTTAAGCCCAAGGAAGCATTCCACGTATAGAGGGCGCCTTGTTTCCCTAGGAGCATGTTGCGATAGCTGGCGTGGAAGTTGGAAAATTGGGAAAAAGCATCGCTAGCAAGTACGCTACGAGAGCTTCCAGGATAAATCCCAAGGGTCAGATAGATAAACGCCATGACCCCGATTGGTATTAGACAACTCGCTAGTAGATAGCGGCGGTTTTCTTTGAGAAATGCTTTGATTGTAGACATCGTGTCACCCTTTAATGGAAGTATTGAAACCGTTGCGATCAAGTTCTGCAAAGCTAGTTGCGTACAACGGGAATTCTTTGTTAAGTTTACCATATCTAGGGAGAAATTAGGAAAGAGGAAGGGGAGGGAGCGTGGGGGAAAGTCCATAAAAAAATACGGTGGGAAAAATAGTTCTAACAGCAACAGAAAAAACATGTATAAACAACTTTAGTTTCAACTAATTTCATTTATAAAGTTATTTAATTTTAATTATTAAGAAATTAAAACTATGGTATTGCGATAATTCATTGAAAAGTGTCTTGACAACATATATTTAATGTTGTATTTTGAGATTATAAAAAAACATAAAAATTATTTTGCGCTGGCGAGGCGGCACATATTAAAACTGTCGGGGACTTTGAGTCTACGGCAGTTTTTTTGCTGACTAAGGTATTATGGAATTTTCACTTGTGAAAATTTCGCAATACCAAGTCTAAAAATATCTGGCTTCACGAGTTCGTTTCGCCTTTCTAATATTGCTGGAAGTTTTTTAAACACAGCAAATAAACCGCTGCAATTGAAAACAGCGTTTATTTAAAAAGGGTTTCGTTCACTCGACAATTCCTTTTGCGAATTCGGTGATGAGATGGGATGGTATTCATCAAAGTAGACAAACTAGTCTTTAAAAATATCGCTAAACGTAGGCTTTCTCGTTTCTCAACCGAAAGTATAAAAAACATATAAGGTTCGGCAAATTTTGCCGAACCTCTAACGCTGTCTTGAAAACGAAGGAGCACTTATAATGAACTTGA
>NZ_MAEI01000038.1 GCF_009933255.1 Enterococcus diestrammenae | reverse complement strand
AGATGCTGTTAAATAATTGAATAACTAAACGAATTGAAAAACCCATAGCAAGGCGCTATGGGTTTCTTTGTGTCTTCAATGAATAGTCGCTCATGAATGGTTAGGGAACTACTTAAAAAAACTAACAAAAGGTTGATTAGAAGCTAGCCATGGCCCTTTCGTTTCTCACTTTACTGGTGTCAGAAAACGCTGGGGGAGACGTTGAGCAATCGTGACACCAATCACAGCAGCGGCCAAGGCTTTAATAATGCCGGGAAGGATAAAAGGCAGAACGGCAGCGTTGAGAGCGGCACTAAAGGACGTACCTGTGCCAAAATGCATCCAAATAGCGCCAAATAATAAAACGACTGCAGCGCCAGCTAGATTTGCAAGAGACGCCCAAACATAGTTGCGTTTGGTCTTGTCGATGATCGTGCCGGTTACTAAACCGTTAAAAATAAAACCGATCAAAAAGCCACCAGTAGGGCCCAGTAAGGCACCAATGCCACTCGCACCACCGGCAAAGACGGGGATGCCGATCAAACCTAGGAATAAGTACATCACGATTGCCCAAGTGCCGGTTTTAGTACCCAAGATGGTAACCGTCAAACCGATAATGAACGTTTGCAGGGTGAAAGGAACAATCGTGAAGGGGAGAGTGATCACAAGCTGAGATAAAATCCCGATCACAGCAGCGAAAATCGCAGCCAAAATTTGTTGTCTTAAGGGAATACGCATTCTAAGTCCTCATTTCGTAAACTTTATTTTTAAATAGGGTTAACAAGTTTTGTTAACTGAATTATATTATATGGTTAACGAAAGGTAAAGAGGCTGAGAAAACTTTTTTTAAGTGCAGCGATCTCGAAAATGAAAAATAACTGGACCAATTATTTAAGGAAGTTTATGGGAATACGCATATTAAGTGAAAATTCTCGTGTCTAACTAAAAATCTTGCTATAATTTTAGAAAATATGAGAAAATTATTTGCGTTTGAAGATAGCTAGAAACGAAATTTCTGATAATTTTATTATTTTTAAAAAATGTTGCCTGGTTTTGCTAAAAGAGGTGAGAAAATGTTGCTGGTCATCTATCGTGGGATTCTACTTATCAATCTCGGTATCAGTACGGGTTTTTCTTTTGGATATACCAATTCTGATTTCAAATCCGTGTCTCCGTGGGCCTATTATTTGCAGATGCTGTTATTGACATTATTGGTTTTGCTTCTCATCTTAAATACAATCGCCAAACATAAAATCAGTAGTCGTTTCTTTTTTGCCGTCGCCTATTGCGCTGCGTGTGTGATTTCCACTGAAGTGCTTATCCATGGCAATCGATACCCAGGGATTTTTGGCAATAGCAGTTTTCAGATTTATTGGTACATTTTGGAAGTGATTCTATGTGCGATATTGTTGAAAAATGATTTTCATAAAGAGATTTTGCTGGCAACAGGAATCAAAAAACAGGAGACGAAAGCCACGTTAGAAAAAGTTGGCGAGAATGAAAAAAAACGCTAAAAAATAAATAACCGACCCTACGAAGGACTTCCGTCTTTTGTAGGGTCGGTTTTTTTAATTGGGTACGAAATCCCAAAAGTGGTGGTTATTCGTTGATTATGGTTACCAGTAATTCACCAAAAGCTGCCGTGCTGATTTCCGTGGCTCCAGTCATCGAATGAGCAAAGTCAGCGGTCACTTGTTTAGTGGTGAGGGCTTTTTCAATTGCTTGTTCCACTAAGTGAGCCGCCTCACCCCAGCCAAGATAGGTTAACATCATCCCAGCAGATAGCAGCAGTGAACAAGGATTCGCTTTGCCGAGGCCAGCGATATCTGGGGCGGTACCATGAGTTGCTTCAAAAATAGCATGACCGGTGTGGTAGTTGATATTGGCCCCCGGTGCGATACCGATGCCGCCGACTTGTGCGGCCAGTGCGTCAGAAAGGTAGTCACCGTTGAGGTTGCAGGTGGCAATGACCTCATATTTTTCTGGATAAAGGAGAATCTGTTGCAACATATTGTCAGCGATGACGTCATTGATAATCAATTTACCAGCTGCTTTAGCCTGCTGGTAAGCCTCGTCGGCCGCGGGTTTACCAGATTTTTCGGCGATGGTCGCGTATTGGTTCATGGTGAAGGTTTTTTCGGCGTATTCGGTTTCCGCCAATTCGTAGCCCCAGTTTTTGAAGCCCCCTTCCGTAAATTTCATGATATTGCCTTTGTGAACCAAAGTGACGGTTTTGTGGCCATTTTCTAATGCGTAGTCGATGGCTGCAGCGATGAGGCGTTGACTGCCTTCCTGGGAAATTGGTTTGATACCGATGGCGCTAGTTTCCGGGAAGCGAATCTTAGTTACTTGGAATTGTTCTTGTAAAAGAGAAATCAAGGCGTTGACTTCTGCTGTACCTTTTGCAAACTCGATTCCAGCATAAACATCTTCGGTATTCTCTCGGAAGATGACCATATTGGTTTTTTCTGGCTCTTTCAAAGGAGATGGTACCCCATTAAAATACCGGACTGGTCGTACACAGGCAAAGAGATCCAAGTCTTGCCGCAATGCCACGTTTAAGGAACGAATACCGCCACCAATGGGAGT
Organism: Enterococcus diestrammenae; assembly: GCF_009933255.1. GTDB lineage: Bacteria > Bacillota > Bacilli > Lactobacillales > Enterococcaceae > Enterococcus_C > Enterococcus_C diestrammenae. The sequence goes on along the minus strand of NZ_MAEI01000038.1, from coordinate 24,512 downwards.
GGTAAGAGGACCTTTGAGGGCGACTTTGGCGGTTTTAATTGCTGTTAACGTGGCTTCTGGAAGCCATTCTCCCGTCTCTTTAAACGCTTTTTCACCGGCCAAGATTTCTGTCCACTGAATCTGTTTTTCTCCGCTATAGGCTTTTGCGACCGCTGCATCGATGACTTTGCGAGAGGCTTCCCAGATTTCTGGGCCAATGCCGTCGCCAGCGATGAAGGGAATGATGGGATCGTTAGGAACGTGTAATTGTTGGTTTTCAATAGTGAGATAACTCATGTAGGAACCCCCGTTTTTGTCAGTATTGATGAAAAAGGCGAATCTGCCGCCGGATAATGACAGATCCGCAGATGCTGCGTGTGTTAGGCTTCGAATTTTTTACGAATCACCATTGGTAAAATGCCTTGGTTTTTCCAATAGCGGATATCAGCAGGGGCATCAAAGCGTAGTTTCACTTGGAATTGCTGCTGGCTGCCATCGATTTTTGTTGCGGTAATGGTCAGTAATTGTCCGACTTGTGGTTCCTCTGGTAAAGGAATAGTGAAACTTTCTTCGCCAGTTAAACCGAGACTGGCTGCTGTTTGCCCCGCTAGGTATTGCAAAGGCAAGATACCCATCATGGCTAAGTTGGAGCGGTGAATGCGTTCAAAACTTTCAGCTAAGACGGCTTTGACCCCTAGAAGCTGGGTGCCTTTTGCGGCCCAGTCTCGGGAAGAGCCCATGCCGTAGTCTTTTCCGGCCAAGATGATCGCACCATCCCCGGCTGCTTGATACTTCATAGCGGCGTCATAGATGGACAAGGTTTCGCCAGTAGGATGATACTTGGTAACACCGCCAGAGGATCCTGGGATGAGCTGGTTTTGTAGGCGGATATTGGCAAAGGTTCCCCGCATCATAACCTCATGATTGCCCCGACGTGAGCCATAGGAGTTGAAATCTTTTGGTGCTATCCCGCGAGCTTTCAAAAAGCCTCCCGCCGGTGAATCGATGGCAATATTGCCTGCAGGTGAAATATGGTCGGTGGTGACGGAATCTGCTAATTTGGCTAAGACGGTCAAGTTTTGTAAGCTACCTTGTTGCGGTAATTCCCGCGTCAAGTCAGCGAAGAATGGTGGGTTAGCGATATAAGTCGAATCCTCGTTCCAGTCGAAACAATCCCTGGTGGCCGTTTCGATTTCATTCCAACGTTGATTGGCATCGAAAAGATGGGCATAAGTTTCCTTATAAGCTTCTGGTCCGACATATTTGTCGATGACGGCATTGACCTCAGCGGCAGTCGGCCAGAGATCTTTTAAATAAATGTCTGCGCCAGCTGGGTCTTGACCAATCACGTCGGTGGTGAGATTGGTCAGGATGCTGCCGGCTAAGGCATAAGCCACTACTAAAGGTGGTGAGGCGAGATAGTTGGCTTTGATTAATGGATGAATCCGTCCTTCAAAATTACGATTGCCTGAAAGGACGGAAGCCACCAATAAGTTATCCGCCTCGATGGCTTCTGTCACCGGTTCGCTTAAAGGGCCTGAATTTCCGATGCAAGTCGTACAACCATAGCCGACGTTATAGAAACCGAGTTTTTCCAGATAAGGCAAAAGCCCGCTGTCTTCCAAATAGGAGGTAACGATCCGTGAGCCGGGAGACAGAGAGGTTTTCACATAGGCGGGGACTTTCAAGCCTTTTTCCACTGCTTTTTTTGCCAACAGTCCCGCGGAAATCATCACAAAAGGATTGCTAGTGTTGGTACAGCTAGTGATTGCGGCTAAGGCAAGATCACCGGTTTTGAGGGTATCTGGATAAGCCAGATCAGGATTTTTCTCCTGCCAATGGATTGGCGTCGTTTTTTCAAGTTCTGTAGCTGGTAAGCCAAATCCTTTAGGTCCGACTTCAGCCGTGACAGAAGCGGTGAAATCCGCTGGCACGGCTTCTAGAGAAATCCGATCTTGCGGACGTTTTGGCCCGGCTAAGGATGGCTGAATGGTGCTAAGGTCTAACTGGATAGTTTTCGTGTAAGTTGGTAAGTGGCTGGCATCGTAAAAAAGCCCGTTTGCTTTGGCATAGCTTTCAACGGTATCAATCAGTTCAGGGTCTCTGCCGGTGGTCCGTAAATAGTTGAGGGTTTCTTCGTCAATTGGACAAAAACCGCAAGTCGCACCGTATTCTGGGGCCATATTGGCAATGGTCGCTCGATCAGAGAGGCTGAGTTTTTGATAGCCAGTACCGAAATACTCCACAAATTTGCCAACCACTTTCTCTTGCCGTAACAACTCCGTCACGGCCAATGCCAAATCAGTGGCTGTGGTACCAATAGGCAGTTCACCGCTAAAGTTCACCCCGATAACCTCTGGAGTTGGAAAATAGGAAGCTTCCCCTAAAATAGCGGCTTCCGCTTCAATTCCGCCCACGCCCCAGCCTAAAACCCCAAGGCCGTTAATCATGGTGGTGTGGGAGTCTGTTCCCTGTAAGGTGTCGGGGAAAATCACCGTTTTTCCACTAGCTTCATCGGTTTTGCTCAAGATGACATTGGAAAGCTTTTCGATGTTTACTTGGTGAATAATGCCGGTTTCTGGCGGAACGACTTCAAAATCTTTGAAGGACTGTTGGGCCCATTTTAAAAATTGGTAACGTTCGTGATTTCGCTCAAATTCTCGCTGTGTGTTGAAAGCCAATGCCCCTGGCGAACCGGCACAATCGACTTGAACGGAATGGTCCACGACTAAGGTTACCGGAATCTCAGGGTTGATGGCTTTGGCGTCCCCACCTAGCGCCACCATCGCATCTCGCATAGCTGCCAAATCCACGACAGCCGGCACGCCGGTGAAATCTTGTAAAATAACTCGCGCTGGTTTAAATGGCACAACGCCGGTTGGAGCTGCAGCCTGCCAATTGGCTAATTCGCCAATGATCTCGTCGGTAATCTCTTCATCGCGGTTACGAGCGACAGACTCCAATAAGACACGAATGGCGTAGGGTAAGGCGGTCAAATTTGCTGAAAATGCAGTCGTAACTTGCTTTAAATCACAGTAAATCAGGTCTTTATCGGCTAAAGTATTTTGCCATTTCATGAGCATAAGCCCCTTTCTCCCTTAAAAATGTCAGTTGGTATAATTATACGTTGACTGTGCATAAATGTAAATAGTCGAAATATTATTTCTTTTTAGAAAAAATGGTGGTATAATTATCGGTAATACAATCTGTCGCGATACAGAATATTTTTTCGGTAAAAGGGGTGTTTTACGTGAGTTTAATGGAAAAAAAGTTGCTAGACTATCCAAGTTTGGCTGCGCGATGTGAAGAAGTTGATTGGATAGATGTGAATAATTATACAAAGTATAACGTTAAGCGAGGCTTGCGAGATACTAATGGTAAGGGTGTTTTAGCAGGTTTAACAACAATCTCCACGATTTATCCGCAAAAAATCGTCGATGGCCAACCAATCCCAGGAACGGGAGAACTGCGCTACCGCGGGATTGATATCAATGAACTGGTGAAGGGCTTTGTGGGGGAAGGTCGTTTCGGATTTGAAGAAGTTGCATTTTTACTCCTTTTTGGGGAGCTGCCAACACCGGCAGAATTGCGAGATTTTTCCCAGCTATTGGCGGACAAACGCACGCTACCTACCAATTTTGTTCGGGATGTGATTATGAAGGCGCCTTCTGTTGATATTATGAATAATCTTTCAAGAAGCTTGCTGACATTGGCATGTTACGATGACAAAAGAGATGATGTAAGCGTAGAAAATGTGTTGGAACAATGTCTGATGTTAATCGCCGTCTTTCCGATGCTGGCCGTCTACGCCTATCATGCCTACAACCACTATGAGATGGACGAAAGCATGTACATTCATCGACCAGATCCAAATTTAAGTACGGCGGAAGCGATTTTGACGATGCTACGCCCAGACAAGAGCTACACGAAACAAGAAGCGCAGACGCTGGATATGTCCCTCGTATTGCATATGGAACACGGTGGCGGGAATAATTCTACCTTTACGACGCGAGTGGTGACTTCCAGTGGCACGGACACTTATTCGACAATCAGTGCAGCATTGGGTTCTTTGAAAGGGCCAAAACACGGTGGGGCCAATATCAAAGTGACCCACATGATGGAAGATTTGAAAGCCAACGTAGCTGATACCACTGATCCCGCTCAAGTCCGTCAATATTTAGAGGACATTTTGGATAAAAAAGCCTTCGATGGCAAAGGGTTGATTTATGGGATGGGCCACGCTGTTTATAGCGACAATGATCCTCGAGCAGCGATTTTTAAATCCTATGTCTCCAAATTAGCTGAAGAAAAAGGACCGGAAGAGCAAGCCGAATTTGAACTGTACTCCTTAGTAGAAGAATTGGCACCAAAAATTATCGGTGAAAAGCGAAAGATGTTTAAAGGGGTCAGCGCCAATATCGACTTTTTCAGCGGTTTTGTCTATGCCATGTTAGGCTTGCCTCGAGAACTTTATACACCGATGTTTGCTATCGCTCGGATCGTCGGTTGGTCGGCTCATCGTATCGAGGAACTGATCAATACCCAAAAAATCATCCGTCCAGCTTATATGGAAGTCTCCGAGGATCGAGAATATGTTGCGATTGACGCTCGCGAAGCTGTAGAAGCAAAAGCTGACTTGTCAGGAGAAGCCTCTTGAAAGAGGATAGATGAGTAAAACTTGTGGTCTGTTCAGCGTTTCAATCAGTCTCCCGTACAAAAACTTGTGCGGGATTTTTTCGTGTCACTTCTGCGAGGGCGATTCTTTGTGATTGCTGCTCGCCTTCGTTACAATCAAAGGGTAAAGCTTCGTCATAAAGGAGGAATTGCCATGAGTATCTATGATTTTCAAGTAAAAGATGTCCAAGGGCAGCCGGTTTCTTTGGCGGATTATCAAGGGAAAGTCTTGCTAATCGTCAATACGGCGACAGGTTGTGGCTTCACACCACAATATGAAGGATTGGAAAAACTTTACCAGGACTATCGGGACCAAGGCTTCGAAATTCTTGATTTCCCCTGCAATCAGTTTGGCAATCAAGCGCCAGGAACCAATGAAGAAATCCAAGAATTTTGCCAGTTGCGGTATCACACCACCTTCAAAACTTTTGGCAAAATTGAAGTGAATGGTGAAAACGAGGACCCCTTATATACCTTTTTGAAAAAGGAAAAAGGTGGCTTGGTGGGTGCTGCGATTAAATGGAACTTCACTAAATTTTTAATCAATTCAGATGGGGAAGTAGTTGAACGCTTTGCCCCACAAACAACACCGGACAAGATTGGACCGGAGATTGCGAAACTATTGGGTCAGTGATTAGGTAATTTGGTGGTGCTGTGACTGAGTTGAGATCTGTGTTGCTAAGTGTAATGGGATTGTATAATTTCTTTAATTCGACACTTCTCTATCGTGGAGAGGTGTTTTTTTGTTTCTATGTCATGTTTTATTACATATCTCGAATAGAAAATTGTAAAAATAGTCGTAATTCCCGAACAAAACTATTTTATACGTAATAAAAACTAACATCTTTATTGAAGAGCTTAAAATGCCATGGTATTTTTGATTTAGGAAGAATTTTCTGACGATTCAAAAAAGTGGAAAAGGGAGTGGTTTTATGTTTTCTTCGGTGGATGTGATTTGGACGTTGGTTGCGGCATTTTTGGTATTTTTCATGCAAGCAGGCTTCACCTTGGTAGAAGCTGGTTTTACCCGAGCGAAAAATGCTGGGAACATCATCATGAAAAACATGGTGGATTTTTGTTTCGGTTCCGTTCTCTATTGGATCATTGGTTTTGGTATTATGTTTGGAACCCAAAGCGCTATCTTTGGCGGTATCCACATTTTTGCAATGGACTCTTTTGAATTTGCGATGCCGACACCGGCTTACATGTTTTTCCAAACGGTGTTTTGTGCGACGGCAGCGACGATTGTTTCTGGCGCGATGGCGGAGCGGACGGAATTTAAAGCCTACTGTGTCTACAGTGCAGTAATCAGTGCCTTGATTTATCCAGTATCGGGTCACTGGATCTGGGGCGGTGGCTTCTTGGCAGAGATGGGGTTCCATGATTTTGCCGGATCGACAGCTGTTCATATGGTAGGGGGCGTGGCAGCTTTCGTCGGCGCAGCAATTCTCGGGCCTCGGATTGGCAAATATAGTAAATCTGGTAAAAGCTTGGCGATTCCTGGTCACAACTTGACTTTTGCAGCTTTGGGAGTTTTCATTTTATGGTTCTGCTGGTTTGGCTTTAATGGCGGCTCTACCACTTCTATGACTGGTGACGACACGATGATTTTGGCCAGTAACGTCTTGGTAAATACCAACTTAGCAGCAGCTTGCGGGACCTTGTCTGCTTTGGCTATCTCTTGGGTGAAATACAAAAAGCCAGATGTCTCCCTGACTTTGAATGGGACGTTGGCAGGGCTGGTGGGTGTCACGGCTGGCTGTGATATGGTGTCCGCTGGTGGGGCTGCTGTGATTGGTCTGGCAGCTGGAGCGTTGATGCTTTTCGCCGTTGAGTTTATCGATCAGAAATTACGCGTGGATGATCCAGTAGGGGCAGTGGCTGTTCACGGTGTTTGCGGCGCCTTTGGGACTTTAGCAACAGGTTTATTGGCGATAGATGGCGGATTGTTCTATGGAGGCGGAGTGTCCTTTTTAGTAATTCAAATCATTGGTGTCGGCGTGACGATGCTATGGGTCGGGGCTACGACGTTTGTCCTCTTTTCTGTCATCAAAGCAACAATCGGCTTGCGGGTTTCTCCTGAGACGGAAATCGCTGGCTTGGACAATGTGGAACACGGCTTACAAAGCGCCTATGCTGGCTTTAACGTTCAACCGGAAAGTGTGGTAGAACTGGCTTTATCAACGGGTGAAACGATCAAAACGACGACGCATGCAGCCACAAGCGCACCGGCGAGTACCTCTGTCGCAATGGATTACGAAACCGCAGACTCTGGTAAACTCACTAATGTGGCTGTGGTTATCAATGAAGTCAACCTGCGGAAAGTCCAGGAAAAACTCTATGGTATCGGTGTAGAAGGCATGACCGTCACTCCAGTTCTAGGGCACGGTGTTCAAAAAGGACAAACCGAACTCTATCGTGGTTCAGAAGTTGCTGCGGAACTTCTACCGAAAGTCAAGGTGGAAGTCACCGTCAGTCGCATTCCGGTGGATCTAGTGGTTGGAGCCATCAAGGAAGCTTTGTACACGGGTAAACCAGGAGACGGCAAGATTTTCGTCAACCAGGTTGAAAATGTCATTCGGGTTTCCAACTCAGCGGAAGGCGATGCTGCGCTACAAGGATATGATGTAACAAACTAAAACTGGGTTCAAACTTAGAATCTTCCCCAGAATTTGCTAAGTGGATATAAAAAATCAACAGGAAACGAAAAATGCACCACCGTCCAAAAAAAGTGACGGGGTGCATTTTTCGGTCCAAAAACTCTGATAAGCTGTAATTATTTTTCTGGCTCTTTTTGGTCAGCCTTGTCGTTCCAACGATTGGGACTCCAAACCGAGCCTTCCAGAGACACTTGTAAGCTTTCGTTATCATCTTCAAGTTCTTCAATATAGTCAATTGCTGCTTGCAAAATACGTTGGTACTGGGGTTCTTGGATGGCTTTTAGTTGTTCAGCAAGCCAAGTATTGCGCATTTTTATCACCTCAAGCCTAGTCTACGAGAATAAGACGGTGAAACCAAATTCTTTGCTTGCGGTAATTAGTGATTGACCAGCGTATAGACTAAGAGGGCCAAGATTCCTACCACAATCGCACCCCAGATTAATTTTCCAAGAGGGTGGCTAGGGTTGATGGTGACCCCGGGACCAAACGCCTTGGGAATGAAAAGAGCTGTCGAGGTATTTTCCTTCTTGCTGTAGGAAGCGTAATAAATCAGGTAGCTGGAAATCACTAAGGGAAGGCATAAAATCAAAATACCCAAGGCGAAGAGTCGCTCACTGATGATTTCGCGAAAGAAAAAACTCGCTGCTGCTAAAAGGATGAGCGCTAGTTGGGTAGCACCGACAATCAGCTGAATCAGTCGGTCTTTTCGCTTGTTTTCGATAAGCTGATAATCTTCCTCTATTTTTTCCATGTAAGAAGCATCGCCTTTGAGCAGCTGGTCCAAGGACAAACCCACTTGGTCACTGATGGCAATCAGGGTGGGGATGTCGGGGAAATTTTTGCCGTTTTCCCAGTTTGAAACTGTTTGGCGAGAAACAAAAAGGCGGTCTGCTAGCTCCTGTTGGGTCAGACCTAGAGCTTTACGGCGTTCTTTAATAGCTTCGGCAAACATCAAATGTGACCTCCAATAGATTCAATATAATTGCTAGAAACCTTGGTATGATAGGAATGCAAGAATCCCTTGCTTGTAAACTTATCATAGTTATCTATAATGAAAGATGCAGAAAGGTGTGTTGTTCATGGGGTGGATTATTCAACGGGTGGATCGCTGCTTTTTAAAATTACGTCTTGCCAATGGAGTGCTGACCCTTGGTGCGGTGATTTTCATTCTTTACCTTGTTAGTATACTCCCACAAACCATCCCCATCCAGTTGTCTCCGATAGAAAATCAGTTTCTCGGAGAATATCGGATTGGTAATTATGGCAATAAACTGGGATTGTTTTTCTTGCCGGCGTTAGGCGTTGGTTTTTCGCTACTTTTTCCGCGAGATTGGCCGGCAAAAGCATACGGGCGATACAGCGAGAAAAGTTTCTTGCTTCAGCTCTTAGTGTTGTTAACCTGGGGGCTGTTTTGGGTGGTATGTTTTTATTATTTACTAGTGCTAGTACAGTGGCGCTAAGTTTATGAAATGGAGGGTGAAATGATGAATTTATTCTTTTTAAATATGAGTTATCGTAAAGCTTTTTCACTAGTCCTTGCAATAAGTTTGATTGTGGCCATTGTTTTTCTTTTCTTTTTACCGGAGCAAGTACCGATGCAGTGGGGAATCGATGACCAGGTGAACTACTACGCGCCAAAATACTTAGCGGTTTTAGTTATTCCCGTAGTGGCAGGGATTTTAGGAGGAAAGGGACTGGCAAATCAAAATTTTGCTTATCTTGGGTACAGTCTCTTGAGTATCGTGGTAAATAGTGGGCTATTTGTTTTTATTTGTGTGACTTATTAAGGATGCCTCGAAATAAATAACCAATAAAACAAGCGTGTTTTCCATCAGGGAGACACGCTTGTTTAGGGTTATAACACGAGCTAATCCGCTAACATCCGATCACAATGAAAATACAAAATCAGATAAAGGATGGCGGGTACGATACATTCTAACAATAAGAGGGTTATCACCGTATTTCCAGCACCTTGGATAATCAAGAAGATTTCGATTGCCACAAAAAGTAAACCAATTAAAAAACTGGGCAAGACTAACCGTTTGGCAAAAGCAATCATCTCTTTTTGGGCCAAATCCCAATTTGCTTGATTTTTCTTAGCTTTCGGACTTCGAAAACCATACCAACGATTAATGCGTTTTTCAGGGGTCATGTCGGCAATCAAAAGAAAGGTTAGAGCGGTGAATAAGGAAATCATGTTCAGCACCTCCAGTGGTGAGGGGATAATTGTTCTTAAGCTAATTATATCACGGAAAAATAGGGGGCCTTCCTTGTTTGCTAGGTAGCTGAAACAAAAAAACACCCAAGCCGCTGCAAAGCAGGGTCTTGGGTGTTGGTAATGTAATGAGATTACATTAATTTGTTGTAGAATGAAAATCTGAGTATTGTTTGGTATCATATTAGAGTGGTTTGTTGATACAACAGTCTTTTTAACTAGTCTGATATTGAATGATATGAAAGGATATTTTTTGAAACTAAGCCAAAAACTAAGCCAAATTATGGTGTGGGGCATATAGAAAAAGATTGTATCTATGCTGATTACAATTATCAACCAAAATAGTAAATATTAAATATAAAATTCGCGTTTATAATACCGTTTTAAGTAGTGAAAAAGCTATTTGAAGCGGTATTTGTCTTTATTTAGTTAATAAAAACTAGTTGTTTTTATTAGATAAAATGGGATATTTTGTCAGTTGTTACAGATTTCTTTGATGTAACGAAACCTGTTTTTTAGTTGATAAATATAGAGGATGCTTATTTTGTTTCAAAATTTAATTCCTAGTGGAGCATTGTCTACAGATTTAATTTCATGAAGTAGTTCACTGGCAGAATTTTTTCTTCTTGCACAAATTCTATATCTAAAAAGGTCTAGGAGCTCAATCCTAAAGCAACCACCTGTCAGATTTCACTGACGGTTTTTTAGCAGGAAACCTAGTTAAAATAGGCTCTCTTTATCCATTATAAGTGAACTAAAAAGTTTCTAAATAAATATTTCGAAACCAAGGGGGTGCTATAAAAATTCTCTTAAACACGGATGTAGTTTGTCATATATATTTGACAAAAAAACAATAAATGCTAAAATGGTTTTGTCATATATATAAGACAATAGAACGGATGCAGTGTATGAATAATATAAAAAAATATCGACAAAAAGTTGGTATATCACAAACAGAATTGGCGAAACGAATAAAAGTAGCCCGTCAGACAATCAACATGATTGAAAATGGCAAATACAACCCTTCTTTGGACTTGTGTTTGAAAATCGCCATTGAATTAAAAACAGATTTAAATACGTTATTTTGGAATGAGATGGGGGAAAGTGAGCGATGAAAGATTTGGAAAATAAATGGCTGCAGAGATATGTGGGCTATCAAGGAGAAAGAGATGAGTACCAAAAATCAAAAATTTTTGAAATATTAGCTCATGCTAATATGCTAATGTTCTATTTGACGACAGCCCTGATGATGGTTAGTTTTATTTGGGACGCTATTCATCAACAGTACACACTGGGAACATTTCTATTACTGGGCTTACAACAGTTCAATAGCTACTATGTCATATTTAAAACTAAAAAATATGGGGTTCAGCAAACAGAATTTTATGATGAGAAATCTTATACCTTAGCTAGCAAATCTTTAAGAAAAAAAAGTCTTTGGGCTGGCTTGAATTGGGGATTTTCAATGTTCATTGTTATGACTATTGTGTTCCCCACCCTGTGGCATGATTCCATAAGAATAAGCTGGTGGAATGTTTTGATTTACCTAGTAGGCGGCACCTTTTTTGGAGGGACAATGTATCTTATTTCCAAAAGTCAATTAAAAATCATTACGGATAATCCGGATTAAAAGACTGTCACATGGGGCATAGTAACACCTTCAGTTGTAAAACTGGCAATTATCTCTTATATTAGTTGGTAGAAATTACTCTTTGAATTAATAATTAAAAGGTGAATGTGCGATGAAAAATTGGTCAAATTTTATATGAATTGTCATTCAATAATATTTTATTGGAGGGATTAATGATAGTGGATGAAAAGAAAGCTTTTATCTAGTTATCAGTAGTAGTTGATTACTGACTTATTTACACTTTTTGTCATCTATCAATTAATGCTTTTTGGCACTATGATACATCTGAGTTGTTCATTGGTGCTGTTCTCTCAGAAATATGGAAATCAGAGGGGAAAGAAGAAAAAGTCAGGAGCCTTGCAATTTTGAAAAGAGTAACTCTTTTAGGAGTTGGATTTATGAAAAGAAGAAAATTATTTATTAATGAAAAGATTGATCTCCTTTATTCAGTTATTTGGATTTTAAGCGTGATTATATTGCTGCTTCTTAATAAATTAATGGATTTCCATTATGAGCTGTTGCGTACCCTCATTTTTTGTTTGGCTTTTGCTATTCTTAGTTTGATTTCCAGTCGTAGACGTAAAAAGCAGATTAAAAAAATTGAGTACTTAAGCCGGGCTTTAGGTCTTTCAATTGATGAAGTCAGATCAATTGCGGGTATCGGACGATATGATTTAGTTGATTGGAAATGGAATCAAGTAAATATTTCTCAAACGAAGATGTATTTTTTGGAAAATGAATTGGAAAAAAGATATGTTGAAAGATATAGTAAAGTGTTTGAGTAGATTTTGATAGGGAAAGTGGTAGGGAACCATCTTATTTTCGATGAAAATCAAGATGTTTATTCCTATCTAACTGTACCTTATTTCTGATTTCCTAACAAAGCAATCTTATCCGCTTTGTAATACATCATGTGTCCCGTCATGTTTAATTGTAGATTCTCAAACTGGCATTTGACGCTCTCATGTTTCATAATCTCATTGTTGTCAAAAGGTGAGACCTTAGTAAATTTCATTGGTTCTGATACGAGCTTAGTAGATTTAGAAAGTAATCATAATAATTGATTATCTAAAATGATAGGACTTAAAAAATTTAATCCAAGCAAGATGATATACAAAAAAGAAATTGAAAACAGAAAAATATTGAAAATTGTATACCTAAGCTATAATCTAAAAAAATATCGAATAGCGTATTCGTTATGAAAATTGGGGAAATTATCGTCTTTGGAAATAAAAGCGCTTGATAATCTGGCACCTTTAAGGACTTTATATATGATATGGGTGGCGTAGTTACCGATGGTGCAGCGTTGGGAGTGGCAATTTGCGTTTTAGAAGCAATATATGTTGCAGCGGCTGGAGGGTTTACAGCGGTGCTTAATTCAAAAAAAAGGAAGTAGATTGAGGCGTAAAAATGAAAAATAAAAGAATAGAATTGATCAATTTAAAAGATATTACAGATGGTGGAAATGCTAACAGTACATTAACCGGTGGCTTAAGTGGTGCTGCAACGGGCATAAAGTGCTGTCCTGTTGAAGGAGTTGACAGCTATAATGCTCCTTAAAAAAGTTAACGTAATAAAAAAGCGGATGGAACCAGTGGACATTTTTGTTCTAGTAATTACATTTAGCTTATTCTTCTTTATTTTAAAGCCATATAAAAATACAGGCTCGCTAATTATTAAGATAGTAATTTTAGCAGGTGTGCTACTTTTAAATATTCATTCAACTACAAAGAAAAGCCCAAAATAGTAATGCTAGCTTAAAAGTATGTATTCAAATAATACAATTTGGAAAGAAGGAATAGAAAATAAAAAACGCGAAGAAAATCTCACTAGTAGAATTAAATAAAGTAACCGTAGGAGCAATTTGCTATGGTAAGGGTCTACACTGCGATTCAAAGAAGCACTGGGTTGAATGGGGAATCGCTGGAGGCTGTCTAGCCCAGTACTCGATTGGAAGCTGGCTTGGTGGGGCGGTGCCAGGAAAATGTTAAATCAAAGGGAACGAACAGCACAGAAAATTATTCATGATCTCTTCAACGATCTTGAAAAAAGCAAAGATAGCTCGTTTAAGGATATTCAAGATGTATTAATGAAAGTTTATCAAAAACTTGACGATCCTAAGATTGAACAGGCCCCACTGGTCAATCGGCTCGTGAATTACATTTCTTTTACTGCTATTACAAAAAAGCTCAAGTTTTCCTCTATGCAAAATGAATGGATAATGGAGCTAAGTACCATTGGAAGGAAAGCCGGGTTGAACGGAGTTTACCGATCAGATTATGGTGATAAAAACCAATTTTAATCATTGAAAAAGCAGTAGGTTAAGAACTGAAGTGCCGCCGAGCTCACGGTAGGAAAATTCATCCAATCTCTGATTTAGCTTCCCTGATTGACTGCATACAGCTTTGCTAAAAAATATATACCCTTTCCCATCCAGGTACTCTTGAACAATTTCCAATTTGAATTCAAAACTATATTTAGCAAAAAAATACCGACCCCCAAAAGTTAGATTTTTTGGTCTAACTTTTGGGGGTCGGTTCATATCAAAATCAAGGTGTTTTTACTATTTTACGTACATGAATAAAAAAATTGGATAGGCAAACTGAAATGCCTATCCAATAGTAACTTATTTTTGATTCCCTAATAAAACAATCTTATCTGCCTTGTAATACATCGGATGTCCTGCCATGCTTGGTTGTAAGTTCTCAAACCGGCATTTGACACTTTCACGTTTCATAATTTCGTCATTGTCAATCGGATGATCTAAGGTGTTGACGGTGACTTGCGTTGCTTTTTTACGGAACTGTCCTTCTAGGATGGTCACCGAATATTTGTACCCGATAATCTCATCGGTATAGAAGTTTCTTGGTTTGTTTTCGCGATCTAGAATAACTTGTCCGTTTTCATCAGTTCGGGTTTCGGTCGCAAATTTCGGAGTGACCTCATCTAGTTCAAAGGTTGGGCCAATGGCTCCGAAATCAAAATCATTAATACTTAACATTTTTGGCATCGTATATTCTTCCTTTCTTTGCTATACTTGGTTTAGAAAATTTTTTAACAGAGCGTTCGTTCACTTATTGGGAAGTGACGGACACTTTTTTTGTGTGTTCTTGAATAAGTGGAATTAAATCGGGACGTTGTTGTTCACTGACGTATTGAATCATGCGGTCAGAAAGTTCGGGAGTCCATTCATAATTGGGGCGAATCTCTAACAAACTTGGGTCAATCCCGACCCCCTCATGATGCAAGAAAAAGAGTGCTTGGGTTAATGCCATAGGTCCGCCATATTCATACCAGTTCAAGGAACGATCAAAGCTACTCACTTGATACTGCCGGGTGATCGTGGGAACAAGACTTGGTTTTAGGTAGTCTTGCCACCAACGACAGACCTGCTTTAAGGAGCCGTCTGTGTAAAAGGTAAGCTCCGTTTGCAGAAACCCTCGAATTAAGTTTGCGACACATTGATCTTGCGGTAAAAAGGCAATTGTTCGAAAGAGACTTTCTGCAACATCATTTCGTGTCTCGATTTCCAACCGAATTTGTGGAGCCCGAGCCAGAATTTCCTCTTGTTTTGCTCCATCAAAATCTTTGGCCATTTCTTTGGCTTTGTCGTAGGCCCGAAACATACAAGCCGATCCTCGAACGCCGATACTAACCGTTTTTGCCCGTTGTTTGGCATCAAACTCACTGTCATGGAGTTGATAGCTTCGTCCTTTTGAAAGAAACTGTTTTCTCTTAACTTTGTTATGGATTTGATCCACCGTGAAATAGGGCACCTCATTGTAATCATCCAAGGCTAAATCCAGACGTTTGATTTCAAAGGTGAAGGCGGTTTGACTAGCATACTCGTAAAAACGGGTGGCGAGTTCTTGAAAGACATTCGCCTTGGGGTTATACGAAAGCAAAATCCATTCATAGGTGGTACAGGCTTGCCCGCTTAAGACAAGGGTTCCGCGTTCTTTGGCCTTTTCTGGCTGATGATAGGTATAGTATTTGAGAAAACCACAGGTGTACACAATATCGTATTCTTCATGTTTTAAACTACCTGCTTGAATCGAGACGGATTCTAAATTGATTTTTAATAAGTCTTGAAAGACGGTCTGATAACTGACTTGATGCAAGACCGCTTGAAACCAATCTACTTTTCCTAGCACATTCTGGGTACTTTTGGTCATTTGGTCACCTCCTTTAAAATTTGCGATTGTTCGCAAATCTTTTTTGTTGTTCAAAAGCTTGGTAGTATCGGCTTTTTTCGCATTTTTCCGGTAGTTATTAGCCATTATTTTTCTCTTTATAAGGTGCTATTAGAAAGGCACCTTACGCTTAGCCAGTGTCTGGTGTTCGCAAAAGACCTGTGCGTTCCACGCGTCCGTAAGCCTCGCCTGCTGATTGGCTTTCAGCCATCCCAGTCGAGGCAACGGCTGCGGCAACCACCCCAACCTGACACCGGATCCTTTCCTTGGCCCCACACCTTTGTTTAGTTTTGATAGGTTAATAACCATCTTCTCACCGCTTGAATGCTGTATAAAACCATACCTGAGTCCAATCGAATTTCTGGACAGCCCTGAAGAACCCATTCTTTCAATGTATTAACACTCACATCGAAATGCGCCGCACAGTATTTTTGTTTGACGATATCCTGTTGGGTTTGTGTTTCTTCCAAGCGGGTTTCTAACAGGGCAAAGAATTGATTGGTCTGATCTTTTTGCCAATCCAGGAGCGCTTGTTCCAATACCGACATCCTTTTCACCTCCTTACATTTTTTAAAACTAAAAGAACTATAAATAAATAAAATAGCATCTTTTCGTACACTCTACCGCAATCTAAAATAGATGTCAAGTATATTTTAAAAGTTTACTTGAAATACTATTTAGTTTATTTTTTACTTGAATTTTTTAGAGAAAGCGCTTATGATAGACCCGAGGTGAGGAAAATGATAGAAAACTTTGGCGGCAATGTCGCTCGTTTACGAAAAGAAATGGGACTTTCCCAAACGGAATTAGCAGAAAAGATTGGTGTACAAAAACAAACCATCTCCAATATCGAACGGGGAATTCGCTACCCGACCTTTGAGAGCCTAGAAAAATTTGCGACGGTCTTTCATGCGACACCGATTCAGCTCTTTGGATCACCAAAAGAGATTGCGGTCTCCGAAACAACGGTTATTCTTGACCGCATTGACGAATACGATCAAAAAGTCCAAAATTTGTTTACTTTGGCGAAAATTTTGAATAGCCATACAGTGAAAGAAATAGACGAGGTAGCAGAAAAGCTAGCCTTTATTGAACGTTTTTTTACCCCACAAATGCGTTTGGATGAAGACGGAAATCCGATTTTGAATCGTCATGGGAAACCAGAGATGAAACCAGTCTTTTTTGACAACTTACCATTTGAGGAAATTGAAAAAACCGCAAAAAACTTAGCCTTCATTCAAGAAGCAGAACAGAACAAGTAAAAAAAGTTTATTCCTTTCCTATGTGCCCCACACAATAGGAGGAAAAATAGAATGGATATTAGCAAGAAGATTCAAGAGTATCAAACAAAAAAAGGAGATAAGCGATTCATCTCCCCAAATACCTATGTTGGAACATACTCGAATGGATCACAGAAAATCACAAATATTCGTGGGAAAAGCAAAGCGGAAGTGAAGAGTAAGTATAATCGCATGGTTTATGAATTCGACCCGGAAGCTTGGAAAGAAAAAATTTCTGAATCAAAAGTAGTTACCTTTAATGACTTATATCAGCTTTGGTATCCACAATATTTAAAAGGTGTAAAAGAATCGACAGGAAGAGGGACTAGAAAGAGAATAGAGCAGCATGTTTTACCTGATCTGAAGGATATGAAGTTAGAGGATATTTCGGTTCTTTCCTTGCAAAACTACTATGACAAGTTTATGGAAGTTAACGGCACAAAATACTATCATCAGATTTTGCAGATTGTTTCTAAGATTATTCGATATGGTGTCAGTATCGGCTTACTTGACCAAGACCCGACTGAATATGTAATTAAACCCAAAGTTGAAAAAAAGAAAAAGGAAAGACTTTATCTCAGTAAAGAAGAATTGAAACGATTTTTTTCTTATTTGGATAATCTAGATGATCGTTACATCAATGAAGTACAAAAAATACTCTTTCGTGTATTGGCGCAATCTGGTTTAAGGATTGGAGAATGTACCGCTTTATTATGGTCGGATGTTGATTTCCAGAAAAAAACAATATCTGTCACCAAGTCATTTACTTATAGCAATAGTGGCTGGAAACTGGGTACACCTAAAAATGTGGCATCCAATCGTGTGATTACTATGGATGAAAACACTATGAAGAGATTGATGGTGTTTAAAAACATTCAAGAAGATTACCTTGAAACACTAGGAATGAGCCAAGCTGATGAGGGCTTTATCTTTCTTTCGCGAAATGGAAATGTTCTTCATCACGCAAGCATTTACGATATGTTGAAAAGGATTGTGGCTCATGCGGAGTTACCGGATATTAATATCCACAGTTTACGTCATACCCATGCGACTTTATTGTTTGAGAGTGGAGCTAGCGCAAAACAGGTACAAACACGATTGGGTCACTCAAGTGTTAAAACAACGTTAGATACCTATACTCATGTTGGGGAAGATATGAGCCAAAAAACGGTAGACACTTTGATGGATTACTTAGACTCAAAACCAACTAAGCCAAAAACTAAGCCAAATCCAATTTCTCAAAAAAATAAGCAAAAAAATCACCCAAAACCTTGATATACAAGGATTTGGGTGAAGTATGACGAGATTACATTAATTTGTTGTAGAATTCAACGATGAATGATTCGTCAACGTCTGAAGTCATTTCGTCGCGTTCTGGCAAGCGAGTCAATGAACCTTCTAATTTTTCGTCGTCAAAGCTTACAAAAGCAGGACGGCCGATTGTTGCTTCAACAGCTTCTTTGATCGTGACCATATTTTTAGATTTTTCACGAACAGAAATCACTTGACCTACTTCAACGTGGTATGAAGGGATGTCAACGCGTTTGCCGTCAACTGTGATATGACCGTGGTTAACCAATTGGCGTGCTTGGCGACGAGTAGAAGCCAAACCAAGACGGTAAACCATGTTGTCCAAGCGTTGTTCCAACAAGATCATGAAGTTAACACCGTGTTTACCTTCTTTGATTTTGCTAGCTTTGACAAACAAGTTACGGAATTGACGTTCGTTCAAACCGAACATATGACGTAGTTTTTGTTTTTCAGTTAATTGCAAGCCGTATTCTGATTTTTTACCACGGCTGTTTGGTCCGTGTTGACCTGGTGGGAAAGGGCGACGTGCCAATTCTTTACCAGTGCCGGACAATGATACGCCTAAACGACGAGATTGTTTCCAAGATGGTCCTGTATAACGAGACATTTAAAATTCCTCCAATTAAATTAGTTGGAGTAAAATAATCCGATGAAAAATTCATAATCGTACAGTCTGTCCTTCAATCTTCACCTTTTGCAGCCGCGGTTACACAATTGAACTGGTAAACCAGCGCCAGACTGGGGACGAGCTATTATTTTTCTGCTGCATTATTTTACACAAAGCATAGTATACGACAGATGGCTAGCTAGCGTCAAGTTTTCCCGTCAAAAAAGGAAAAATCTAAGGAAAGATTAGCTTTACTTAAAAAGCTGGTCAAAGACATCTTGGCGGTTTTTGGCAGTGATGATGCGGAGGTCTGGCGGGGCATTATCTAAAAGCTGCTGGGCTTCTCGTCCTTGGCGTTCGGGAAAATGCCAAATGTAAGAGATAAACTCCCAATCAATGGTATCCGGATTCCCACCAGGATTGCTAGCTCCTTTGCCACGATAGGTGAGGTAACGTTTGATGACGCGCCAAATAGCTACGAGACGAGGTACTTTTAGCAAAATCACCAGCTGCGTCCGGGGCAGACGTTGGGACAAGGTGGAAGCGTAGTTGCCATCGATGATCCATTCGTCAGTTGCAAGGATTGGCTGAAGTTTTTCGAGAAGTTCATCAGTGGTGATGGTGTGCTGGTCGTCTACCCAAAACAGTTGATCTAAGCGCACGGCTGGCAAGTGCATGTGCTTTGCCAGCTGGGTGGTGAGGGTTGACTTGCCAGCGCCGGGAGTTCCTAAGATGAGAATACGTTGATAATCAGCCATGATTAGCCTCCTTTTTATCGCCTTGACTTCATGAACCCCTCTTGCTTGCGTAGACAGTTGGGGGAGTTCGTGAAGCTTTTTTGGTAGGATGGATTAGTTTTAGCTACTTGTGATGGAGGGGTTAGTTGGTGAGTCTACCCAGGCATTCATTTCATTTATTACTTGGAGACAAGACAAAAGTGTAGTTTCAAATGGAGGAATATAGGGTAGAAAGCTCTCAGTCCAATTGATCTTTTGCTAAGTAAAAGTTAGTCTTTCCAGTATACTGAGGGAAGGCTTTCAGGTCAATCGTTTTCTGGGCTTTTTTACCAATGAAGTACTTTTAGAATGAGCTGCTTTTCTTTGCGAGAGAAGGGTTTCTTGCTATGATAGATTCAGATGAAGGCAGCGAGCAATTTAAACTTGAAAACGCGAATGATTGTTTTCATTTGTTTTCATTTTTTTCTTTACAAAATAAGGTTTTCTCCTTACAATAGTAAGGTATATGGGCTTTTTTGTGACTGCCTGCAGGAACAATGAAAGCTCGGTCGTTTTGCCGTTTTGGGACAGAGACTAAAGGAGAAGAGAAGAGATGAATCCGGTATCCCCATTATTTGAAAAGATTGATACCTCCATTGAGAAAAAAGTAGATCTAATCGAGGGTAGTTATTTGCGCTATGCAGTCCGTGCGATGCTGGCTTGTTTGTTTCTGACTTTGGGAACAGGCGTGGCATTTGCGATTGCCATGAAGGGGGAACATATCGCCCCAGGACTTGGCAAGATGCTGTATGCCTTTATGTTTAGTTGGTCTTTAGTGATGATTTTGTATATGAATGCCGAGTTAGGCACTTCCAACATGCTTTATATGACTGTCGGGGTATATCGCAAACGCTTGAGTATTCCGTTAGCAGCGAAGATTTTATTTACCTGTATTTTGTTTAACTTAATCGGCGGTGTTTTGTTTGCCTTTTTGATTGGTCAGACAGTGCCGTTTCAAGGATTAGAAGCAGATAATTTTCTGTTCACTTCGATTCAAGCAAAACTAGCAAAATCGACGGGACAGATTCTCATCGAGGGGATGTTTGCCAATATCGTGGTTAACACTGCGGTAATGATTTCGATGCGCATGAAAGATGACGCTGGTAAAGTGGCGGCCATTATTTTTGTTATCTTCATTTTTGCTTTTCTAGGGTATGAACACGTGATTGCCAATTTCTCAGCCTTTACGTTGGCTTTTGTAGCATCTGGTGGGGCTTTGGAAGGCATGACGGTAGCGAGTGTGGCTCACAACTTATTTTTCGCTCTGATTGGTAATTACATCGGTGGCGGTTTAGTGATGGGATTGGGCTATGCTTGGTTGAACAATTCTAAATCAACTTATGTAGATTAAGTAACAAGCGGCGGTGGTAGCATCGTCGCTTGTTTTGCGTCATTTATTTTTTGATAGGAGCTAGGAAATGGAACAACTGACGATTACCCGCTTGTTTCCCTTTGAACCGGAAAATGCCGCCAGCATGGCAGCTTATATGAAAAATCAGTTTCCCTTTTGTGGGGTGCCTTCACCGGAACGCCGGCGCTTGGAAAAACCGTTTTTGACTGCTAGTCGGCAATGGGCATTGCCTGAATTGGTGGCGACAGCCGCAGCTTATTATCGCCAACCGGAGCGGGAGTATCAGTATTTCGCCATCGATTTGGCACAACACAATCTCAAACGTCTCACCTTGGGAGACTTGGAAAACTGGCTCCCTTTGTTGGGAGAAAAACAGTGGTGGGATAGCATCGACGCTTGGCGGAAGGTCTATAGTGACTGGTGCTTTTTGCATCCAGAACAGTTGACGACGGTCTTTGGCTGGCTTTATGGTCACGAGGATTTTTGGTATCGCCGGGTGGGGATTAATTTGCAGTTGAAGTTTAAAGCCCAGACCAATCAGGAGATCTTAGCCCAAGGAATCTTAGCGGATATGGCTACGGATGAATTTTTCATTCAAAAAGCGATTGGCTGGTCTTTGCGAGAATATAGTAAGACCAACCCGACATGGGTGGCCGACTTTATTGATACCCATCCAGCGCTCAGTAAACTAGCAGTTCGAGAAGGCAGCAAGTATTTGTAATTTTACGGAATAAAGGTGTCGGAGAGTATGCTCCCAACCATTAATCAAACATAAAAAGAAAGCGAGTTATCACGACAATCATGAAACGCAAATTGATCGCATTTGACATCGACGGTACGTTATTAGGAACGGATAAGAAAGCTTTGGATAGCACTCGAGAAGCCTTGGTGCAGCTAAAAGAAGCCGGACATCTAGTCACGGTTGCCACAGGCCGCAGCCGCTACTTAGCACGAGACGTCATCCGAGACTTGGATTTTGAAAACTATATCGTCTGCAATGGTTCGGCCGCCTTTTTAAGCCACAACCAAGTATTCAAGCATTTGCTTGATGCCAATGAGCTGGATCGCCTAGTCACTACCGCCAACCAGCAAGGCATCGATACCGCCTTTATTGAAATGGACCGGGCTCGGCGTCTGACATCCAATAATGTGGGAGCGATGGCCCAAGCGATGATGTCTTTTGGCGCTGGGGTACCAGAATTTGATGACCAATTTCCTGAAGAACAGGAAGTGTACCAAGCTTTAGCCTTTTTTGGTGCGGAGTATCAGGGGCAATTTGAAGCCGCTTTTCCGCTGTTTCGTTTCGTTCGTTGGCATGAAAATTGTGTCGATGTCGTGCCGCAAAATGGCTCTAAAGCAGCGACTATCCAGTTTCTAGCAGAGCGGGTAGGGATTGCGCCACAAGATATCATCGCTTTTGGGGATGGCAATAATGACAAGGAAATGCTTAGCCAAGCTGGTGTCGGTGTGGCGATGGGGAATGCCGCAAGCGACGTACAGTCCCAAGCGGATATGGTGACGGCGGACTGTGACCATGATGGGATTTGGAAAGCTTTAAAAACCTTGGAATTGATTTAGACGGACTGACATCCAGACCACGAAACTTCGGCACCGGCCTTTATCCCGCCCTTGTTTCGTGGTATCTTTTACAAAAGGACCGGTATAGCCGGTAGGAGATGGAGGAAAGACATGAAAATTGCATTGATTGCTCATGATCGTAAGAAGGATTTAATGGTTCAGATGACTACCGCTTACCGAGAAATCTTAGCGAATCATCAACTATATGCTACTGGGACTACCGGATTGCGAATTCAAGAAGCCACAGGGTTGCCTGTTCATCGCTATAAAAGCGGCCCTCTCGGTGGTGACCAACAAATCGGCGCGATGATTTCTGAGGACGATTTGGATATGGTCATCTTTTTACGAGATCCTTTAGCTGCCCAACCCCATGAACCAGACGTGACGGCCTTGATTCGCCTCTGTGATGTCTATGAAATCCCGTTGGCCACCAATATCGGAACAGCTGAAATTTTGATTCGCGGTTTGCAAGCCGGTTTTGCGGATTTCCGTGAAATTGTCCATGAGATGGAAAACAAACCCTTGTCATTTTAAATGATGCCATAAAAGCTCCTAGCCAAATGTAATCAAGCTGGAAAATCGTTGAATCAACGACTTTTGCTAGTTTGGATACTGAATTGGCTAGGAGCTTTTATATGGTTTTTCGATGCCTCAAAAATGGAGAAATTTAGCGAACTAGGAATTGAAATAGCTGAAGTTGGACCGAGAAATGCCCAACGTAAAACGGGTTTGTCGTTGCTAGTTCATCTAAGTAGAAATCGCTAAGTTGAGCTAGCAAAAGACAACGGTTCTTTGGTGGGTATTTCCCGCTCTCACTACAGCCCGAGGGATCTACTGGAAACAAGGACAACTGGCTTTTTTAGAAGCACTTGCTACAAGGAGTCAAATTACGGGCTAATGCTTCCTCAAGGGTTGCTGGTGTAAAATTACCATTGCCACATTTATGGGTATGGTATTTTGAGCCAGTTGGAGTCACCATCACAGTTTGACCAACGGCGGCTTCTTGAGTTGTTTGTTGATCCTGTGCTTGTTGTTGAATTTGTTCTTGCTCTTGAGCTGCTTGAATTTCTTGTTGACGTTGCTCTTCGGCGGCTTTTTCTTGAGTGGCTTTTTCTTGTGCTTCTTTTTCTTGAGCGGATTTTTTCTCAGCGTCAGCTTGTGCTTTTTCTGCTGCTTGTTTTTCTTCGATAGCATGGTGAAGATTTTGCAGGCGTTTTTCTAAGGTAGGCTGTTTTGTGGGTAAGGTTGTTAACGCCTCTAAAGCTGATTGATAGTCGTCATTGGCAAGAGTTGTTTCCGCGTGCTTGATTTTTTCTTTGGCAGCGGCGACTAATTTCGTATTTTTTTCTTGCTCGTGTACTTGTTTTTCGCACGCTGCTACACGTTTTGTGAGTGCATCTTTTGCTAAAGGGGATGCTGCCACTTGGGTTTGAATTGCTACTAGGCCTTCACGAGTCGGTTCTTGCTCTAGCTCCTCAAGCGAGCCAAGAATCTCCAAGTAATCGGCCACATCTTCTAATCGTTGTTCCAGTTCGGGATAGCTTTGGCTTAATGCTTGGATTTGGGTAAAGGCCACATCAAAGTGATCTTGGGAAGGTTCTTTTTCTGCAGTAGCTAGAGCAGTATCTGCCAATTTGAGGCGCTCTTTTTCCGCTTGACTCTCCAAATGAGCGAGATAGCCAGTCGAAGGAGTGATTTCTATGGTTTTGACTGTTTCTTCTCCTCGAAAGACACTTTTAATCACTAGTTCCTTAGTGCCATCATCGACTAACTGGATATCATAAGTAAAGGTTCCTTCATGAGAAATTTCTTCGCCGTCAATGAACAATTCCGCTTCACTATTGGTAGTTCCTTCTAGGTGGCAATTCCCAGTTGGATCGGTTTCTAGTTGTTGGGGGGAGATTTTCAAATACGCCGCTTCTACGGGTACTTGACTACCACCAGCTGCCATCAAGAGCAGGCTACCGACTGCGATTAATAAGACGGGCTTTTTGGGCTTCTTCTGTCGAAAAGCACGCCATAAGCGCCATCCACTCACTACCAGTAAAACGAACCCCAGTACTATCAACACTTCCCAAAACACCATCTTTTTCCTCCCTTTGAATAACCAAGAGAAAAACTTTCTTAAGTGCCTGTCAAAAAGAAAGTCGCTCTTCTTAGTTGATAATAGATTTAGTCATTATTTAATACTCACTAAAAACATTCAAAAAAATAAAAAATACGTAATAATAATGACTATATGAGCTAATTTCATAATT
>NZ_MAEI01000037.1 GCF_009933255.1 Enterococcus diestrammenae | reverse complement strand
ATGAAATCATCCTAACATCATAGTGTCTTTATTGTTGAAGAATAATCTTTATATGAATTATTGTTTAGTGATATCACTATTAATTTTTTGTTGTTTTATTTTCTTTGATTTTAAAAATCAAGTACATGATTTTTTTAGAATATCAAATGGGAATATTTTATTTGGGATAATAATGATTTTAGTACTATTACTGGCCCTGTTTTGTATGTTTTCAATTTCAATAATGTACTCCCAGAGAAAACTCAAAAAGGAAAGTAAATTGATAGAACAAGTTCAACAAGAAAAACTCAATGAAGCATATAGCACTTTATCTTCGTTTAAACATGATTACATTAATATTTTAATGACGCTTCATTATGCTTTGTACACAGAAGATATCACTCTTGCAAAAAAAATTTATGAAGAATCGGTGTATCCTACCGAAAATTATCTTAGAAACCAGAAACTAGAAGTTTCTAAATTATCCAGAATTACGGATGAAGAAATTAAGAGCCTAATTCTGGTAAAAATTATGAAAGCACAATCGTTGGGATTTGATGTTACTATTAGCATTCCAGAAACTATTTATTTTGGAGTTGAAGCAAAGACAGATTTAGTTAGATTGCTATCCATTTTTTTAGATAACTCAATTGAGCATGGTAAAATAGGATCAAATTATTATCTGGAAATTACTATTCTTAAAAAGAATAAATCAATTGAAATAATTATTGGAAATTCAATTAATCAGGACTCAATAAATAAGTATGTCTCATATGGACTACAATCAAAAAAAATAATTATTGGAGGAAAAAAAGGAATTGGAATAAAGAACGCTTTTATAATCATAAGAGGTAATCCTGAGCTAAATTTCGAGACTGAAATAGAAAGTACAAAATTTATTCAAAGAATATTTGTTAGAAGTAAATAATAGGAGTTTGAAAATGCTACTAATTTCCTTAATACACTGGCGAGTATTTTTTGACCATACTTTTGACCTTCTCAATCAAATTTTACTGGGTTTCATTAGATTTTATAATTCCTCAAGAATCCTGTATTTACGCTTTTTTTAGTCTATCAGGTACCACCAGAAAGCAATCCAGCTCTCAATACGGTCTCAAAGACGCAAACGCTGCGGAATAATTCTAACTTGCTTAGAAGACTGTTGGATCAACAGTTTAGAGGTTTCTCTCATGTACGAGAGGACCTCTTTTTTTTGCGTTTGGTTGTGTTTTGAAATGTCATTGGCAATAGTATATGATGATTAATTTTTGTGTTTAATTAGTTTAATTTGGTTATTTTTTAATTTAACTCTTGACGATTGCTACAATCCATCTGATAATTAATATAGCGCTAACATTGGAGGGGTTTAGATGAAAAACAAGTATTTTATTGGCTTTGGTATCCTCTGTCAAGGGCAGCTTAAAATTGTAGGTTTTCGGCAAGATAAAAATGTAGGTTTTCGGCAGTAATAATTGTCGGCAATCGACACTTTAGATCTTGTCTCTCATACGATAAGACTTGCCTGTAATCTTGAACACTTTGACGTGATGTACTAAACGGTCAAGGATGGCAGCTGCGATCTCAGGACTTTGGAACAACTCGCCCCAACGAGATAAGACAATGTTCGTCGTAATGATCGTAGAGCGGTGTTCATAGCGCATGGCAAGAAGCTGAAAGAATAAATCAGCTTCTTGTTTATGAATCGGAAGATAGCCAATTTCATCAATAATCAAGACGTCATAGCGAGCGTATCGGTTGAGGACACGTTCTAGGGTACCTTTTTCATAGGCTGTTCGCAGACGCAAAAGTAGCTCATGACAGGTGATGAATAGTGTCCGATAGCCTTGACGGCATGCTTCAATTCCCAATGCAATCGTCAGATGCGTCTTGCCCACACCAGGACTGCCGATAAAGACTAAGTTCTCATGTTTTTCCACAAAACCCATGTGCTTTAAGTCTAGTACTTCACGCTTATTGATACTTGGCTGGAAGGCAAAATCAAACTCTTCCAGGCTGGTTCTCTTAGGAAAGCGGGCGCGTGGCCACCACACGATTCATTTTTTGCTTATTTTGATAATCCACTTCTCTGCGTGTCAGCTCAAGAAGGGCTTCCGTTAAAGAAAGCTCCTCTCGATTGGCCACTTCGATGTAGTTAGGAACATATTCCCGCATATGATTCAAACCAAGAGTCTCTAAGTTGGTCATCAGTTCTTGGTAATGGCTATTCTTCATCAGCAACCTCCACCAGATCATATTGCTTGAGACTTTCACGAGTATACGCTCTGATTTCATCGTCTTCTTTGTGACTCATGACATCGGATTTCAAGATTTGGAAATAGTCTTCCTCGTGGTAGTTCAGTTGTTTTGTCGTTAATGGATGCGACCGAATCAGTTCTCCGTTATAATAAATCTGTACTTGGTCTTCTTTATCGGAGAGTTCGATCTCGACTTCTTTACCGATATAGCGAGGCGCCACAGAGTACCTGCATTTACGGAAAATGACCATTGCTTCCTTGGTGACTTTACGGCGAATAAAGTCTTCAAAATAGGGATTCAAAAGGTTTTTTGGGTATGGATGCAGGTGCTCTTTTTCGTTTGTCTGCCAACGATCATCTGGTGTTTGGTCAGTTGATTGAGAAACCTCGTTATTTAGCTCAACACAAAGGTCATTCACTAAATGGCACAGCTCAACGGCATCATAAAATTCATGATTATAGACCCGTAGGCGGTCAACAGTCCTGGCTAAAGCTTCGACACAGCCCTTTGTTTGCGGGCGAAATGCCCGACAGGCAATGGGCGTGAAGCCGGCATCCTTACTGAAGGCATAAAAACGTTCGTTGAAATGCGGTTTGGAAAACTGACTACGAGAATGGTCAACGACTGTCTTCATATTATCGAACCAGATTTCTTTGGGAACGCCACCGGTTTGATAAAACGCGTCATCTAAGCACTCAAAGAGTGTGTCTTGTTTCCGGTTGAAAGTTAGTGTGACATATTTTTTCTTGGAATATGGCAAGACGTACAAAAAGATATTGAATTCAAAAATTTCGCCATGATTACTGATTAGTCGCATATCTTCCTTCCAATCAACCTGAGCAGAAAGCCCGGGACTATGTTCGACTCGGACGGTTGCCTTGTGTACTTTCGCCTGCTTAAGCTGACGACAATAGGTCTTTACTAAACTGTAGCTTCCTCCAAATCCTTTGCGCTCAATAAACTTAAAAATACTGTAAGCACTGCATTGGTCTTTAATTTTATCTTGGATGATTTCTCTGTAGGGATCTAACTTACTCGGGCGCTTCTTACGTTCTGGAGGTTTTGATTCTTTATCTTGAGCTTCTTCGTAAGCACGCTTAACTGTTCGGTAGTCGCAGTCGTATTGTTTTGCCAGTGCAGCATAATTGGGTTTGATTTCATTGATCATGTAGATCATCACTCCTTCGCGTATGTCTTTTCTCATCCCTGAGCCTCCATTTCATTTGGGATAAGAAGAGCATACAAAAATGTAGGAAAACCAACAATTTTAAATTGCCGTTTTCCTACATTTTAAAGGTGCCGTTGACATCCTCTTGGTTTTCCTTGCTTTTGCCAAGATTTTACCTAATGTTTATTTAAATATTGGAGCTTTAGGGTTATTTTTCTCTCTTGGATTCTTTATTTTTAGTCTGTTTAAACGAAAGAGAGGACGGCTTAAATTAGCGGGAATTATGGCCTTGAGTGCACTTGCCATTAGTGTGGCCGGTAGTGCATTTGCAGGAAATGCGGATCACAGGCAGAGTGCCACCCCCAACAATCTAATTACACAAGTTTCAACAAAGAAATCCAGTGAGGTAGTAGATACCGAAGCCTCTGTTGAAAAAGCTCAAAAAGCGGAAGAAAAACGATTAGCTAAAGAAGCAGAAGCTAAAAAGCGTGAAAAGGTAGTATTAGCAGAGACAGCAAAGAAAAAAGAGGCTGAAAAACAAGCCCAAGCTGAAAAAGAAGCCGAAAAAAAAGCAGCGGTAGCAGCAAAAAAAGCGGAAGCTGAGAAAGCTGCTGCGGCAAAAGAAGCAGCAGCTAAAGCAGAAGAGCAACGAATAGCAGCAGAAAAAGCCGAGGCTGAACGGGTTGCTGCTGAAGAGGCAGCAGCTGAAAAAGCTGCCCAGGAAAAATCCGAGGCCGATCGTTTAGCAGCTGAGCGGCTCGCTGCAGAACAAGCGGAAGCCGAACGCATTGCTGCTGCAGAACAAGCGCAACAAGCGCAAGCAAGTGGCGAAGTGGTGTATGTTGCACCTGAAAGTGGTAGAAAATATCATTATAGTCCTGGATGCCGGGGTCTCAGTCAAGCAAATTCTGTAGTGGATATGACGGTCGATCAAGCAAAGGCTAACGGCTACACCATCTGTGGTTGGGAAGACTAAGCCTTGTTTTAAAATCAATTGCTTTTTTTAGCTATTTGAAGTTGATTAGATGCTTGCGGGAAATCAGGAGACGTAAATGGTTGTGAAGAGTAATGAATCATTTTTTGATCTAAATAATAAGTAGAGGTCTCTTCTATAACAGAAGGGCCTCTTTTCCTTCCCCAACAGTTTCGTCTGACAAGTTATTTCAATTAATTTTTTCATCAAGTTTATATTTGAAATCTTTAAAGAGGGCGTCTACTATCACGGCCTTCTTTTTCTTTACCTACATTTTCTGAAAAAGCTTTCAAGGTATGTTGTTTTTTAATTCATAAAAAAATCACAATTTTTATATCCAAAATCCTTGCAAATCATTCTCACAGGCGTATAATGACACAGTGTCACATGACAGTCTGTCATTTGGAGGGCAACAATCACGATGGGAGGGAGTAGCATGCCAAAGGAAACCTTTTTTCATTTGCCGTTAGAAAAACAACAACGGATTATGCGAGCGGCGAAAAAAGAATTTTCCAGAGCGCCTTTGGGAGAGGCTTCGATTGCGCAAATCATTAAAGATGCGGAGATTCCTCGGGGCAGTTTTTATCAATATTTTGAGGATAAAGATGATCTTTACTTCTATTATTTTAAAAGTAGTCATCGCAATGCCCAAGAGGAATTGAAAAAAGCGATGAAAAAAGCTGATGGTCGCTTATTTGACGGCTTCGAACTGTATTTTGCCAAAATGGTGGAAGAAGTCTTGCAAGGGCCAAATGCCGCCTTTTATCGCAATCTCTTTATGAACATGGATTACCGTTCCTTTCATAAAGTGGCGCCACCTTTTAACCGGGGGATTCACCCGCCGCTGCATCAACACCAATCAGATGAGCAGTGGCAAGAGTTTTATGACACGATTGACCTGTCTTTGTTGCAGTTGGAAAGCCAAGAGGATCTAAAAATTCTAGTCAAATTGTTGATGCACGTGGTTTTTTCCACCGTAGCGGATGGGTATCGTCAGCTGCTTGATCAGCCGGAGTTGGATATTGATAAGATTCAGGCGGAGTTTAATTTGAAAATCAGTTGGTTAAAATACGGTGCCGCCAAAGAAATACCGAAAAATGAACAACGTAAGGAAGGTTAAGCCATGAAATTATTTAAGTATCTCAAAAAATATTGGTATGCCATCTTGGCTGCCTTGTTATTGTTGGTAGTGCAAGCCCACAGCGATTTGACATTGCCAAGTATCACCTCAGATATCGTGGATGTGGGGATCCAACAAGGGGGCCTGGAAACAGTCACTCCAGATAAAATCCGTGAATCTACCTTGTCGGCCATCCAACTGTTTATGACGGAGGATGAAAAAGAGACCATTGCCGATAATTACAAAAAGACCACCGAAAAAGTCGATGGCAAGGAAGAGACGGTTTACAAACTTGACTTAAAAGAAGGCATGACCAAAAGCAAACTGTCAAAAATCTTTGAACTGCCCATGATGATGTTGGCCTCGTCACAAGCAAAGGATTCTTCTGAAGCCGGCCCAGCAAAAGAAATCATGGATAGCTACCAAGATTTGAGTAAAAAAGGTGCCCAAGCCAAAGAACTTGGTGCGGAAGCTGAAAAATTAGGAAAGCAAGCCCAAGCCGCAGCTACTGAAGCTCAAACCGCGGCAGCAAGTGGGGATATGGCTAGGGCTCAAAGTAAAGGAGCAGAAGCAGAAGACTTAGGGGCCCAAGCCAAAGACAAAGGTGCCCAAGCCCAAGTATTAGCTGATGAAATCACTAAGACGACTGAGGAAATGCCAGCCAAAGTCGAAGAAGCTCGGAAAGCGACCACCGATGAGCTAGGCGACATGGGAGCAGACTCCATGAAAACGGTGGGGGTCCAATTAACCTTAGCAGAATACAAAGCGTTGGATATGGATACTGGTAAAATTCAAACCAATTATATGATCAAAAAAGGGCTGCAGATGATCGGCTTGACCTTAGTCTCTGCCGTAGCTGCCGTCTTGGTTGGTTTGATTGCTTCCTTAGTTTCTTCAAAAGTCGGGAAAGAATTGCGACTGGGTCAATACAGCAAGATTTTACAGTTCTCCAATGCCGAGATGGAAAAATTCTCCCCAGCCTCATTGATTACTCGGAGTACCAATGATATTCAACAAATCCAAATGGGGTTAGTGATGAGTATCCGGATGGTCTTGTATGCACCGATTCTCGGAATAGGTGGGATTTACAAAGTTTACCAAACGGGGACAAGCATGGGCTGGATTATCGGTGTAGCGGTGGCTGCGGTGATGGTATTAGTCGGAACCCTGTTGATTTTCACCATGCCGAAGTTCAAGAGCTTGCAAAAACTCGTGGACCGCGTGAACTTAGTTTCTCGTGAAATCATCACTGGTTTACCAGTCATTCGGGCCTTCTCTCGTGAAAAATACGAAGAAAAACGTTTTGATGGTGCCAATACAGATTTGATGAAAACACAATTGTTTGTCAATCGGGCCATGTCCATCATGATGCCAGTGATGATGTTAGTCATGAATGGGATCTCAGTCTTAATCGTCTGGGTCGGAGGTCACAATATGGATGCCGGACAACTGCAAGTAGGGGATATGATGGCCTTCATCACTTATACGATGCAAATCGTGATGGCCTTTATGATGATTTCGATGGTTTCTATCATCTTGCCACGGGCGAACGTCTCTGCTGGTCGGGTGGATGAAGTCTTGGAAACTAAACCGACGATTACCGATCCTAAAAATCCACAAGATGACCGAGAATATACTGGCGAAGTCAAATTTGAAGGGGTCAGCTTCCGTTATCCAGATGCTGACGAAGATGTCTTGCATCACATCAACTTTACTGCAAAACCCGGAGAAACAACCGCATTGATCGGGTCGACGGGTTCCGGTAAATCAACAGTGGTGAACTTGATTCCTCGATTGTTTGATACGACGACAGGTCGCATCACGATTGATGGCGTGGACATTCGTGAAATGAGCTTGCACAAGTTGCATGACTTGATTGGTTTTGTTCCTCAAAAAGGGGTTCTTTTCTCTGGAGATATCCAATCCAATATCAAGTTTGGTAACGAAGCTGGTATCACTGATGAACAGATGAAAAAAGCGGCTGAAATTGCCCAAGCGACTGAGTTTATTGAAAGCAATGAAGCTGGTTATGACCGGGAAATCTCCCAAGGTGGGACCAACGTTTCCGGTGGGCAAAAACAACGTTTGTCGATTGCCCGGGCGTTAGCCAAAGATCCTAAAATCTTGATTTTCGATGATTCTTTATCCGCTTTGGACAACAAGACGGATGTAGCCTTGCGCCGGGCATTGGCCGAACAAGTCTCTGGGATTACGCAAATCATCGTGGCGCAAAAGATTTCCACGATTTTACATGCGGACAACATCATCGTCTTGAATGAAGGACGGATCGTCGCTCAAGGCACCCATGATGAACTGATGGCAACATCAGAAGTCTACCAAGAAATTGCTTCTTCCCAATTGAGTAATGCCGAATTAGGTTTGGAAGCAGAATAGGGGGGAAAGATTATGGCAGAAAATAACGAACGTCGCCCACAACGAGGACCTGGTATGGGTCGTGGGATGGGTGCCGGTGAAAAAGCCAAAGATTTCAAAGGGACAATCAAAAAACTTGTCGCTTATCTGGCAAACTACAAAATTGCGTTACTGATGGTAATGATCTTTGCCGCAGTATCCACGATCTTTAATATTTGGGGTCCGAAAATCCTCTCCAAGGCGATTACGGAACTCTTTACCGGACTGGTTAGTAAATATCAAGGTACCGGTGGCATCAACTTTGATAAAATCGGACAAATCCTCCTCTTTATGCTAGGTCTTTACTTAGTATCTTCAGCGTTTGGCGTGATGCAAGGTTGGATCATGTCCACGATTACGCAAAAAGTAACCTACCGTATGCGGAAAGAAATCTCCGAAAAAATCAATCGTATGCCGATGAATTATTTTGAAAGTCGGACCACTGGTGAAGTTTTGTCCCGGATTACCAACGATGTGGATACGCTAGGACAATCGCTGAACCAATCCATCACGCAGCTGATCACCTCGACCTTTACGGTGATTGGGGTTATCGTGATGATGCTTTCGATTTCATTACCAATGACGGGGATTTCCATCTTGATCGTACCGATTTCCCTGGTATTGATTTTGTTTGTCGTGAAGTTTTCGCAAAAACACTTCGCTACCCAACAAAAATACTTGGGGATTATCAATGGTCAAGTAGAAGAAACTGTTGGTGGTTACAACATCGTGCATTTGTTTAACGATGAAGAAAATGCCTTGAAAGAATTTACTGAGCAAAATGAAGTGTTGTTTAAATCTGCATGGAAATCACAATTTCTTTCTGGTTTGATGCAACCAATCATGAACTTTGTCGGTAACTTAGGGTATGTAGCAGTCGCGATTATCGGTGGGATTTTCGCTTACAACGGGTCCATCACGGTAGGGGATATCCAAGCCTTTATCCAATACGTCCGCAACTTGACGAACCCGATTGCCCAATTGGCACAAGTTTCCAATATGTTGCAATCGATGGCAGCCGCTGCTGAACGGGTCTTTGAATTCTTGAACGAAGAAGAAGAAGCGCAAACAGTTGAAAATCCAGTGAAAGTTGGCAAAGTCAGCGGAATGGTGGATTTCGACCACGTTCATTTTGGCTACAACCCAGATAAAATCATCATCAATGACTTTAGTAGTCATGTGGACCCTGGCCAAACCGTCGCGATCGTCGGACCAACTGGGGCCGGCAAAACGACGATGGTGAAACTGTTGATGCGTTTTTATGATGTCAACTCCGGAGCTATCAAAATCGATGGCTACAATATCAAAGACTTCAACCGGGCGGATCTCCGAGAAAATATCGGGATGGTCTTACAGGATACCTGGTTGTTTAAAGGGACGATTATGGACAACTTGCGCTATGGGAATTTGGATGCGACTGACGAAGAAGTTTATGCCGCTGCCAAAGCTGCCCATGTCCATCACTTTATCGAAACCTTACCTGGTGGCTACAACATGGTCTTAAATGAAGAGTCTTCAAATATTTCCCAAGGGCAAAAACAATTATTGACGATTGCTCGGGCGATTTTGGCAGACAAACCAATCTTGATTTTGGATGAAGCCACGTCATCTGTCGATACCCGTACAGAAGTTTTGATCCAAAATGCCATGAACAACTTGATGGCTGGCCGGACTTCCTTTGTCATCGCTCACCGCTTGTCCACGATTAAAGATGCTGACAAGATCTTATATATGCAAGATGGCGATATCAAAGAACAAGGTACCCATGAAGAATTGCTGGCCCAAGGTGGTTACTATGCTGCTTTGTACAATTCACAATTTGAAGAATTGGCTGGTTGATAAAGTCAGGAAAGCTTCAGGAAACAGAAAATTGCGCAATGAAATGTGTCACACCATCTTTTCCTGAAGCGACGACTAGCTTAGAAAAAAATTAAAGTGATTCCTGTAGACGAGAGCTGGCG
This sequence comes from Enterococcus diestrammenae, assembly GCF_009933255.1. GTDB lineage: Bacteria > Bacillota > Bacilli > Lactobacillales > Enterococcaceae > Enterococcus_C > Enterococcus_C diestrammenae. Next base: position 39,687 of record NZ_MAEI01000037.1, on the reverse strand, counting down.
CTTAAAACCAGCTCTCGTTTTTGTGTTTTTCGGGAAATTGTAAAACACTAGTAAGGAGTTATAAAAATAGTGGGAATTATCTGTCTTCGTGGTGTTATTTTTAAAAGCCAAACAAAATTTTAAAGACCTTTAATTTGTTTCAGAAAACCTTTAGTTTGTTTCTGTTTTTCCATGGTAGAAAGCGTTACCTTGAATAGGTGGTTTGATTGTGAAACGAGTGGTCTCTTGATTTTCTGAGAAAGAAGAGTTGTTTATATTACCGGGGTTGTTTTGCTTTGTTACACAAAAATGACAACGATTCCATCGATACTGAATAAGACGAGTGCTGTTTTACAATCAATCAAAGAAATCAGCTTAGGGAAGCCAGTTGGAAGTTAATTTCAAAGGGACTTTTTCTTGAGCAAAAATGACGAGGAGGAGAAAGATGAAACACATTCATTTCAAAAGTGCTGCAGTCTTGACGTTATTGGCAGCATTGATGATCGGTGCCAGCGGTTGTGAAACCAAAGGAGCAACCCAGCAAAAAGATGGGGCACAACAGGTGGTTTATTCGGAAACAGAAGAGGCAAAACTTAATCGCGGGATGGATAATCAACCCCAATCTTCCTATTGGTTTCCAGAGGATTTGCTAAAATGGGACTTTGAAAAAGATGAAGATGCCAAATACAATGTCAGCACCACGCCTTTAGCCAAACGAGTAGAAAAAGAACAATTGACTAAAAGCAATGCCACCCAAGATGCGGATATGCAAGTGGTAGCGTTATCGATTATGAATGCTAGTACCAGCGGCAACGCTCCCCGAGGTATCAACACTTTTGATGCCAATGTTTTTTCATCTTGGCAATATATCGATAAAATGGTCTACTGGGGCGGTTCCTCGGGGGAAGGGATTATCGTTCCACCGAGTGCCGATGTCATTGATGCCGCTCATAAGAATGGGGTGCCGATTTTAGGAACGGTTTTCTTCCCACAAACGGCACATGGTGGGAAAATCGAATGGCTTTCACAATTTTTGGAAAAAGATAAAGCAGGGCATTTCCCAATCGTGGATAAATTGATTGAAGTGGCTGACCAATATGGTTTTGATGGGTGGTTTATCAACCAAGAAACAGACAATGAAGTCACCAGTTTTGATGAAGCAGCCGCAAATAAAGAGGAAACAAAAGAAGATACCGCTACGAACGAATTAAATAAAAAACATGCCACTTTGATGCAAGAATTGATCAAAGAGTACAAAGAAAAAGTTGGCGAAAAACAAGAGCTGATGTGGTACGACTCCATGACCGAAGAGGGTAAGATGGATTGGCAAAATGCCTTGACTGACAAAAATGATGCTTTCATGGTGGATGGGGACATGAACCCCGTAGCCGATGATATGTTTTTGAACTTCTGGTGGAATACCGATGAATTGGCGAAAGATAAATTATTGGAAAAATCCGCTGCCAAAGCTAAAGAGTTGAATATCGATCCCTACGATTTATTTGCAGGTATCGATGTCCAAGCAGATGGCTACATGACACCAACCCGCTGGAGTTTATTCACTGATAAAAATAACAAGCCCCTGACTTCACTAGGCCTTTATGTACCGGATTGGACGTATTTCTCTGGCGGGACTCCAGATGATATCCAAGCTCGTGAAAATACCTTCTGGGTCAATGGTCAAGCTGATCCAACTTTAAGCGTACCAGTCGCTGATGGGCAATGGCCTGGGGTTTCCACCTATGCCTTAGAACAAACCGCTGTGACCCAGACACCGTTTGTCACCAATTTCAATCTTGGGAATGGCTATAATTATTTCATCGATGGTAAAAAAGTCTCTGGATTGGACTGGAACAACCGTAGTCTCCAAGACGTATTACCCACTTATCGCTGGATTTTTGAACATGGAAAAGGCAATCAATTGGATGTTTTGATGGATTATGCTGAGGCATATCAAGGCGGGAACTCTCTGAAATTGCGAGGGACCATGAATGAAAATACGGCTAGCAAGATCAAACTCTATGGGACAGATCTGCAATTGACGAAAGACACGGTCTTCACCACGACTGCTAAAGCCAGTGAAAAAACTGATTTGAAACTCATTTTGACGATGGTAGATGGCACTGAAGAAACCATCAAAGGCGACAAAAAAGTTGGCTCTGATTGGACGAAAGTCACTTTTGATGTCGACAAATTGACAGATCAGAAGGTCAAATCAATTGCATATAGCCTGGCTAGTGAAAAAACTAGTGATGTCTACGAGTTCAATTTTGGACAACTAGCGATTACTACAAAAGAAGCTAAGAATACCGAAACCGTCAAAAATGTAGCGATTGAAGATGCCCTTTTTGATGAAGAAGAAAGTAATTATGCCGGTATTCGTTTGACTTGGGACGCAGTCGATATGGCGAACTTCTCTCATTACAATATTTATCGGCTAAATCAAGATGGTAGTCGTTCCTTTGTCGGGGCCACGCCAGCAGCAAATCACTATATCAATGCTTTAGAACGCAATGATGATACCAATAAAACCGACTTTATCGTGGTGCCAGTGGATATCTGGGGCAATCAAGGACAGGACTCCAAAAAAGTCACTTTGAAATGGCCAAATAACGCCATTCCAAAAGCTTCCTTTACCGCTTCTCGGACTTTGATCGCACCTGGAGATCAAGTAACCTTTACCAACACTTCTTCGGCGAATACCGAGTCGGTCAAATGGGAATTTACCGGTGGCGACATCGCTGATAGTACCGAAGACGCTCCTGTGGTTACTTATGCCAAGGCTGGGGTCTATGCAGTAAAACTAACCGCCAAAAATAAAGCAGGAGAAACCCCAGTAGAAGTCACTGAGTTTATTACCGTTTCCGACGCTGCCAAAGGGGACTTAGCCTTATTGTCAGCCGGAGCAAAAACTGAGGCTTCTGGCTTTACCAATGATAGTGAAGCGCCAGAATTTGCAGTGGACGGCAAATTGGATACGAAATGGTGTGCGACTGGGACACCACCTCACGAAATCACTATCGACCTTGGAAAAGTTAAAACCATTAGTGAAGTTCATTTGGCCCATGCAGAAGCCGGTGGCGAAGCGCCAGATATGAATACCAAAGCTTACTCGATTTTGGTTAGTGAAGATGGCAAAGACTACAAGCAAGTCACTCGCGTCATCAGCAATACCGCTGGAGAATCGGTGGATACCTTCCCAGCAGTCAACGCCCGCTACGTGAAACTATCAGTGGACAAACCAACACAAGGTTCTGACACAGCGGTACGGATTTATGAAATGGCAGTTTATGGTTTGAAATAAAGCAAACTAGACACCTTATGATAGCGTAACAGGCTGTCATAAGGTGTCTTCTTATTGGATTGAGGCAGTGTTAAATAACGAAGGAAAACTTATAAATCTGATTGTATTTCATTGACGTGCTCCTTAAAAGAACTGATAATTAAAATACGCCAAAGAATTTGGGAGGCACTATGAAAAAGTCGAAAAAGATAAAAAAAGTTTTTCCTTTATTGTTTAGTTTGGGTTTATTGTTCAGCGGAGTGACTGGCTGTAGTGATGCGGGGACTGCTAAGGGAAAAGAAGAGACGAAAGCCACTGCCACTCAAGAGCAAGTAGCAAAAAAAGCAGCCGCAGCAAAGAAAGAAGAACAAGCAGCTAAAGATAAAGCTGAAAAGGAACAAGCCACTAAGAAACAGGCGAAAAAGGTAGCAGAGGCTAGAGCCAAGACTGAGGAAGAAAAAGCTGAAAAAGAAGAAGCCGCAGCAAAAGCCAAGGCTGCAAAAGCAAAAGCAAAAGCAAAAGCAAAAGCAGCAAAAGCAAAAGCAGCAAAAGCAAAAGCAGCAAAAGCAAAAGCAGCAAAAGCAAAAGCAAAAGAACATGCCAAACAAATGATCATCGCTCAACAAAAAAAGGTAGTCAACGAACTAGCCAACTTGGAGTATCAAGGTACGCAAACGATTGAAGCGAATGACGGGGTGCCACTTTTCACAGAGGAAGATCTTAGTTTGACAGATGGGGCTTGGGAATCCTATGGTGATTTGGATAGTTTGAATCGTGTAACTGGTGCCAATGCCATGTTAAACCAAAGTTTGATGCCTACAGAAGAACGAGGGGATATCTCTGCTATTCAACCGACTGGCTGGAAGAACAAGAAAATCAAAGGCGGCTATTTGTATAATCGCTCTCACCTGATTGGCTTTGCTTTATCTGGTGAAAATGCTAACTGGAAAAATTTGATGACTGGTACTCGCCAATTAAACTCGCCGGAAATGCTAAGTTTCGAGATGGATTTGAAGTATTACTTGGAAGAGGACAGCAATCGATACGTCCGCTATCGAGTAACGCCAATTTTTCGCGGGGATGAGCTTTTGGCTCGCGGGGTGCAATTAGAAGCGCAATCAATTGGGAGCAATGCGGTCAGTTATAATATGTATATCTTCAATATTCAAGACGGAGTGACGCTAAATTACGCGGATGGTTCTAGTGAAATTGACTCGAACGATCAGTCAGACACAGGGGAGCTTAAAACAGAAACACCTGCCAGTGATACGACTAATAATGGTGGGCAAGGAACCGCTAGTGATGATCAAGAATACGTGGATGAAAACGGCAATGGCTTGATTAAGGGCTCAAACAGTGGCATTTATCACGTTCCGGGTTCAACCTATTACAACCGCACCACCAATCCCAAACAAATGTTTAAAACGGTTAGGGAAGCAGTCGCTGCTGGCTATCGGGCGCCGAAAGGGTAATCGAAAAGTAAACAACGCCACAATCTTCCAATGAATCAGGAGGTTGTGGCGTTGTTTTGATTTGAGAATAGTTGTTAAGTCAGACACGATGCTTTTTGCGAAATTCGCTAGGGCTAATGGCAAACTGTTGTTTAAAGTATTTGGAGAGGTGGTACCCATATTTAAAACCCGTCAGTTCAGCGATTTCCTCGATAGGTAAAGTAGTGGAGACCAGTAGTTGTTGCACGTTTTTCAGACGTAATTGCAGTAGATAATGTTTCGGTGAGACCCCAGTTTCACTTTTAAATAACCGTGAAAGGTAGGCCGCATTGAAGTTTAACTGTTGGCTGAGTTGGCTAATGGAAATTTCTTCTTGATAATGGGTTTCGAGATAGCGAATCAGACGCAAAATCTGGGGATGACGGATGGGCTGTTTGAATAAGGGGTCATCACTTTGTTGTATCAGTTGGGGCGGCTGGTACAAAAATAGATCTGCGACTAGATGGGAGCGGATGACAAAGCTGGGTCCAGATAGATCGTATACATACTGACGTAACAGCTGTTCATCCATGGCCATGCGCTCAACATCAACCGTTAAAGGACCAACTGGTGGGTGCAAACTGCTGGTAATGTCTAGACGAAAAAAGTGAAATGTCAAAGGAGCCAGCACCCTTCGCTGAAAAAGAACGCCTGGTGGGCACAACAAGACACAAGGTCCTTGCCCGCGTCCGCTGACGGTCCCGATTTGGTAATCAAGGCGACCTTCTGTTATCAAATACATCACCCAAAAGCTGTCGGTATCCTGCGCAAGTTGAAAATGGGGCTTTGCTTCCCACCAGACATGATCGATTACCTTGACAAGTGCCATCTGTCATCCTCCTTTGAAAAAGTCAAAAAATGCCAAATTTCCCTTCCTTTTTACCATTGTATACTTTATCACAAAAACTATAATAAGGCTATCAATGAGAGGGAGCGGTTCCACATGAAGGAAATCAAAACAGATATCATCGTCGCCGGTGGGGGCTTAGCTGGCGTTTGTGCAGCCATTGCGGCAGCGCGAGAAGGCAAAACAGTCGCTCTAATCCAAAATCGTGGGGTGTTAGGTGGCAATTCCTCTAGCGAAATCCGCGTTTGGGTTTGCGGTGCCACCAAACACGGGGTCAATCGCTATGCACGAGAAACAGGGATTATGGGAGAATTGTTTTTAGAAAACCAATATCGCAATCTCCAAGGCAATGTCTACCATTGGGATCTACTATTGTTAGAAAAAGTAAAAAAAGAACAAAATATCCAATTGTTCTTAAATACTGAAGTAACGGATGTCCAAATGCATTCAGAAAATCGGATTGCTGCTGTGATTGCGCAAACGCAAGCTGCCGAAAACAGTTATCGTTTTTCTGCAGAGTATGTTATCGATTGTACCGGGGATGGCTTGGTGGGTGCCAAGGCTGGAGCAGCTTTCCACATGGGACGTGAAAGCCAAGCCGAGTACGGGGAATCATTGGCGCCTGCTGAAGCAGACCAGGATCTGCTAGGAAGCACGTTGTTGTTTTATACCAAAGATGTTGGCGAGCCAGTGAAGTTTATTGCACCACCTTTTGCCAAAAAGTTGACCGATACTTCCATTTTAAACAATCGGACTTTGAAGGCTGCAGATAATGGCTGTGCCTATTGGTGGATTGAGTGGGGAGGAAAACTAGATACGATTCATGACAATGAGGCCATTCGTGATGAGCTCTTGGCAGTTGTTTATGGTATTTGGGATCACATCAAAAACTCAGGGGAATATGATGCGGCTACCTTGGATTTGGAATGGGTTGGGACCTTACCTGGCAAACGGGAATCCCGTCGCTTTATCGGGGATTACGTGTTGACTCAGCAAGATATCGAAAACCAAACCTTGTTTGAAGATCGGGTGGCGTTTGGTGGCTGGTCCATTGATCTGCACCCATCGACGGGGATGTATACTGAATCAGCTGGAGCTCGCCACGTGGTAGCAGATGGCGTATATCACTTGCCTTACCGGATGTTGTATTCTAAAAATATCGACAACCTCTTCTTTGCTGGTCGCAATGTTTCCGCAAGTCACGTAGCATTCGGGACGATTCGAGTGATGGCGACTTGTGGGATTTTAGGAGAAGCTGCCGGAACAGCCGCTGCTTTTGCGATTGAGCAAGAATGTTCGCCGCGGGAGATTTACCAAACACATCTAGCTGCGTATCAACAACGCTTGCTGAAAAATGACGCTTCAGTGATTGGCCTAGTCAATCAAGACGCAGACGATTTGGTTAAACAAGCAACCGTCTCCGTATCTAGTCAATTGACAAGATTGGATACGAGTACCAATCAGTTGACCAAACGGGCTTTGACGCAAGGGGTTGGACTGATTTTCCCTTATACTGGTCAAAAAGAGCTACGGGTTTTACTTGAAGCTCAGGTGGCTACTGACTTGCAAGTAGCATTTTACGAAACGGGTCGTCAGGAAAACTACATCCCTGAAAACCTTCTTGAAGAAACCACTCTGTCTGTTCAAGGAGGTGGGCGCCAGTGGGTGACGATTCCATTGCCTCAAGGTCCAGCGAGAAATATCTTTATGGAGTTCAAGGAAAATCCAGAACTAGCCGTCTTCTTTAGTTCGAAAGTTTTACCAGGGGTGTTGACCTTTATCAACGATCCTATCGCTGAATTGAATCAACCAGAACTCCACGATTATGTGCGAAAATCAGCCATTTTGTATTGGACGAATCAAAAAATCAATCGCCAAAACTTGGTCTTCCAGACTGCAGCGGGGACTTGTTATCAAGGAGGCGCTTTGATCAATGGTATGGTACGACCATACGGGATGCCAAATCTGTGGGTTTCAGAAGAAAGCAGCAAGGAAGAAACCATCACCTTGAACTGGGAAGAAGCCAAAACAGTTTCTGAGATTCGGCTAACTTTCAATGATGATGTCAATGAAGATATCGTCAATCTTCACCACCATCGGACCAATTTTGAAGTTGTTCCAGAATTGATCAAGGCTTACGAGATTTGGGGCGAGTATCAAGGAGCCCGTCAATTGCTCGTCAAAGAGACGGATAATCGGGTGCGGCACTTGGTTCATGACCTTAATCCGCAACCTTTTGATAAATTGGTCGTGAAGTTATTAGAAACCAATGGTAGCCCAGTCAAATCTATGTACGAAATTCGTGTTTATTAAGGAGCGAGAAAAATGAATGCAACAGAAAAAATTAGTAAACCTCAAGGCAAGTTTAAGATGCGTTATGTCATCTTAGCCTTAGTCTTTGTCAACATCGTCATCAACTATATGGATCGCACCAACGTCTCCATCGCCATGCCAGAACTGGCCAAAGAAATCGGGTTGACTACAGTCGAGCAAGGCTTGATCTTCTCAGCATTTGGCTGGATTTATGCAGCTATGCAAGTACCTGGTGGCATTATGTTGGATAAATTCGGTTCACGGATTATGTACTTTATCAGTTTGTTTGGTTGGTCATTGATGACGCTCTTCCAATCTGGGATTTCTAGTTTTGCGCAATTGTTAGGGTTGCGTCTAGGCGTTGGTTTCTTTGAATCACCAGTGATGCCTGCTAACAACCGGGCCATTTCCTATTGGTTCCCAGAAAATGAACGGGGAACAGCCATCGGGATTTATTCTTCTGCCCAATTTTTAGGCTTGGCAGTTTCCATGCCAATCTTGTACAGCATCCACAACACTGTGGGCTGGCGGGGACTCTTCATCATCACTGGGGTAGTAGGAATCATCTGGGCTTTTGTCTGGTATGTCATTTATTCTGATCCTGCAAAAAATAAATGGGTGAGCCAAGCTGAGTTGGATTACATCAAAGCTGGCGGAGCGGTCTTTGAAGAAGAAAAAGCCGTCAAAGGTGAAAAAGCAAAATCAAAATTAACCAAAGAAAACTTACGTCAATTGTTTACGAAGAAATTGATTGGGATTTATGTCGGTCAATTTGCCATCAGTGGGACTTTCTGGTTCTTCTTGACTTGGTTCCCATCTTATTTGACTGAAGAAAAAGGTTTGTCTTTAGCGAAAACGGGCTTCTTATCTAGTATCCCTTATTTAGCTGCTTTTGTCGGGGTCATCTTTGCTGGATATGCATCTGACCATTTAACTAAACGGGGTTTTTCTAAGAGTATGTCCCGTAAAATTCCGGTAATCGTGGGCTTGTTGTTGACCTTGTTGATCATGGGGGCCAACTATACTTCCAATCCAACCTTGATTATCTTATTTATGTCGATTGCTTTCTTTGGTAATGGGTTAGCAACGATTACTTGGGTCTTTGTAACTTTGTTAGCACCAAAAGATTTGTTGGGCTTAGCAGGAGGGATCTTCAACCTGTGTGGCGCCTTGTCTTCCATCGTGATTCCTATCGTGATCGGGTTCTTGGTCGCTGGCGGCAACTTCTCTTATGCCTTAGTCTTTGTCGCTGCAATCGCACTAGTTGGCGCATGTTCTTACATCTTTGTAGTGGGAGATTTGGATAAGTAAGAGCCACTAAAAATAAAATACTTTAAACAAAAGACTCTTGCGGAGAATTAATTTCGCAAGAGTTTTTTGATGAATAAAGGACTCAAAAAAGCTAATATATTGGATACCAGAGGCAGATTATACCGGCCTTCTGTTGTTTAGTATTGGCTGGTCTTACGACAACTTTAAGGATTCTCAGGAAGCAAGTCTGACTGTTTTATCATAGATAAAGAACTTATAAAAAATTAAGCTCCAAAAAGCTTGATGTATCAGGAATTAAGTGGTGTATCATGCCGTCATTGTGATATCACAAAAAGATGCTGCCACTTTTTTTAAGAAAGAAAATAGCAAGCTTTGGGGAGTCAACAATCGCTTATCGATAAAATAGGGCAGACTTGCTTACGGAAAATGCCTCGGGTTGTAGTGGTAAGGATGTCCGAGGGCTAAAAGACCACTGCGCATACAGTTGCATCTAAGCAGAGTTCGCTAAGATGAACTAGCAAATTACTTGTTATTGTCCAATGATTTTGTTGGACTTACAACAAGTTTGACTTCGGCAAGGAGCTATCAGAAACATATCGCATACAGTTGCATCTAAGCAGAGTTCGCTAAGATGAACTAGCAAAATGACAACTGTTTTTTGGCAGTCGTCATCTGATAGAACTATTCTGATGGATTGACTTGTGATTGAAAGCCAAATAAAGGACAAGACAAAACCCCCGGTGTAAGCGCACCGGGGGTTTTGCGGAAAATAAAGAATATGGGGTTTAAAGAAATGAACACAAGGGTTAGATCAAACTGTCCATTAAGGCAATTTGATAACTTCTTCAGAATCTTTGTCGAAGAAGTGAGCTTTGTTGATGTTGAAGGCCAAGTCGATAATTTCGCCTGGTTTGTGGAAGTCACGAGCATCAACTTTAGAGATAAATTCGGTATTCCCAGTACGAGTGTAAAGCATAGATTCCGCACCAAGCAATTCAGATACGACAACTTCAGCGTTGACAGTTGCTTCTGGAGAGGCGTCGATTGCCACTTGTTCAGAGTGGATATCTTCTGGACGGATACCGAAGATTAATTGTTTGCCATCGTAGCCTTTTTCAACCAAGACTTTGTTTTTGCCTTCAGGAATGCGCAAGTTCAAGCCGTGGCCGTCAGAAATGACGCCGTTGTTCAAGGTTACGTTGAAGAAGTTCATTGCAGGAGAGCCGATGAAACCAGCAACGAAGACATTAACTGGTGTATCATAAACTTCTTGAGGGGTACCGATTTGTTGAATGAAACCATCTTTCATGATAACGATCCGGTCAGCCATGGTCATTGCTTCAGTTTGGTCATGGGTTACGTAGATCGTAGTGGTGTTCAAACGTTGGTGCAATTTAGCGATTTCAGCCCGCATGGCAACCCGCAATTTCGCATCCAAGTTTGACAAAGGTTCATCCATCAAGAAGACTTTTGCATCACGGACGATGGCACGGCCCAAAGCCACACGTTGACGTTGACCACCGGACAAAGCGGCTGGTTTACGATCCAAGTATTCAGTCAAGCCCAAGATTTCAGCAGCGTTGTCAACCCGTGATTTGATATCAGCTTTGTCATATTTACGCAATTTCAAACCGAAAGCCATGTTATCAAAAACGGTCATATGTGGATACAAGGCGTAGTTTTGGAATACCATAGCGATGTCGCGGTCTTTAGGAGCCACATCATTCATCACGGTGTCGCCGATGTACAATTCACCTTCAGAGATATCTTCAAGACCAGCAATCATCCGCAAAGTAGTGGATTTACCACAACCGGAAGGACCAACGAAGACGATGAATTCGCGGTCTGCGATGTCTAAATTAAAGTCAGTAACTGAATAAAAATCATTGTTGTCATATTTTTTATAAACGTGTTTTAAAGCCATTTCTACCATAAGTAGTTCCCTCTTTTCGTTTTTCTGTACCCATAATATAACTGAAAACGCTTATTTTGTCCTATGACAATCTGCACAAAAGGGAAGGAAGTTTTTTGTATAATTTGTTGAAAACGCCAACATCACCCTTGAGAAAACTAAAGGGTGATGTCAAAAACGTGATTATATCAAGGCTTAGGCGGTGACTAACCCAATTGGATAAGTTGTTGATTTCCTTGGGCAGGTTTACCAAAGAGGGAAGCCGTGGCCTGATAGATGTGGCGAGCAGTGGCGGCATTGTTCATTGTATACAGGTGAATCCCAGCTACATCTTGGGTAACCAAGTCCACGATTTGATCCACCGCATAGGCCAAACCTGCATCTCGTAAGGCGACGGGATTGTGTTCGTATTTATCGAGGATCGCCAGAAATTTTCGTGGCAATTTGGCCTCAGAAGTCTGGATCAAACGCAGGGCTTGTTTGCGATTGATGATCGGCATAATCCCGGCAATTATTGGCACGTTGATATCGGCTAGTTGACAGTTTTCCTGAAATTGATAGAAGCAATCATTGTCAAAAAACAACTGGGTAATCAAGTGTTCCAAGCCTTGATCGGTTTTGAATTTCAGGTTTTTAATGTCTGTCACTCGGTCTGGAGATTCCGGATGAACCTCAGGATAACAAGCACCGCTAACGGCAAAGTGAGGGGCTTGCTGGTTGATAAAAGCGACGAGATCTGAAGCATAGCGGAAGTCATTGGTGGGGGGAACATCAGGCAAGATATCCCCCCGTAGTGCTAAGACTTGGTGGATGCCCAATTGATCCAACGCACGTAAGATTTCTTTCACTTGACTATGAGTCAAGTAAGCCGCAGGTAAATGGGCAATCGTCGGCACCCCTAGCTGATTTTTGATATAGCCAGCGACTTTCAGAGTGGTTTCTTTGATATTGCGTTTATTGTTGGAACAGGTCACGCTGATAAAATCAGGTGCCAAGTCACCCAACTGGGCCAAGGTAGCCAGCAGTTTTTCTTCTCCCACTTGGGTATTGGGAGGGAAGATTTCAAAAGAGAGGGAAGCGTGGGTTGCTGAGGTCATGGGCGGACCTCCTTTCGTAAAATTTAGGGTAGTGCGAAACAAGTCGCTTTAACGACGGCTGGTGACAGGCGCTGATAGCTTTGTCCGTATTTCTTTGGCAGCCGTTGTTAAATTTGTAAGGCTCGCTTTGGTTTCAGGTACGCCCCGAGTCTTCAGGCCGCAATCGGGGTTGATCCAGAGTTTATTCGCGGGGACTTTAGCTAAGATTTCTTCTATCGTATTGGTGATTTCAGCGACACTTGGCACCCGTGGCGAATGGATATCGTAGACGCCAGGTCCCACCTGTGTTTGGAAATGTTGGGCTTTTAGTTCATCGAGGATTTCCAGATTGGAACGAGAAGCCTCAAAGGAAATCACGTCGGCATCCATGTCATCGATGGCTTGGATGATATCGGTGAACTGGCTATAACACATATGGGTATGAATTTGGGTGGTTGGCTGGACTTGACTGTGTACCAGACGAAAAGCCGGAATCGCCCAATCCAAGTATTCGCTATACCAGTCGCTTTTTCGCAGAGGCAATTTTTCCCGTAAGGCGGCTTCATCGATTTGAATGATGCGAATGCCTTGTGCTTCCAAGTCTAAAACCTCATCTTGAATCGCTAAGGCCAGTTGCAAGGCGGTTTCTTTCAGGGAGAGGTCTTCACGAGGGAAGGACCAATTCAAAATGGTTACCGGACCAGTCAGCATGCCTTTAACGATTTTGTCCGTTTGTGACTGGGCATAGGCGGACCATTTGACAGTGATGGCTTGTTCCCGCTGGATATCCCCCCAGATGATAGGTGGTTTGACACCACGGGTACCATAGGATTGGACCCAGCCGTTTTGGCTAAAAAGGTACCCTGCCAAGTTCTGCCCGAAGTATTCCACCATGTCATTGCGTTCAAATTCCCCATGAACTAAGACATCTAAGCCAATCTCAGTTTGCCAGGCAAGCCAGTCATTGATCTGGTTGGCAATGAAGGCATCGTAAGCCGTTTCGGTGATTTCCTGGCGTTTGTATTGGGCGCGGGCTTGTTTAACTTCCCGTGTTTGTGGGAAGGAGCCGATGGTGGTGGTGGGCAGTAGCGGTAAGTTTAAGGCTTGCGCTTGTAAACTTTCCCGTTTGGCAAATGCAGGCGTACGGGTGAAGTCCGCCTCAGTCAAATTGGCGATTTTCGTTGCTAAAGCAGTATTTTCTTGAATGCGTTTCTTGGCGAAAAGCGCTTGATTCTGGGTCAGTAGCTGGGAATCGTTACCGGACAAAATTTCGGACAAGTCCACTAATTCCTGTAGTTTTTCGGTGGCAAAAGCAAAGTGTTCCAAAATAGCTGGTTCAAAGTTTTCATTGGCAGTGGTGTAAGGGACGTGGAGTAACGAGCAGCTAGTGGATAGAACGAGATCCTCAACCGGTAATTGTTGCAAGATGGCGAGGCTTTTTTGGTAGTTGTTGCGCCAGATATTTTTACCATTGACAATCCCTGCAAAAAGAGTTTTATCAGCGGGAAAGCCGGTTTTTACCAGTTCCAAGGTTTGGAGGCCTTCGACAAAATCCAAGCCGATGCCGTCAAAAGGCAAGTCAATAACGGTCTCATAAGCATCGCGAATATCCCCAAAGTAGGTTTGAAGCAAGAGTTTGAGTCCAGCTTTTTGTGCAAGTAGAGGCTCATAAAGGGCGCTAAACAAGGCCAAATCTGCTGGCGTCAAATCTTTTACTAAGGCGGGTTCATCCAGTTGCAGCCAATCGGCACCGAGTGTTTTTAACTTGGTAAAGATTTCTTGGTACGCTGTGATTAAGGCTGGCACAAAGTCTTGCGCTTGCAGGTCGTCACTAAATTCTCCTAAGCTTAGCAAAGTGAAGGGGCCAATGAGTACCGGTCGCGTGTCGATGCCCAATGCTTGGGCTTCTTGAAACTCTTGGAAAATTTTGGCGCCACGAACTTTGATGGTCGTCTGTTTTTCAAATTTCGGAGCCAAATAATGGTAGTTAGTATTGAACCATTTTTTCATCGGTAAAGCTTTGATGTCACCGGCGGGTCCTTGATACCCACGGGCTAAGGCAAAATACTTGTCCAAGTCCGACAGCTCCAGTTGGCTCACTTCTTCAGGAATGATATTGAGTAAAAAAGCAGTGTCCAGTGTCTGATCATAAAAAGAAAAGTCGTTAGAGGGAAGGTAATCAATACCGGCTGTGTGAAGCTGTTGCCAGTGCTTTTGCCGCAAAGCTTTGGCGCCTGCTTGGAGTTTTTCCTCATCAATTTCATGGTGGAAGTATTTTTCAGTAAGAAATTTCAATTCTCGGTGTTCACCGATACGGGGAAAGCCAATGATAGTAGTGGTCATAATTATCTGCTCCTTTATCATTTCAAAGTTGTGTTGTTTTGTTAAAACAGGTTTCATCCTAAACCCATTTCCCTTATGACTATTAGTCGAAACATGATGCTTCTGTGGGAAGAATCATGAAGAAGAAAGTGGTTCAAGTGGTTATTGGCTACTTTAACAGCTGACCAGGCTTTTGGATAACTGAAAAAAGGTATCACTGGTTATAGCTAAAAACTATAACATCGGGTAAACTATAAAAAATACCTGAAAAAGGAGACGGTTTTGTGCGTATTCAACAATTACAATATTTGGAGACTATCGTAGCCAAAGGGTCCATCAATGAAGCGGCTAAAGAGCTTTTTTTGAGCCAGCCCAGTCTATCCAAGGCGGTAAAAGAGTTAGAAGATGAGATGGGCATTCGGATTTTACATCGTCATAAGTCGGGGGTCAGCCTCACCGATGAGGGGCGGGAGTTTATGATTTATGGCCGCCAGATTTTGGATCAGGTCAATTTATTAGAAGAAAAATACAAGCGTGGCACCCCTCGGAAACAAGCCTTCTCCGTCTCGGCCCAGCACTATGCCTTTGTCGTGCATGCTTTTGTGGAGCTGATTCGCCAGGTCACCACCGAAGAATATCAATTTACATTAAGAGAGACGGAAACCCGTAACATTTTGGAAGATCTCACGAGTTTTAAAAGCGACTTGGGGATTTTATACCTCAATGATTTCAATCGCCAAGTGATGCTAAAACTCTTTAAGGAACTGGATTTAGAGTTTCATCCCCTGTTTACAGCCAGCCCCCACGTCTTTGTCAGCCGGGACAATCCCTTGACCTCTAAAACGACGGTCACTTTGGCTGATTTAGCAGATTATCCCTATCTTTCATATGAGCAAGGGGAGGCCGAGTCGTTTTATTTTTCCGAGGAAATTTTAAGCACGTTGGATCGCAAAAAAAACATCAAAGTCAGTGATCGGGCGACGATTTTTAATCTGATGGTGGGCTTACAGGGCTATACCATCAGTTCAGGGATTATCTCCAGTGAGCTGAATGATGACAAAATCGTAGCGATTCCCTTGGCCGTGGCAGATGAGATTCAACTGGGGTGGTTAAAGCACCGCCAAGTGGTG
This sequence comes from Enterococcus diestrammenae, assembly GCF_009933255.1. GTDB lineage: Bacteria > Bacillota > Bacilli > Lactobacillales > Enterococcaceae > Enterococcus_C > Enterococcus_C diestrammenae. The sequence continues at coordinate 24,063 of NZ_MAEI01000037.1, read as the reverse complement.
TTACAACCATTAGGAGAACGTTATTTAACATTACTAAAAGAACATATTCAAGGGTATGGATTTACATTGGTGGACAGTAAATAAAAAATCGGAACAACCAAAGTCACTAGGATTCTGGTTGCTCCGATTTTTTATTATTTAGATACTTATTGCTCACTAAAAACATCAATTAACAAATGACAAAAGAATAAATCGTCCATGTTTTTTAAATCCAGTCGTGTGGCATCTTGAAATTTGTCGATGCGATACAAAACCGTGTTGCGATGCAAAAATAGTTCCTTGGCCGCCGAGCTGACATTGCCTTGGTTTTGCCAGAGAGCGGTGAGAATGGCTACCATTTCCGGATCACTAAACCACTCCCGATACAGGGAATTCATCAGTGGATTAGCCTTTACCGCATCGTTTATGAAATAACTGATGGCCGAGCGGGTGAAGGAAAAGGCTTTGGTGCGAGTGTTGGCATTTCGTTCACTATGGAAAATTCGTTGCTCTTCTTGAAAATTTGCCGCCAAACTATTGGTCTCGTGATGAAAGGCCCCGACAAAGACTTGCGTATACAAATCAAAATCGCTATCTAACGCTTGAAACAGGCCAAAGATTTCTTCAACGGGGTAGTTGGTATCCGCTTTTTCTTCGATCAAAATCATATCATTGGGGCTAATAAAAAACGTATCCGCCAATTGTAAAAACATATCATTGATTTCTGATTCCCATTCCTTTTGCATAAAGACACCGTGGGTTCGTAAACGAATTTGGATAATCCGCACCGGAGTAGTCAGCTCCACTGGTCCATTTTCAAATAAGATACGATACCAAGGATGGTTACGGGCAGGATTATCCTTGGCTTTTTGGGGAGCAAAGAGGGCGAGGAGAGCTTGTTCTTTGCTGCTTAAATCCTTTTTAGCAATCAGAAAAAGGCCTTGATCAGTAGGGATGGCGAAATAATCGTCGGTAGCGTCCTTTTCGTCAGCCAGGTGACCGGTGGGAAAGAGGCTATTTAGTTTTTTACTATCCATGTCATTCATCCTTTGTTGTGGCAGCAGGTGCGCCATGACTCTAAATTGAGAAAAAGCTAGGTCTTTCTCATCGGTATTATTTTAGCAGTTTCACCGACAAAAAGGTAGTCAGGCTTTACTTGACCGTTAAATCAGGTAAAAACTTGCTTTCTTTTTTTTCTCTGCTATGATGATAGGTAGCGAGTGTTATTTTTTTACTTTTAATCAGAGGGGGTGATGAACCATGCATGAAGATTCTCACCGATGGGGCGTCACCTATCGGGATGTTGACTAATTTTTTTTTATTTTTCGCCAAAGCTAGGATAAAATGTCATTTCTTTGGTAATAAGCTTAAAAAAAGGCGCTATAAAAAGAATTTCGCCGATCAATTAGGAGGATGTAACATGTATCTGATTAAAGGACAAGGAAGAAAAACTGAAGCGATGTGGCAGCATATGAAACGTCGCCATACAGGAGATAAAGTCTGTGTCGTAGGCTTTAAAAATCAATTGCCAGAAAACTATCTCCGAAATAAACAAGTTATTTTTTACGAGGCATTAAACCAAACAGATTGGTTGCCACAAGCTGAAAAATTCATTGCCCAGTTTGAGGAGCAATTTGACGGGATGATTTTCTATGTGGATTGCACACCGGCTGAGGCTGAGGCGTTGGCAGAAATTGCTGCCAACTACCAAAGCCGGATTACTGTCACCGTGACAGAGCCGGTTTCTGAAATTACAATCAATCATTTGCCATTGAAAAAAGCGGCCTAAAGCACAGGAAGAGGGGGAATTCGATGTTTAAAGAAGTGTTACGCACCGAAATCGTCAAAAATTCCGTTTTGTTCGGTGGTTTACGTTTGTTCCAGAAGGACAGTTGGCGTTGTACTAAAAAACGTAAGGAACTTAACAAGCTTTCCCGCCAGTTGCAAAATATGATGCAACTGCATATGGAGACAGATCGGTTGGTGGTGGGGGTTCCCATGGCTAACTATGAAATTATTTTGATGGAGTTGGACTCACAAGATCCCGGAGAGTATTTCCATCAAGTGGTAAAAATTGTGGAATCCAACGAAGGACATTTCGTGAAAGTGGCAAAGATTGCGGCTTAAGCCAAGGGTTATCACTCACTAAAAGAGAGCAACTCACAGACTATGCTGATGGGTTGCTCTCTTATTTACTATGTGTGGTAATTTTGGGACTAGAAACTCCGTCCGCCGCCGCCAAAGGTTCCGCCGCCGGAAGAGTGGGTAGAGGAACCCCCACCCCCGCCGCCACCGCTAAGATTATTGGTGTTTCGCGGGATGCGACGAGTGGTGACGAAGGAATTGATCAGTTGATTTTCATTGACGGTTAAATTGACGTCGGCATTTTCCTGATAAGGATAGCTGTAAGTGCCGAGTTTCAGTTGATACTTGGATTTGATGATGACGAAGAAAGCAATTGCCGCCACCGCAGCCAACAACAAGGCAATCAGACCTTCCATCCAGGTGATGGTTTTGTAATAGGTGATTTTGCCAGTTTCTTCATCGATGCGATAGTGGCCACCAGGGACGCCGGCTTCTACATAAGCATCTGCTTGATCAAAGTAGGCTGTCGCCGCGTCGTAATACTGACCGTCAGAAAGATTTGGGGTGATTTGATCCAGCATATTGTTTAGACGACTATCAGTGATGTAGTCAATCATATTGCCAGATGTCGACACGTAAACCTCCCGTTGGCCCATATCCAGTAATAAGACGGCACCGTTATTGTCATTGCCAACTTTTTCCCGCAAATAGTCGTCGGAAAATTTGCGGGGCTCTTCGCTGTTGGTATTCGTAGTAACCAGATAGACGCCCCCTTTGATCTTGTCACTTAAATAGTGGGCTTTCTTTTCCAAAGATTGGATTTCTTCGGCGGTGAACAGCCCCACACCATCTTCAATGTGGGTGCTATTGGCAGAAGCTGTCAGTGGCGCCCAAGCCAAGGCAAGTAATAAAAGGAGGAGCCAGTATTTCAGTAGTTTTCTCATAATAGATAGGCCACCCCCAAAAAGATTCCTGCTAGTACTGCAAAGATGCCGGCGCTGACTAGACCAAGCTTTTTGTAACTGATGGGTAAAATACCCGCGACTTTGCCGGTTTGGCCATTCATGGCGTAGTAGAAGGTCTTCTTGCTGGCATCGTCGGCTTTGTAAGTAACTAACCAGACGGGCAACATCAGGTATTCTTTTTGTTGATCCCGCATTTCTAGATGGCTACTGTTGGGCACAAAGGTGGAGAAACTTCCCACGGTGTTCCGCAGTAAGGTCGTCGCATATCCTTTGAGTTCTTTTTCCACATCTGCTTCAAGGCTTTCATACTCGATATCACGTTTTTCTGCTTGAAACCCTGAGAGGTACTGATCTTTAAATGTCACTGCTCTCTCTAGTTGGAAAGGTTGAACCGACTCCACCATTTTTTGCTGCGTGTTTTTCGAGAGGGCGTTCTTGACCAAATCGCGAAATTTGAACCGACCAGCTCGGCGGACACTGTATTGCTTGGTTTCTGTGTATTCAATATCGCCGACAATCCAGATCCGGATAGAGGTGCCGGTACCATTTAAACCACCTTCAGCTTCGGCGTTGACATTCCAATAAGGAAAGTAAACCCCAGTGAGCTTTTCCACTTGGGCTTCATTGAAAAAATCCCGAGGGACAAACCATTTTTTCTGGGACCAGTCCAAAAATTTTGACACGGCTTCATCCTTGGTTACGGCAAAGGGGAGGACCTTATCGGGGAGAAACTTCCCGGATAAGCGCCCCTGCAAAACCACCGGGTTGTGGCAGTAGTAGCAATAGGTGGCCGCCGTGGTGGCATCGGTGACTATCTCAGCTCCACAACTAGGACAAAGGTACAACTCCATCGTTGCTTCGCCAGTCTGGCCGTCGTCCGTGGTGGCAGAGGTTTCCCCACCTGGGCCACTTGTCGCTTCAGAATCACTGGCAACGCCACTAGCTGAACCTGCCGTTGTTGTTTCATCTTTAGGCAGGCGGGCTTTTTGTTGTTCCTCAAAAGCTGTTACTTCTTCTTCAGTAAAAATGCTCAAACAGTAGGGGCAGTGAAATTGTTGATCGGAAGGTTCGAAGGTCAAAGGACCCCCACAGTTGGGGCATTTGTGTGTAATTACCTCCATATTAACCCTGCCTTTCTACTATGTATCGAGGGGCACCCCTTTAAATGGTTTCCCACAGTGAGGGCAAAACTTCGGTACACCAGCGCTTAAGTCGACTACTTCACCGCATTCGGCACATTTCATTTCAACTTTGACAGCAGTTGCGGCAGCGGCTGGTTGCGGTTTGGCTTCCCCACAGTTGCTACAGAATTTGCCTGTGTTTTGAGTGCCACATTTTGGACAAGTCCAGCTATCGGCTGCCGCTTGTTGATTTTGCTGTGCCTGTTGGGCTTGTTGTTGGATTTGTTGGTTGTTGTTTTGGGAAGCTTGGTTTAAGAAACCACCGCCAGCATTCATCCCCATGCCCATACCGACAAAACCAGTAGTAGCGCCGGCTTCATTTTTACCGGCCGCTTCCATTCCTCGAGCAATCGAACCTTGGACATAGCCTTCCCGGACGCTAGGGTCGCCTAGCATCGCTCCTTGGTTTCGCATATTGATCAGTTGCATGGATTCGTCGGTGTAAGAGATACTTGCCACTGCGACAGCGACGATTTCCATTCCCCGCAATTCTTTCCAGTTGACATCTAAGACATTCGACATATAGGTGGAAAGTTCCATGCTCTTAGAAGGTACATAACTGATTCGTTGACCATCCGCCGAAAGTTGGTTGATTGAAGATTGCAAAGCAGTCAAAAATTCGTTTAAGTATTGTTCGTTAATATCATTGATGTCCACTTGGGTTTTGTTTTTAGGAATGGCATTGCTATAAAACAAGATAGGATCGGTAATTTTGATCGAATAGGTGCCATGCGCCCGCAAGAAGAGTTCTGCGTTGTAAAAATTGTCGAAATAGTTCAGAGGCGCAGGGGTACCAAATTTGATTCCCTTAATTTCTTGTAAATTAATATAGAAGACTTGTTGCTTTTGCGGTGTTACACCACCAAATTTGAAACGGCTAAAGGTTTCTTTGATGGCATCTTTCAAGGTTCCGTTAAACATTGAAGGGGCGGCGTCATTTTTGACAGTATAGTAGCCTTCTTCTGCGGTATAGTCGATAATTTTCCCACCATCAACTAAAAGCATCATCATATTTGGATACACGTGAACCACTGAACCATCAGTAATCACATCATCGGTGCCTTTGCGATTGGCGCCTCGTTTGTCATCTTGGCGGACTTTGACGCCTTTGGTCATGACGGTTGAATCCCCCATGTCGTCTGGTTCGATAACCTCCAGCCACTGATCCGCTAGGCCGCCACCCACTGTGCTTGTTGCCGCTTTAATAATTCCCATTGATTTTTCCTCCTTTGATAATGGTCACCGTCAGAAATCCTCTGACTGACCGCTACGCTACTTTGCTGATTTTTCTCGCCAAGGCGCAGGAAAAGCTAGCTGTTTGCGAAAAACAAAGCGATTTCGCTAACCTTCTTAATTATAGCATAGCTTGCGTTTTTTCCTCTCTCCGACGCTAGACGGATTTTTAGAAAAAAGACCCTCTTGGCAGCATCCTATTGCATGAAAAACAGCGCTTCCGCTAGTCTTGATTTGTGCTGGTAGGTTAGTCGGTCTTTCTTTCAATCCTATGAAATTTCATTGGATACCTACTAGATGGGTGGTTTTTTAGGCGGGTTTTGCGTATAATAAAAACTAGTGAATTTTGATGGTCCCTTTGGCTTTTTTCGCCAAAGGTAGGCCACAAGAAGGGAGCTATCTATGGCATATCAGGCACTCTATCGCGCGTGGCGATCCCAACGTTTTGAAGATGTGGTGGGCCAAAAAGCGATTACTCAAACATTAAAAAATGCCGTTTTGCAAAAGCAAATCTCCCACGCTTACTTATTTACGGGCCCACGGGGTACCGGGAAGACCAGTGCAGCGAAGATTTTTGCCAAAGCGATCAACTGTCCCAACAGCCATGATGGCGAACCTTGTAACGAATGTGAAATGTGTAAAGCCATCACAGCTGGCGCCCAAGAAGACGTCATCGAAATCGATGCCGCCTCCAACAATGGGGTAGACGAAATCCGCTTTATCACAGATCGGGCCAAGTATTCTCCCACCCAGGCGAAATACAAAGTTTATATTATCGATGAAGTGCATATGCTCTCCACGGGGGCTTTCAATGCGTTATTGAAAACTTTGGAAGAGCCGCAGGAGAGTTTGGTCTTTATTTTGGCGACGACTGAGCCACATAAAATTCCGGCGACGATTATTTCCCGGACCCAACGTTTTGATTTCAAGCGCATCGACACGAAAGATATCGCTGAACACTTGGCCTATATCTTACAGCAAATCGATGTGCCTTATGAAGAACAAGCCTTGACCGTGATTGCACAGGCTGCTGAAGGTGGGATGCGGGATGCCTTGAGTATGTTGGATCAGGCGATTTCTTTTGCAGAAGGCACCATTACCATGAAAGATGTGATGGAGGTCACCGGCTCTTTATCCCAAGAAATCATGGATCGTTTCATGGCCGATTGCTACCGCCAAGATGCATCGGCGGCGTTACAAGCATTAGATGAAATCTTAGCTTCTGGTAAAGAAGCCCGCCGTGTTTTGGAAAATCTCTTGGTGTATTGTCGGGATTTATTGATGTACCAAAAAGCCCCCAATTTATTGCAAGAAAAGGCGGGATATCTCACCGAGGACTTCAAACACTTGGCTGAAACCGTGCCATCTGAGCTATTATTTGCATGGATTGGCTTATTAAACGAAACTCAAAATGAGATCCGCTTTACCAATAGTCCGACGATTTATTTGGAAGTAGCGACGGTGAAACTGGCTGGTCCGCCACCGGCTACGGCTAGCAGCCCGGTGACTGGGGGACGAGCACCACAAAGCTCGGTGGAACTAGAGCAGTTGCAACAGCTGCAACAACAAGTCAACAAACTGACTGGTGAAATTCAAAAGTTGAAAGAGTCTGGTGTGAGTGTTGCTACCGGACACAGTAGTCCAACTCCAAGTCATCAGAAAAAAACAGCTAATGGCAACAAGTATCGGATTCCTAAAGACAAGGTCTACAAAGTTTTGGATCAAGCCACCAAAGAAGACCTCGTCCAGGTGAAAGAAGTCTGGGGGGATTTGCTTCAGATGTTCAACGCCTTGCGCAAAGGCTTGTTGGTGAATACCGAAATCAAGGCCGCCGGACCGAAAGGATTGGTTTTGTCTTTTGAATCTGAGATGGTCTGTCAAAAAGCTTCGGAAGATGAAGAGTTGGCCCTGATGCTTTCCAATAGCTTGAGCCGACTGATTTCTGGTTACGCTCCAGATACTGTCTTTATTCCCAAGGCAGCGTGGCCTCAATTGCGCCAAAGTTATGTGAATGAAAAACGGGGCGGCCGTTCGCCCCAACAAGCACCGCAAGCGCCGGCTATTCAAAACGACGGAAATACCCAAACTGGTGTAGTTGACCAAGGGCAGCCAGCAGATAACCACTTCGGCGAGCTATTCCAGCCAGAAGAGTGGAGCGAAATGGCGCAAGCCACCTCCCAAATGCCGCAAACTGACCCATTAGTGACGAAGGCAGACGAACTGTTTGGCGATTTGACACAAGTGATTGATGACTAATTAATAAAACAGAAAGTGAGTGAAGACAATGATGCGAGGCATGGGAAATATGCAAGGCATGATGAAACAAATGCAAAAAATGCAAAAAGAAATGGTGAAAGAACAAGAGGCTTTAAATGGAAAAGAATTTTTGGGGGAAGCGACGAACGGTTATGTGAAAGCCCGTTTTACTGGCGATCGCAAAATGATTGGCATTGATATTGCTGAAGCGATTATCGATCCAGAAGACCCAGAAATGCTTCAAGACTTAATTACGATGGCAGTCAATGATGCCTTAAGCAAAATCGAAGGGGAAACTGAACGCACCATGGGAAAATACACCAAAGGCTTACCGGGATTTTAAGTCCCCGCGATTGTAGCGTAGGACACAAGGAGTGAGACACATGCAATACCCGGAACCAATTGCAAAACTGATTGATAGCTATATGAAATTACCAGGGATTGGGCAGAAAACAGCGACTCGTTTAGCTTTTTATACCATTGATATGAAAGATGAAGTGGTCAATGATTTTGCCAAAGCCTTGTTGAGTGCCAAGCGCGACCTGCATTTTTGTAGTGTCTGTGGCAATATCACCGAAGAAGATCCTTGTGAGATTTGTCGCGATACCACCCGCGATCGCAGTACGATTTTAGTAGTGGAAGAGCCGAAAGATGTGATGGCCATGGAGAAAATGCGGGAATACCACGGCTTGTACCATGTCCTCCACGGAGTGCTGTCGCCGATGGAAGGGACGGGTCCGGAAGATATCAATCTTGCGACGCTCATCAAACGACTTCACGATGACAGCGTGAAAGAAGTCATCATCGCCACCAATGCCACCACGGAAGGGGAAGCGACAGCGATGTATTTGTCCCGTCTGATCAAACCAGCAGGTATCAAAGTGACCCGTCTTGCTCATGGTTTATCCGTGGGGAGCGATATCGAATATGCCGATGAAGTGACACTTTTAAAGGCAGTGGAAGGGCGCAGAGAATTATAGTTTTTGTGCAATTGTTTTTTTTCTAGTACAATAGAAGTAACAAAGATGCAGCGGAGCCTAGGCGGGCAACTGTCGGGCTGCGCGAATGATGGAGGATATGCTTTGTGAATGGATTATTTATTACCATTGAAGGACCAGATGGGGCAGGAAAAACTAGCGTCATCAACGAGTTATACCCACGCTTGCAATTGATTGCAAAAAAAGGCATCGTGAAAACCCGTGAACCAGGTGGTGCTAAAATTGCCGAAAAGATTCGTCAAATTATTTTAGATCCTAAAAATGAGGAGATGGATGAACGTACCGAAGCGTTATTATATGCGGCTTCTCGGCGGCAGCATTTGGTAGAAGTGATTCTCCCCGCATTAGAAGCTGGTAAAATTGTGATCTGTGATCGCTTCGTGGACAGTTCATTGGCTTACCAAGGAGCCGGACGACGCATCGGGATGCCAGAAATCCGCAAAATCAATGACTTTGCTATTGAAGGCATCAAACCTGAATTTACTTTATACTTAGACGTGGATAGTGACACTGGCTTGAAGCGGATCGAAAACCAACGCAAAGGGCCAGCCGATCGCTTGGAAACAGAAAGCTTAGAATTTCATCAACGGGTGCGTCATGCCTATTTGAAATTAGCCGAAGAAGACCCGGTACGGATCCACAAAGTCGATGCGCGGATGCCTTTGACTGATGTGGTAGATGCCAGTTTTACGGCGATTACTGAAGCGTATCCCCAATTCTTTTAAGAAATACCTACCCACTAGCTTAGCGGAGAAAGTAAGGCAATCAGCGACCCACAACAATGATTTTTCATCGACTAGGAGGAATTCTTATGAAACTGATTATGGCAATTGTGCAAGACAAAGATAGTAATCGTTTGGCAAATGAATTTATCGATGCCAATATTCGTGCAACCAAATTATCTTCTACCGGTGGCTTTTTGAAAGCCGGTAACTCCACCTTCATCATTGGGATTGACGATGAACGGGTGGAAGAAGCGTTGGATTTGATTAAGAAAACCTGTCAGTCTCGGAAACAATATGTCTCCACCCCGATGTCACTGGATATTTCTTTGGATGGCCAAGTGCCTTATCCAGTCGAAGTCGAAGTCGGTGGGGCGACGGTTTTCGTGTTACCGGTGGAAGGTTTCCATCATTATTAAGGAGCAAGCCATGGAAGAAGAATTTTTGAGCCAACACCAGCCCTTTGTCTTCTCCCAGATCAAAAAAAGTGTGAAGCATGGGCGTCTGGCTCATGCTTATCTTTTTGAAGGAGACCTGGGAGTCGGCAAGCACCTGTTGAGTCAGTGGTTGGCGAAGCGCCTTTTTTGTACCCAAGTGGTGGACAACGAGCCCTGCGGTATCTGTAACAACTGTCAACGGATCGACGCGGGGGAACATCCAAATGTCTGGGTGATCGCACCTGAGGGCCAAACGATCAAAGTCCAACAAATTCGCCAATTGCAACAAGAATTTATCCGCTCTGGCTTTGAATCACGACGACAGTTTTTTGTGATTCGCCAAGCCGACAAGATGAATGCCAGTGCGGCGAATAGCTTGCTGAAGTTTCTGGAAGAACCTCAAGGGGAATTTGTGGCGGTTTTGGAGACTGATGCGCCTGGGAAGATTTTACCTACCATTCAGTCCCGTTGCCAAATCTTACATTTTGCCCCCCTAAACGGAAAAGAACTAGCCCAACGACTCCGCCAAGATGGCATCTCCTCTGCGTCAGCGACCTTACTGGCTGGCCTGACCAATAGTTATCAAAAAGCAGTTGAAATCTCTCAAGAGGAATGGTTTAATGAGGCTAAGGACGCTGTCAGTCAATGGTACCATTTGTTACAAAAGGGTGATTTGGCAGCCTTCATTTATGTGCAGAAAAAAATGATGGCAATTGCAAAAGAAAAAGAACAACAACAATTGCTGTTGCAAATGCTGGTGCAGGAGTATCGCACCAGCCGGAGTCAGTTATTGGCTCAAGGGCTAGGGCCACAACTAGCCGATAATACCCGTAGCCTTCAGCTCATTTTGGAAGCCCAACAAAAGCTGGGAGCCAATGTCTCCTTCCAAAATGTCGCCGAACAGCTAGTGTTACGGATCTTAAAGCAAGCAACAGCCTAATAAATTGAATCAGCGGTAGAGCTTGACTCTATCGATACTTTGATATAAAAGGAGGAAACAGCTGATGGAAGTCGTTGGCGTGCGTTTCCGGGAATCAGGGCATGTGTATTATTACACTCCTGGCAATGACGAATATCGTTATGATGATGCGGTAATCGTGGAATCCCAACAAGCCAAAATGATGGCGCGAGTCGCTATTGCCAAAGTGGATATTCAGCAATCCGACCTACCCAATGAAGTCTTGCCTATTTTGCATAAAGCAACGGAACAAGAAATTCAAAAAAATCAACAAAATCAACGCGATGCCCAAGCAGCGATGTTAGTCGGTAAACGGAAAATCCGTGCTCATGAGTTGGAAATGAAACTAGTGGGGGTGGAATACACCTTTGATCGCAGCAAGATGATTTTTTATTTCACTGCCGATGGTCGAGTGGATTTTCGGGAGTTGGTCAAAGATTTGGCTGGTGAATTTCGCACACGCATCGAATTGCGACAAATCGGTGTCCGAGATGAAGCCAAACTTTTAGGTGGCTTAGGACCTTGTGGCCGCCCCTTGTGTTGTGGAACCTTTTTGGGAGACTTTATTCCAGTGTCCATCAAAATGGCCAAAGATCAAGGTTTGTCCTTGAATCCTACCAAGATTTCGGGGTTGTGTGGTCGTTTGATGTGCTGTCTAAAATATGAAAATGATGAATACGAAATCGCCAAAAAAGAGATGCCTGATTATGGCAAAGAAGTCCAAACGCCAGATGGCAAAGGCCGGGTCGTGGGGTTGAACTTACTCAATCGCATCGTCCGTGTCCGGTTAGTAGGGCGGGAAACACCGGTCGAATACTTAGCGAGTGAGTTGGAATTTACCAAGGGGCGTCCTCATAAACCAAAAGCCAAAGCAGGTGAGCGCTCATGAGTATGGATAAACGGGAACTTTATGATGGGTTGACCAAGTTGGAAAACGACCTCCAACAGTCCTTGGAACAATTATCTGAAATGAAGGAATCCTTGCAACAAATCGTGGAAAAAAACACCACCCTCGAATTGGAAAATCAAAAATTACGGGAATACTTGCAAGAGTTGGATCAGAAAAACAGTGAACCAGAACCTGCAGAAGATTTGAAGCAAGATGCGGGGATGTCCAAATCACGAATGAACTTGGAAAAGATTTACGAAGATGGCTTCCATATTTGTCGAGAATCTTATGGGGCACGTCGGGAAAACGACGAGCAATGTGTGTTTTGCTTGGAAGTTTTGTACCGGGAAAGCCAAAATTAGCATTGGACCTGTCACCGTCGCTTGTATTGATCAGGCGGCGGTTTTTTCTTATTAGAATGACTGAGTAAAAGGAGCGGCATATGAAAAAACAACAAAGTTTTAAGGGTGTCAAAGAGGTAGGGACCTTGTATTTGGTGCCGACACCGATTGGAAATTTAGAAGATATGACTTTTCGTAGTGTGAAGACCTTGCAAGAAGTGGCTGTGATTGCTTCAGAAGATACTCGCAATACTCAGAAATTACTAAACCACTTTGAGATACAGACGCCGCAAAAAAGTTTGCATGAGCATAATTTTCAAGAGCGGATTCCCCAGCTGTTAGGGATCCTTAAAGCCGGACAGTCGATTGCGCAAGTTTCCGACGCCGGGATGCCTTCCATCAGCGATCCTGGCCATGAGCTAGTCTGCGCGTGTATTGCAGAAGATATACCGGTGGTGGCTTTACCTGGACCGACTGCTGGTTTGACGGCCTTGATTGCCTCCGGATTAGCCCCACAGCCCAATCTTTTCTACGGATTTTTACCCCGCAAGAAAAATGAGCAATTGAAGGAATTAACTGCCTTACTCCCAGAAACAGCCACCATGATTTTTTATGAATCCCCTCACCGGATTGGCGAGACGATTAAGCATATGGCCACTGTCTTTGGTGGCGAACGTGGGGCGGTAATCTGTCGTGAACTGACCAAACTTCACGAAGAATACTTACGAGGAACCTTGACTGAGTTGGCAGCTTATTTAACAGAGCAGCCGATTAAGGGGGAATGTTGCTTACTCGTCGCCGGCAACCCTAACCCCGCTGAGCTCATGACACCTCCGATTCAGGCAGAAGTTTCGGTTAAAGAACAAGTGGATGCCCTGATCGCCTCTGGCTTAAAGCCAAATGCCGCAATCAAAGAAGTGGCCCAACGACTTTCCCGTAAAAAACAAGACATCTACGGGGAATACCATGGGCTGTAAATAGTGAAACCTAGCCTGGCAACTCAGGCTAGGTTTTTTGTAGACTAAGGTCTTAGAAATTTTAAATTAAGTGAAATTCCTTTTTATCAAGGTTTATCGAGAATTTTATACAGTTTTTTCAATAGACAGCAGATTTGGAAATAATAGAAAACGTAAATCGATTTAAGCAAAAAAAGTTTATCAATAAAACGGTTGCTCTTGCTGGAGGAGCATTCCTCGGGTTGTGTCAAGGATATTCGAGGGCTAAAGGAGCTTATTGTATACCGTTTACCTAAGCAGAAATCGTTAAGGTGAGCTAGAAAAATGACGACCGTTTTTTTGGTAGGATTAACCAGAAACAAGGCCAACCAGTTTTCTTGTTTGTAGCCAACCACGGTCTAGTTTTAAAGGGCTTTGTTAAGAATTGCTACCAGCGACGGCCGGGATTGAACAAGAACGAATGTTTGGTTTATAATAGCTATGAAAACAATTGCCGAGGAGAAAGCCCATGAGTGAATTACAGTTTCCTTTGAAAAATGATACCTCTCGTAAAATCATTCATATTGATATGGATGCTTTTTTTGCTTCGGTGGAAGAGCGGGACAATCCCGAGTTGGCGGCTCATCCTTTAGTTATTGCCCGCCATCCTAGTGATACTGGTGGACGTGGCGTGGTGACTACGGCAAACTACCGCGCGCGGCAGTTTGGTATTCATTCAGCCATGAGTGCCCAAAAAGCGTATGAACTTTGTCCTGAGGCGATTTTTATACCTGGTAATCATGAAAAATACCGCCAAATCAGCCAGCAAGTACGTCAGGTTTTTCGTCGGTATACCGATATTATCGAGCCGGTATCTATCGATGAAGCCTATCTGGATGTGACCCATAATAAGAAAAATATCCAATCAGCGGTGAAAATTGCTCGTCTGATTCAACAAGAAGTCTGGGAAGAAGTGCATCTGACTTGTTCGGCAGGTGTCAGTTACAATAAGTTTCTGGCCAAGTTGTCCTCTGATTATCGGAAACCCCGGGGCTTGACGTTGGTGGCGCCAGATGAAGCGGTGGCTTTTTTGCAAGCTTTACCGATTGATAAGTTTCACGGGATTGGCAAAAAGACCTTGCCACGGATGCACGAGTTAGGGATTTTCACTGGTGGGGACCTCTATCAAAAAAGTGAGATGGAGTTGATTCGTGAATTTGGCAAGATGGGCTATTCACTATATCGGAAAGTACGGGGGATTCATGACTCACCGGTTAATGTCACGCGGGATCGCAAGTCCGTCGGTAAAGAGCATACCTATGGCAGCCCCTTGTCAGGAGAAGATCAGGTACTAGGACAGCTGCGTAAAATCGCTGAAGAGGTAGCGGTGGCTTTGAAAAAAGTCGGCAAGCATGGGCAAACGGTGGTCTTAAAAGTCCGCTATGCCGATTATACGGCAGTCACCAAGCGCCACACCTTAAATCGCTATGTCGCAACCAAAGAAGCAATTTTTTCAGAAGCTAGCTTGATTTGGGAAGAAATCTTAGGCGTCGAACAGGGGATTCGTTTGTTGGGAATTACTTTGACCAATCTGGATCCAGTAACTTATGAAAATATCACCTTGCCTTTGTGGGAGTCAGATAAAAATAGTGATCTTCATGAGAAATGATTTTTTGACGAGATCAAACTTGGTGTGCCCGCTTTTCAAATAAATACCCCCCTGACTCACCGCAGATGCTGGAAAGTCAGGGGGGTATTTTAGGGTTTAAATCAGTTTTTGCTTATGAATTTGTTCGAAGCTTTCTTCCGCATCTTTACAGTGCTCCCAAATGATTGCCCGGCCAGCAGCCAAGGACTTTGGTACATCGATGATCCGTTGGTTACTGCTACCACGAAATTGGAGGTTTAAGTTGCGTTTGCTAAGCTCAAAGCGACCGTCCACAAGGATATCGATTTGTTGAAGGAGGGCCAGTTTATCAGGAGTTTCCAAAAGAAGTTCCTCGAAAGTATACCCCGTCCAGCTCCAAATGTCCTTGCTATTGCCAAATTCTTTCCGCACTCGCTGGACGACTTGCAAGCAGACGGCAGTATTGAGAAAAGGTTCGCCTCCCAGTAAGGTCAACCCTTGGACGTAATCATGGGCCAAGTCAGCAATGATGGTTTCCTCTAGTTCAGGGGTGAAAGGCGTACCGTAGTGAAAGTTTTGGACGGCTTTGTTAAAACACCCTTCGCAGGCAAAGAGGCAACCAGAAACGTAGAGACTGTTTCGCACCCCTTCACCATCAACAAAATTGAAGGGCTTATAATCGGCAATCTGGTGTTGGCTATATTTTTCTGACAGCCATTCTTGCGGTTTAGGATTACGCATAGCAAAACTTCTTTCTAATAAGGAAATGGGGTAAAAGAGGGGACTGTGACCGTAAGTTGCCAAGACACTTTTGGGCACAATCCCGTTTAAAGAGTTATCTGAATAGTTGGTGCTGCTTATTTCATATGTTTAACCCGTGAGGAAATTTCTTTGTGGCGACCGTGAACCATTGGACGTGCTTGTGGGTTACCAAGATAGCCACAAGTTCGTTTCACCACGTCACAAGTTTTTGGATCATGGTTGTGACATTGGGGACATTCGAAGCCTTTTTCAGTAGGGGTGAAGTCGCCTTCAAAGCCACATTCGTAGCAGTGGTCAATCGGAGTATTGGTTCCGAGATAGCCAACTTTGTCGTAGGAGTAATCCCACACTGCTTCCAACGCTTTCGGATTTTGTTGCAACATTGGGTATTCACAGTAATGAATGAAACCACCAGAGCAGTATTTTGGATAGTCTTTTTCGAAGTCCAGTTTTTCAAAAGGTGTCGGATTTTTGCGGACATCATAGTGGAAACTGTTGGTGTAGTAGTCTTTATCAGTGATGTTTGGTACTTCACCGAATTTTTCAGTATCCAAGCGGCAGAAACGATCCGTCAAACTTTCAGATGGGGTACTGTAGACGCTAAAGTGATAGCCGTATTCATTGCCCCAAGCATCGGCATGGGCTTTGAGTTCTTTGACGATGGCTAAGGTGAAGTCTTTAGCGGTTTGGTCGTATTCCCAAGCGCCACCGTAAAAGGCAGAAGCGACTTCGTACAAACCGATATAGCCAAGAGAAACAGTTGCCCGTTTATTTTTGAAGAGTTCGTTGACATTGTCATTGCGGTTGAGGCGTTTACCAAAAGCACCATACATATACAAAATAGGAGCATTGGCAGGGGTAGCTTCTTTACAGCGTTCTACCCGGTAGACGAGGGCATCTTTGACAATTTCCAAACGTTCTTCCAAGATTTGCCAGAATTTATCTAAATCGCCACCAGCTTCCATCGCAATCCGCGGCAAGTTTAAGGTGACCACCCCTAAATTCATCCGGCCGACATTGACTTCTTGGCCGTTTTCATCTTGCCATCCTTGCAAGAATGACCGGCACCCCATCGGTACTTTGAAGCTTCCGGTGAGTTCCATGATTTTGTCGTAGTTCAAAATATCTGGATACATCCGCTTAGTGGCACATTCTAAGGCCAACTCTTTAATGTCATAGTTGGGATCTTCTGGCGCAAAATTGACTCCTTTTTTGATGGAGAAGATCAATTTCGGAAAAATAGCTGTCCGGCGTTCGCTACCCAAGCCATTGATGCGGATTTGTAAGATGGCCCGTTGAATTTCTCGTTCAAACCAGTTTGTTCCTAGACCAAAGCCCAAGGAAGTAAATGGCGTTTGACCGTTGGAAGTAAATAGCGTATTGATTTCATACTCCAAACTCTGCATGGCGTCAAAAATATCTTTGCGAGTTTTTTCTTTGGCAAAGGCTTCTCGTTTTTCTGGGGATTCAATCCAGCGTTCCGCATCCGCCAAATGTTTCTTGTAATTTAGTTTGGCAAAAGGCGCTAGGAGTTCATCGGTACGGTCTGCAGAACAGCCACCATATTGGCTAGAAGCCACATTGGCGATGATTTGTGAGATTTGTGCTGTTGCTGTTTGAATGGATTTTGGTGATTCGACTTCAGCGTTGCCGATTTTGAAGCCATCGTTTAGCATGCCTTTGAAGTCAATCAAACAACAGTTGGTCATTGGCGTGTAGGGATGATAATCAAGATCGTGGTAATGAATATCGCCTTTTTGATGGGCGTTGGCCACATGTGGGGGAAGCATCTTTAAGCCAATCGACTTGCCGACAATCCCAGCGGTTAAATCCCGTTGTGTATTGAAAACATCGGAATCTTTATTGGCATTTTCATTGACCACCGTGCGATCTTTGTTGATCAATTTGCCGATGGTGAAGTTGATATCAGTGGCTTTGCTACGAGCAAAGTCCCGTTGTGTACGATAATTGATATAAGCTTGGGCCAATTCATACTCGTTTTTTTCTAAAAGAATATGTTCCACCACGTTTTGAATTTCGTAGATTTTGACATTTTCAGTGAAACGTTCGGCGATTTCCGAATCCACTCGTTCGACGATTTCCAAAATCCGTTCATGATCCAAAGGGGAAAGGGGTTGCTCTTCCATGACTTCTTTTTTGGCTTTGACTAGGGCATCGTAAATTTTTTGGTCGTCAAAATCCACATGGCGCCCGTCGCGTTTGATGATTTTAATCTGGGTGAGGCGGGGGTGAACCAACGTCTCTGTTTCATTTCTTTTTAATTCCATCATAGTGAGTCACTCCTTATTTCGTTCAGCTTAAAGGAAGTCGGATACCCGTCTTCACTAAAAAAGCCTCTGACCAAACTCGTGGAAAAAGACACCATTCACAAAAAAATGGCGATGGCGGTCCTGATTGTCTGCTGGTCATTTGTCATGTTCTATCATATCTGAAAAATCAGAAACAGGCAACTATATATAGTGTTATTTCTGGATAAAAACGAATTAACAACACTAGATGTTGTGTTTGTGAAGTTGAAAATTTGAATGAAAACAGACTGGGGTAAGCTTTGCGCTTGTCCTATCATCTCAAAAAAAACACTGGGATGCAAAACATTTTCCTATAAAAATTTGTAGCTTTTCGAACAAGGCTTGTTCTGACGGTAATGCAGAAAAATTCTTTAAAAAAAGACTGCTCATAGAAGTTTAAGAAGATGGGAATTGTTGTTTTTGGCGATTCTTGATAGTATGAAGAAAACCAAGGAAGTCAGAGTTGAAAGAGGTAGTCTATGAAAAAAATTATCGATGTCAAACATTTAAGCAAGACTTACGGCAATCGTTTTAATGAAACAAAAGTGTTGGACAATCTCTCCTTTAGTGTGGCAGAAGGTGAATTTGTCGGCATCATGGGTCCAAGTGGGGCAGGCAAGACGACCTTGATGAATATTTTGGCTTCAATTGCCTTACCGACCTTTGGTACTGTCGAAGTGGCGGGCAAAGACGTCACCAATATGCGGGAAAGCCAGCTGAGTGATTTTCGCCGGCAAGATTTGGGCTTTATTTTCCAAGAATTTAATCTCTTGGATACCTTGACAGCCAAAGACAATATCATCTTACCCATGGCGATTGATCAGCTACCGGTGAAAGAGATTGAAACCCGCCTGCATCAGGCAGCAGACTTGTTGGGCATCAGTCTTTTGTTGGATCGTTATCCGGCTGAACTTTCCGTGGGACAACGACAACGGGTCGCGGCTGCCCGCGCCATCGTCGTCCGTCCGAAAGTCATCTTTGCTGACGAACCCACCGGCGCTTTGGATTCAAAATCAGCTACTGAACTCTTGCATTACTTGACTAAAGTCAATCAAGAAGATGATGTTACGATTTTGATGGTGACCCACGATCCCTATACTGCCAGCTATTGCAATCGGATCTTATTTATCAAAGATGGTGTCTTTTTTTCAGAAATCGTCAAGCGGGGCAGTCGCCAAGAATTTTTTGATAAGGTGATCGATATGCAGGCCACGATTGGCGGAGGAGGCCGACGTCATGCTCACTAAACTGTTTTGGCGGAGTTTTTTGAAACAGTATAAAGATTATACAGTTTACTTCATCTGTATGACTTTTGCGGTGATGATCTACTATTCCTTTGCCGCCATGACAAGAGACCAACCTCTGGTACAGCGGGCGCAGCCAGAGATTCAGATCTCCAGCGTCTTAAGTCTCGGAAATTTGGCGATGCTGCTGATTCTGATCTTCTTTATGTTGAGTGCCAATCGCTTTTTTGTGGTCAAGCGCTACCGCGAGATGAGCTTATACCAGCTCTTTGGCCTGCGAAAGCGCCGGATTATGAGTCAGTTTGTTTTGGAAAACTTCGCGATGAATGTGGCCGCCTTTGTCACCGGCATCTTGATGGGTATCATTTTTTCGAAATTGTTTGCCATGATTTTGGTAAAAGCCATGGATCTGGATTTGACAAGTCATTTTTACCTTTCCTTATCTTCGGTTTATGGGACTTTGCTGGCTTTTTTGTTGATCTATGGAGGGATTGCTTGTCAAAATGCCTGGTTGATACGACGGAATCAATTGCAGGATCTTTTCGGGCGGCGGTCGCAAAAAATTCTGCGAAAAATGCGGGGCTCTCGCTGGACGGGACTTTTAGGCGTATTGGGCTTAGCTTGCTTACTAGTCGGGTATTGGCTGTCCTTTTTTATCCGGGAGTATATCATCGCTTATATTTCCGCCACTGACCGTTATGGCATCATCTTATGGCTCCCGTTTTTGGTATTGACCTTATGTGTGGTGGGGACATACTTGTTCTTTCGCTTTACCTTACCGACTTTTTTTCGCTTCTTGCGACGGTTTCGTAAGCACGCCTATCAACATTTGCGGTTTTATGCTTATGGGAATAGTCCGTTTCAAATATTGAGTCACTGGCGTTCTTTGGCTTGGGCGACTTTAGCGACTGCTGCGGCTTTGACTGTGATAGCCGGCGCGCTGTCTTTTGTGACCATTCGTTCGCAAGTGTTGCGCAATAGCAATCCCAGCGACTTTCAAGTGCGGGGAGAAGATACGGAAAAACTGGCTAACCAATTGGCACAACTCGGGGGCAAAGTGACCCACACCACTACCTTGCATTATAAAGTGACCATGGCTCATACCACCCGCTTGTTTTTGCGCACGGATAAAAGCCAACAAGTCCAGCTCTATGATTTATTGACTGAAGAAGAATACCGCGCCTTCGCCAAACAGCACCCGGACTTGCCGGCGGTTCAATTGAAGAATGACCACGAGGCGGTGATGTTCGAGTATGGCTACACTACGTTTCGCAACACAACCACGGTGGACCATCGCTTTACTTTACCGAATTTGCCAACTCTTGAAGTGAAACAGTTTTATCCGGATTTGCTGGGGGACACCGAGATGCGTTATGGCATGGGAGTCTTAGTCGTTACCCAGAAAACTTATGATCAGGCGACGGGTGTCGTGTATCCTATCGCTATGGTGGAAGCCAAACTCCCCGCAGAAAAAGGGTGGTCGCTGGCTTTAAATGACACGTTACCTACCAGTTGGGGGGATGAAATCTATTACCAGTATTCCTATGCCAACCAGAAATTAAGTGGGCAACTGAGTACCGATCAAAACCAGCTCAAGGGAACCAGTCAATCCGGTCAGCAAAGTTATAATCGGCTAAATCTGATCAATCGGTACCAAGAACTACGCCGACTGCGACGAGAATCGGGGATTTTTGTCTATGTCGCTGTTTTTATTGGAATGACCATCTCGGTGACGACCGCTGGCATTATGATGCTCCGCCTGTTTTCACAATTGGCTAATGAGACCCAGAATTTTCAACTCTTACGCAAATTAGGAATTTCCCGCAAAGCGATTCGAGGGATTATTCATCGGCAGCTGGCTTGGGTTTTTGCGCCACCGATTTTGTTGATTGTCTGTCATTCGAGCTTTGCGATCCATGTCTGGGCCCAGTTTATTCACAGTGAAAGCTACTGGCTGGCTTACCTCTTTTGTGTAGTCATGGCCTTGATGTATGTCCTTGCTTATGGAATCACTTCCCATTTTTTCATCCGGGCTGCGGAAAGCGATTAAAAAGTTTTCTCATCGGACATTTTTTATCCCCCTTTTTTTCCAAAAAAGTTACCCGGCATGCTATAATACGCCTTAGTGAAATGAAGCTCAGTGAACAAGTCGAGTGAACCAAAGCCGAGACCGCAGCAAGCGCCTCAGCTTTTGAGCAACAGGCTTCTGTTCTACTGGGACTTACTTAATTGATAAAGGAGCAAAGGCAATGCTTGAAAACAAAGAGGAGCAATTGTTAATTGACCTCACATCTGCACGAGGAGTTCCCGGAAATGAAGAAGAAGTGCGGGAAATCTTCAAATCCTATGCCCAACCGTTTGCCGAAGATATCTTCTTCGACGGATTAGGTAGCGTCATCGCCAAACACGTAGGTGAAGGTGGCGGACCGAAAATTTTTATTTCCGGTCACATGGATGAAGTCGGCTTTATGGTGACCAAAATTACCGAAAAAGGCTTTATCGAATTCCAAACCCTTGGTGGCTGGTGGGGCCAAGTGATGTTAGCGCAACAAGTGGAGATTAAAACACAAGCGGGGGAATTGATTCACGGAGTAATTGGTTCAAAACCGCCTCATGTCTTGACCCCTGAAGTCCGTAATAAACCTTACGACATTAAAGAGATGTTCATCGATATCGGCGCAAGTTCTTTAGAAGAAGCCAAAGCGTGGGGCATTCGTCCAGGGGATATGGTGACGCCTTATATCCAATACAAACGTTTAAATGGCGGCAAATTTTTGCTGGCCAAAGCGTGGGACAATCGAATCGGGACGGCGGTCTCCTTACGGGTATTGGAAACCTTAGCCAAAGAAGGCCATCCTAACTGCCTTTTTGCCGGTAGTGACGTGATGGAAGAAGTGGGCTTGCGAGGGGCGCGTACCAGCACCCACATGGTAAATCCCGATATCGCCTTTGCCTTGGATACTGGGACGGCTGGGGATACACCAGGAATGAGTCCAAAAGAAGCGGATTCGGAACTTGGAAAAGGCCCTCAAATCTTGATTTTTGACGCTTCGATGGTTCCTCATAAAAAACTGTTGAACTTTGTGATTGGTGTGGCAGAAGAGCTGAACATTCCTTTCCAATACACCGTGATTACCGGTGGCGGTACCGATGCCGGACAAATGCATTTGACTCGCGACGGCGTGCCTTCTTTAGCGATTACGGTGCCGGTTCGTTATTTGCATTCCCATACTTCAGTGATCCATGAAGACGATTATTTGAATACAGTAAAATTGGTAACAGAAGTGGTTCGTCGTCTGGACGATGAAACAGTGGAAGCTATCCGTTCCTACTAAAAAGAAAAGTAAACATCCTTCAGTGATAAAGGGCGTGGAGCCCTTTTGAGATTGCAAAGCATCCGGAAAAAACTACCCGCTATGCGGTAGAGAATTGTAGGCTATGCCACCAAAAATCCCATTCCTGTCGTACAATTGGGTTGCTCAGGCTCAATTGAAAGGAATGGTTTTTTTTTGCAAATAAAACAAACAGCTTAGCACATACAAAATGAATGTGTAAGTACAAAGAAGTCGAAATTATGGAAGGATATAATTTGAAATATATTACAATATCGATCGTCCTGTGCCAAGGCGGATTATTGAAGCAATCAATCAACTGAAGAAATTGATGAACTAGGATATTCAATTTATAATAATCTAATAACTAATAGGAGTATGAAAAAATGGCTATCAAAGCAGAAGATATTTTGGTGCTTTCTAGTATACAAGACAAGAGAGTCCAAGTAGCAAATCCATATAGACTAATCACTGGTTCTTTTTTCATGGTAAATGATGTTTCCGAACATTTCGATATAGATAAAAGTATTGATAGACTTTACTCAGAAGGTTTAATTAGAAAAAACTTTCCAAAAGAATATATTCCTTATTTCAATGTTGCTGAATTAAAAAACTTGCTTACAGAGATTGGATGTAAAAAGATAAAAACCAAAACAAAATATTCACTTGTTGAACTTGCAAAAGTTCATTTGAGTGATGAAAATATAATAAATAGCCCCCTCTATAAACCGTTTTATATCATCACGGATAGCGGATTTGAGGCTCTTGAAAAATACCACAATGTGGTTTGGTTTTCTCTTTATAAGTATGATATTTATGGACATTCAGATCATAACAATCGATTTAATATACAATATTTTTTTAGCCACCCAGAAATTGATCCCTACGAGGAAATGGTTGAGTACTTTCAAGATAAGAATGACGAAGTGGTAGGAAGGTTATACTACTTAAAAAATGACTTTCGTAATTCAGTTTTGTATGGTATCAAAACTATTACTAGTATTTTTACTGAGTCAATTGATAATGCAGCTGGAAGCAAGTATAGGATTGAGTCATATAATCTACAAAGAATTTTTTGGAGTGTTGAGTGGGTAAAAAAATCATATAGTCACTTTGCTGAAGATAGCAATCAATTTATTGATGAAATTCAGAATTGCTATGATACCTTTAAGTATAAGAACGAAATAGCCTTTGATCTTTTCTCAGAAATCGTATTTAAAGTATTGCTCAATGAAGTTGAAGATTTTAGTTCCCTTCAATTAAGTCTGATTAATATTTTAGAAGAGAATTTTCCCGATGAAGATGACTACGGAGATTTTAATGAGCGATATGTAGCTGCGCAGGCAGACCAAGCCGCACTACTGGGCCTCTTAATTTCACACCTAGATTTAGAAATGCTCACACTTATGAAAGAACAAATCAATATTAGAATTAAGGAATTTGAGGAATTGAATTGAAATAATCCACGCAAATCCGTAGCTTCTCATATTTCCTGTATCAGTTTCTATTTATTGATACTATAGTTTGTATAGCGTTCACAATTACTAGAATATATACATTAAGTGTATGCAGAGATCAAGAGAAAATCAGTTTGTTTATATGAAAATCGCTCCAGAAGTGTTGGGTATATCAGATAGATACAAAAGTGTCAATGTAGAAATTTCTCATTAACCCACTGAAGCAATTGATACTGCTTATAGTCTCTGACAATATAGATGATAATAAAATATAATGATACTTAGGAGAAATATATAATCTTAGAAAAACTAATTTAATTTGGCTACGCATTGTTATCTATGTTGCCTATATT
>NZ_MAEI01000036.1 GCF_009933255.1 Enterococcus diestrammenae | reverse complement strand
ATTTCCAGTAACGTTTCAAGGCTCGGTATTCCTGCGATTTTCTGTCGAATTGATTCATAATTTGAATACGGACACGGTTCATAGCACGACTAAGGTGTTGCACGATATGAAAGCGATCGAGTACAATTTTTGCATTCGGAAAAAGCTGTTTAGCAAGTTGATAATAGGGACTAAACATATCCATGGTAATCACTTTGACCCGATTTCTAACCTTTCTAGGATAGCGTAGAAAGTGGTTTCGGATGGTTGCTTGAGTTCTTCCGTCGAGAATGGCGATGATATTTAGGGAGTCGAAATCTTGAGCGATGAAGCTCATTTTCCCCTTCTTGAAGGCATACTCGTCCCAACTCATCACCTCAGGTAGGGTATTCCAATCCGTTTCAAACTTGAACTCATTGAGCTTTCTCATAACTGACGATGTTGAAATTGATAGCCTGTGTGCAATATGTTTCATTGCTTGATTTTCGATGAGTAATTGTGCGATTTTCTGGTTAACAGCGACAGAGATTTGGTGGTTCTTCTTGACAAGAGGAGTTTCAGCGACCGCCATTTTTCCGCAATCTTTACACTTGAAACGACGCTTTCTAAGGCGGATAAGTAAAGGGTAGCCAGCAGTTTCTAGGTAGGGGATTTTAGAAGTTTTCTGGTAGTCGTACTTAGCCATTTGTCCCTTGCATTTTGGGCATTTAGGGGCTGTGTAGTCCAAGTGACCGTGGAGTTCTAAGTGAGTCCCCATATCATATTCATCAGTGATAGTGATATTTTTGTCTTTAATTCTGAGAAAATTTGTGATAAGATTTAGTTGTTCCATATGAGTCTTTCTAATGTGAGTTTCGTCGCTTTTCATTATAGGTCATATGGGACTTTTTTTCTACACTAAAAAAGGCTCCATAATCTCTACAGTGGATTTACCCACTACAGAAATTATAGAGCCAAATTGTTAACGGTAACAAAATTTTCCCTAAAGTAGCATAAATTGACAGTAAAACCTGATACAGAGCGGTTTTTCATGATTTTTTAGCTGTTTGAAATTAACCAACAAATATGATATTATAATTTTGCAACCGTTTGCATTTGGCGAATGATTTAATTTTGAAAGAAAGGAGAGTACTTATTCCTCTACAGTTGATTGCTAGGTTCAAGGTCATCAACTGTAGATATATTTTTTCAAGAAAATGCGAACGTTTTCTTATTATTTTTTAGGAGGTTTATATGGCTTATCAAAGTAAGAGAATACTATCCAAACTGGTAAAAAAAGCAGTTAGTGTTACCCTGGTTTTATCCATGTTTGCTGGAATTGAACAGGCATTCACAATCACTTCAGTAAATGGTGAAACAATCGTTGCCAGCTCCAACCAGCAGGTTTCAATGAAAGATGGGACTGTTTTGCATGCTTGGTGTTGGTCGTTTAATTCTATCAAAGAAAATATGGCGGCCATTAAAGAAGCAGGCTATACAAGTGTTCAAACATCCCCAATTAATGCTGTAGTTGTTGGAAATGGTGGAGATAAGAAATTTACAGAGCAATGGTATTATCATTATCAACCAACCGCCTATACGATTGGTAACTATCAGCTTGGGACTGAAGCTGAATTTATCGAGATGAATCGTGTCGCAGAGCAGTATGGTATAAAAATTATAGTTGATGCAGTACTGAATCATACTACTTCTGATTATAATGCGATCTCTTCAGAAGTTAAATCCATTCCAAAATGGACTCATGGAAATACTTTAATTGAAAACTGGGGGAGTCGTTGGGATGTAACTCAAAACTCTCTGCTTCAGCTCTGGGAATGGAATACACAAAATCCAGAAGTACAACAGTATTTGTTGAAATTCTTAAAAAATGCAGTTGCTGATGGAGCGGATGGATTTCGTTATGATGCTGCAAAACATATCGAATTACCAGGAGAATATCCTAGCGAATTTGGTAGTAATTTCTGGAATGTTATATTAAATAATGGTTCTGAGTTCCAATATGGTGAAGTGTTACAAGACAATATTTCACGTGATGCAGATTATGCGAACTTGATGAGCATTACTGCATCCCAATATGGGCACTCTATCCGAGACATGCTCCGCAATCGAAATGCCAATGCTGGAAATCTTGGCAACTACCAAGCAGGAGTAGATCCATCTAAACTCGTACTTTGGGTCGAATCTCACGATACGTATGCAAACGGAAAGACGGATAGTGAATCTGAATCAGCTTGGATGAGCGATGAAGATTTGAAACTTGGCTGGGCAATGATTACTGCACGCGCCAAAGGTACACCTCTATTCTTCTCACGTCCAGTTGGTGGCGGTAATGGTGTCCGTTTCCCTGAACAAACTAAACTCGGTGATGCGGGTAGCAATCTTTATAAAGACCCTACGATTGTAGCAGTAAACAAATTCCATAATGCCATGGTTGGTCAATCAGAATATATTCGGAACCCGAATGGTGATACAAACGTTGCCATGATTGAACGAGGCACTCAAGGCGCAGTAATTGCAAACCTTTCCGACAGTGAGAAAAGCTTAAATACTGAGACAAAATTGGCGAATGGAACCTATAAAGACCAAATTTCTGGTAAAACCTACACTGTTTCGAACGGACGATTAAGTGGTTCCATTGCGAGACGATCAGTATTAGTATTAACAAAAGGTGATGATAATCTAGCATCCTTGTCAGTTCAAGGATATCAAGAAGGCAGCCATACTTTCTTGACAGATACATTAAATCTTACATTACAAACTTCTAATACTAGTGAGGCTACCTATTCTGTCAATAATGGCGCTCCAATTAAATTTGAAAATGGAAAAGTCATTACAATCGGAAGTCAAGTGCAATTTGGTGAAACAGTAACGGTTACATTATCTGCTAAAAACGCTAAAGGTGAGACAGTTCAATCCGTTTATCGCTTTACAAAAGAAGATCCGAATGCCAATACAACCATTCGCTTTGAAAATCCAGATAAATGGACAGATGTCTTTGTATATATGTATAATGCCAAAGGTGATAAATTGTTGGGCGCATGGCCAGGAACTAAGATGGAAAAAGATGGTACAGGTCTTTTAGCCATCACTCTTCCAATATCATACGAGACTGATGGCGTAAAAGTACTCTTTTCTAACAACAAAGGAGCACAGTATCCACAATCCCTTGGTTTTGAATTTAAATCAGGCGGAACATATTCTAAAGATGGTTTAGTTGCCGAAAAACCTGAAAGCGAGTTCAAAGAAGAAAATGAAGAGCTTCCAATTCCATTTGAAACAGAGTATGTAGACAATCCTGAACTTAAAAAAGGACAGAAAGTAACTCGCGTTGAAGGTCAAGACGGAGTGAAGACAATAACTTACCGTTCAGAGTACATTGGTGATCAACTTGTTTCTAAGACAAAAATCAGTGAAACAGTTAGCAAAGAGCCAGTAACACAAGTAGTTGAAGTCGGTACAAAAGTCCCAGACATCGAGCAACAAATTGCCAACCGTGTTTACTTCAACAATTCACAAGGTTGGTCTAAGGTCTACACCTATGTTTATGATAATAAAGGTGTACCACTCGTTGGCAATTGGCCAGGTAAAGAAATGAGTCAAGATGAGTACGGATATTATATTGAGCTTGGTGAAGAATTTGCAGGTGGTAAAGTAATTTTCAATAATCCTGATACAAAAGTTCAATTTCCAGCTCAAAATAAACCTGGCTATGATTTGGAACTTGGACAAGTCTATGAAATAGACGGTAGCCATAGAGCAGTTTTACCAGAACCAGTTGCCGAAGGCTTTACCCGTATTACCTTTGAAAATCCTGGTGGATGGAGTGCTGCAAATGTCTATGCCTATTATGGTAATTTAATTCAACTGCCTTTGGGAGCTTGGCCTGGTCAAGCTATGTTGAAAGATAGCAAAGGTCACTTCTATATCGATTTACAAGAAGAATATGCAAATTCTAATGTAAAATTATTATTTAATAAACCAAATTCTACTATTCAATTCCCGGTTTCAGTTGGTTTTGATTTTAAAGTAGATGGCCATTATACCAAAGATGGTCTAAAATAAGTGTGTTTCCTTCCTAAAAAATAAGGTCCCCTGTCGATAGGGGATCTTATTTTGGCTCTTTGTCAACTGTAGTGGGTAGATGAAAAGCTAACACCTAGAGAGGACGAACTTCGTCCTCTCTTTCTTTATGTTCAATGCAATCAAAATCCGTTTTTTAAAGTTTTCAAAGTTCCTGAAACCAAAGGCATTTCTCTTA
The DNA here is from genome assembly GCF_009933255.1 of Enterococcus diestrammenae. Taxonomy (GTDB): domain Bacteria; phylum Bacillota; class Bacilli; order Lactobacillales; family Enterococcaceae; genus Enterococcus_C; species Enterococcus_C diestrammenae. Next base: position 358 of record NZ_MAEI01000036.1, on the reverse strand, counting down.
ATGACTTTGATGAGATTATTGGTAGCTTCCAGTTTGGCGTTTGAATAAGGCAATTCCATGGCGTTTAAAACCTTGTCTTTATCCTTTAAAAATGTCTTCAATACCGTCTGGAAAATAGGATTAACGATGGCTATTTCCTGTTCGATGAGGTCAAAGAAATGGTCTGAGTTCTTCTCTTGGAAATGAAATAAGAGAAGCTGATAGAGTTCATAGTGTTGTCGTAGTTCCTCGGAGAAAGACAGGAGTTTTTCTAGGATTTCCTTGTTAGTCAAATGCATTCGAAACATAGGGCGATAAAATCGTTTATCGCTGAGTTTACGGCTATCTTGTTGTATCAATTTCCAGTAACGTTTCAAGG
>NZ_MAEI01000035.1 GCF_009933255.1 Enterococcus diestrammenae | reverse complement strand
CGAACCTTATATGTTTTTTATGCATAGTTAAATCAATTTGTTTCAAAGTATTACTGATTTGCCCATTTGTTATCCCGGTCCCACTTACATTACCATTACGATCCACAGTAATCTGAATCGGATTCATCGTCACGAAGCCTTCTGGTGTGACAGTTTCTCTCAACCAGTAAGTGCCAGGAGTGATATTTGTAAAGTTCAATGTACCGTTACTTCCCGATGTCACTGCGTCAGATTTTGCATTGCCACCTGTCTCTGCATCAAAGAGTTGGAACGTAGCACCGGCTAAACCAGTACTGGTTCCCCCTATAATCTTAGTCAAGGTAAAATTGACTTTTGGTAACGGTACTTTTACAGACGGTACAGCATAGTATTTATTGGTGCCATTACCATTTAATAAATAGGTCGTCTTATTGGTTGGATAAAATGTACCATCGCGATAAGCTTCCTTTAACGTCACTTTATACGTAATTCGATAACCTTGACGATTATTGTTCTTATCCAAGCCTAAGTTTACATTTCCTAACTCAATTTTAGCTCCAGTAATGTTTGGAGTTATTATTTTCGCAAAATCTGGATAGTTGGCAGCCGTACTAGCTATTTCTGTTAATTCGTTGTTCGTTTGTGAAAGCAATAGCGCAGAATGAGTGACTGAAGAAGTATCTAGAGACACATAATCACTCATCGGATCAATAACTGTTGCATTGTAGATGGTCGAAATCAACTCAGAGATAGCTGATAGTAAGGCTTTTATTAGTGAGTCCACATCTGCAGCTTTATAAGCTCCATTTGACCCTAAAGCTGTAACAACAGAATTGGCACTATCTCCCGAATGAAAAACAACACTGTAACGGTACAATCCAGAATACTGACTATATCCAAATCTAGAATTTATAAAGTTAACAGTTGGATTAATATTTGCACTATCTGTCTGACCATTTCCGGCATAATACGTAGAATTACTTGCGCGCATCCTTAACACCCGATTATTGTTTAACGTCTCTTTATTCAAGCGTGATAATGAGGTATCCACGCTAGCGCCATTTGAATAATATGAAGTCGGCCTAAAGGTTGGTTCACCATCAGTAATCGTAATAAGAACTTTTTTAGCCTCAGATCGTGCACCATAGGCTTCTGTTGTCAGAAGTTTTAATCCTGCATCTAGCCCTAAAAAAGTTGGAGTTCCTGAATTTCCACTGCCTGGCATGGTGGTAAACATCGTATGATTTTGTAACGCAGTAGCACTTTTAGTAAAACCTGTCATGGTAGTTGGCATACTACTATTTTGTCCTAATGTAATATTGCTAAAAGAAGCAATCTCACCATAAGGATTTGAACTCTGTTGTGATCCAAAAGCAGCCATCCCAATTTGAATATTATGAGTAGCAGAATTACTCAGCAACTCATTTGAAAATTTTGTAACTGCATCTTGTAACTGTTGCCACCGCGTTTTTCCGTTATTACTATTGTCAACCATACTACTTGATTTATCTAAAACCAAGACAACATCCACCATTGGAATCGGACGAATCGCATCCCCGATTGTATCTAATTGAACTTGAAAAACATTTGGATCACTTGTCGGACTGACTGTTTTTTTGGTGTTCAATCGTCCAGTTTCTGAGCTGCCGTATTCATGGTATCCATTGGTAAAGTTTAAATTGCCAGCAGAAATATTGAAAACGCTAACATTATCTTGTGCTGCTGTACTCTTCGTTGCGTTCCCATAATTATAATTCTTCACAAAATCTGAAGTGGCAGCTGATGGTAAGCATTGATTGGTATCATGTTTTGGATAGATTCCCTCTGCATGTGTTGTATCGTAGTACTTAAATGGGTCATTGACCGCCGCAGCTGGTGCTATTCCAGCTATTTGAAGCATCCCCTGATACAATACCGCTTCATGTCCACCATCATCAAAGTTTTCAACTGAATTATCTGTTTCGACGGCTGTATCAGAACTCGTAGTTACTTCAACTTCACTAGATGAAGTTGATTCAATTTCGCTTTCCGACTCAGTAACCACTTCTTCAGTTGTAATTGTTTCAACTTGTGTGTCACTTGTTGTTTCAGTAGTTTCAGTTGCGGTAACTACTTCACTTGAGTCACTAGTTACCTCTACTTCGCTGGATGAAGTGGTTGTTTCCTCAACTACTTCTTGTGACGTTTCAGTCGATTCAGCTACTGCTTCCTCTAATGTCGTCTCGGCTGTCTGCAAGATATCTGCGCTTTCTTCGACTACGGGTATTTCAAAAACCGTTTCCGTCAAATCGGCTAACAAATCAACTATATTCGCTTCGGTGGTTTTTAGGTGCGGCGTTACAAGCAATTTTTCAAAATCTCTAGCAGTTTCAAAGGTAAGGTCAGCTGCGCCTACCGTGGATGCTTCCATTTCATAAATACTGGTAGTCGTCTCCCCATCCCCAACTTTTAGATTGACCAACTCATCACTCTGATTTACCACTTGGAGATTTTCTGGTATGAGAGCCCTTTTCACCCCATTACTCTCGGCTAGTAATTGCAAATCAAACTTAGTCGGCAACTCACTCCCCTTTTTTTCTAAATTGATCGTCCACTTAAGACGATTTTCTCCAATCTCTTCATAGGCCATCTTCGCTATCGCATTTGTAGTATCAAATAACGTCTTTTGCGTCTCATCTGTGGTGACTGCCACTGCGACGATACTACAAAATGCCATAATAAATACTTGCGCTAGCACCATGAACAAACCAGAAAAAGCAAACACTTTTTTCCGCACTGTCTTCATTTCATCCCCTCCTTTAGTTAGTGAACCTAGCTACAATTAAATTATACTTATTTTTTAAAACAATTACAAAGATTTTTTAAATTCAGACTTTAAATATGAATGTTTAATCAAAAGCGTTTGAGTTATTTTAATTATCCTAAAAAAAATTTTTTATATTTTAAAATTACGTTTTTTAAAAAATATAACAAAAATATATTACGATTGTTTTTCTTTGACTTATCTCTTGATTGATTTCAAGTACATAACAAAACAAATCTACTCACACTTAACCTGCCATTTAACAAGCAATAAATTTGTTTGCCGTCTTTATCCATTTCGCCTTCCTTCTTCGAGAAAAGAGTAATCTATATTTTAATCAATATAATTAATTTTTACGCTTTGACTGAGTTTCTTATATTAGAGACTATATCCATAGTTTTGTCTCCTAACCTACAACGCACTTCTAACTCTTTTTCACAAACTCCATTACTAATCACATTTTTTAGAACCATTTTTTAGAACTCCCAAGTAATCCCTCCTTTTAGAAAATAAAACAGATACAAAAACTAAATACCACCACTAAATACTACCTACAAATTAATCTTATTTTTAATAAAAATAACATAACCGACAGCTTAATTAAATTTTTTTAACCTTTTTCACATTTAAAATAACATTTCTCATCACTCTATTTCTTTTTGTTACGCCATTTTAACGATTTTAATATATCAATATATATATAACGCTTTCATAAAAATGACTATCCTAGAAAAATACAAAAAACCAGAATCCGAAAATTCTGGTTTTTTGCTTCTCATTTACCTTTAACGCACTTCCAACGTCGTCTCGCCACTGACTTCTTGGCTCTGTTCCTCACCGTCATCTCTCTGATAATAAACCGTCGCCTTTTCCCCTTTTTTCACAGTGACGGTGAAGCTGCCGGTTTGTTGGCGCCCACCTTCTGTGACAGTGAAGTTGGCGACTTCTTGTTTGTCATGTTTTTCATCATCTAGCCAGATGGTGATGTCTTGGCTTCCCGCAATAGGTGCGCTGCTGGAGTTGTTTTTGTCATCATCGTCAGTACTTGATTCGCTACTACTCGGGGTAGTTTCCCCGGTATAGGTGGCTTGATACTTGACGGTGAAGGATTCTTCTTCAGGCTCTGGTTCTTTACCTTTGGAGAGGATCAGTTTGACAGTATCACCGATATTCAGTTCACTACCACTAGGAGGATCACTTTCGAGGACGGAACCTTTCGCTACGTCTTCTCTATAGTCTCCTTCTTCGGTGGTGACTTCTAATTGCAGTTCTTTCAGTTGATTGCGGGCTTGGGTTTCCGTCATATTTTTCAACTCTGGTAGGGTAACTTTGCCGCTACCGGAAGAAACCACCAAAGTGATGGCAGTAGAGCCCGGGATGACTTCTTCGCCTTCTGCTGGCGTGGTGCGAGCGACCGAACCTTTTGCTACTTGATCGGTGTAATCATACTCGATGGTGATATCATCGGCGGAGACACCGAGGGAGGTGAGGCTGGATTTCACTGCATCTGGGGTCAAGCCCAAATAGTTTGCCATCACAATGGGTTTGATCCCTAGTGAGATAGTCAAAGTGACGCTGTCATCTTTTGGTGAAATCTCGGTGTCCGGCGCTGGGTCTTGAGCCATCACTTCGCCAGCGTCGTACTCATCGCTGTAGTCTTGTTGAACATCGATGGCACTTTCTTTAAAGCCCAACTCCTTCAAGGCAGCTTCAGCGTCTTCTTGGGTTTGCCCACGATAGTCTTCCATCGGGATTTTTTTAGTCCCACTAGAAAGGTACAAAGTAATTTCCGCCTTTTCTTTGACGGTATCGCCGCTAGCTGGACTAGTTTTCACCACGCGATTGGCTTCGATGGTATCGCTGGGGATTTCTTCGGTGTCATCATTGACAGTTAAACCGTTTTTTTCCAACGTGTCGCGCGCTGCACTTTCCGTCAAATCACTGACATCAGGGACGGTGACTTCATCGTTGCCACCCCCAAATACGGCATAGGCAAGGCCAGCACCGGCGAATAAGACCAGTAAAATCGGAATGATCAGCCACCATTTTTTACGTTTTTTCTCCGGATCCGGGCCAGGGCTAGCTAAGGTTTCCGCCATTTCCGCTGGTGTGACGGCGGCTGCCACTGGGCCTGTCGGTTGGCTATCCTCTCCGGCAATGGCAGAGTCTCCAGCGATTGGTGTCAGTTGTACGGTTTCGTCCAGCATGGCATGAGGCTGCCAACGGGGCTCGTTTAACCGATCCGGATTTAAGGCTGAAGAAATGTCATTGTTCATTTCATCAGCTGTCTGATAACGATCCGCTGGGTCTTTGGCAGTGGCGTGAAGCACCACATTTTCCAAAGACTGTGGAACGTTTGGATCTGCCAAGCGTACAGAAGGAATCTCATCTTGGAAATGCTTCAAAGCGATAGTGACTGCCGATTCACCGTCGAAAGGCACTTTGCCACAAAGCATCTCGTAAAGAATAATCCCGATAGCATAGATATCTGATTGATGGGTCGCCATACTACCCCGGGCTTGTTCCGGCGACAGGTAATGTACCGAGCCCAGCATCGTATTGGTTTGGGTAATGGACGTCTCACTCAAGGCAATGGCGATGCCGAAATCGGCAATCTTCACTACGCCATCTTCATTGATCAGGATATTTTGTGGTTTCAAATCCCGGTGAATGATGCGATGCTGATGAGCCAAAGCGATGGCCGATAGAATTTGTTGCATGATTTCCACGACGGTCAAATACGGAATCGGATAATGGCTCTTGATATAGCGCTTGAGATCCATCCCTTTGACGTATTCCATCACCAAATACTGCATGCCATCTTCTTCCCCGACATCATAGACGGAGACGATATTCGGATGTACCAATTCGGTAGAGGCCAAGGCTTCTCGTTGGAAACGACGGATGGCGGCTTGATCGTTTTGGAAGTCAAAACGCAAAACCTTCACCGCTACTTCCCGATCCAAAATCAGGTCCCGAGCTAGATACACATTGGCCATCCCACCGGAGCCGATATTGCCGATAATTTGGTAGCGACCATTGATTTTTTTGCCGATCTCGATCATTGGTCTCCACCTCCGATAGCAATCAAAAAGACAGTGATATTGTCCACGCCACCGGCTTCGTTGGCAGCAGCAACCAAGGTATCAGCTTTTTCAGAAAGTGGTGCCTCTGCCCGCAACACAGTGGCAATATCTGATTCAATCACCATGTTTGTCAAACCGTCTGAGCACATCAGCAGAATATCCCCGTCTTGTGAAGGCAACTCGGTGACATCGACTTCCACATCGCCAGGCATCCCCACCGAACGAGTCAAAACATTACGTCTCGGGTGAGTCGCTGCCATTTCTTTGGTGATTTCACCAGAGCGCACCAACTCGTTCACTAACGAATGGTCTTCGGTCAACTGCTGGAGCTGGCCTTGACGATACAAATATGCCCGACTATCCCCTACATGACCGATGATATAGCGGTCAGCGAAAATAGCCGTCGCCACCACGGTGGTTCCCATACCGGTAGTCGCCATATTTTCTTGCCCTTTTTCGTAAATCACGTGGTTTTCCTGCTGGATATGTTGCACCAGCCAAGAAGCGGTTTTTTCGGGATCTGTCAAATCAGTCTTTTGCCACAGTTGGCCGAGATCCGCCACGGTGGAACGGCTAGCGAGGTCGCCAGCCTGATGTCCTCCCATGCCGTCAGCCAAAATAGCGAGTGCCGTGCCGGCCTGGTTGGTAAAAGCATCAGCAAAATCTTGGTTACTGGTACGTCGTTGTCCGATATCGGAGCGATATGCAATTTCCATTGAGTTTCCTCCTGGTTAAAAAGTGTATATATAATCACTACGCTGTAGTGAAGTGAAAAGGGACAGGGTAGGCTGCGTCTGGAGGGCATGGTACAGCCGCCGGCAGAAGCCATTGAGAAATTCCGAAAAAAAGCATCGGAAATTTCTCAGCGTCTTCTGCCTAACGATTTCAAACTGCCACTAACTTGCCACTGCCAAGGCATTGTCAAGTAACTGGCAGTAATTCACTCGAACGGTAAAACTGTACTATGCCCTCCAGTCTCCGCCTACCCTGTCCCTTTTCCTGCTATATCTGGTAGTCCTGCTTTTTGCGAAGAGAAACACAATGGAAATTGCAAATCTCTTGCGGTAACAGACTACCTTGTGTGGGAACCGAGATTTTCTGAATCTCGGTTCCGTTTTGTGATTTGAGTTTAGTTTATCATGGATTGCTAAGAAGAGATATTCCACATTCGACTGTAGGTAATGGTGAGATTTTGCGGAGTAGTATTGGGATGGCAGTAGCTCTTAGGATGTCAGGCAAATTACTTAGCGTAAGTGGCGCATGCGCTATTTACGCTAAATTTGCCGGTCCAACTACCGTCACCCCAATGCTACGGAGCGAAATTTCACTGTTTCCTACTCTACTATACTATCTCACCTTTCGCAAACAACTGATAAAGAAGCCGTCCGTCCCAAAGGTGTCTGGATAAATCGTCAATGTACCTTCGTGGATTTCTTGAGCCACTAAATCATTGACGGCAATTTCTGCCAAGATAAACTCAGGGTGATCCGCCAAAAAGGCCGCTACCACTTGTTGATTTTCCTCTTCGGCGATGGTACAGGTGCTGTAAACGAGCAAGCCATCTTTTTTCAAAGTGGTTGCACAGCTGTCCAAAATTGCCCGTTGAATTTCTGGTAAACGAGCGAAATCGGCCTCGGCTTTGTCATATTTGATATCTGGTTTGCGACGCATCAAGCCTAGACCGGAACAAGGCGCGTCGATCAAAATTCGATCAAAGCTTTCCGGTGCAAAGTTTTCAGCTACCGTGCGGGCATCCATTTGTTGGGCCTTGACCACTTCTTGGACATGGAGGCGTGTCGCATTTTCTTGAATCAAGGCAACTTTTTGTCGATGAATATCCAGTGCTGTCACCTGTCCACCACGTTCGGCATCCAAGAAAGTAGCGATGTGGGTGGTTTTTCCTCCGGGAGCCGCGCAAGCATCTAACACTTGGCTATCAGGAGCTACTTGCAAGACTGGCGCTACCAACATGGAACTTTCGTCTTGGACCGTCAATCGACCCATTTTGAATTGGAAGCTACCAGCTAGAAACCCTTTTTCCGCCACGATACCATAAGGAGAAATGGCTGACTCCCGCGCCTCGATGCCATCTGCTGCCAAGGAATCGATGGCGTCTTCTCGACTCAAAAACCGGGTGTCTACCCGGGCCGAGACATGACTCGTATCAAATAAGGATAAACCTAACTGGCGGGTGCGATCTACCCCGAGTTGAGCAACCAATTTTTCCGTCAACCAACGGGGCATGGAAATCTCCGTAGCCAAGCGATCTGTCGGGTCTTTGATCGCCGCCAAATCCGCGGCTCCTTGCCGTTGAAAATTACGTAAGACACCATTGACAAACTTAGCTGTGCCAGGATTGCCCCGGTATTTCGCAATTTCTACTGCTTCGTTGATGATGCCGTGGTCAGGGACTTTATCCAAATACAACATTTGAAAAACTGACAACCGCAGTAAAAGCTGTACCCAGTCCTCGACTTTCTTAGCTTTTTTCAAAAAGTCAGATAGATAGTAATCCAATAACAGTTGCCGAGCAATGGTGCCATAGACGATTTCCGTCATCAAGCGTTGGTCTTTGTCTGGCAATTGCCCACTTTTGGCCACTTCATTAATCAACAGATTGGAATAAGCGCCACCTTTGGCTACCCGTTCCAGTGCGGTGAGAGCAGCCAGGCGCGCGGAATGCCGCAACGCTTGTGGTGGCCGTTTGCTGCGACGACGAGGTGGGCGAGGATTGGCGACAGTGGGATGATCACTGGTTTTGGCGGGACGTTGTTGTTTGCCTGCTTCTGACATAGCCATCAATCGCCCACCTTCTGACCGAGAGCGATGTGTTGCCCGACGCCGTTTAGAAATTCAGCGACGGCTTGGCGACCTTTGCCAGCGGGTTGCAACTCATTGATAGCCAGCACAGTCCCTTCTCCACAAGCCAGCCACAGTTGTTTCTTGGCTTTTTTGATGATCGTCCCCGGCGCTGCCTCGGTGCTTTCCTCTGGCAAGGGGGTCACATCCCATAGTTTCCAACGTGTCCCTTCATAGGTGGTAAAGGCGATTGGCCAAGGCCGCATGCCCCGCACTTGACAGTCCACTTGCGTCGCGGTTTTTTGCCAGTCTACCGCCTCTTGTTCCCGGGTGATATTTGGCGAAAAAGTCACTTCCGCTTCGTTTTGTGGCGTCTTCTCCAGCTCGCCGGCAATCAGTTTTGGCAAAGTTGCCAATAACAACTCCCGCCCCAGCAAGCTCAACTTGTCAAACATCGTCCCCACATCATCTTGCGGAGTAATCGGCAAGCGGTCTTGGGCGAAAATTGCGCCGGCATCCATTTTTTTGATCATTTCCATGATGGTGACGCCGGTTTCGGCATCCCCATTAATAATCGCATAATGCACCGGGGCGCCGCCACGATATTTTGGCAACAAGGAAGCGTGGACGTTGATAGCCCCCAGGCGTGGCACTTGTAACAGTTTTTCTGGCAAAAATTGGCCAAACGCTGCCGTCACGATCAAATCCGGAGCCAGCTCAGCAATTCGCGCCATTTCTGGTGAGCCACTGATTTTTTCTGGTTGCAGGACTTCTAAGCCCAGTTCTAAGGCGGCCACTTTGACTGGTGGCGGGGTCAAGACATGTTTGCGCCCCACCGGACGATCTGGTTGGGTCACTACTGCTTGGATCTCATAGCCAGTTTCGGCTAGCCCTTTGAGAATGGGTACCGAAAACGCCGGCGTACCCATAAAAACGATTTTGGTCATCATTGCTCCTCCTTTTGTTGATCCTCTGGCTTGGTCGCTTTGTCAGCTTCCCCTAGTTCATTGACGATTTCTTCTGTCAGACGTTCTTGCATATAGTGTTCCAACTGGTCTTCTGGGACTTTGTCGATCAGCTTATCGATAAATAAAATCCCGTTTAAATGATCGATTTCATGTTGTACCGCCCGGGCAAGGAAGTCAAAACAAGTCATCTCCAGCTCGTCGCCTTCCCGGTCATAATAACGGACGGTAATCTCGTCAGGTCGGGCCACCGTGCCATAGATATGAGGAATACTAAGACAGCCCTCAACATCGATGTCGCTGCCGTGACTTTCGATCACTACTGGATTGATTAGCTCGATTAAGTCGCCTTCTTCGGCTTCCACCACGGCTACTCGCACATTCCGCCCCACTTGAGGTGCTGCCAGGCCGACGCCGTCATGGGCAATCATGGTGTCGTGTAAATCGTCTAACAAATCCCACAGCTCATCGGTAATCGCCGTCACTTCGGCATTTTCTATCCGTAAATGCTCATCTGGATTTAGTACTAAAGGTAAAATCATAGGTGCTTCGTTGGCTCCATTCTATATTGTCAGTCGAGGTCGCCCTCGATTAGGGTCATTTTTGGTCCCACAGTGTTCTCTGGGGAAGGCTAAATAAAGTTCAATGGTTCGTTATCAATAGAAATCAGCAAGCCTTGTCGTTGGGCCAGCTGACTATCTTCTAGCAAGGCTTTCAAGGCCGGTTGCAAGTGTGGCTCGCGTTTGTATTTGATAATCAGTTGGTAATAATACCGATTCTTCACCCTAGCGATCGTGCCCGGTGTCGGTCCCAGCATCACCGCTTGCGGACTCAGCTCCGTCGCCAAATCGCGAGCAATGGCAAAAATCTTGCGGGCGGCTTCTTGTTCTTCTTGGTGGCTGACGGTAATCTTTACCGTGTAAAAATACGGTGGGTAGCCGCTGCGATGCCGCATCGCCATCTCTTGGCGATAAAAAGCTTCGTAGTCCTGACGTTGGGCCAACAGGATGGCGTAGTGTTCAGGATTGAAGGTTTGAATCACCACTTCTCCCGGTTTTTGCGCTCGACCGGCTCGACCACTGACCTGTGTCAACAGTTGGAAGGTCCGTTCGCTGGCCCGAAAGTCTGGCAAATTCAAAGCGGTATCGGCATTTAGCACGCCCACTAAGGTAATGTCAGGAAAATCTAATCCTTTAGCAATCATCTGGGTACCTAGCAGAATATCGGCTTTTTTCTCACCAAACGCCTTGAGAATCCGTTCGTGGGCGCCTTTTTTGCGGGTAGTATCCACATCCATCCGCAAAATCCGCGCTTCAGGGAAAATTCCAGAAAGCTCTTCTTCGACTTTTTGCGTGCCGGTGCCGTAATAACGAATCTTGCGACTACCACACTCCGGACAAGTCTGGGGAATCCCCTCTTCATGGCCACAATAATGACAGCGCAGTTTTTTGACATCCATGTGTAGCGTCAAGGAAATATCACAGTTAGGACATCCCACCACGTGACCACAATCCCGACACATCATAAAGCTGGAATAACCCCGACGATTTAATAATAAGACAATCTGTTCTCCGTGAGCCAGCCGGTCCGCGATTTTTTCTTTTAGAACTAAGGAAAAATTCCCAGGATTTTTCTTAGCATACTCATCTTTCATATCCACCACTTCAACTGATGGCAAAGCTGCTTCAGGATTGGCTCGCTGACTCAAAGGCAGCAAGGTGTAGACTTTTTTTTGTGCTCGGGCCCGGGATTCCAAAGAAGGGGTAGCACTACCCAATACCACAGGGCAATGATGGTATTCACTACGCCAAATCGCCAAATCTCGTGCATGATAACGGGGGGTCTCATCTTGTTTATAGGTGGCTTCGTGCTCTTCATCCACGATAATCAGCCCGATATTTTCTAGCGGGGCAAAAATCGCTGAACGAGCCCCCACCACCACTTGAGCTTCTCCTCGCTCGATTTTTCGCCATTCATCGTATTTTTCACCTTGGGACAGGCCGCTATGAAGCACCGCCACTGCGTCTCCTAGACGGCTCTTAAAGCGCTCCACCATCTGCGGCGTCAAAGCGATTTCCGGTACTAACATAATCGCAGTTTTACCATGATCTAGTACCTCGGCGATACTTTGCAGATAGACTTCCGTCTTACCTGAGCCAGTGATGCCTTCTAGTAAAAAGGTCTCTGGACGTTCGCTTTTAGCGGCTGCCAAGATGGCTTCGGTGGCTGCCAATTGTTCGGGATTCAAGGCTAGCGCTGTGGTGGTTGCAAATTCCCGATTGGCAAAAGGATCACGATAGGTTTCCACTTCGGTATACCGCAACCAACCATCTGTGGCCCCTTGGTTTAAAGTGGCATTACTGATACCAGCATCAGTGTAATGTTTTACCGGCAGCGCTGCATCTCCTGCCGCCAACAACAAGTCCACCAACTGTTCTTTGCGTTTGGACCCTGCTCGTAGTTGTGATTTAATCTCCTCTGCTTGTTCGGGTGTGGTGATTAGCGATGCCACCAAACGCATCATCTTGATCTTGTTCTTTTTATTGACTTGGTAACGGATTTCCGCCGCTCCGGCTTGCCGTAAACGCAACAAAGTCGGCAACAAGCCAGTGGTTTCCGCTTGTTGCCAGTCGATTTCGGGAACCTCACCGGCCTCAGCTGCCAGCAAATTAGTGGCAATACCGGCTGCTTGGGCTTGGGCCACATCGGTGATTCGGATAAATTTTTGATACTCCGCCTTCATCACCGCCGGCAGCATCGTTTGTAAACAAGTAATTTTGAAGGCAAAGGTCTGTTCTTTCATGTAATCAGCCAATGCTAAAAGTTCCGTATTTAACACTGGGGCGAGGTCCAACACCCGAGCAATATCCTTCAAGGGCGCGTCGGTTTCCGGATCGGCGACAATAGCCATCACAAAGCCTTGGATATGGCGATTACCGTTACCAAAAGGGACTTCCACCCGCATCCCCACTTGCACCAGCTGAGTCAGCTCCGGCGGGATATGGTAAGTAAAAGGTTGGTCCGTCTGCATCGCCGGCACATCCACGATTACTTTGGCAAATTCTTGCATTTGACGAATCATCCTTTCTCTTTCATGAAGTCAGCCTGGCTTTTAGCTTGAAGAGCCCCTCCGACTTCACCGTCTATGTTTGTCATCGAAGGTTCTCCGATACAAATTCTTCCATATTATACCGAAAAAAAAGGCATTTGTCTGTAGGGGGTGCCGGATGACCGGTGGGGCTTTAGGGAAGTTTAGGGAACTGACGGGGAAAAGGACTGGTGGGAAGCGGGGGCGGTTTGGGCGGGAAATTGCAGTATAGTTCAAATTTGAGGGGATAATTTGGCTTGTTTCTAGGGAAAAACGCAAGTAAATCTGATTGTCAAAAATAATCATAAGAAGATTAGCATTTTTCTCTAGTAAATTGAATAATCTGCTTTCTAATGTTAAAATCAGGTAAACTTTTTAATGATAG
>NZ_MAEI01000034.1 GCF_009933255.1 Enterococcus diestrammenae | reverse complement strand
CGGCACATAAGATTCTTCGCGTCATCTATCGAACACTGGAATCTACAAATAAAAAAAGCTACTGCGATGGTCTTGGCTTGACATCACAGTAACTAAAAAAAATTTCTTCATCCTTATTATAAACGAAGAGAGACTTTTTTTGCCATTTTTTGGTTTATTTTCATATAAATAAATTACCGACTAAATACACTGGAACGGAGCTGAAAGAAGAGTTACGTTATTCAAATGATTTGCTTCACGTTCTTGAAAAAGAACCAAAGGTTTCATTGATTCCTGGAATAAAAGAAAGCATGAATTTGTTAGAGGAAACTATTGAAGATGATCTAGAACATATGAAAAGTACAATGGATCATGATGCAAAAATTGGACACAAAACAAAAGATACTGCTTTTTTTGGATATAAAACACATATCGCAATGGATGATAATCGTATTGTAACTGCTGCTGTAGTTACTACTGGCGAAAAATCTGACGGAAAGTATCTCGCTAATTTAATTGAAAAAAGTGAAGCAAATGGAATAAAAGTTGAAACAGTTTTGGGAGACGCGGCATACTCTGGAAAAGACAATCTTAAATATACGAACAAAAAAGAGATCACTCTTGTCGCGAAGCTGGTACCAGCTGTTTCCAAAGGCTTTAGAGATAAAAATGACGGCTTTGAATTTAATAAAGATGCTGGAATGATGGTCTGTCCTGCAGGAGAAATGGCGTCAAGGAAAGCAAAACAAGGCAAGAAAGATCAAAATACTAATCAGACGATAACGTACTACTTTGATGTTGAAAAATGCAAAAGATGCCTGATAAGAGAAAATTGTTATAAAAATGAGGCAAAATCAAAAACGTATTCTATCTCTATCAAGTCTGAACTTCATCAGGAACAAATGCATTTTGAAAAAACAGAACGATTTAAAAAGCTTTCCAGAAACCGATACATGATTGAAGCGAAGAATAGTGAAATCAAAAACCGCCACGGTTTTGGAACTAATAAAAGTGACGGTTTGTTTGGCATGAATATTCAAGCTGCCACCACACTATTTGTTGTAAATTTAAAAAGGATTTTAACGCTAATGGACGAATAATACACAAAAAATAGGACTTCAATTCGTCAAAATTGAATTGAAGTCCTATTTTTTTGTCTATCATTTAAAATTAGAAACATAATTCTTAGAGATTTTCAGCAGCTTCCGACGTGGGCTTCCTTTTTTTGTAGATTAAGGTACGATAAATTTTAAGATATGTGAAATCCTATTTTCCCAAGGGTTATCGAGAGTTCCATGCCGCTTGTTCGATGGCGCAAAAATGGTGATATTTGGCGACCTAGGAACTGAAAGAGCTGTAGCTGGAGCGGGAAATACCATGGGTAAACCGACTCAAAATAAAAAAATCTGTGTCGCTTCCGCCTTTCATGTAAGTAAGAGCAGCAGATGATAAAAATAGTGAGGAGTGAGGAAGGTGTTAGTACCAATTAATCAATTAGGCTTAACTCAAATATATTTAAATCAAGAAAAAGTTGAGAAAAATCGGCAACTGCTTCAACAAGAGGGCTATAAAAATTATCCACCAATTGCTGTTTATGAAATTTTTCCGGGGAAACTGCATATTATTGATGGTCACACCCGTTCGTTTTTATTACAGCAAGCCGGTGTGAAGGAGATTGAGGTAGCATTTCTTCCTGCCGCTGAAATCGAAAATCCTGTAATGCGTCCTTTTTACGAAACTTGTGTCAAATGGTGTGCAAAAGCCGGCGTGGAGACTTTCAATGGTTTAGCAAGGAAGATTATCTCTGCCGATGAATTTCTGATAGCCTGGATTACCCGCTGCCAACAAAAAATAGATTTAATCGAAAGGTGTGTAGCAGACCCCTTACTTAATAAACAGTGTCAACTCATTGAATTATCTGGAGTAGAGGCTTTAGCTCTTGATCAAAAAGGGCAAGTGATAACTGAGGGAAGGCTCTGATCAACTTCAGTCGAAACCGGTGCAAGATAAAGAACAGCTTGTGGTGGTTCTGCCATTATTCTCGATTGCTGAACAAGTTTATTCCGCCTTTGCTTTTTAGAAAAGTCGGACGAGTGTCTGTAACGAGAACAAATCCAAGAATAACAAAACGAGCCACCTCCAATTGGAAGTGGCTCGTTTCTCCTTTTGATTATCTGGCAAATTTCCAGTATAATCAATTCTGTTGCTAATAACGCGTCCTGAGGGAATCGAACCCCCGTCTCAAGAACCGGAATCTTACGTGATATCCACTACACTAAGGACGCGGAACATTTAATAGTGTAACCAATAATTCATAAAAAGACAAGAGGAAATTTCATGAAATTTCAACAAAATTTTTCCCAAGCCCAAAAACAAACGCAAAAACTGGCTTTAACTCAGAAATTACAACAGTCAATTCAAGTTTTGCAATACTCAGTGGAGGAGTTGTCAGCGTTTGTCGATAGCGAGGCTTTGGATAATCCACTAATTGAAGTGATCGAACCCAATTATACGTTGCAATACAATAAACCAATGTCTGGTAGTGGCACTGAAGTCAATTATTTGAGTCAGATACCGGATAATCGGTTGTCTTTGTTTGAACACTTATTAGATCAGATTCATTTAAACTATCGGGATACTTATCTCCGGACGTTGGTCTTGTTTTTAGTTGAATACATCGATTTAAATGGTTTCTTGAAGATTACCTTAGAAGATGCTTGTGAAGAATCGGGGGCTGCTCCGATTCAGATGTTGGATGCCTTGACCTTGATTCAACAACTCGATCCGCCGGGAGTCGGGGCACGCAACTTGCAAGAATGCCTGATGTTGCAGACGGAAAGAGACGATCGGGCACCAGTGATCGCCTATTTAGTTTTGGAGGAGCATTTTGAAGAGCTGGTGGCGCGGAAATGGCCGGAGATTGCCAAAGCCCTAGCTGTTCCGGTGACGGAAATTCAACAAGTTTTTGATTATATCCAAACCCTAACCCCGACACCAGGAGCAAGCTTTGGTTCCACGGAGGGTTTATACATTATTCCAGATGTCCTGGTCAAAATCGATGGTGAGGAGATTCAAGTGGTCTCCAATCGGCGGGGGATGCCGGAAGTTAAGTTTCAACAGAGTTACTTTGAACAGATGGCTCAAAGCCAAGATCCAGAAGTTCTGAAATACCTAGAAGGAAAAAAACAAGACTTCCAATGGTTACAAAAGACGATCCACCAACGAGGAGATACTATTTTACGAGTGGCTCAAGCAATCATCACCCATCAACGAGACTTCTTTTTACATGAGCAACGACCGTTGAAGCCCTTGATTCTCAAGACAATTGCCGATGAGCTAGAGGTTCATGAGTCGACTGTCAGTCGCGCTGTCAATGGCAAATATATGGAAACTAGTTTCGGTGTTTTTGAACTAAAAAGTTTCTTTAGTCAAAAAGTTGGTGGGCAAAACGGTGAAGGAGAAGATATTTCCGCAGATACTATCAAACAACGTCTACAAGAGTTGATTGCGTCGGAAAACAAGAACAAACCTCTTTCAGACCAGAAGTTAGTCGATTTATTGAAAGCCGAATCATTGGCACTCTCAAGACGGACGGTGGCTAAGTACCGAGAAGCGTTAGGAATCCCTAGCTCAGCCAAAAGAAAACGATTTGATTAAACCTAGAGTTATTGAAAGCACAGGGAAAACTGCCTTGTGCTTTCATGTTATTCTTGATTTAACGCCATCTTTGGCAGATAAAATTTGGTGTCTATCAGTTGCACAATCCTTTAGAAAATGTTAGTATTGTTCCTGTGAGGTCGTTGAACTTTCAGCGTGTTTCATTTTTTTTAGACTAGATGGGTCGATTTAAGTCTATGTTGGACAAAAAGTGTCCATCGGAGGGGTGCTACGTGCTAGATGAATTAAAATTGATCGAAGCAGTTGCGCCAGATATCTTGGCTGTTTTGCAAGAACGATTTAAGATTTTGCAAAATATCTATTGGATGCAACCCATTGGCCGTCGTAATTTGGCGGAAAGCTTAGCCTTGACCGAGCGGGTGTTACGTTCAGAGACTGACACCTTAAAAAAGTTGCAATTGATTAATACTGACAAAAGTGGGATGACCTTGACCGCAAAGGGTGAAGAAGTCTACAACAGTCTTGGCAAAATCATGGATCAACTGTTTGGGATGCATCAGCTTGAAAAGAAACTAGCTGAACATTTTGGCATTTCTCGCTGCTTGATTTCGGTGGGAAATAGCGATCGACAACAAAAAATCGTGGCCGAACTCGGCGATTGTCTAAACGAATCATTGGACTTATTGCTCCCAGAAGGTAATAATATAATTGCGGTCATGGGGGGTACTTCCATGGCAGCGGTGGCGGAACGCTTAACCAATCTGGAAAGCGAAAAGCGCCACAACCTCTTTGTCCCAGCTCGTGGAGGGATTGGCGAAGCGGTCACTCTACAAGCCAATTCCGTGGCTTCAGTGATGGCGATGCGGACCAATGGGGACTATCGAGCGTTGTATGTGCCGGAACAACTCAGTGCCGCAACGTATCGGTCACTACTGGCTGAACCGTCCATTCAAGAAGTGCTGGATTTGATTAGCCATGCCAACTGTGTGATTCACAGTATTGGCCGGGCCCTGCATATGGCTGCTCGACGCAAGATGTCTGAAGCAGAAATAGTGATGCTTAAACAGCAAAATGCAGTGGCGGAATCTTTTGGTTATTTCTTCAATGAACAAGGAGAAGTAGTCCACAAAGTTCCTCGAATCGGCATCGAATTGGCTGAGCTCCGGAAAGTCCCAGTGATTTTGGCTGTGGCTGGCGGCAAAAGCAAAGCCAAAGCTATCGGAGCATATATGAAAAATGCTCCAAAACAAACGTGGCTCATCACCGATGAAGCTGCAGCAAACGAGATTTTAAAAGGGGCAACCCTTTAAAATAAAAACTTTTTTGATTTTCATAAGGAGG
This sequence comes from Enterococcus diestrammenae, assembly GCF_009933255.1. Lineage (GTDB taxonomy): Bacteria > Bacillota > Bacilli > Lactobacillales > Enterococcaceae > Enterococcus_C > Enterococcus_C diestrammenae. Next base: position 5,344 of record NZ_MAEI01000034.1, on the reverse strand, counting down.
AAATCTCAAATGACAGTTAAAGTAGGTATTAATGGTTTCGGACGTATTGGACGCTTGGCATTCCGCCGTATCCAAGATGTGGATGGAATCGAAGTAGTAGCAATCAACGACTTGACAGACGCAAAAATGTTGGCTGACTTGTTGAAATACGATTCAACTCAAGGTCGTTTCAACGGTACTGTAGAAGTTAACGAAGGTTCTTTCACTGTAAACGGCAACGAAATCAAAGTTTTGGCTAACCGTAACCCTGAAGAATTACCATGGGGCGAACTTGGCGTAGACATCGTTTTGGAATGTACTGGCTTCTTCACTACTAAAGAAAAAGCTGAATTGCACTTGAAAGCTGGCGCTAAACGCGTTGTTATCTCAGCTCCAGGTAGTGCTGACGTACCAACAATCGTTTACAACGTTAACCATGAAATCTTGACTGGTGACGAAACAGTTATCTCTGGTGCTTCTTGTACAACTAACTGTCTTGCTCCTATGGCTAAAGTTTTGAACGACCAATTTGGTATCGTTGAAGGCTTGATGACAACTATCCACGCTTACACTGGCGACCAAAACACTTTGGATGCACCACATCCTAAAGGTGACATGCGTCGTGCCCGTGCTGCAGCAATCAACATCGTACCTAACACAACTGGTGCTGCTAAAGCTATCGGCCAAGTTATCCCTGAATTGAACGGCAAATTAGACGGTGCTGCTCAACGTGTTCCTGTACCAACTGGTTCATTGACTGAATTGGTTACTGTATTGGACAAACAAGTAACTGCTGACGAAGTAAATGCCGCTATGAAAGCTGCATCTAACGAATCTTACGGCTACAACGTTGACCCAATCGTTTCTTCTGATATCGTAGGCATGACTTACGGTTCATTGTTTGACGAAACTCAAACTAAAGTGATGACAGTTGGCGACAAACAATTGGTTAAAACTGTTGCTTGGTACGACAATGAAATGTCATACACTGCTCAATTGATCCGTACTTTGGAATACTTCGCTAAATTGTAAGATTTCTTACAATCCAAGCGTTCAATAGTATGAACTTGAAGCGGGGAAGCGCGTCGCTTCCCCGCTTTTTCCTTTGGTCATTTTCGACCATCACACAATGATAAGAATCGGAGGAATCCATCAACATGGCTAAAAAAACCATTGAAGATCTTGATTTAAAAGATAAAAAAGTCTTGGTCCGCGTTGACTTCAACGTGCCTTTGAAAGACGGCGTAATCGGCGATGATACTCGTATCAAAGCGGCTTTGCCTACAATCAAATACGTTTTGGACAACAACGGTAAAGCAATCTTGTTCTCTCACTTAGGTCGTGTAAAAACCGAAGAAGACAAAGCTGGCAAATCTTTGGCACCCGTCGCAAAACGCTTAGGCGAATTGTTGGGCAAAGAAGTCATTTTTGTTCCTGAAACTCGCGGCGCAGCTTTAGAAGCAGCGATTGCGGACATGAAAGATGGCGATGTGTTGTTGTTTGAAAACACTCGTTTTGAAGATGTCGACGGCAAAAAAGAAAGCAAAAACGACGAAGAATTAGGTAAATACTGGGCTTCTTTAGGTGATGTATTCGTCAACGATGCATTTGGTACGGCTCACCGGGCTCATGCTTCAAACGTTGGTATCGCTTCTACTGGGATCCCAACTGTTGCTGGCTTCTTGATGGAAAAAGAAATCAAGTTCATCGGTGAAGCGGTAGAAGATCCTAAACGGCCAATGATCGCAATCTTAGGTGGCGCGAAAGTGTCTGATAAGATCGGCGTAATCAAAAACTTGATTCCAAAAGCTGACAAAATCTTGATCGGTGGCGGGATGACTTACACTTTCTATGCTGCAAAAGGCATGAAAATCGGTAAGTCTTTAGTTGAAACTGACAAAATCGACTTGGCTAAAGAATTGATCGCTGAAGCTGGCGACAAACTTGTTTTGCCAATCGACAACATTTGTGCGGCTGAATTCTCTAACGATGTACCAACAGAAACCATCGAAGGCGAAATCGAAGGCGACGTAATGGCTTTGGATATCGGTCCAGCATCTGTTGCTTTGTTTGCTGAAACTTTAGCTGGTGCGAAAACAGTCGTTTGGAACGGACCAATGGGTGTGTTTGAAATGTCTAACTTCGCAAATGGTACCATCGGTGTTTGTGAAGCTATCGCAAACCTTGAAGGTGCGACTACAATCATCGGTGGTGGGGACTCTGCGGCAGCTGCTGAACAATTAGGCTTTGCTGACAAATTCACCCACATTTCTACTGGTGGTGGCGCTTCTCTTGAATTGCTTGAAGGCAAAACTTTACCAGGTTTGGCTGCAATTAACGACAAATAATTGAGATAGCTAGCTGAGTCAGTAGCCTTGCTACTGGCTTGGCGGTGTGTCTTTAAAAAGGCTTTGAACTAGTATCATTGCTAGTCAAAACACACTAATCAAAGGAGTTTTTAACATGCGTAAACCAATCATCGCCGGTAACTGGAAGATGAACAAAACCTTGCCAGAAGCAAAAGCTTTTGTCTTGGCAGTCAAAGATGCAATTCCTTCAAAAGATGTTGTGGATTCAGTCATTGGCGCGCCAGCATTATTGTTAGCCCCAATGAACTGCAAACGTCAAGGCTCAGAATTGCAATTGTCTGCTCAAAACTGTTTCTGGGAAAACGCTGGTGCTTTCACTGGTGAAACTTCTCCAGCAGCTTTGTCAGATATGGGAATCGAATACGTGATCATCGGTCATTCCGAACGTCGCGAATACTTCCACGAAACAGACGAAGAAATCAACAAAAAAGCCAAAGCAATCTTTGCAAACGGCATGACTCCAATCTTGTGCTGTGGCGAAACTTTAGAAACTTATGAAGCTGGCAAAACAGCTGAATGGATTGAAACACAAATCACTGCTGGGTTGAAAGACTTAACAGCTGGTCAAGTTTCTAGCATGGTTATTGCTTACGAACCAATCTGGGCTATCGGTACTGGTAAATCAGCAGATGCCAACATCGCTGACGAAATCTGTGGCGTAGTTCGTAAAACCGTTGAAAAATTGTACGACAACGAAGTAGCTGAAAGCGTACGGATTCAATACGGTGGTTCTGTGAAACCAGAAAACATTGCTGAATACATGGCAAAAGAAAACGTTGACGGTGCTCTTGTGGGCGGCGCTAGCTTGGAAGCAGATTCATTCTTGGCTTTATTGAAAGCTGTTAAATAATCTGAATTTCTTATGAGAAATGCCACTTTTAATTTGATAAATACTGGTATTTTCACTAAAATTGTTCATAGAGGCGCAATCAAGCCTTTTAGAAAAACAACTCAAAGGAGAGACAAAACATGTCAATTATTACTGATGTTTATGCACGCGAAGTCCTAGATTCCCGTGGTAACCCAACAATCGAAGTCGAAGTTTACACTGAATCAGGTGCTTTCGGCCGTGGGATGGTTCCTTCTGGTGCCTCTACAGGTGAATACGAAGCAGTTGAATTGCGTGACGGCGATAAAGCACGTTACGGCGGCAAAGGTGTTCAAAAAGCTGTCGACAACGTAAACAACATCATCGCTGAAGCTATCATTGGCTACGATGTCCGTGACCAAATGGCTATCGACCAAGCAATGATCGCTTTGGATGGCACTCCTAACAAAGGCAAATTGGGCGCTAACGCAATCTTAGGTGTTTCTATCGCGGTTGCTCGTGCGGCTGCTGACTACTTGGAAATTCCTTTGTACCACTACTTAGGCGGCTTCAATACTAAAGTTTTGCCTACTCCAATGATGAACATCATCAACGGTGGTTCTCACTCAGATGCTCCAATCGCTTTCCAAGAATTCATGATCTTGCCAGTTGGCGCGAAAACATTCAAAGAAGGCTTGCGCATGGGTGCTGAAGTCTTCCACGCTTTGAAATCATTATTGTCAGCTCGTGGCTTAGAAACTTCTGTTGGTGACGAAGGTGGTTTCGCTCCTCGTTTTGAAGGAACTGAAGATGCTGTTGAAACAATCGTAGCTGCAGTTGAAAAAGCTGGTTACAAGATCGGCGACGACGTACGTCTTGGTTTTGACTGTGCTGCTTCTGAATTCTACGAAGATGGCGTTTACGACTACACTAAATTCGAAGGCGAAGGCGCTGCAAAACGTACTTCTGACGAACAAGTAGCTTACTTGCAAGAACTAGTTGAAAAATATCCATTCATCATCACTATTGAAGATGGTATGGACGAAAACGACTGGGATGGTTGGAAGAAACTTACTGAAGCTCTTGGCGACAAAGTTCAATTGGTTGGTGACGATTTGTTCGTTACAAACACTGAAAAATTGTCTAAAGGGATCGAAATGGGCGTTGGTAACTCAATCTTAATCAAAGTCAACCAAATCGGTACTTTGACTGAAACTTTCAACGCTATTGAAATGGCGAAAGAAGCTGGCTACACTGCCGTTGTTTCCCACCGTTCTGGTGAAACAGAAGATTCTACAATCTCTGATATCGCTGTTGCAACTAACGCTGGCCAAATCAAGACTGGTTCATTGTCTCGTACTGACCGTATCGCAAAATACAACCAATTACTTCGCATTGAAGACCAATTGGGTGACGTTGCTGAATACAAAGGCGTTAACTCTTTCTACAACTTGAAAAATAAATAAGCTAAGACGCTTGTTTACTTGATTGGAAAAGCCTGTGAGGGGAAATCCTTGCAGGCTTTTTGCATGTTCTAGTTGTAATAGTTGCATATATGACGATTCTAACGGTAGTGTTTTTTTGAGAAATGGTAAGTGGAGAAGGCGTAGAAGAATTTTTGTTGGAGTAAAAGGGTTAGAAATGTTCTAAAAAAACTATTTCGATGGGGTGATTCCTTTGCTTAAACTTTATGAAAAAGACTTAAACGTATATTTTGCTGAATAGTAGTAAATTTGATACTTTAGTAGTAGAAGCCTTATTTGATGTCACTTGTTAAAGAAAGGAGGGATTAGATGGTTGATAAGTATGAGCAATGGGAAGAAGAAGCGGATAAACGAACACAAAAATCCATTGAATTAGAAAAACGTTTATTAGCTTTTCAAGAACAATATGAAGGTGGAAATTTAACTGAAGAAGAGTATCAGTTGCGGGTGAATCAGGAGAAAGATTTTATGGAACCACAAGAAAATTGGGAGCCTATCGAACCCATTGAACCAGTTCCTGACCAAGTTACCGAAGCAGCTATCGAATCTTTGCGAGATGAAACAACAGAGTAGTTCCAGGTGTTTTATTGCAAATCATCTGGGATTAAGGGATGGAGAAAATAAAGTAATTATTTGTTAAATGAACGTCTGTATGGGAGCCTGTGAGGAGAAATCCTTGCAGGCTTTTTTGTTTGCCCAGCATG
>NZ_MAEI01000033.1 GCF_009933255.1 Enterococcus diestrammenae | reverse complement strand
CGTACGGTGGTGTGAGAGGTCGGTGAGGGAATTAATCTCTCATCTCCTACTCGATTGTCAAAAGCTTGATTGATATATTTGTTTGGTTGTTGGATAAAGTCCGACCATTTTACCAAGACACAGTATCGATCGTCCTCGCCCCAAGCGCATCCATTTGATTTAGGGATATAGTAGTTGTAACTAAATTCCTTTACAACCGTATCATCATTGATATTTACAGTATTGTGGGAACCACCACAAACTGAGCAATCATGGAACCCCTTGTAGATGGAGTCAACGGCATCGGGTAATACTACTCCAAGTATTCCGTTTTTTGTATTAGTAGAACTATTATAAAGTGATCCTTGCAATTCTCTTTTTATATAGTTTTGATTTAGCCAACTATTTTCGCTTGAGTTAGTTCCAATCAGATGAATTGTAACAGTGGAATCCTTTAAATAGTCCCTTCTTATGACATGCATAATATACTCTTCATCTTCAGAATTGATTGGTTCGTTTAATGATTTATCAATCATGTCAACTTCTAATTCTTCCTGAATATATTTTTTGTATTCCATATCTTGTGATTTAAACGAAATGAAACATTTATGTCCCATGGAACGCCTCCTATTTATTTGATTTATTTAAACTGGCCCAGTTTACATTTTCTTGTGAGATAACTGACTCAATTCTCTCAGTAAAAAAGGAGAAGGAGCTATTAGACTCGCCGTAAACACCAGCTTTTGTTAAGAACATGTATTTCTCTTTTTTTAGTGTTTCACATACCGTTCGATAACCAATCCAGTTTTCGTTGTACTTATTTAAGCTTAATATCCCTTGGCATAGTGTTGCAATTACTCCTAGTAAGCTAACTATTAGTTTAATCCAGAAATTATCGATTGCTAGGTTGGTGAAAAAAGGAATAATTGCAGAAACAATCAATGTAGTTAATGATAGGAGTCTATAATACTTTTGAGCTTTTAAACTGCTAGAATCATACCAATTAATCTGATTGTTCACTCTGGTTTGGATATAGTTTTTTTCATCATCATTAAGGAAGCTCGGTAGTTCATCTAATTCTGCCTCATTCATAAATCCACCTCATTTTTTTGATTATTCCCTAATCAGAGCTGCAACTCTGGTCGGGGTATTTTTTTATCTCAACTTACATTCCCAGCCTAATCCCAGTTTAAATTCTTCTACCACAGTGGTGTAGTCAAAGTGTCCGCCACTTTCCTCAATCAAGTAATCAATCATGAAGTTGTTGGCTTCGCTTTCCATTTTTGCGTGCTGGACAACACTCTGATAGAGTGCTGCATAATCAGAATGGTCAATAGCATGTTTTGTTTCGTGAAGGATAACTTGCTTTTGTTTTTCTTCACTTAAGTTTTGGTTTACAAACATGGTTCGAAGTTTTGGAACATAGAATCCTTCCGACCCAGTATCAGTAACCATCAACGTAATTTCATTCTTGGCAAGTAACTTCCTAATTTTATCCATGACAACATCCTCACTTGCTTAATCTTCCCTCTAAAAACGCCCGCACAGCTTCACGGTCTTTGTCGGTAAGTTGGTCGCCACGAAAACTCATAACACCATCTAATACATCGTCTAAGTCTGAGTCGGTTATTTTAGATTTGTTGGCTATTGTGGGATCGTCTGTCCGGCCAAGGAGATAATCAACCGATACATTGAAGTAGTCTGCCAACCGAGCTAATTCAACAGAATTAGGAGTTTGTCTTTTCCAACTACCGATATATCCATTTGAATAGCCAAAGTTTATTTCTAATTGTCTAATTGATATCTTTTTTAGTTTCGCTAGTTCTTTGATTCTTTCGTAAGTATTCATTGATAAATCAACCTTTCTGAATGCTTACAAAAATAGTTTAGATAAATAATGTAAAAATTGTTGACTAATTTACATTAATAATCTATACTGATTCTTGTAAACAAGTTCGGCAACAAAAAAGACAACAAAAATACAACTTACAATAAATAGCTGACCGCCAAGAAAGCTTTTAAATTAGTGTTTTTAGTGTCTTATTTAACTATGTTTTTAGTATAGATTATCAATCTAAAAATGTCAACGGAGTTTAGAAAATAGTTGTCGAACTTGTTTCAAATTAAAAAAAGAAAGGAGAAAGAGTCTATGGCTAATGTTCAAGATGCCAAGAAAAGAATTTTACAGCATTTTGAGAGTAAAGGATGGGAAATCCCTGATGTAGCAAGTGCTTTAGGTATTTCAGAACAGTATCTTAGAAGAATTTTGAATAAACCAGAAGAGCACTTGAAACAAATCACTGACATCATCTCGTACTACAAAATTCGATAGGAGGAATCTTTATGGAATGGAATGCCATTCGAAAGCTGATTAACGAATATCTGGATCAAAAACTTGCAGCTTTGTTGAATACATTCGTCCCTCGAAGGTATCTCAACCAGCAGCAAGCCATCAAATACACTGGCACGTCGGCAAAAACTCTGAATGACTGGCGAGACCATGGCATGAAAGTGATTATCTTCAGCGAAAAAAGCCGTCCTAAATATGATGTGAAGGACTTAGACGAGTGGATGGAGATGCACAAGGTATGAAGATATTTCTGCTTGCAGCAACTGTTGGCTCAATCCTACTAGTCCTATCGATGATTGGCGAAAGGAGAATGAAATGAAATTCGTTTTAAGAAACGTTGCTTTTTCATGGATTCTGTTTAACGTTTTGCATTTTTTCATGGAATGGAAAATGGCATTACTTTGGGTTATTCCGGTTTGTCTACTAATCCTCACGTTTTATGACGACACAGAAATAAAACGTGTTGAACGAAAAAAGGGGAGGGGTCAGATAAATGAAGGCTTGGACAACTAAAGAAATTCAGTACCTCATTAAAAATGCACTATTAGCTGAAACGAATGAAGTCCTTAACTTACAAGAGATGGCAAAAAAGCTCAATCGTACCGTTCAGTCAGTTCGGAATAAAGTTTATAACTTGCAACGAGATGGAGACTTGCCAAAAGTTCAACGGGAGTTGGCGATTGATTCTTATAAACGTCCTTGGACTGAGAGAGAAGATAAACGACTTCTTGCCATGAGGAATCAAGGACAAACATATTTAGAAATTGCTAACGAACTTGAGCGGACTGTCACTTCAGTTAGTAATCGAGCTGCTCGTTTAATCAAAAACAACAAAGCAAAACCTCTTCTAGCTAGTTGGACTGCAGATCAAATTTCTGTGCTAATTGATAACGTCAAGTTTGATGAAAATGGTTTTGTTCATAATTATGAAGAGCTTGCTCGACTAACTGGTATGAAATATAGCCAAGTCCAAGGGAAAGTTCAGCGATTGAGGAAAATTGGAAAAATCACAGTAATGCCGATTGAGGGGACAACAAACGTTAAATCCAAAGAAGCTATGCAACGATTTAATGATCAACGATTTGCTCACGTTCGGCAGAAGGAGAATTCAGATTTGAAGAAAGAGATGAATGAGCCTAAGTCAAATCCAGAAATAACTTCGAAACATTTAACAGTAATTATTACGACGATAGTGATCAATGGAATTCAAACAGATCAATATTTTTTACCTAATGGTGAATTATTGGCAATAAAAAGGCTGACCCCGCCTGCAAGCAATGAGTCAGCAAATCAATCTATTACTAAGGAGATTATATCATGAAATGTGCAATGTGTGGACGTACTCCGGACCAAATACCTGAGTATATCAATCTAGCAAAGGAAAGTGATTATCAATCTGCTGATGCAGCGGTGCGGTATGAAGAGGGGACCTACCATCCGGCTTATGACAAGTTTATTTGTACTGATTGCTACGTCAAAGCTGGTCAGCCATTGATGGCCGATGTCTATGAACTCTATGTGAGACAGAAAGGAAGTGTTAACTGATGACCGTGAAAATAAATAAACTCGAAATCGAGAATGTCAAGCGCGTCAAAGCAGTGAAAATTGAGCCAACCGCTAATGGACTAACCATTGTGGGCGGGAATAATAACCAAGGCAAGACTAGTGTACTAGATGCGATTGCGTGGGGGCTAGGTGGCAATAAGTACAAACCTAGCCAAGCACACCGTGAAGGTTCTGTTAACCCTCCACATCTCCATATTGTCATGAATAACGGCCTGATTGTGGAGCGCAAGGGAAAAAATTCAGATTTGAAGGTAATTGACCCTAACGGACAAAAAGGCGGTCAGAGCCTCCTAAATAGCTTTGTAGAGGAGCTTGCCATTGACCTTCCAAAGTTCATGGACTCTACCAATAAGGAAAAAGCCAATACATTACTTCAAATTATCGGCGTTGGACCACAATTGTATGAACTAGAACGCTTGGAGCAAGAACTTTACAATAATCGCCGGGCTATCGGTCAAATTGCCGATCAAAAAAAGAAATATGCTGCTGAGCAAATCTATTATCCAGACGCACCAAAAGTGCCAGTTGAAGTTAGTGAGCTGATTGCTCAACAACAGACGATTCTTGCTAAGAATGGGGAGAATCAGCGGAAAAGGGAACAAGTACAAGCTATCAGTCAGCAATGGGAAATGGAGCGTCAGCAAATTGAGAATGCTCGTCAACAGCTACTTCAGATGGAAACACAACACGCTGAGACTTCCAAAAACCTAGAAATCGCTCAAAAATCAGCTGTAGATTTGCAGGATGAATCAACCGAACAACTGGAACAGAATTTAGCTCAAATTGATGAGATCAATCGGAAAGTACGAGCCAATCTTGACAAAGAAAAAGCCGAAGATGATGCCAAAGAATACGAAGCTCAATATATTGCTGAGACTACCAAGATTGACGAGATTCGCCAACAGAAGGCGGAGCTACTGAAAAATGCCGATTTACCATTACCTGGTCTCTCTGTAGTGGATGGTGAGCTAACTTACAATGGCCAGCATTGGGACAATATGTCCGGGTCTGATCAGCTGAAAGTTTCTACTGCAATTGTTCGGAAGCTGAAACCAGATTGTGGCTTTATCCTATTGGACAAGTTAGAACAGATGGACATGAACACATTGAATGAGTTTGGCAAATGGTTGGAACAGGAAGGATTACAAGCCATTGCCACGCGAGTTTCAACTGGTGCTGAATGCGAGATTATTATCGAAGACGGCTACGCAATCAAAAATGAGACTGTAGCACCGACTTCGAGAACATGGAAAGGAGCAGCATTTTAATGAATATCACAACAGGAAGGATTCCAAAAGCCCAAAAGGTTGTTTTGTATGGCGTAGAGGGTATTGGTAAATCAACATTTGCAAGTCAGTTCCCAGACCCACTTTTCATTGACACCGAAGACTCTACTCTACACATGGACGTAAAACGGTTTGATAAACCAACTAGCTGGACCATGCTTTTGCAACAAGTCGAGTATGTAAAAATCAATCGTCCTTGTCAGACTTTGGTCATCGATACTATCGACTGGGCGGAGGAAATCTGCAAAAAACACTTGATGGCGGCTAACGGTTGGAATGCCATTGATGCTGAAGGATACGGAAAGAAATTTGTTGCTTTGGCAAAAGAGATGGGAACTCTTTTGGATAAGTTGAGTGAAGTAATTGATGTTGGAATCAATGTAGTGGTCACTGCCCATGCCATGCTTAGAAAAAAAGAAGAGCCTGACGAAATGGGCGCCTATGACCGCTATGAGCTGAAGCTTGAAAAGAAGACGGCTCCTATCGTCAAAGAATGGTCGGACAATGTGCTGTTTGCCAATTATAAGACAACTATCATCACGGATAGCAAAACAGAAAGCAAGAAAGCTACAGGCGGTCAGCGGATGATGTACACGACGCACCGGCCTTCATGGGATGCCAAAAACCGTTGGCAGTTACCTGATGAATTACCCTTTGACTATTCTCAGATTGCTCAAGCTTTTGAGGTGGCAACTGCTGGTGTCGGTCAACCGTTAGTAACCGAAGCTCCACAGCCGTTTCCGTCACCAGTAGATGATGTCCCGTTGCCTGAACCACAACCAGACTTTTCGCCTGATCAACGGGGTGAAATCCCACCAGTTGTTCCACAAGGATTAGCTGATCTAATGCGAAATGACGGGGTGAGCTATGAGGAAATTATGCAAGTGATCTATGTCGGTGGTTTTATGCCGCAAGATACGCCTGCTGAAAATGTACCAATAGATCTATGGAATTATCTAGCGAGTAACTGGGCCAGTGCTTTAGGCCTTTTAAAAACACAAATTAGAAATTTTTAGGAGGAAATAATTGATGAATAACGAAAATGAAGTAATTGGATGGGGCGAGAGTTTCCAAGCAGAGGAAAGTTCTTTCAAGCTTCTACCGGCTGGGGAATACAATTTTACAGTTACAGGTTTTGAACGAAAAATATACGACGGAAATAGTAATAAAATCCAGAATGGCACGCCATACGCAGAAGTCACATTGAAAGTATCAGGTGCAGAAGGCGAGTCTGAAGTATCTGATCGTATCTTTATGCTAAAAAAATGGCAATGGAAACTGACTCAATTTTTTGCCGGTATTGGTCAATCTCCAATTATTGGACAACCATTCCAACCAAATTGGAGTAATGTTGTCGGCAGCCAAGGACGTGTGAAGCTAATCGTCAATAAATATACCAAGCGTGATGGTAGTGAGGGTGAATCAAATCAAGTTGATGAATACTTGCCAGGTGGACAAACTCAACCTGTCTATACTCAGCAACCGACATATAATCAAGCGCCACAACAACCAAACTTCAATCAACCACCAATGCAGAATCAGCCACAACAAGGATTTACCCAACCACAGCAAGGTTTTAATCAGCCACAACAGCCACAAGCTGGTGGATTCCAACCAGGTGCATTTTAGGAGGACGGATTTATGACTAAAGAAATTGATTTGCAACTCTCAGAACTAGCAAATGGCGCCATTCAGGAAAAACTGAATGGCGAATTGGAAAAAGTATTTGCCAATATCCACGATCCTAACACGTCAGCGACTGCTAAACGAGGTGTAACCATCAAACTAGAATTTAAGCCAGACGAAAATCGGCAAGTAGTCACAGTTTCAAGTGACTTTGCAGTCAAGGTGGCCCCTGTGGAAGGAGTTTCCACTACTGTGCTTACTGGGAAAGATATAGCTACGGGGAAAGTGGAAGCTCATGAGTTGAAATCTGCTGTTCCTGGTCAAACTTATATTGATCCAGATGATGGCCAAGTGAAAACAGATGTTGGTGTTCCGGTTGATGTGGTTGAAAAAGAAATGCAAAAAAATCAGCAAGTCATTGATTTGCAGAAAAAGAGAGGGTAATAAATTATGACAATGACAAAAGAAGCACTTCAGTATTTGATGGAGCAAGGAATCAAGCCAGAGGATCGTTTAGTTCAAGTTGATGAGCGTTGGTATGCCATCAATACAAATGGTGAGGCCAAAGAGATTATGCTGCCAAGAGTGTTTAATGCAGAAGAATCGCTCCTAATTAATACCTTATCTGGCTTTGTAAATTATGTAAAAGCGCAACTTGATCGTGCAGACAAGAAATTGATTGTACACATTAAAAATGCAAAGGAAGTTCATTTGAAAGGATTACTCGCAGAAGATGGTAGTCGTGAAGTTTTGGCAACAGCTCAACCATTGATTCCACGTTTTGATTTTAATCATTTCATAGATATGGAATCTTTCGTTATCGCTTTACAGTCAAAATTTGTAAAAAATGATGACCGCCAAATTTTACTCCAAGTCGCGGGAAATGTTGCCGAAGAAAATGTGAAAAAAACAGGTGATGACGGCGTGAGTCAAGCTGTCACTATTAATAAAGGTGTAGCTAGCAAAGCGGATGTAAAAGTTCCTAATCCGGTAGAATTGGCGCCGTATCGCACATTTTTGGAAGTGGAACAACCTACAAGCCAGTTTATTTTCCGGATGCAAGATGGACCTCGTGGTGCCATTTTTGAAGCAGACGGCGGGGCTTGGAATAATCAAGCAATCGTTAATGTTCGTGAGTATCTGAAAGAGCAGCTATCGGAAGAGATTGACTCTGGTCGGATTACGATTATTGCATAACAGGGAGACGATTATTATCAAACTAAGACCATATCAACAGGAAGCCCGCGAAGCCATTCAGCGGGAATGGTCAGAAGGCAAAAAACGAACACTTTTGGTTTTACCCACAGGATGCGGCAAGACGATTGTGTTCTCCAAAGTGATTGAAGACCGGGTGCGTGAGGGCGAGCGTGTGCTTGTCCTTGCCCATCGCGGGGAATTACTTGACCAGGCTTCCGATAAACTAGAAAAGTCGACTGGACTTAAAACAGCAACCGAAAAAGCGGAACAGACCAGCGTCGGAAGTTTCTTCCGAGTAGTCGTTGGATCCGTACAGACCATGCAACGGGAGAAACGGCTTAGCCAGTTTCCTCCCGATTATTTTGACACGATAGTCGTAGACGAGGCGCACCATTGCATTTCAGATGGCTACCAGCGAGTGCTACAACATTTCGAACAATCCAACGTACTGGGCGTGACAGCAACTCCTGACCGTGGAGACATGCGAAACCTTGGAACTTACTTTGAATCATTGGCCTATGAGTACACGTTGCCAAAAGCTATTAAGGAGGGATTCCTTTCCCCAATTAAGGCATTGACGATTCCGTTAAAGCTAGACTTAACGGGAGTGAAGCAACAAGCCGGTGATTTCTCCACACGAGACTTAGGTACTGCATTAGATCCCTATCTGTATCAAATAGCCGATGAAATGGTAAAACACTGTCAAAACAGGAAGACAGTTGTGTTTTTGCCGTTAGTCAAAACATCTCAAAAGTTCCGGGATATTTTGGAAGACCGTGGTTTCCGTGCAGCTGAAGTCAATGGAGAGTCCAAGGACCGGGCAGAAATCCTAGAAGACTTCGAAAATGACAAGTACAACGTCCTTTGCAATTCAATGCTCTTAACAGAGGGTTGGGACAGCCCAGCTGTGGATTGCATCGTAGTTTTAAGACCGACGAAAGTGCGGTCGCTATATAGCCAGATGGTCGGGCGAGGTACCCGTCTGCATGAAGGTAAAACAGAATTACTATTGCTAGATTTTCTCTGGCACACAGAACGCCATGAGCTTTGCCATCCGGCACATTTAATTGCTACCAGCGATGAAGTGGCCAAAAAGATGACAGAGAACATTGAAGAGGCTGGTATCCCAATTGATATCGAAGAGGCAGAGTCGAAAGCAACAGAAGATGTAGTGGCAGAACGGGAAGAGGCTTTGGCCAAACAGTTGGCCGAGATGAAACGTCGGAAGCAAAAGCTCGTGGATCCATTGCAATTTGAAATGTCTATCCAAGCAGAAGACCTTTCAAGCTATGTACCAGCATTCGGCTGGGAAATGGGACCACCGAGTGACAGCCAAGTCAAGACATTGGAGAAATTCGGTATTTTGCCAGAACAAGTAGATAATGCCGGCAAAGCTTCCCTATTGTTGGACCGTTTAAATTTCAGACGTAGCGAAGGGCTGACTACACCTAAGCAAATTCGGTTTTTGGAACAACGCGGCTTCCAGCATGTCGGGACCTGGCAATTTGAGACAGCTCGTAAAATGATTGCCCGGATTTCTTCAAATGGTTGGCGAGTGCCTTTGTCGATTAACCCAGCTACTTTCAGAGAAACCGACATGATTAATTAAGGAGGGAAGTCGTATGAGCGATATTTTAATAGCGTTTTTAATCACATATGTCATAGCTTGCCCAGAAATCACCATTAAAGATGGGGCTGGACATATTCGCTTCCATTTAGAAGGATTTATATGCATGATGGTCAGAACAATCAAACTGCAATATCTAATCGATGAAGCGAATATTTTAATAGAGAAAAATAATCATGCAATCAAAAAGCTAAAGGAAATGGAGTCGAAGAAAGATGAAAAATGATTTAACCCGTGATGAGTGGATAGCCATTGGACTAGCTTTCTTCTATGGGTTGGATAATGTTCCGAAAAATCTTATGGATCACTATGTGAATGGCAGAAAGAAAGTTATGAAGATTGCAGAACAACTTATTGATGAACCAATAAAAGGGTTTGGTAGTCAATCGTTAAAGGAACAATTACAACAAAAGCAAAAAGATTCGCATCTAATTTGGTTTGAGCGTTGGTATGAAAACGAACATCTAGAAAAAGAACTTGAAATTGCAGCTTTACAAAATTATTCCGCCTATACTATTAGCATTTCAAACGAAAAAAATGAGTACTTGAAACGTCGTCTACGAGACCCAAGAACAATCGCGCTATTACGCGAAAAAATCCCTTCAATCAAGATAACTTATAAAAAAGGCACCGTAACAGGATTGTTCGGAGTAACTTCAACTTATGAAGAAATTATTTTCGATTGGAGCGATTAGATGTCTGAATCAAAATTGAACCTAATCGAATTGTTGGATTATATTGACCCATCAACGCTGAATTATCAGGAATGGGTCAACGTTGGTATGGCACTAAAGCACGAAGGCTACACGGTCAACGATTGGGATGAATGGTCCCAACGTGACGGAGGACGTTACAACGACGGCGAAACAGAAAAGAAATGGAATACCTTCCAAGGGACAAACTCTCCTGTGACTGGCGCTACTATCACCCAATTAGCTAAGGATAACGGCTGGCATTCCCATTATGACGATGACAATTCATTCCTAGATTGGGGAGATAGCTTCATAGCCACCGACGTGGACAAGGGATATAAATTAGTCAAAACAGACTGGGTCCTTGGTAAAGAAATCAAAGAACCGACTGATCAGAACTGGAATCCGTCTAATGAAGTGGTCAAATATTTGGAAGCTCTTTTCGCTCCTGGAGACATCATTGGTTATGTGAATGATGGTTATCTCCATACAAAAGGTGAAACAGAAAAATGGCTGCCAAAAGCGGGCGTCTATACCAAGACAGCTGGTGAAATCATTGACGGTCTTCGCCGGTATCAAGGAGATATTGGCGCTGTTATGGGAGACCCTAATACAAACAGTGGTGCTTGGATTCGGTTTAATCCCTTAGATGGTCAAGGAGTTAAAAATGATAATGTCGTCGATTTTCGTTATGCGCTAGTTGAATCTGACAATATGGACATCGCGAAACAGAACGAGATTATCCGAGAACTAGAATTGCCTGTGGTGACTTTGACTTATTCTGGCGGAAAGTCTCTTCACGCTATCGTGAAAGTAGATGCCGTCAATTATCCGCAGTATCAAGAGCGCGTTGATTATCTATATAAGATAGTAGAAAAGAATGGGCTTCGGGTGGATAAACAGAATAAGAATCCTTCACGGCTGACCCGCCTTCCTGGTTTTATCCGTGGCGACAAGAAACAATTCCTTGTGGACACCAACATCGGGAAATCATCCTGGGAGGAATGGCAAGAATACATCGAGGATATGAATGACAATCTTCCGGATCCCGAAAGTTTAGCAGATCTATTTGAAACGAAAATCGAACTGGCTCCTGAGTTAATCGGTGGCGTTTTACGACAAGGCCATAAGATGTTAATCGCTGGTCCGTCAAAAGCCGGGAAGTCTTTCTCACTGATGCAACTTTCCATTGCCATCGCCGAGGGTCGTCAGTGGATGGGGTTCAATTGTACTCAGGGAAAAGTCCTGTATGTCAATTTGGAATTGGATGAGAAATCAGCCAAGATGCGATTCATCGAAATCTATAACCGACTAGGCCAAGGGCATGAACATGTTTCAAACATTGACGTCTGGAATCTTCGCGGTAAGACCTCACCGATGGACAAGTTAGCTCCGAAGTTGATTCGAAGGGCGCAAAAAGAGAACTACATCGCTGTAATCATTGACCCGATTTACAAGGTTTTGACTGGTGATGAGAATAGCGCCCATGAGATGGCAAACTTTACCAATCAATTTGACAAAATTGCCACCGAACTCGGATGCGCAGTGATTTACTGTCACCACCATTCAAAAGGTAGTCAGGGTGGTAAGAACTCGATGGACCGTTCTTCTGGTTCGGGAGTTTTTGCTCGGGATCCCGATGCCATTTTAGATTTAATTGAATTGCCTGTTACGGAAGACCGCTACATGGCTTTGGAAAATGAAATGATTTGTCAGACTTACCTTGATGCCATTCGTAAGTTTAACCCCGGATACAAGGAAATTAGCCAAGACGACCAGTTCAGCAAGAAACAGATGGAGCATCACTTGATGGCCGCCATTCACGCCCAGCCAATTTTGAAAGAAATCAACGATCAGAAAAATGCTGCTATTGAATCAGTAAGGCAAGCTACTGCTTGGCGGCTGGAAGGAACGTTACGAGAGTTTCCGAAATTCAAACCGGTGAACGCTTGGTTCAAATATCCAATTCATATTCTCGATGAATCGCTACAGGATATTAAGCTAGAAGAGGAATCAGAACCTTGGAAAAAAACGACTAAAAAAAGTAACGAAACCCGAGCTGAAAAGTCAAAACGGGAGCTTGAAGAGGCTTTTAACTTTCTGAGTGAAGATGGACTGCCAATCAGTATTAATGACCTTGCATCGTATTTTGAAATTGAAAAACAATCGGCATATCGGAAAGTAAAAAAACACAAAGAGTTTGTTGCAGTCGATGGGATGATCAGCAAAAAAGAAACGGTTAACAAGTAACACCCTATAACATGTTACTAGCATGTTAAAAACAAAAGTGTTCGTAACACCCTATAACATGTTACTAGCATGTTACAACTCCAAAATGCTGTCACACCGCTGTCCGCTAACCCCGTAACTACCTCTCTAGAGAGTAGGTAGTTACGATGGGTTACTGCGAGACAAATTTGGATGGTGAAAGAGAAAAAGATAAAGGCCTATACCAGTATAAAATAACGTAAACGAGGTGAATAGATTGTTAATGTCAAAATGTATTGAACTGAATGAAAAATATATCAAGTGTCCTGAATGTGGGAACAGCTTCATTGGAAATGGTGAAGGTGGACTCATTATTGATGACTTTACTTTTGATCGCTGGTGCAAGTGTGGCTGGAAAGTTCACGTTGATGTGAGGGAGGAAGCGGATGACTAAATTTGCTGATAAAAGATATTATCTAGCTATGTTCGTATCAAGAAATAAAGATAATCAGGGCGTTGTAGGTTTTAGACAGCGTAGTAGAACTTTCCTAACAAGCAAGAATACTGGTGAGTTAGAGCTAGATTTCCTTGAATTTTGCAATAGAGGTGTGCATGGTGAAAATTGTCGCTTTTACATTTCTGTCAATGAACGTGATCACTCGGTAATTTACAAAGGACTACAGCATTATTTGATTGATAACCCTGGATTAGATTTAACCAAAATGGAAAACAGGGTTGCGAGTTTGGCAATGAAAGAAAATGCACATTTAACAAAGCGATTCATGTTTGACTACGACGGCAGCAAAAAGTACATTGACTTATTTATTGATGATGTAACGGAGTCAATGGGAGCTGATAATGTAATATTCATGATTACTGAAACTCCTAATGGTTTTGCAGTTATAACAGAACACGGCTTTGATACCAGAGAGTTACTAAAAAAATGGGGTGACTGTGTTTCGTTGAAACGAGATGGAATGCAATTTGTCAAAATGAAGAAGAAATTAGAGGTGCTACTAGATGATTGAATTTTTTATGCCGATGGCTAAAGTCCCGACAACTACTCACCAGCAAAAGCAAGTCACTGTAAAAAATGGGAAGCCGATATTTTATGAGCCACCGGATTTAGTAGCTGCACGGGCTAAGCTGACCGCACATCTTGGACCAAACACGCCAGAGAAAAAATTCACTGGACCGGTTCGATTGATTGCCAAGTGGTGCTTTCCTCTTTCTGGAAAGCATCAGGATGGTGAGTGGAAAGCGACTAAGCCAGATACGGACAATCTCCAAAAACTTTTGAAGGACTGTATGACTGATCTAGGTTTCTGGAAAGACGATGCGGTGGTGGCTAGTGAGATTGCAGAAAAGTTTTGGGCGAAAGTACCAGGAATCTATATCAGAATCGAGGAGTTGTGATGGACTGGAAAGCATTCTTTGATGATCTTCAAAAATGGATGGCTGCATCGAACCAAGTTCTCCAACGTTGTTCATTTGATTCAGATGAATATTGGGAATGGCTTGTACACTCGCTAGGTGAGCTTGGGAATAAATACAACAATCATCCATTAGTTAATAGGATATTGAGCGCCGTTATTTCTTTTCAAGATGACATGTATATGCAGTCAAATGGGAGGTAGTAGTTTGAAAGAGGAAACAAAACAGAATAAAAACTATTTGAACAGATACCGTCGCTATATGAAGCGCGTAGATAAGCTGGAAGAAAAGCTTTTTCAACTGGACGTTCAAATTCAAGGCCTTAAAGGGCGTCAGATTACTGATATGCCTCGGGGTGGCGTGCCACTTACTACTGATGACCTATTAATTAAAAAGGAAGAAACGGAGCATCGGATTCAAAACTTACTAGATAGATCTAGAAGAATCCGGTATGAGGTAATTGACTGTATAGATACTCTGGAAGATGATCGTTTTGCTGAAATTCTTGAATGCTACTTCATTGAACGATTAACTTTTGAGGAAATAGCAGAACAAAAAAATTATTCTGTCCGACATGTTGGTTATTTGTATGGTAGAGGAATCGAGTTGGTTGTAAGACCTATTGTAGAAACATGAGAGAACAATGAGTAATTTATCTCATGTTTTTCTCAAAGAAAATCAATTAAGATTGTAGTATCGAATAATGTATGAGAAGGCATCTGTTTGCGCGGGTGCCTTTTTATTTTGCTGAAAGAAGGTGAATAGACGTGATAATGACTGAAAAACAAAAAAGGTTTTGCGACTTTTTCGTCGAGCTGGGTAATGCTAAGGAAGCGGCGATTAAAGCGGGTTATAGCAAAAAAACAGCTAAACAAATAGGACAGGAAAACTTGACTAAACCTGACCTAAAAGATTATATAAATTCCCGACTTTCTGAAATGGAAAGCAAACGAATCGCTGACGCCCAAGAAGTTTTGGAGTATTTGACTTCTGTTATGCGCGGAGAAGAAACAGAAACTGTTGCAACTTCAAAAGGTCTTTATGAAGATGTTGATGTCGGAGCAAAAGACCGCTTAAAGGCTGCGGAGCTGTTAGGGAAGCGCCATGCGCTATTCACCGATAAGGTAGATCTGCAAACAGGTGATATCGTGATTAAGGTTGGTGAATGGGATGAAGACGAGACCGAAGATTAATATCGTCCTTGAATTCCCGAAGCCCGCCAAAGTTTTCAACAAACATATTTTTGATATTCGAGACGATTACACCCGCTTTACCGAGATCCACTATGGGGGTGCCAGCTCTGGCAAGTCTCACGGCGTAGTTCAAAAGGTCGTGATGAAGGCCTGTAAAAAATGGCGAAAGCCTCGTAAAGTTCTTTTCTTGCGGAAGGTTGGCCGGTCTATCCGCGACTCCATTTTTGCCGATGTGGTTGCATGTCTGTCCGACTGGAACCTTTTGGACCGTTGCAAAGTCAACATGACGGACTTCCGTATTACTTTGCCAAACGGTGCGGAGTTTCTTTTCAAGGGTATGGATGACCCGGAGAAAATTAAATCCATCAAAGGTATTTCAGACGTAGTCATGGAAGAAGCAACCGAATTTACTTTGGACGACTACACCCAGCTGACTTTACGTCTTCGGGATCGAGGGCATAAATTTCGTCAAATATTTTTGATGTTTAACCCAGTGTCTAAGCTGAACTGGGTTTATAAGCAGTTTTTTGCTGAGGATGTAGTGAATGACCCAAAACGAATCCGTATTTATCACACCAGCTACAAGAATAATCGATTTTTGGATGAAGAAAACCGAAAGACAATTGAGGAACTACAGCTGAGGAATCCCGCCTATTATCGTATCTATGCGCTTGGTGAGTTTGCAACGCTAGATAAGCTGGTCTTTCCAAAATACACGAAGAGACGGCTGGATAAAGCCAATCTGGCTGAGTATCCATCAATGTTCGGTCTTGACTTTGGGTATACGAATGACCCATCGGCCTTTATTCATGTGAAGGTTGATCAAGTGAATAAGAAGATTTACTTTCTTGAAGAATATGTCAAAAAAGGAATGCTGAATGATGAAATCGCTCGATTTATCAGTGATTTTGGTTACGGAAAAGAAGTAATCACAGCAGATTCAGCGGAGCAAAAGTCAATCAGTGAAATCCGAAATAAAGGTATCAGTCGTATTCGTGCAGCAAAGAAAGGACCTGATTCAATTCGCCAAGGGATTAACTTCTTACTGCAATATGAGTTTATCGTTGATGATCGCTGTGTGAAGTTGATTGAAGAACTGGAGAACTACACTTGGAAGAAAGACAAGAAAACGAACGAATATCTGAATGAGCCCATCGATTCATATAACCATGTGATTGATGCCGTCCGTTATGCGGTAGAGGAAATCAACGGTAACGGCGTACCAAAAGCCAAAGTGCGTAAGAAAATCAGAGGACTATAAGAGAGGTGAGAAAATGGCAATTGCAATTAATCGAGAGATCGCGGGTGATTTAAATAATCCGTCGATGGAGCTGTTGAATTACTGTATGGAACAGCACCTGAACAATAAGGCCCGGCTTGAAAAGCTATCAAACTATTACGACGGCAAGCAAGAAATCCTGAACCGAAAAAAAGAAGATGATTCTGCACCAAACAATAAAATTTTGGTCAATCATGCAAAATACGTGGTGGATATGAACGTGGGTTTCATGGTGGGGAACCCGATTGCCTACAGTGCTTCTGAAGGTAATGATATCTCTGCCATTTTGGATGAATACGATCGAATTGATATCGTCAGTCACGATACAGAACTTGAAAAGGACCTCTCCACTTTTGGGGTAGGCTATGAACTGGTCTATCTCCGAAAAGTATCAGAAACAGAAACCGAAACCGACGTCCGCTGTATTGACCCACGAGGGATTTTTCTAGTGACAGATGACACCATCGATAAGAATCCACTCTTTGCAGTTCACGTTCAGCCTGTCTATGATTTGGAAGGCGGTATCGACCATTATTTATATAAGTATTACAACGACAATCGTATTATCACCTTTAAATCGGATACAGAAGGCCAGAGCGACTACGTATTTGTTAAAGCTCTACCGCATTACTTTGGCCGTGTCCCGGTGATTGAGTATCGAAACAATGAGGAGAAACAAGGGGACTTCGAACAAGCAATCAGCCTAATTGATGCCTACAACCTTCTCCAGTCAGACCGCTTGAACGACAAGGAAGCTTTTGTGGATGCTATTCTCTTCATCCAGGGATTCATGCTGGAGGATGAAGATGGCGAAGCGCTGATGGAAGATCGTATGTTGCAGGTGACAGGTAATCCTTCAGAAACATCTGCTAGTTATCTGACCAAGGAAATGAATGAAAGTAACGTCTCTATGCTTCGAGACGCGATTCTGGATGACTTCCACAAAGTGACTTACGTACCAAATATGAACGATGAGAACTTTGCTGGTAACGTCAGCGGTGAGGCTATGAAATACAAACTGTTTGGCCTTTTGCAGCTAATGTCCGTTAAATCTCGCTACATGATAAAGGGATTGCGCCAACGGTTGGAAATATTCGCCACCATGCAGAACCTCAAAGGGCCAGAAGTCGATGTGACTGGCGTAGAGATTAAACTGAAGCCGAATCTGCCAGTTAATACCTCAGATACCATTAATCAAATTGTATCTGCCTACAACGCTGGGATTTTACCTTTACGATTCTTGCTGACTTGGCTGCCGGATATTTCTGATGTTGATGAAGTGATTGATCAATTGAATCTGGAAAACGAGGAAAAGATTGCTTTGCAGCAGAAGGCTATGGGTGTTCAGGCTGAAGATAGTCACAGTGACTTGGATGAGGAAGCTGATGAGGATGAGGTAGATGGCGAAGAAGAGTAATAAGCTATCTTACTGGCAACGTCGAGCGCTTGAAGATGAAAAAGCAATCAATGATGGTGCGAAACAGGTCGAAAAGACAATCATCTCTGCCTATCGCCAAGCCCAAGAATACCTGACCCAAAAGGCAAAAGAGCTTTTTAAACGGGCCCAGGCTAAGACGGGCTATGAGGAAGCAGAACTCAAAACGCTATTGAATGAGACTGTACCAGTTGAGCAGCTGGTAGAGCTTCAGCGGTTGTCTAAGGATATCAGCGACCCAGACCTTCAAGCTTCAGCTAAGAAACGTCTGGACGCATTAGCGGTGAAACACCGCATTACTCGTGCAGAAGACTTGAAAGCTAAAGCCCACCTTGTTACCCGTCAAATTGCTGACGTGCAACTTAGTGAGTCTACAGGCTATTTCGTGGAAGCTATCCAAAAAGCCTATCAGCGTGAGCAAGCCAATGTGGCCATCCAACGTTTGGAAGCTAAGGGCGTTCAACTGGAAGTTTGGAGCCAAACTGATTGGGAAAAAACTGAATCGGAGTTCAAGCAACTTTCTACCAAAGAGACTAGAAATATCTTGGAAAGTCATTGGCACGGTTCAAACTACTCCAAACGAATCTGGAACGATACCGACAAGCTTGCCAAACACTTAGAAGAACTTTTCACTGTCGAAGCCCTCACTGGCATGAGTCAACAGGATATGGTTAAGGCCATCGTTAAAGAATTTGATACTTCTGTCGGTGTAGCTCGTCGGTTAATCCGTACGGAAGCCAATTACATGGCGAACCAAGCCAAACTGAAGTCTTGGATTGATAATGGTGTGGAGTATTACCGGTTAGTGGTAGTTCTGGACTTTCGGACTTCTAGCATCTGTCAATTGAAGTCGAAAGAGAATAAGCGGTACAGGG
Source organism: Enterococcus diestrammenae (assembly GCF_009933255.1). GTDB lineage: Bacteria > Bacillota > Bacilli > Lactobacillales > Enterococcaceae > Enterococcus_C > Enterococcus_C diestrammenae. The sequence goes on along the minus strand of NZ_MAEI01000033.1, from coordinate 61,107 downwards.
TATCTGAAGCCGTAGTCAACGGGGCAGAAGGAAACTATCCGCCGTTTCATCCGTGGTGTAGAACAATCGCGATTGCTGATTTTGGTAAGCGAACTGCAGCTGGTAATCGGATTGCTAATGATCCAATTAGTGGGAAGACTTTTGATTTACCACAGTGGGCCACCTACGAGGACTGGATTAATAAACTTCGTGAGTCCTATTCTGATGATGAGATTGCCAAGCACAAGGAAATGATTCTGAATCGTTCGAAGGATAATGAGCAGTATCGGCACATGAAAACCATCATCCCAAAAGAGAACTGGCCGACAAATTTGGATTCCTTCCAAGAAATCAAGTATAATGATGGTAGGGATTGGCAATTGACTAAACTTGATTATCAGCGACGGAAAAGGCTGCTGAACAATCCGGATTTGAAGCTTCCTAATGCGGATAAAGCGACTGTTGATGACCGTAAGTTTACTGAGTATCTGTTTAATGAGAATAGTAAGTCGGGTTACCCAAAAGGAAAAATTATTTCTGAACGATTCGGATATAGCAAAGACAACTATCTGTCCTTTAAAAGCGAAATTCTAAAACGAAGTATGAGCTACCCGGCAAATCACAGAGGTACAAGTAAATACGGAGATTCATACGAACAAAAAATGATTTTTTACACACCAAATGGCAAACCGTATAACTTTGTTGCTGGGTGGTTAGTAGATGGAGCTCAAACAAAATTAACAACAATAATGATTAAGGAGGTCAAGTGATGCAAGTCAATGAATATGATGGAGTATTGTTGAAAGATGGGCGTGAAGCGATTGTAATTGAGAAATTTGATGATACGCACTTCATGGTTGATGCAGCACAGACCGCCGAAGAGTGGGGAATCACTGATATTACAATCGAGGATATAGAAAAAGTAACAACTAAAGCAAGAACCACTAAATAGCACCCAGTCATAAATATGATTGAGTGCTATTTTTGTACCCAAAAATTGGAGGAGGAGTTTCGATGGAAAAACAGAATATTCCTTGGCGACCGATGACCTTGCGTGAGGTAGTCGGTCTTTTCGTTTTGCCTATCAAAAAACCACCGGATGAAAGGAGCAAGCTATGAATGTATTCAAAGTAACTTTTAGCCACGCATGGAATCACTGGAAGGATTTTACCTTCGTGACCTGTCGTTCGAAGGCTGAAGCAATCCAGAAGGCGATGACTGAAATCGACATTCCAGAAGTGGCAAATGAGAAGCTGATTATCACTGTAGTTGCTGAGGGACAACTAGGGAAGAGGAAATAAAGTGGATGATTTTAACCTGATTAAGCAGAAAAAAGAGCGCGGTGTTACCAACCAGGAATTCATGGATAAATCAAAAGAGTTCTTTGAAAATGCTGACAGCATTGTTGTAGTGGGCGTGAACCCCGATGGTATTATCTCTACCTTCTATACTCAAAGTACGTCCCTAAATGCGATTGGTATGATGGAAGTAGCTAAATCACAACTTATTTCGGAAATGGAAGTTTAAACCCATCGAATTCGACGGGTTTAGAAATATATGTGGATAAGTCCTAGGAATAGGGCTATTTATTTTGCCTTTTTTCTTGTTCCAGGCGTTAAAGAGGACCTGTCTCGTCGCCGGACGTAAAACGAGATTCGAGTAGCGACGTAATCGCCGGAGGAAATACTATGAAAGACCTATTTAAATTGCCGATGAATTTGCAATTTTTTGCTGAACCTGGTGAAGGAAACGCTGATCCAAATTCGAATGGTGGGAATGAAGGTGGCCAACACCAAGACTCGCCAGAAGAAAGAAAGTTCACCCGTGCGGAGATGGCCGGAATTATCGCTGCAGAGGTAAAGAAAGCCACGGAAGCAATCGTTCAGAAAAAAGACGAGGAAATTCAACAGGCAAAGACCGAGGCTGAGAAACTAGCACAGATGAACGAAGACCAAAAGTCCGAGTACGAACGCCAACAGCGTGAAGATGCTCTTGTGAAGCGCGAAGCTGATATTACTGCTCGTGAATTGCGAGCTCAAGTAACGGTCCAACTGACCGAAGACAATCTGCCAGTAGAATTGGTGGATTTGTTGAACTTTTCTGATGCGGATTCTTGTAACGATTCTTATCAGAAGGTCAAAGATGCTTTTGCGAAAGCGACTGGGTCTTTTGAGGAAGCTGTTCAAACAGCCGTCAATAAGAAGCTGGCTGAAACGGTGGACACTCCACTTGGCAATGGTCAATCTACTTCTAGTAACAATAATCCTTGGTCGAAAGAATCTTTCAATCTAACTGAGCAAGGCCGGATTTTAACCGAAGATCCAGAACGTGCAAAATTACTGATGCAACAAGCAAAAAATAAGAAATGAGGGAATTGTAAATGGCAAAAACACTTATTAGTGACGTAATTGTACCTGAGGTTTTTAACAGCTACGTCATCGAACGAACTGCAGAATTATCTGCACTTTATCAATCCGGAATCGTGGTAGCTGACCCAGAATTGGACATTTTAGCCACAGCTGGTGGGAAGTTAATCAATATGCCGTTTTGGCATGATTTAACCGGGGATGATGAAGTATTGTCCGATTCTACTCCATTGGAAACTGACAAAATCAATGCTGGTCAAGACGTGGCAGCACTCTTGATGCGCGGGAAGGCATGGAAAACAAATGACTTGGCCAAGGCATTATCTGGTGATGATCCAATGCGTGCCATCGGGGACTTAGTCGCAGCATATTGGGCGCGTCGCCAACAAGTAACTTTGCTCTCCACTTTGAAAGGCGTTTTCGGTGCAGTTTCTACTAAAATGGCTAGCAATAGCTTGGATATCTCTGCTGAAACTGGAAATGCCGCTGCCTTCACAGGCGAAACCTTCTTGGATGCCTCTTACAAATTAGGGGATGCAGAAGAAAAGTTGACTGCGATTGCGGTTCATTCTTCTGTGTATGCGTCTTTGCGGAAACAAAACTTGATTGAGTTCTTGTTGGCTTCCGACAACAGCAAGATTCCTACTTACATGGGCAAACGGGTAATTGTGGATGATGGTATGCCTGTAGAAGGGGATGTCTTCACATCTTATATCTTTGGTGCTGGAGCAATTGGTTTGGGTAATGGTGCTGCACCTGTGCCAACTGAAACGGACCGTGACACATTGGCTGGGGATGATATCCTTATCAACCGCCAGCATTTCTTGTTGCACCCCCGTGGTGTTAAATTTACCAATAAGACTGTTACTGGTTCTTCTCCTACCAATGCTGAATTGGCTTTGGGTGGTAACTGGGAACGGGTCTATGAACCTAAGAATGTGCGGATTGTACAATTCAAACACAAATTGTATGTACCACAAACTGTTGTCACTGGCGGAACGGGAGAAGTTGGCGCCTAAGGAGGGATAATCGATGGATGAGGAAAAGCTGAAAGAAATGACCGACTCCTTGGCAATTCGTTTAGGTGTATCTGACGAGAACGAGAAAACCAAGCTGAAAGGTTTAATCGAGGATGCTATGATTCTCATCCTCGATTTTACAGGGCGCGATGTCGATAGTATCGTAGAACCTTTGTATTACTACGCCCGTCAGTTAGCAGTAATCACTTGGAATCGTGAAGGAAATGAAGGCGAGGCGTCCCGCTCTGAAGGTGGCGTTTCTCAGTCCTTCATTACCGATATACCAGCAGATATCCAGTCTGGACTTCGACGATACCGAAAAGGAAGGGTGGTTAAGCGTTATGCGTCTAAGAACCCGTGACCTTCAACCTGTCTACCTGAAGAAACGAATCGCCACCTCAGATGATGAAGGCAACGACATTATCACCTATTCAGATGAACCGAAAGAACTCCAGATGAATGTTCAGTCTGCCGGTGGTCAAGTAATGGCTCAGATTTACGGTGAGAGCCTACCTTACATTAAGGCATGTAAATACCAGGGAGAGCTATTAAAAGCAGGAGAGAACGAACTGGACGGGGTCTGTGTGGAGGTTTCAGCAGATGACGAACCGGACTATGAGATTGTAGCGATTCAAACTTTCTCGACCCATCTGAATATCACGCTGAAAAAGCGAGGTGTTTCTGATGGGAGTTGAGATTAAGGGTCTGGACAGCTTACGGCGAAAGCTAAAGGCTACGCCGAAAATTCTTGAAGATGCCATGTGGGATGCGACGTTTGAAATTACTGAATTAATCAAGCAAGCAACTGAACTTCGGATTGCTTCCAGTGTGAAATATAGCAGTGGTGAATTGCTTGGTAGTTTCAAAAATGAAGTAGTGATCAACGCTCAAGGAAAAATCGTGGGTCGGGTTTGGTCTGACAAAGAACAAGCGATGTATCGTGAGTTTGGGACGGGGCCAGTTGGTCAAGAAAGCAAGAAAGACTTACCAGAAGGGGTTACTCCCGTCTATACGACATCTGCTTGGTTTATCCCAGCAGAAAAAACTGGAGTAGACTTGGAAGCAGTCTATGGGATTCCGCGGATTACAATTCAAGGGAAAGATTTCTTCCTAACTCGTGGTCAGCCAGCCCGGCCAGCATTGTACCCATCGCTGAAGGAAATCGTGGAGCAAGCACCAGATATTTACAAAGAACACGTTCAAAAACGACTGAAGGAGCTGAAATAGATGGAAATCATCAACATGAAATCTGTGACAGTTGAAGTCCTAAAGTCGGTCCCTGAGATCAAAAAAGTTGCTACGGATTATCCGTCAAACTGGACGACTTTTCCCACCGCAATCTATCGAACTGTTAACAAGCCGTATCAGATAGATGCGTTAGGCGAAGAGTTGCAAACTCAGTGGACGATTACCGTTGAGTTATATGGAAATAACAGTCTCACCGCTATAGCAACACAAGTGCTAGAAACCTTTGGAACGATTGGTTTCACCGGCACTACCAAAGATGCAAACACTGCTGACCTTAAGCGAGTTGTTATTGAGGTATCAGCAGTCGTTGATAATGTTACGAAATATGTTTACCAGAAATAGGAGGAATTAAACTATGGATTTTGCAGGTCTATTATCAAAAGGTACCGTCTTGGCTTATAAAGATGGTGCAACAAGTAAACCCGTTGCTGCGGTAAAATCGATTCCCGCATTAGGTTCTGACCCTGAAAAAGTTGATGTTACGCACTTGGGTTCTGAAAAGAAAGCCTATATCAAAGGAATTCAAGACGTGGATAACATGGAATTCGCCATCATCTACCAAGGTGATAACTTCCGTGATATCCATGCATTAGTAGAGGCTGGGAATGCAGTTGATTGGACAATTACTTTCCCAGATGGTCTAAAAGCTGAATTTACGGGCGAGCCGTACTACAAATTTGACGGGGTGGAAGTCAATCAAGCGGTCGGCTTTAACTTGGGGGTAGTTGTAAGTTCTGGACCAGACATTACCCCAGCTACTGCACCGGTCGAAGGCTAATCAACAGATCATCGAGACCAGGGGAATCCTTGGTCTCTATTTTTTATCAATTAGGAGGAATTTTACATGGCAGCAAAAAACAATGTTGTTCAATTACCAAATACGACGACTTTTCAATTGGGAGACTTAACTCTCCAATTGCGATTGGATGGGAAAGCAATCATCAACATTGAAAAACGCTTAGACGAAGGCATCATGGGCTTATTCGTTAAGAAACAAGGGGAAATCAAGCTCCCACCAGCGAATAGTCTATTAATCATTCTGCAAGGAGCTAATAAAACCTCTGGCGTGACTGAAAAAGTCATTGTTAATGCCTTTGAGCAATACATTGAATCCGGAAAGACCACGATGGATCTTTTTGGACAAATCAATGAGTTCTTAGACGAACAAGGTTTTTTCGGCGAGAAAGAAACGGACAAAGAAGCGACCGATGGGGAATCTTTGGATCCGGAAGCACCGACGGAAGCCGACAGCATTCTGTAAGTTTTTCTACGCTGTCTGAACTCCTGGAGCATATGTATCCTCAAGCAGTTGAAGCAGGAATACCGGCCACAGAATATTGGCAGATGACCCTTGATGAAATCATGATTCAGGTAGCAGCTAACAAGAAAAACAAAGAAACCGAGTTGCGGGAACGGGCCATGTTTGACTATTCTCAGCAACGGCTTGCGGTTTTCGCCTTCAACGATCCGAAGAAGTTTCCGAAATTTGAGGAGGCTTATCCTTTCTTGAATCAAATCAAGGATGCGGTGGAAGAGGCGAAGACCGAAGAACAGTTGAAACAGGAAGCGATGTCTCGGGAACAGGAAATTTTCTTGGCTCAGGCGGAAGCTATCAAAGCAACTCGCGAACGGAGAAAATTATTAGAAGAAAGGTAGGTGAGAAATATGGAATTGGAAACTCTTGAAGTCCTCTTGGATGTTAATACGGAACGAGCACAAGCATCCATTGAGCGAGTTTTGCCACAGATTGAAAGCATGATGAGTCGGTTTGAACAGATTTCTGGGCGGACGATGGGCAAGACCGAAAAGAATTTGGATATCGATAAAGGTGCTACCAATTTTTCGAAACAGCTGGAAAAGATGAACCAACATTTCGAAAAGACCATGACGAATCTTGAGAAAACATCTAAGGTATCTGGTGATAATGTTGGGAATAATTTTGCTTCTGGCGTCCGAAAAGCACGGCCAAAAGCTACCAAAGAAATTGATGCTATGGTGAATGAAATCAACGCCAAAATGGGCCAAGCGAAAGCAGCTCAAGAAAAAGTGGCTTACTTAAAGTCTCAGCGTCAATCTGCATCTTCTTCGGGAGATACTGGCAAAGTTGTGAAATACGACGAACAAATTGCCCGTGCTCAAGCTCAAATGTCTAAGTTTGAAGATCAGGCAAAAGGGATGGCGAATACTATCAAGCGTGAGTTTGATGCGGTCCCATCTTCTTTGGATACCATTACGAAGTCCATGGCCCAAAATGAGGGACAAATTGAATCCATGCGGAAACGGATCAAGACGCTAAAAGCCGAGTATGCAAACCAGCGAAATCCAGTCGGAAGCTTTAGTAGTGGGTTCAAAGGCTATGAAGATACACCACAGTCCTTGAAAACGTCCGCTGAAATTCAGAAGCAATCTTCTAAAATGGGCAAGCTGATTAATGATAACGACCGGCTCCAAAGAGAATATGCTCAAACCGAAGACCGCGCCAACAGTTTGAGAAAAGCCTTGATGCGTATCAACAACACCATGAGTCAATCCTCTATCCAGACGGGGTCTGCTGCTAATGGTGCCGCACAAACTGGTTCTGGGCTGAAACAATCTGAGAGAGCCGTATCGAAATACGGTGGCGTCTTCAACCGAATGTCCAATGCTGTATCTCACGGATTTGGTGGAATGGGGAACGGGCTGAAAACTTCTCTTGGATATATTGGAAAGTTTGGAAGTCTATTTTCCAGTAGTTCCAACAAGGTTACAGCTGGAAACCGGAACATGATGGGAAGTACCAATGCGTTTGGTCAATCCATGAAGTATTTACTACCGTCATTGGTCGTTTACCAATTAATTGGTGGCGCCATCACGAAGTTGGCATCAGGGATGATGTCTGCGCTAAAAACAAATGATCAATTCAACGCTTCACTGAATCAAATCAAAGTCAACTTAATGACAGCTTTTTACCCAATCTATACGGCAATCCTGCCAGCCGTTAATGCATTGATGTCTGCATTAGCACAATTGACAGGACAATTCGCTTCTTTCATCGCTGGACTTTTTGGCACGAATTATGAGGCGGCTAAAGCTGGAGCAAGTAGCCTTTACGACAATATCCAAGCTTTAGAAGATACGGGTTCCTCTGCCGATAAAGCAAAGGAAAAGGTTAAGAAATTCCAGAAACAGCTTTTGGGATTTGACCAGATTAACAAACTGACCTTTGACGATGACGAGGACAAAAAAGAAGACTCGAAAACTCCGAGTATTGATTTCGATAACGCGACGGGCTCTTACACCACGCCTAAATGGATGTTGGATATTCAACGATTACTGAAGGATTTCTTCAAACCATTCCAGGACGCTTGGCGGAATCAAGGTCAGAAAGTTATTGCTGCTTGGAAGTATGCTTTGGGTGAAATAATCGGCTTGGCTAAAGCCATTGGCAAATCCTTTATGGAAGTCTGGAACAACAGCACCGGTCAGAAATTTATAGAAAACCTCCTAGTCCTGTTGGCTGATGTTCTGAATATCATTGGTGATATAGCTGGCGCCTTTAAACGTGCTTGGGAAGACGATGGTCGGGGCACTAAACTAATCCAGTCTTACTTCAACAAGTGGAACGCCATCTTGGAATTGCTCCATGAAGTAGCCGTGTCATTTAGAAATGCCTGGAATGACAATGGACTTGGTGAATCTATCATCGCGAATATCCTAGAAATCATCACCAAGATGAACAACGCTGTAGCAAATATTGCTAATCAGTTCAAGAAGGCATGGAAAGCCGGCGGTGTCGGCGAGTCTATTTTTACCACTATCCTAGAAATTGTGGATAGCCTACTTGGTAAGCTCAACGAAATGGCTGGTGCCACAGAAGAATGGGCCAAGAAGCTTAACTTTACACCGCTGTTGGAGTCAATTGATGGGCTGTTAAAATCTATCAAACCATTAACTGAAAATATTGGTAGTGGCTTGGCGTGGTTTTATAAAAATGTGTTATTGCCGTTAGCGAAGTTTACGATTGAAGACTATATTCCAAAATTCTTTGATCTACTTTCAGCTGTGTTAGATGTCTTGAATCAAGTGCTTGAAATTTTTAAACCGATCTTCAAGTGGTTTTGGGACACAGTTCTACAACCGTTGATCACGATTGGAAAATTTTTGATTATTGAACAGTTCAATTTTCTGACTGAGTCTTTGGAAAAATTGAGTGATATTCTCGGTGTGGTTGCAGATGCAGTCAAAAATCCAAAGAAGGCAATTGCCGAACTCGGAAAAACAGTTGGGGACAAATGGGCGGATATCAAAAAATCCACTTCGGAAACCTGGGGTAAAGTCACTGACTGGACCTCTAAAACTTGGAACGGTACCAAAGACAAGGTGACCACCAAAGCAAAAGAAATCAGCGAAAATGTTGGTAAAAAATGGGCCGAAGTGAAGAAAAACACATCTGAAACCTGGGATAAAGTAAAGGGTAAAATTTTAGATTCGGCTTCTACTGCAAAAGAAAAAGCTAGCACTGCTTTTTCGAATCTAAAATCAAATGTAGCATCGAGATGGTCGGATATTCGTACGAATACTACTGATCGATGGAACAGTATAAAAGATAAAGTTTCCACTGCGGCATCAACAGCACGGGAAAAAGCCAGCAACTCATTTACAAATCTCAAGTCGAATGTTGCTTCAAGGTGGTCAGATATTCGAAGTAACACGTCGGATCGCTGGAATAGCATTAAAGATAAAGTCGTTACTACCGCAAATTCTGCAAAAGAAAAAGCCAGTACGGCATTCTCAAATCTGAAAACAAATATGAATAAATCGTTCAATTCGATGAAAGAGACAGCATCATCAGTCTTCGGAAAAATTGGCGATTGGGCCTCAGATCTCGGCAGCAAAATCGGTAAAGGTTTAGGCAACGGTGTTGAATCTGTCAAAAAAGGTGCTGGGAAAATCTTCAACGGTATGGTTTCGGTCATCGGAAAAGGTGTAAATGGAGTTATCAGTGGGATCAACTGGGTTCTTGGAAAAGTAGGAGCTGGTAAATCCAAGCTCTCTAAATGGGAAATTCCAACTTATGCAACAGGCACCAACTATCACCCTGGTGGTTTAGCATTAGTCAATGATGGCCTAGGAGGTAACTATCAAGAAGCTTTCCATACACCTGATGGGCAAACAGGCATCTTCCCTGCGAAACGGAATTTGATGGTCAATTTACCAAAAGGCACTTCAGTATTGAGTGGCTCTAAAACAGCGAAAATATATGGTGCGCCGGCCTATGCTAATGGTATTGGCGATTGGTTCAAAGAAAAATGGGACCAAGCCAAGGAAACTGCTTCGGATATTTGGTCATATGCTTCAAATCCTGGGAAGCTACTGAATGTAGCTATTTCAAAATTTACTAATCTTTCTGGTGCGATTGATCCTGCACTTTCGATGGCCAAAGGTGCAATCGGGACTTTAGCTGATGGTGCGCTGGGTTGGGTCAAATCAAAATTCGATTCTGGGTTCAAGAAACATCAAGAAGATGAAGCCGCCAAGGCCGCTTCAAGTGGTGGCGCGTCATTTGGGAACGGCGCATTCGCTCCACACTTCAATCAACCACCGTATACCTTAACTTCTGGCTTTGGTAACCGGGGTTATTTGTTTGGTAAAACAGCCCACTATGGACTCGACTTTGCAGCACCTCAAGGCACTCAAATCCCAGCCCAATATCCAGGGCGTGTATCTTATGCACGCAGCTCTGGGACTGGATACGGAAATTTGGTAGCTGTTGAAGTGGCAAACGGCGTTCGAACGCTGTATGGTCACATGCATAGTATCGCGGTATCAGCTGGTCAAAGTGTTCGAAAAGGTTCGTTACTAGGCTTAGTTGGGAGTACAGGGAACTCCACTGGTCCGCACGTCCACTATGAATTAAGGACAGGTGGTTCTTCGCCGTTTGGCGGTACAGCTCATGACCCAAGAACCTATGGCCAGTCAGTAACAAACAACAGTAGTCCATCCTTAAGCGGCGGCAGTGGCGATATTGTGGATCGTGCCATGGCCTATCGTGGTGCCATTTCAAATCCAGCATATGTTTCTTTCTACACCAACGAAAATAATGCGATGGAAGGCGGCCCTCTTAATGCATTGGGCGGCTATCTTAAGATGGGTGATGTGGCGGTTGACCCACGCTATCATCAACTGGGTAGCTATTTAACGTTGAACGGCCAACGATTCCATGCAGTGGATGTCGGTGGTGCTATCAAAGGTAGAAATCGAATTGATGTGTTTGTCGGTAACTCTCAAGCTAGGGCACAGGCGCTGGGTCGCAGAACTTGGCAGATGGGTTATGAGAATGGTGGGCTCGTGACACAAGATGGTTTGTATCGCATGGGGGAAGGTAACAAGAAGGAAATGGTGATTCCGCTGGAAAAACCGCAAAGGGCAGCTGAACTAATCCAACAAGCGATTGAGTACCTCGGTTTGGATATGTTCGGTTCAGCTTTAACCTTGCCGGAAATTTTCCAGGAACCAAGTTTTACGCCATCGAATAGCACCTTTAGTAATAACGACCAAATGAACTACCAAGGCGGCGGGATGCAAGACTTCACATCAGCTATGGTTACCACGCTGATGAATGCAATCTCTGCTATGGGGGCAACACCAACACAAGCGCCGAATGGCGATATCGTCATTAATATCGGTGGCAAAGAGTTTGGTCGGATTGCTGTGAAGGAAATCAACAAATACCATCAACAGCTTGGCTATACTGAGCTGAATATCTAAGGAGGTTGAGAGATGGCTGGTTATTTGAGTGTCAATGGAGTCAGGCTCAAGACTCCGAAAAAATTCTCGGTCGGGATCCAAGCCGTTGATGGGGATTCTGGCCGAAACGCTAATGGTGACATGGTCCGAGACTATATCACCACCAAGCGAAAAATGGATATTGAATGGGGACCACTCACGGATGGCGAGATTTCAACTATCTTGAATGCCGTTATGGGGGTCTTTTTTAGTGTCACCTACCCAGACCCAATGGCTGGTGGGATGACAACAAAAACATGTTATGTCGGGGATCGGACTTCTCCGACATATTCCTGGCATGACAAACTCCCGAAATGGGAAGGATTAACGATGAGTTTCATCGAACAATAGGGGTGAGGTAATGTTAGCAACGAGTGAGGCTGTTTTGGCTGCTTGGCTTAGTCCTGCAAGACAGTTAGCGGTACGAGTTCAAGTGGATCAGTCATCATATGGGAGCGAGGATGTTACCTCGCTCTCTTTTGATTCTGGCAGTATTTCTGGTGAGGTCTATCAAATTGGCTCCACCTATATGAATACTGTCCAGATTGTCTTCCCATCCATTATCGAGACGATCAAAGAAGACCAGGAAGTAATTCCGGAACTTGGTATCTTAGTTGATGGAGAGTATCATTACTCAAAATTAGGGCATTTTTTCATCACAGAGTTTAATCGAGATCGCAATGCGAAAACGACAACGATTACTGCTAGTGACAAGATGATTTACATGGAAGGTGTTTACGAGTCAAAGCTGACATATTCTAAGCCCTATCGCGAAGTCGCTTTGGAAATCGCTAATCTGGCTGGTGTGGAAGTCAATCAGGATTCTTTTGCAAGCCTTGGAACGGGAGCTATCAAGAAACCAGTTGGATACACTTTCCGACAAGCTATTGGTCTCATTGCCCAGTTTGAGGGTGGTTTCGCTAGCTTCAATCGTGATGGAGAGTTGGAAATTCGGCGGCTTCGGCCAACTGAGTTTGAGGTGACTCCTGAAAGCTATTTGCTGAAGGGCTTCTCCAAAAACGAGAACGCCTATCGTATTGGCGGAATTACCGTTCGGATCGGTGAGGAAGAGACGGATGTCTTACGAGTAGGCTCGACCAATGGCTCTCAAATTGAATTGGAAAATAAAGTAATGACCCAAACATTGCTAAATAATATTTGGGACCTAGTGAAAAATCTGAACTATTTTCCTTTTGAGCTGAAATGGCGAGGGTGCCCGCTATTGGAAGCCGGCGACTGGATGTATGTGACAGATCGCGATGGCAATCGTTATTCAGTGCCGAACTTGTCCTATAGCTTGACCTTCAACGGTGGTTTGTCAGGAGAATCAAAGGCGACCACTAATTCTAGCTCTCAGTCAACATATAAATATCGGGGCTCATTGAAACAAAAAGTGGATTGGCTAGATAGTATTTTGAGTGCCAATAACTGGAACTCGAATTATTACGATGCTACCGAACCCTCTGCACCAAAAGAAGGGGATGCCTGGTTTAAGCCAAATGGGCGAGATATTGAAATCTGGGTGTATGAAAAAGATGCTGAAGGCAACCTTGATTGGGTGTTTAAGATTTCAACTGCAACAGACCCAGCCTTAATAGCCCTCATCGAAGAAAACAAACGTCTCGTTGAAGAGGCTCAGGCTGCTGCTGAAGACGCACAAAAAGCCGGTGAGGATGCCCAGAAAGTGGCGGACGAGGCGAAAGGGTTGGCCGACCAAGCCGGAGTAGATGCTGGTCAAGCGTTAGACAAAGCCAACGATGCGGTAAGCAAAGCGAACGACGCCACAGCTAAAGTCGGTGGACTAGAAACAGCAGTCGGCTTAGTCACCGAACAATCAGCGAATGCAGTGGACGTGGCGAACCAAGCGAAAAGCAATGCCGATACAGCTTTAGGCAAGGCTGACAGTGCGATTGGGACAGCCCAAGATGCGTTAAATCAATCGGCTTTGGCTAAAAGTCAGGCGGAAGAGGCTATCGAGAAATATCTCGGTATGGGCATGGTGCCGGCTTGGAGCTGGTCTGCGGACGGGACGGATAGGTTTACGACTGTTTATCCAAACGAGAATTTATTTAAAATGGCATCTCTATACAACGGATTTGGAAGAATTATTGAAGAAAACACGGTAACTTATCCTGATGGTATTTGGGCGCAACTAGTTGTTAATAATGAAGAAATTAAGACAATGTTAAAACCAAACACAACATACTCTGTCCAGTACATTTTTGAATTACTTTCGCGCACTGAAGGGACTAAAGCTTACAACCAAAATCAACATGGTTCTTTGTTACTTTATAGCGGAGTATCCGGTAATATAAGTATCGATTTAGGAAATGTTTGGTATTACCCTGGCGGTAACGTTAACGACGCACAAACATGGACAGTAGGCACAGCCAGAAAACGAGAATCGACATTTACCACACCGTCTACCTTACATGATTCTACTGCTAACTACAGAATAGTGGGATATACTCTTAGGTCTGTAGATGAATCAAATAAGCTTGTTTGTCTTGAGTCAGGAAAATTCTACGACATCAAGTTTGAAGAAAATCCAACCCCAACCATCTACACTCCACCTCCCTCAGAAGACTATGCCAACGCTGTACCGTCATATATCGGCTTTGCCATTGAGCCGTCCGATAATCCGGCCGACTACACATGGATTCGCAACCCCGAAAAAGTCGAGGGAGAGGTCAAAGTCGAACTAACTGATATTAACGGCGAGTTAAGCTGGAAAGTCAGTCAAGAGACGTTTGACCAATTAAACAGCACAGTCATCAATCATTCGACACTAATTAGCCAGAACCAAAACGCCATCAAACTAAAAGCTGACCAAAGCACAGTAGATACTATTAATCAGACGGTAGCTGAACACAGTACCGCTATTGATTTAAATGCCGAGGCGATAGCTCTAAAGGCTAACCAATCCACTGTTGACAGCCTAACAGGACGAGTGACTGAGGCCGAGGGTAGTATTACTACGATTGCTGGTCAAGTGGCATTAAAGGCTAATCAATCGGTGGTAGATACTCTGACTAACACCGTTAATGCCCACTCATCAGAATTAACCGTCCAAGCTGGGAAGATTTCAGGTTTAACGACTGTAACGGATGGGCACACGACTAAAATCGGCGCTTTGGAGTTGCAAGCTGGTCAGTTTAGCTTGAGCTTGTCTGATGTGCGAAATGACGTTAATGGTGTTAATACGTCTAATAATTTACTAAGCGGTTTTACATTTAGTAATAACAAAGACGTCAATATTACGACTGGCGAAGTCGGTGCTGGCTGGCGAACCATCGTTGATGATTATGTCCCAGTGCTCCCAAATACCAAATATACGTTTTCGAGGCCTGAAAAAATTAAAAATATGGGCTTTAGGGGATACAATACGGATAAGTCGTATATTGGCGCTGTTGCTAATACGGCCGGTAGCGAACGGATTACTAATTTTACAACGCCATATAACTGCTACTTTATTAAGTTTATCGACGAGTCAAACAAGCTGACCAAAGGATACAGTTTACAAGTTGCGCTAGCTACTGTGACTGAGATGACGGCTATCCGAGCCACAGTCAACAGTTTAACCATGACTGTAGCTGACAAAGCGGACAAAACGACTGTTACGCAACTTGCTAACCAATGGCAACAGACCACGGATTTAGCCAATGGACACACAAGTCAAATCAGCAGTTTGGGCGATGCTATTAACCTTCGCGTCGAAAAAGACGACATCATCAATCAGATTAACATCAACGAGCAAGGCGTTTTGATTGCCGGCGAGAAAGTCCACATCACAGGCTTAACGACTATTGACGATGCAGTTATCAAAACCGCCAATATTGTGGATTTAAATGTGACAGAGGCCAAACTAGGCAACCTGTCGGTGTCCACAGCTAAAATCAAAGACGCTGCGATTACGTCTGCTAAGATTGACACGGCTGCTATTGGGACCGCGCACATTGGCGACGGAGTTATCACCACAGCTAAAATTGGCGATGCGCAGATTACGGGCGCCAAGATACATGATGCAACGATTAGTAACGCCAAGATTATCAGTCTGGATGCGAATAAGATAGTCGCTAACACGTTGTCTGCGATTACCACGAATACTGGCGCGCTAAACGTATCCGGGTGGTTGACCATGTCCACGGATAACAAAGGCATCTTGGGCTCGTATGATTTCGGTGATGCTTACGGACAAGCGTTTAACTATCGTTGGTTCGTTGGTGATTACCGGATATCTCACCGGCACATGGTCTTTACTGGCAAAGCTTACAACGTCACCACATCAGACACGCGTGGGAGTTATCTGTACGATGTTGAGGCGTATTACGGGAATGACTATATCAAGCTCCGCCAATACAATTCTGCTGGCACACTACTAAATCGTATCGATGTTAACTCGGATGCAATTACGATGGGTGCTGGAGATTGGGGGACAGCATCTAATATTGTCATTAACTCCGACGGGACTAGTTATTTTAATGGTAGAGGACGATTTGCAGGGTTAGACGTTTCGTCGCCGAACGGGTTGGGGATACGCGTACAATATATCGATGCGCCGGCCGGTTTGAATTATTTGGCATTTAATCAAAACAAAGCGTTAACCGATGCCGTTTTTGGAATCGACAATATTTATTTTAATCAAAATAGGACAGGGGCAGCAGATTTCCGCATCGGCAAAGACGGTTCCTCAATCAATGGCGGGCGTGTAGTAAGTTCATCGGCCGTTTACAATCGGACATATTCCGGTGCTGCGAATATGATTGTGACCGAATCTGGTACCCTCGGCAGAACCACATCTGCTAGAAAATACAAAGCGGATATCCAAGTAGCAGATAACGTAGTCGCAAACGCTAAAAAAGTTTTGTCGATAAATCCATCATCTTGGTGGGATAAAGGTGAGTTAGCCGATGGTGTGGCAAAAGAACGCTATTATGGATTCATTGCCGATGAATTTGATGAAGTCGGCTTAAATGAAGTAGTAGTCTATCGAGACGGTGAGATTGAGTCGTTGGCTTATGACAGAATCTCAATGTATCACAATGTTATTTTGAGCGAGCATGAAAAAGAGATTCTAGCGCTTAAAGCGAAAGTGCAACAACTGGAAAATGAAATTAGAGTGCTTCGGGCTGCATAGTCTGTGGTGCTCTTTTTAATTTAAAAAAATTGGAGGCGTAAGGGTGAAAATCGAACTGAAAAACAAAGAACTAAGTACCGCGATTAACTTTTTGAAAGGCATGACGCTACAAGCTAAAGACAGTCGGTGTCGGTCTAAACTAGTCAAACTACTGACTACCGCGTTTAATGAGCTGTCGGACGAAGAGAAGAAATTGATGGAAGAACATGGACTGCTGAACGAAGACGGCGAACTAAAAAAAGAAAACGAATTGGACAATGAAAAAATTAAGAAGTTTAACAAAGAACAAGATACTTTGATGGACGAAGTGGTGGTAATCGAAGGCGGCATGTATGCCAAGAATATTGACGAGATGCCACGAATTTTAGAAAGCTACACTGGCGAGTTGAGCGGTGTGGATGCGGAAATTTATGACCGGCTGATGGATGAGATGGAAAAGGAGAGTGCCGAATAATCGGTGCTCTTTTTTAATAAAAAATAATTGGAGGAATTAAGAATGAACAATCAATTTAAAATCACGAACATGGTATTTAGCTACGAAAGTGACCCAATGAAAGTAGGCGTGAATTTTAGCGCTAGTTTTGCAAGTGGCAACTCTATCGCTGGTAAAGTCGATCTAACCATTGATGAGTTTAATGCCAACACAGAAGGTCTCGTAGGCTTCAGCAAGATGATTAAAGCTAAGCTGGTAGCTGATTTCGACAATCTAGAAGCGTAATAGTGATGTGGGGAGGCTTTCGAGCCTCCCTTTAATTTGGAGTAAAGAAGGAATGCACATGGAAGTGTTGGAGCAGATAAACAATTTTTTTAGCCAGTATTTCGGCGTTGGATTGATTGGTGGAATCCTCTTTGCTGGTCGGCAGTTTTGGAAACTCTACAAGGAGATTAAAAAGCGTAACGATCAGCTAGATGAATTGCTAAAAGGCCAAACAGAATTAGACGCGCGGCTGGACGCTTTAGAAACACAAGGCAATCTACGTCAAGAAGCCAGCTTAGCCAGTCTCCACGACCGAATTTATGCATCGTACGAAGTCATTTTAAAACGTGGCGCGGTGACGATGAAAGAACTAAATAACATGAGCCATCTGTGGAAAGCCTACAGTGGACTCGGAGGAAACGGCACAGGTCATGCAATGTATGAGCGTATCTGTGCCATGCCTGTAATTGAGAAGGAGGAAGAATAAATGGACTTTGCACAATTTTTATCACCAGCCGTTTTGGCGGGCTGTTTGGTTATCGGCTTTTGTATCAAAAATATCAAAGCGTTAAAAATTAATGATTATATCCCAACCATTCTAGCACTCAGCGGTGCAATCATCGCCGGCTTACTGAATGGTTGGGATGTGGAGACGGCTATTGCGGGTGCTATGAGCGGTTTGGCATCTACTGGGCTACACCAAGCGTTTACCCGTTTTATGGGTGGATTGTCAGGGACAACAGAAAACAAGGAGGATGAAAAATGAGTATTGTAAGTAGTGGAGCGGGACATGGCGGTAAAAAGACAAATGGTAAATGGTATGACCCAGGTGCAGGGGGAAATGGTTATAACGAGGCGGATTTCACCCGACAGATTAACCAAAAAATCATAGCCATCACTAAAGTTGCGGATACTACCGATGATGCTGGGACAAGCGCCAATAGCAACCTCGCTAACATCACCGCAAAAATTAATGCAGGTGCAGATGGTTGGGCTTTGTCCAACCACTTAAATGCATTCAACGGCACAGCGCACGGTGTGGAAGTCTTGTATGGATCGCCATCAAGTAAGGGTAAGGCAGAGGAAATGGCAGCTGCTATTTCTAAAGCAACGGGGTTAACCAATCGTGGTGCTAAAGATGGTAGTTGGCTATATTTAGCGCGGAATAGTTATCCAGGCAAAAAAGTGCTGTTAATCGAATGGGCTTTTGTTGATAACAAATCCGATATGGATAAACTAGTCAAGAATTTAGATAAGGCGATTGCAGCGATGCTGGCGTGTTTTGGATATAAAGATAGCTCCCCTTCTGAATCAAAACCAACCGCTGGTCTGAAGACAGGTGATACCGCTAAAGTCACTGGAAATCTGTATAAGGATGCGGATGGATCTGGCAAATCAAGTAAGAGTCGAGGTAAATCTGGAAAGATTGATAAAATCGCTAAAGGCAAGAAAAAACCGTATCATGTTAACGGCCTTGGGTGGGCAGCTGCAGCAGATTTAAATGGTAGCTCCAAACCATCTACTAGCAAGACCAAGACGGTAACTATCGACAAGCTTAACGTATACACCAGTCAGTCTCTTTCTAGCCCGATCGTTAAAACTGCTAGCGGCTACCGTATCCTTAAAAAAGGTACAAAGGTCAAAGTGACCGCCACGGCTAACAACGGTGAGAAAGTCCACGGATCAAAAAACTGGTCAGAAGTTGATGGATTCGGCTGGGTGCCTACTGTTTATCTCAAGTAGCAAAAACAAAGTTTAGCAGATCAAAAAGCCCGGAATCCCCTAGCTGAGGTCCCGAGCTTTTTTAATGGGCAACTATCTGAAATAGCATATCACTTGCAAAAATTGTTTTTTTTTGTTTATATGTTATGCGTAACAACGTATTTCACAAAAAAGTAGCCGGTCTCAGGAAACTTGGGGAAGATTCTTTGGGAGAAAACCGGCTACTTTTCGTGTACATAGAGCCAATAAATTAATGAAGGCTCACAAGTAGAGTACCACTGAAAAAACGAGAGCGCAATTCATTTCGAGAAAAGTTTCAGAACAACAATGATGACAATAATCATTCCCAAAAACAATAACGAGTACAATAGTATGGTCAAAATGGTATCTAGTATTTTTCTCATTGGTATCACCTCGGCATCATTATAACACATGAATATTTAGCTAAAATAACTGAAACGAGATGAAAATAGCCCCTCGTCAATCTGCTGGAATTGACAAGGGACAAGTGTGGCCGGGGTTAGATGTTGGTTAGGACAGCATTCTAGAAAAGGGAGAAAGGCCACAGTTAAATTATACCATTGATTGATGAAAAAAGTTTTAGTCAGTTAAAACGGGGGTTAGTGGACATCAAAAAAGCCCGCTAAATTAATAGCAGGCTCACCAGTAGATCATAAACTACGAGATACTCCCAACTACCGGCGATGCAGATATGCGTGTGGCCGTCTGCTTGCACTGTGATGTGGGATTTTGAGTATTTGATTGTAACCACGCAACCGCCTCCTATATGAAGATACGCAAAATCATTCTGGTGGGTATCGACGAATAACAATTTCTCGTGTTGTGACACGATTATAACGATAGACTAGGACTTTTCCAGCTACTATATCGGCATCAAAAACAAAGAATAAATCTTTCTGGTATCGGCTTTTTCTGGCGGGTACAGGGAAGTGGTGTTTACCGGATGTTTGCATACTGCTAACTATAATCTGCTCCATTTGTGGTTGGGGTACGTCATAGGTAGTTAAACGTCTAAAATCCTCCCAGAACTGTTTTGTTGCCGCGGAATTAAACGCTAAATTTGCTTGCATAGTTATCACCTCAGAAACATTATACAAACATATGTTCGGTTTGTATAGCTGTGAATCCCCCAAAAAAAAATCCCCAGAATAAGCACTGGGGAGGATACATAATTATTCAAAATTTGTACTCGCAAGGATCTCGTGATCAGAATCCAAAAAATTAACAGTTAGCGGATAATTAGAGTCTACTAAAACATAACCATAACCGGCTTGGACAGTTGCTCCTGGATTTACTTGCACTTCGGTTTTATGATAACGTTCATATCTTGGTGAATCCTCATCAAACATTGCATACTGTAGGGTTTCAGTTGTGGTATCTAAGGTTTGAATCGCGTCGAAGTAATCCCATATGATTTCCTGAATGGTTTGTAATTCATCCGTTGTATTTTCAAAATCAAATTCAATAAATATCCCTTCTTGTTCGTCTGCTAAGCTACTAAATTTCTGGGTTCCAGTTATTGTGAAAGTGCCACGATCTGTTTTAAACACATTATCCTCAAATGAGAAGACTGGATCTGCATTATTTATACTCTCTAAGGACTGTGTATAATCAGAATCATACGCGGCACGAACTTTGATATCACTGTGAGTAAAGGAGATAGTCTGATCCCCTTCGTCTTTGATATCGATTGTTAGAGGTTCCGAATCTGCTGCAGGTACTGGTTCCGCCGTTATTTGACAGCCAGTTTCTGTATCTGTAAAGGTCATATTTTGATAGAATTCGTTAGAAGAACCTCCAAGTCGAATATTTAAGATATCACCAGAAGCATCCATCTCGGGAGGTAAGAACGCATTGAATGAAATACTGAAATCAGTGATTGAACCATCGTTTTTAGTGGCTGTCCCGGTATATGCTTTTCCGTATAACTCTGAAGAAAGATTGCTGAGCTCACCACCAGATGCTAGATCTTTATCTGAGGTACTTTCAGTTGAGATAGCAGTTGAGGATGAATCAGTAGATGAGGTGTTGTCCTTAACAGCTTTATAAGGTTTTAAGATCATCTTTTCAGCATCATTATCAGAATTTTTCTCTTTATCCGGAGCAAGGATGATGTTCTTTTCTTCTTTTGAAACTTTATAGTAAGTATATTCTTTACTATCTTCGTCGTCCTGGACTTTCAACTCATCCTTGTTCAGTTCGTATTCTAGCTTATAGTTCATCTGATCAAATAGTTCTTTAGCAAACTCCTCACCCAGCGCTTCCCATTCATTTTCAGCGGAAGACTCAATACTGGAGGTATCAACTTTAAAGGACATGACATGATCAGAAAAAGAAATAATCATGTTAGGAGTATCCTCTTCATCAGCAAACTCCACAACCCAATCATTTGCTTTCAAATCATCTTTTGAAATAGATGACCCGCACCCCGCTAGCAAAAAAGTAAATATCACAATAATTAAACCCAACCATTTTTTCATTTTCACACCTCAATTCATTTTGATACTTAAATTGTAGCATAGCTTATCAAAATGAAAAGGCTGAATATAGGGGGAGTTTTAGAGGCAAAAATGATTACGTTTTTGATTACGTTAAAGTTTTATTTTCTAAAAACCACTAAAAACTAAAAGAGCCAAAATCCTTTACTATCAAGGGTTTTGGCTCTTAGTAAAAAGTAGTAAAAACTACATATGGAGCTGGCGGGAGTCGAACCCGCGTCCAAACATCTCGCTACCCAAAAGTCTACGCTCATAGTCAGTTCTATTTAAGGCTTCGCGCGATCAATCGCCGAATGACAGGCTACTGATGTTGCTAGTCTGATGATCTCTTCTAAGGCTTGCAGACGGAAAGACTTAGCGTATCCCACTTCATTTGAGACCCTGACCCGAGCACATGGGCGATGCCGGGAGGATCACGCTAAACTGTTATTAGGCAGCTAAAGCGTAGTTGTTTTCGTTTTTAGCAGTTATATTTAACTGTAACGTTTTAACGAAGACGTAACCTTCGAAGCGCGATTCGAGCTCGACAATGCCTGTCGAATCCGTAACAGCCCCCTTATATAAGGGAGGTTCCGTGATGTTAGTGTAACACAACTAGTTATCCTTGAAAAGTGGGAGACGTTGGTTTAAGGTGTTTTTTAGGATTTGCCGGTAAGCTAAGCAAAAACCCACAACCAGTTTTGGTCATGGGTTCATCCAACTAGATCAATTGGAAATGTTTCAAGGCGTGGATGATGCCACCTTCTGTATTTTTCTTGGTAACAAAGTCAGCCATTTCTTTTAGTTCATCGCCGGCATTGCCCATAGCGATTTTGGTATCGCAAGCTTGCAATAAGGCTTTGTCATTAGGGCCGTCTCCAAAACCAAAAGTTGGCAAGTGACTCAAACCAGTAGTTTCTCGAAGGATCTTGATAGCGGCTCCTTTGGAAACTCCTTTTTTGACAGTATCCATGGAGTAAGGGGTATTGCGATAGAAGTCAAATTCAGGAAATTCTGCTTCATAGAAATCCCGGTTTTCCCGACCAAGAACCAGTAGCATATTGACTGGTTTATTTTGGAAGCCGAGGGGATCGATGGGTGGGATTTTGGAATGGATAAAGGTATAAGCTCCGATCAAATCTTCCGAATGGCCGGTACACCAAATGGCTCCTTCATTATAGTAGGAAAGTTGGTCGCCGTGATCTAAGACGGCGTGATACAAACGCTCGATTTGAGGTTTTTCAATCAAGTCGGAGTATATTTCTTCACCGTCAACACGAATATAGCCCCCATTCATGACGATATTTGAATCGATATGGGCAGCTTGACGGATATCCAAAATTTCGATTTCGGTGCGGCCGGTAGCAATCACCGGCAAGACGTGATTTTCCTTGAGGGCCAGCATCGCATCCGCCACTTCAGGAGTGATGCGGGAGTTTTGGTCAAGGAGCGTGCCGTCTAGGTCAAAAAAAGCAATGGCTTGGTAGTTCAATTTCAGACACCTCGATTATTAGTTTTCATGTCGTGGGACACATCTTCCACATGATACCAAAAAATCGATGAAATAGGAAAGCTTATGGGAAAATTCTGTGAAGTTAATGGAGAAAACAGCCCCTTTGAAGTATACTGAAGATGACACTTTTCGCCGTCTGTTAGGCGAAGGGAAAAGATTAGGGAATGGATGTGAGACCATGAATATTTTAATGATTGAAGACAATGAATCGGTATCGGAAATGATGCAGATGTTTTTTTTGAATGAAGGTTGGGAAGCGACTTTTAAATATGATGGCAAAGAAGGCTTAGATGCCTTTTTGGCAGAACCGGAAAAGTGGGACATGATTACTTTGGATTTGAATTTACCGGGGATGGACGGCATGAGTGTCGCTCGGGAAATTCGCAAGGTTTCTGATACAGTGCCGATCATCATGTTGACGGCGCGGGATTCCGAAAGTGATCAAGTCATCGGTCTTGAGATGGGCGCCGATGATTATGTTACCAAACCCTTTAGCCCACTGACATTGATTGCTCGGATGAAAGCCTTGCATCGCCGAAGTGAATTGGTAGAAAAAGCGCCGCAAGAAGCCAATGATGAGGCCTATGATGTCAAAACCACCCATTTTAAAATGAACACCAAAACGCGGGAAGCGTATTTGGATGATCAGCTGATTCCTGGCTTGACCCCGAAAGAGTTTGATTTACTCTTTACGATGGCAAAAAAACCACGCCAAGTTTTTTCTCGAGAACAACTGTTGGAATTGGTTTGGGATTATCAGTATTTTGGCGATGAACGGACGGTGGATGCCCACATCAAGAAATTGCGCCAAAAAATCGAAAAAGTCGGTCCACAGGTCATTCAGACAGTCTGGGGTGTTGGTTACAAATTTGATGATTCAGGGGTGGCGTGATGCGCTATCTCTATCAGCAATTGATGGCTTTTTGGGTAGTGATTGCGGTCGTGTTACTGATTGTCGGCGTCTCTTTTACCCAGTTGACACGCCACACGATTGAAGAAAATAACTACAAGCAGTTGTATAGCTATGCGAGTTCGACGATTGATGTGGCCCAGACTTATGCCAATCGCCTCGGGGTGGTAAACGATCCTGAGGCAGCCCTACAGGAGTCTTTTCGCAGTACAGAAGGCTTGTTTAGCAATCAACATATCAATTTGGTCTATATTAACGATCAAAACGAAATCATTTATCCTGTAGAAGAAGAGGCGCGTCTCAAAATAAAAAGCCAGTTGGATAATCTGATTTTGACTTCCCAGTGGCAAGCGGTCAAAACAGGACAGCGTCTGGGGTTCACGAATTCAAAAAATATTTTTGGCCAAAGTGATACCACTGCTTATGTCATGCTGAGCCTGGGCTTGAATGATAAAACTGGGGTGCTCTTGCTGACTCAGCCGGCGACAAACGTGGAAGATAGTGCGAAGTCTTTAAATATGAACCTATTCAAAGGCTTTATTATTTCGAGTATTGTCGCGGTGATTATCAGTTTCTTCTATGCTAGCATCCAAGTGCGGCGTATCAATCGTATGAAAAATGCCACACGGGAAGTTGCGAGCGGCAATTTTGATGTGCGGATTCCCGTTCACAACCGGGATGAATTTGATGAACTAGCGGAAGATTTCAACAAGATGACTACAGCCTTGCAAGAATCCAATGATGAAATCCAGCGTCAGGAAGAACGCCGCAAAGAATTTATGGCCAATGCTTCCCACGAGATGCGCACCCCCTTGACGACCATCAACGGTTTGTTAGAAGGGCTGCAGTACAATGCGATTCCTGAAAATCAAAAAGATAACGCCTTACGTTTGATGAAAAATGAAACGGAGCGACTGATTCGTCTGGTGAATGAAAATCTGGACTATGAAAAAATTCGCACCAATCAAATATCCATCGTAGTGAAGAAGTTCGATGCGACGGAGACCTTGCGTACCTTATTGACCCAATTGAAGCCAAAAGCAGAAGCTGCTGGTGACCAATTGTTTTTGACTACAGAAGAACCGGTGAGCGTCTATGCGGATTACGATCGTTTCATGCAAATCATGGTCAATATCATTCAAAATGCGATTCAGTTTACTACGGATGGCACCATCAAAGTCGCCCTTTCAAAAGGCTACTTGGAGACCATCGTGGAGATTACCGATACCGGTATTGGCATGACGGAAGACCAGTTGAACAATATCTGGGAACGCTACTATAAAGCCGATCCTTCTCGTAAAAACCGCAAGGTTGGTGAATCTGGTTTGGGCCTGGCCATTGTCCAACAGCTGGTGCGGTTACACAAAGGGAAAATTGATGTCGCCAGCGAACTGGGTGTAGGGACAACTTTCCGCATTTCATTTCCAGATGTGGAGTTAGCAGAAGACGGCCGCATCCTTGATCCTGAGGAAAAGCCTAGTGACAAGAGCCAACCGCTGGATGAGGATCCGATTCATGACGACAAAAATTCATAAATGATGGTCCTTGGCTTGCTGTTATGCGGTTAGGACGTTATTGGATAATAAGAAGCAACCACAACTTGCAGGAAAATGCCTGTAAGGTGTGGTTGCTTTTTGATAGATAAAGCTTTGATAAAAATCGAGCACTGAAAAGGCTGATGGTTCAGGAATTAAATGGCGTATCATGCTGTCATTTTGATGTCACAAAAAAGCTGATACTTCCTGCTGTAGAAATCCACCAAATGCTAGCTAAACAGACATCTAACGAAAAATCTTTATCAATACTGCTATCCCCATCTTTTTACTCGTAATAAATGAAGTCAAAGAAGCCAACCTTCCATTCTTAATGATAGGAAGATTGGCTTCTTTGGTCGTTAGTGTCTCACTAGTCGAGCCTTGGTTTAGAGGCCTGAACTGAGAGTGTTGCTTAGTTTAATTCATCTGTTGAATGGCTTGTGCGAAGAAAGGGTCACTTGTGATAAATAGGATGTCCACGTCTAATTGCCGGCTCATTTGTAAGCAAAGGTGTAAAAGAAGTTGGATATCATTGACGGATAAGCCTTGAGAAACTTCCATGAAAGCCAGCTGTTGCGGTCCGCGTAACAGTTGTTGTAACAACTGTAACTGGATCGTTTCGAACTGGGTCAACTGGGCAGCCGTTTTGGCAAAGATGCTCTCTGGTAAAGCTACTAGTTTCAAGGTTGAAGTCAGTTGAGCTTCCATTCGTTGTTTACGAGACAGCCCTAGCAAAATATTTTCCTTCAGTCCGAGATAGGGAATCGGTAACCAGTCGGGATGGATGATGCCAAAAGTGGCCAGCTGTTGGGTCTTTTTTTGTTGAAAAGAGGTTAGTAGCGCTTGTGGATTGGTGGTGTAACAAGCACGGATTTGATTTTTATGTTTTTGTTCAGCAATCATTTGTAAAACACCTCCTGATGGTAATTACCGTAGTAACAAGCGCCAAGGCAATCAGACTGAGTATAGTGAGGGCGGTACCGCCAAGTGCAACTAGAGTGACTTTTAACCAGTGAATGCTATCAAAAGGAATCGCAGCCAGCAAAAGCAAGCCATTTTCGGGGAGGCCTACCCGAATCGGAAAATTACTACTATCAGAGGTACCGCTGGGAGTCACCATCTTGGCAACATCTGTAAACCGATCCAATAGGCGAGATTGAATCCACTGGATGGCAGTTTCCATACTTGACTGAAAAACAATACAAACAAGCGCCAAGCAAACCAGCAACACAAAAGCTGGAATCACCAGCTCAAGAGCGAGTTGACCAATAAAGTGGCGCCGTGTCATACCCAGGCGGCGATAGGCCACCAACTCACACTGACGGCTGCGACAGTAACTGCGGCTTAACAAGAAAAGAACGCCAGCAAAGAGGAGACAGCTGATTCCCAAAATCACATTGTAAAGCGGTAAAACGGACTTTAAATCCGTGAAAAGTAAGGTCAACCAACGTTGGTCCACTTCTGGTAATACCCCTTCTTGAACACGGTTGGTGATATTTTCCCGCAAATTTAACAAGGTGGCACGCAAGGTATGTAATAGAAACAATATTGGTAAAAAGAGTACCAGACAGAGTAAGTATCGACGTAAAAAACGTTTATGGTATTTTAAACTAGCCAAAGCATGGCGTAGAATCATCACAAGCTCACCCCCAATTTTTTTCGTATAAGCAATGCTGTGGTGGGTCAAGAAAGGTTTTTAAATCAGAATTTTGCAAGGTAGCGAAAGACAGGCAAGGGTTACCAACCCTTGGCCCACTTTAAAAGCTTTTTCTACTAATAACTAGTATAGGCTAGGATTTTGAACAAAGTATGAATAAGCTAGGGAAAAAGACGTAAAAAACCCGTTAAAAGTGATTAAGCTTTTAACGGGTTGGTTTGATTGGCTTCTAGAACTGGTTTAGCCATTCCAAGTGAGTTATTTTGTTGTATCGCTTGCTGAGGGTTCACCGTGAAGTTCTTTGTAGGTCTTAGTGACGTACAGGTCTTCGGTGGATTGCCCACCGTTTTCAGCGATGACACTAGTGTTGTCATTACCAGCCTTTGCAGCAGCTTCTTTTAGTTGTTCCAAGGCATCTTTGTAGTTGAACTTGGTGTAATCTAAATCTTTCAAACCGCTCTTATCATAGAAACGGAAGAGGTCACCATTATTGACCTGATCGGAAGCATCTAGCTGGGCGCTGACTTTTTCCTTCAAGGCATCGACTTCTTTTTGTTGTTGGGCAGTGGCGGTGACGATTTCGTTGCCGCTAGCTGTGTCGTAGAGAGAACCTTTGTGGTAGGTGTATTTATCAGAAACAAAATCACCATTTCGGAAAGCAACCAGTTGGTCATGGTCAGCGGATAATAAATCTTGGCCCATCATAATGTAGTTTTTGGTATCCACACCTAGTAAGTGCATCAAGGTTGGCAAAGCGTCTACTTGACCGCCATAAGTATGATTGATACCACCATTTTCTTGACCAGGAATGTGAATCAGATAAGGGACTTTTTGCATTTGGGCATTGTCGTAGCTGTTCCAGTCTTCTTTGGTTTTACCTACTAATTCGGCTAACGATTCGTTCCGGCTTTCGGAAATCCCGAAGTGGTCACCATAAAGTACGATCACCGAGTTATCATAGAGACCGCTCGCTTTCAAGTAGTTGAAGAATTCTTCAACAGCGGCATCCAAGTAATTAGCGGTAGCAAAGTAGCCGTTGATGGTTTCGTCATCGGTTTGCGCCATCGGGAAACCAGCTTCATCATCGGTAAATTCCGAATAAGGGAAATGATTAGAGACAGCAATAAATTTCGAATAAAATGGTTGAGGCAACTGTTCCAAATACTTCACTGATTGTTGGAAGAAAGGTTTGTCATGTAACCCATATTGGAAGGAGTTGTCTTCGTTGACATCGTAGTATTCTTTGCTAAAGAAATAATCGTAACCCCAGTGTTTATAGGTTTCGTTGCGGTTCCAAAAGGTACTGTCATTACCATGGAAGACAGCAGAAGTATAGCCTGCTGTTTGTTCCAGAATATTTGGTGCGGATTGGAATGTATTTTTGCCACCTAATTGGGTCATTAAGGCCCCTTGGTTCAAGCCAAACAAGGAATTATCCATCAAGGTTTCTGCGTCACTGGTTTTACCGCCTTTGACTTGGTGATAAAAATTATCGAAGGCAAAGGTTTGTTTGTCATGATAAAGGCTGTTGATAAATGGCATGACTTCATGTTCTACACCATTTTCGTCTTTCAATTTGTAATCAATCAAAAATTGTTGGGTACTTTCCAAATGAATGTAAATCACGTTTTTGCCTTTTGCAATCCCGAAGAGGTCATCGTTAGGAGCCGCATAATGATTTGAAACGTATTTAGCAACGTCATCCATATCAGTCGGTGAGGCTTCAGCTCGCACTTGGCTGGCTTGGTAGGTTTGCACGCCATCATAGACAGTAAAAGCATTGATCCCCAGATATTTTACCAAATAATCCCGGGAGAAAGTCCGAGTCAAAAGCTCAGGCCGATCGACTTCCGCCATAAAAAGGTTCCCGGAGAAAATCATGATCGACAAAGTTGTGATTGCTAAAGCCATCCGTGCGCGCACTGGACGTTCATCCATGGTGATTTTTTTGCGAGCAAACAATACCACCAAAGCGATGATATCAATCCAATATAAGATATCGTAGGGACGGAAAAGTTTGATGGCAGTTTCCCCTAAGCCACTAGAAACTTGTCCCGCACCTAACATCGTATTGATGGTGATAAAATCGGTAAACTCACGATAATAGACAATGTTTGAAAAAAGCAACAAGGTCATCAGGGAGTAAATCACCAACATCGTGATGTAGGAGGATTTCTTACCTTTGACATATAAGGCGATGGACAACATAAAGATGGTTGTCGCGATTGGATTAATGAAGAGAATCAAGTATTGTTGAAAGCTCTCCACGCCTAGTTTGAATTCGGTGAGGTAGGCGGCAATATTTTTTACCCAAAGTAAGATGGTTAAGAGGCCGAAAAAGCCCAGTCTTGAATTTACGAATTTCGGTAGTTTAATTTTGTTCACGTAATTGTCCTTCCTTTACTTCAAATGGATGCATTATTGAAAGGTGTTTTCATAAATTTCATCATGTTTCATTTTACTAGTCCAAAAATGGCGTGTCAATTGAAACAATGGGCTTTGTGCATTATTTAGCTTTTCTTTAGTTTCGGTAGATGACAGACAAATAAGGCGGTTTTTGATATACTCAAAAGGAAGCCATTTGATGGAGCAAGGACGTGTAGTAATGAAGTGTAAAGTGAAGAAAAAGGCGGAGAAGAAGTTTCGCCAAGGGTATCCATTAATCTTAGCAGAAGACCTAGAACAAGTACCTACTACCCAAGATTGGGTAACTTTTTTAGATAGTCGCGGCCAATATTTGGCGACAGGCTACTTAAGTCCACAAAATAAAGGTGCCGGCTGGCTGTTGGATTTTAGCCAACGAGAGCTAGATGAGGCTTTTTTTGTTGAAAAAATGACTCTTGCCAAAGAAAAACGCCAGCCTTACTATCTGGATGAAGGGACGAGTGCTTTTCGCTTATTCAACGGTGAAGGGGATGGTGTCGGCGGACTGACTATCGAGCTGTACCAAGACTTTGCTGTGTTTTCTTGGTATAACGAAACGCTGTATCACAAGCGCCAACTACTGGTGAATGCTTTTCAACAGGTTTTTCCTGAAGTGGTGGGGGCTTATGAAAAAATTCGCTTTAAACATGCAGACTTACCAGAAAGTCAGCATCTATATGGCGCTGATGCACCGGAGCCTTTACTGGTGCAAGAAAACTTCGTCAATTATGCGGTGTATTTAAATGAAGAGTTAATGACGGGAATCTTTTTAGACCAAAAAGAGGTTCGGGGTCGTTTGGCTGAAGGGTTGGCCAGTGGGTTAAGAGTGTTGAATATGTTTAGTTACACTGGGGCGTTTTCTGTCGCCAGTGCGATGGGTGGGGCGGTGGCTACCACGAGTGTCGATTTGGCTAAGCGTAGTCTCGAAAAAACACGGGAACAATTTCGAATCAACGGGATCGATCCTTTGACACAAAAAATCCACGTGATGGATGTGTTTAGCTATTTTGCTTACGCCCGTAAAAAGGACCTGACTTTTGATCTGATCGTTTTGGATCCGCCAAGTTTTGCTCGGAATAAAAAACAGGTCTTTACCGTTCAAAAAAATTATGGAGAATTGGTGGCAGATAGCCTGTCGATACTGGCAGATCAGGGCTTACTGATTGCTTCGACGAATGCCGCGAACTTATCTGTCGCTAAGTTTAAAAAAAGTGTAGAAGAGCAGTTCCAACTGGCACAGGTTAGGTATCGGCTTTTGGAAGAACAGCGATTGCCGGGGGATTTTACAGTGAATCCAGCCTTTACTGAAGGGAATTATCTGAAAGTCTTTATCTATGAAATCAAGAAATAAGCTATTTAAGCGACGATCAAGCAAATGGCTTTCCTGCTGACAGGTTTTGGTGGGAAGGGTTACCAAATAACTTTTTTTGGAGGCTAGTTATGGAATTCAAGTTGAAAGAAACCATTTTTGGTGCAGGACGCCCGAAAATTTGTGTCCCCCTTACTGGCAAAACAGCTGAGGACATTACCCAACAAGCCAAAGCGGCAGAAGCAAGTCTAGCCGATGTAGTGGAATGGCGAGTGGATTTATTCGATCAAGTCACGGATCTTGCTCAAGTGTTGAATCTGTTGTCTCATCTAAAGACGATTTTACGGGATAAATTGCTCTTGTTTACCTTCCGGACTGAAAAAGAAGGGGGCAAGCCGCAAGAGTTTACTCTGAAGCAATACCGGGAACTCTATGAAGCGGCAGCGGCTAGCGGTGCCTTGGATTTGGTGGACATCGAGTTAGAGGTGGCGGAATATCTCGGACGCAAGTTTATTCAGCTTTTTAAAGAGCAACAGATTGCTATTATTTTGAGCCATCATAATTTTGAAAAAACGCCAGCTGATGGCGAGTTGGTCTTGAAGTTAAGCATTATGAAGCAATTTCATGCGGACTTGGGAAAAATCGCGGTTATGCCCAATTCTTTAAAAGATGTCTTGCGCCTGATGAATATCTCGAGTAAATTGCGAGAACTGGTGGATTTGCCTTTAGTTTTGATCTCCATGGGGGATCTGGGGAAACCAAGTCGGATCAGCGGTGAATTGATTCAATCGGTCATGACTTTTGGCTCCTTAGCTGAGGCTTCTGCACCGGGGCAAATTCCCGTAGACCAGCTGGTTACGATTTTAGACGCCATGCATATTGAAACCAATGGAAGTGAAAGAAATGAGTAAGAAAAAAATACCTAAAACCAATGCGATTCGCTTGGTAGAACAAAAGAAGATTCCCTATCAAGAATACACTTACGCCTGGCAAGAAGACCATCTTGGTGCGGATAGTGTCGCAGAAGAACTGGGGCGCAACGAAGACCAACTATTTAAAACCTTAGTGGCAGTAGGAAATAAAACCGGTCCCGTCGTCGCGGTGATTCCTGGGAACCGCGAGCTAGATCTCAAAAAAATCGCCAAAGCCAGTGGCAATAAAAAAGTCGAAATGTTGCATTTGCGAGATTTGGAAGAAACCACGGGCTACATCCGCGGTGGTTGTTCACCTGTGGGGATGAAAAAACTTTTTCCCACCTTTTTTGATGCCCGAGCAGAAAACTTTGCGACAATCATCGTTTCAGCCGGACGTCGCGGACTCCAGATGGAACTGGCACCAAAAGATTTGGCAACTTTGGTGAGAGGTCAGTTTGTCGATTTAACCCTTGATTCAGAAGAATAGAACCCTAAAAAGCCCAGTCCTCCTAATGAGATATACTCGTTAGAAGGGCTGGGCTTTTGTGAATGGACTAAGGTCTGTCTAAGATTTCAAAAAGGCAAAAGGTGATTGGCTTTGGCATTGGTCGCGGATCTTGAAGCTGAGGGGGAATCTGATCTGGTGAAACTGGCTTACCAATAACCGGCAAACTGGGCAGCATGTTGTCCGGCAACATGACCGGTACATAAAGCAGTTGTGATATTGTAGCCACCAGTATAGCCATTGATATCTAAGACTTCTCCGGCAAAAAACAATCCGGAAACGAGCTTAGAAGCTAGCGTCTTTGGTTCGATTTCTTTGAGGTTGATCCCACCGGCTGTCACGAAGGCCTTCTCCAAACCAATCGTTTGCTTAATCGTGATAGGAAAGGTCTTTATCAGATCTACTAGCGCATCTAGCTGTTTTTCGGTGACTTGTTTGGCTTGTGTGTCGGTTAGCTGAAGTTGGTCTACAAACAAGGCCAGCAGGCGGTCAGGCAGCAATTGCGCCAACGCGTTTTTTACCGATTTACGATTGTCACGAAAGAGCTGTTGAAGCTGGGTGCTAAGTTGGGCATGGCTAGTTTCTGGTAAGCAGTCTAGCTGTAGCAAGACTGCTTCACCGGGGGCTGGTCGCAGTTGGCGATTGACAAAATAAGCACAACGCAAAGCTGCCGGGCCGGATAAGCCAAAATGGGTAAACAGCAGATCCATTTGGTGGGTGACTTCGGCTTTTCCTTTTTTATTCAAGACGGATAACGCAACATTTTGTAAAGAGAGACCCGTTAAAGCCCCGCTTTTAATAAACGGATCTTCGGAAATCAAAGGGGCTTCGGTGGCAAATAGCGGGGTCACCGTATGGCCCAAGCGTTTGGCAAATTGATAGCCATCTCCAGTAGAACCTGTTCCAGGATAAGTGATTCCGCCGGTGGTGACTATCACACAAGGGGCGTGGGTATCTCCTTTGGCACTGCGGACTCCCTGAATTTCGCCGGTTGCTGCGGTCAATAGTTTTTCCACGGTTGTATTTGTTTCGATAGTCACTCCCGCATCTTTTGCAGCAGTGACTAAGGTGTCGATGATCGTCCGGGAACGATCTGTGACAGGAAACATCCGTCCGTGATCTTCCTCTTTTAAGGCAACTTGTCTGGCAGCAAAGAAGGCCATAATATCTTGATTATTCCACTGGGAAAAAGTGGAGTAGAGAAAGCGACCATTGCCGGGGATGTGTTGAATAAGGTCAGCCACTGGACGATTATTGGTGACATTGCAGCGACTGCCACCAGTCATGGCCAGTTTCTTTGCTGGTTTCTTGTTTTTTTCTAATAAGAGGACCGAAGCCCCTTGTTCGGCGGCAGCAATCGCGCTCATTAAGCCGGCTGGACCGGCACCCACTACGATCACATCGTAATTTTTATGCATGTTGACACGTCCTTTAATGAAAAGATTAGGATTTTTTTAGATGAATAGACGAAATTTTCTGTAGATTTAACCACAGGAGCTAGCAAATCTGCTAAAATGGAGAAGTAACTTTTGGACAATAAAGGATATTGGAGGACGATTTATGACAGCACAAGACTATGTAAAGACCATTGGCGCTGCTTTACACGAGAAAGACGCCAACCAAGCCGAATTTTTGCAAGCCATGGATGAATTTCTATCCACAGTGACCCCTTATTTGGAAAAACATCCTGAGATTGAAGCACATAATCTACTAGCGGTGCTGACTGAGCCAGAGCGGTTCATTCAATTTCGGGTTCCTTGGCAAGATGATCAAGGAACCTGGCAAGTCAATCGCGGCTATCGGATCCAATTTAACTCTGCCTTAGGTCCTTACAAAGGTGGCTTGCGCTTTCATCCCAGTGTGAACTTATCGATTTTGAAATTTTTAGCTTTTGAACAAGTTTTCAAAAATGCGTTAACCGGCCTGCCTATCGGTGGTGGGAAGGGCGGCTCTGATTTTGATCCGAAAGGCAAGTCAGATGCGGAAATCATGCGTTTTTGTCAAAGCTTCATGACGGAGCTTGCCAAACATATCGGGCCCAACTTGGACGTACCAGCAGGAGATATCGGAGTTGGCGGTCGGGAAATCGGCTACCTTTATGGTCAGTATAAACGCTTGCGGGAATACGATGCGGGCGTTTTGACTGGTAAACCACTAAGTTTTTGGGGCAGTCTTGCGCGGACGGAAGCTACCGGTTATGGCTGCGTTTATTTCGTCAATCACCTGTTAGCATACAACAAGGATAGCTTTGAAGGCAAACAAGTGATGGTTTCTGGTTCAGGAAATGTCGCCATTTATGCCATCGAAAAACTGCAACAACTGGGAGCAAAGGCGATTACCTGCTCGGATTCTACCGGTTGTATCATTGATGAAGCCGGCATTGACTTAGCCCTTTTGAAAGAAATCAAAGAAGTCAAAAGAGAACGCCTAAGTGCTTATCAAGAAGCTAAACCAACGGCTACCTATATCGAAGGCTCAGTATGGGACCAAAATGTGAAAGCTGATATTGCGCTTCCTTGTGCCACCCAAAATGAAATCGATTTGGAACAAGCCAAGCAATTGGTAACAAACGGGGTCAAAGTCGTAGCTGAAGGAGCCAATATGCCTTGTAACTTAGCTGCGGCGGAATATTTCATCGATGCCGGCGTCCATTATTGCCCAGGGAAAGCGGCCAATGCTGGCGGCGTGGCGGTTTCAGCTTTGGAAATGAGCCAAAATTCCCAACGGTTGACTTGGACCAAAGAAGAAGTGGACAATCGTCTAAATGATATTATGAAAAATATTTATGAAACTTGCCGAGATACCGCCAAAGAAAATGGCGCGGAAAACAACTATATGTTGGGAGCCAATATCGCTGGGTTTGCACGAGTATCAGAAGCGATGCTCAGTCAAGGTCTTGTCTAGCATAAAAAAACAAGTTTTCCTCTCGTAATCATCCCATTTCGAAAATCCTCTGTGGCTTGTTCGGCCTTTGCGGACAGGTTTTCAGAGGATTTGCTTTTTTCCCGTCATGATAGCTTTTTCACAACAGTTACTGCTTGAAAAAAAGCCTTGAAAACCGTAAAGTAGTAGATGTAACGAAATGTTAATCTTGACTGTGGGTTGAGTGAAACAGTTTCCTTTGCTCAGGCGACAGTCACACAATTGAAGGAGGAACAAGAATGGCACACATTACATTTGACCACTCCAAAGTGGCACCTTTTGTCAATGAACATGAACTCAGCTATATGCAAAGCCAAGTGACAGCAGCTCACGAAATGTTGCGTAATGGGACTGGCGCAGGTTCAGACTACATCGGGTGGGTGGACCTTCCAACCAACTATGACAAAGAAGAATTTGCTCGTATCAAGGAAGCCGCCAAAAAAATCCAATCAGATTCAGAAGTATTGGTAGTCATCGGGATCGGTGGTTCTTATCTCGGTGCTCGAGCTGCGATTGACTTTTTGAATCATACTTTCTACAACTACATGAACCGGGAAGAAAAGAAAACGCAAATCTTCTTTGCCGGTAATTCCATTTCATCCACTTATTTGGCTGATTTGATTGAAGTGATTGGCGACCGGGATTTCTCTGTCAACGTCATTTCAAAATCTGGGACAACAACGGAACCAGCAATTGCTTTCCGGGTCTTCAAAGAAATGCTCATCAACAAATACGGTGAAGCAGAAGCCAACAAACGGATTTACGCTACTACAGATAAAGCCCGTGGTGCAGTGAAGGTGGAAGCCGATGCCAACAATTGGGAAACATTCGTGATTCCTGACGATGTCGGCGGCCGCTTCTCCGTCTTGACTGCTGTCGGTTTGTTGCCAATCGCTGCTAGTGGGGCTGATATCGATGCCTTGATGCAAGGGGCTGCAGATGCTTCCAAAGAATATTCTTCAAATAAATTGGAAGAAAACGAAGCCTACCAATATGCGGCTATGCGCAACATCTTATACCGCAAAGGCAAAGTCACCGAATTATTGATCAACTACGAACCAGGCATGCAATATTTCTCTGAATGGTGGAAACAATTGTGTGGCGAATCAGAAGGGAAGGACCAAAAAGGCATTTACCCATCTAGTGCCAACTTCTCTACTGACTTACACTCCCTTGGACAATATATCCAAGAAGGTCGTCGTAATATTTTCGAAACGGTTGTGAAAGTTGAAAAACCTCGCAAAAACGTGAAAATTCCAGTCCAAGATACCGATTTGGATGGTTTGGGCTATCTCCAAGGCAAAGATGTTGATTTCGTCAACACCAAAGCTTACCAAGGTGTTCTCTTGGCCCACACAGATGGGGATGTACCAAATTTATTGGTAACTATTCCTGAAATGGATGCTTACACACTGGGATATGTTATGTACTTCTTTGAAATTGCTATCGGGATTTCCGGTTACTTAAATGGAGTCAATCCATTTGACCAACCAGGGGTCGAAGCTTACAAGAAAAACATGTTTGCTCTTCTTGGCAAACCTGGTTTTGAAGAACTTGGAAAAGAATTAAACGATCGTCTTTAAACCAATCGCATAAAACAGACCACTTCTAGCCGTGAAATACTTGGCGAGAAGTGGTCTTTTTCAGCTCTCCTGTTGCGATGGCTAGCAAGCCCTTATCCTTCTGGTGTCCCGATGACTTTGATGTAATCATCCACATTGAGAATCGTCATATGTTTGACTAGCAACTGATTGCGTTTGTTGCGGCGACCAGTGACGTGGATGGTATATTTATCGACAGGGAGTCGAAAGATATATGCAGATAAAAAACGATCACGAATGACGCAGTCGAGGGCATCTTCATCATTTTTCAAGCGCATTAATGAAAGCATGATGGGTTTTTCTTGAAGTAGGGCCGTTTTGACGAGAACCCCTTCGAATTCTTCCATGATTTTTCACTCCTCATGGTTTATTGGCTAAAGCCGTACGTTTATTATACAAGACTTGTCAACTAGACTCCAATATCTCGTTTGCTGGCTTTTAGGTGTAAACAAGATTTGTGATACTTTCTACATCTTGGCTTTCGTCTAATTAGCAGCTTAAGCTTAAAAAGGGAGTCATAAAAAAAGCTTATCTTCCCATTTATTTAAAAGGAAGATAAGCTTTTGGTTTGCGTGTTGTGGATTGTTCTGATGAATTAGTCGTCGTCTTCAGTTAAGCCTTCTTCACTACCCATGAATTTGGCAATGAAAGCAGCGACAATGGCACCAACTAGTGGGGCAAACAAGAATACCCAGTAGTGAGAAAGGGCAGTACCACCGGCGAAGATTGCTGGACCAAAGCTACGAGCAGGGTTCAATGAGCCACCGGTTAAGTTGGATGCCAAGATGATCAAAAGACCAAGAGCGGCACCGATAGCAATGGAAGCCATTTGTTTGCTACCGTATTTTTTACTTGTAACCATCAAGATCACAAAAATGAATAAGAACGTAATCAATGCTTCAAAAGCAAAAGCCATACCAGCGTTGATGTTGGTGAAGTCTGTTTGACCATAAGAACCAGCAGGGACACCTAAAGCATTACCTAAAACACCAACACAAGCCGAAGCACAGACGGCACCCACCAATTGAGCTAAGATGTAGAATAAGCCATCTTTGACAGGGACCCGATCATTGATGGCCATCGCTACTGTAACTGCGGGGTTGAAGTGACCATCTGACAAACCACCGTGGCCGATAGCGTAATCCATCAAGGTAACGGTCAGACCAAAGGCTAAACCGATTGTTAGTGGATCAGGATTGACCAAGACAACCACACCGGTACCAACGAAGACTAACATAAAAGTCCCGATAAACTCTCCAAATATTTTTCTGAATAATTCCATAATAAGACATCTCCTTTTCTATCCCTTATTATAGAGAATTCTCAGTAACTGGTAAAGAATTTCGCTGTTTGAGGCTATGTAAACAAAAATTCGTCCATCAGTAAGAGCTGACAGACGAATTTAATGGATTTTCGCTTCTACGGTTTTCACTTTTAGGCTCCTTTTTGATTAAGCGCGCAAGTTACGTACAGCTTCCTCGATGGTCACACCATAAGCGATGTGGGTTTCATCGTGGGCATTGATTGCCATGAAGCGATTGCTCTTTGTATCAAAAGCTACTCGATACGTCAATTCAGTTTCAGTAAATGTCATCTGTTCACCTGCTTTCATAAGTTTATTTCGTTAGTGGTTTCACCGACTATTTTAATATATCATGATAAATTAAAAATAGCAAAGAAATCAGTAATCATTTTGCAATCGATAAGATAAAATTAAGTATTTCTATCGTTAGAATAGCTCTTTTTCCCGTTAAATCAGGTATTGTAAGAAAGATAAATGACACCATTGTTTGATGACGTAATAAATAACTCCAGCAATAGCTAATATAATAAGGTGGGTTTAATCAATTAAAAATGAAGAATCGCTCAAGTTCACCTTCATAAGTCCCTTAAAATTATCATTCAGTAAGAAAAAAACAGACAAATCTAATAAAGATAATTAAAAAGTAGGGGATATCGCCGTAATAGCCAAATAAAAATTAAAAAAAATTGTGAAAAACGTTTTCAAATCTATTTTTTTCTGTTATTATATGTACAAATAAAACAACACGGAGGAACGCTAAATGGAACACGTAGAAATTGGAAAATCCTACATATGCAAACCGATTGGACTGACTAACGAAGTGGTAGGCACGGTGGAACATGCTTATACCAACACGGTTGTGATTACAGTGGAGGATTGCCACCGAGCAGACCGCACGAAAGTCATCGAGTACCAGCATCGGATGTTGGTCAGATACGAAGACGTCCAACAGCAAATCGGTATTGCTTTGGTAGGCTAGACAATCAAAAAATCCAGCAGCGAAAAAACAGGAATCGCTGCTGGATTATTTTTTTGTGCATTTTTTTAGCTATTTTTTGCTTCTAATAGATAACAACTGATGTAACTAGCCAATTCCGATGACAAAATTAAGGAGTTTATCAGAATAAGTCGTCTGATCCTGACGTTGCTCAATGACACGATTGAGAGTTGCCATGGAATCGGTGATAATACCGTCCACCCCGTAAAACATCATCCGACTAATGTCATCTTCATTATTTGGGGTCCAAACAAAAACTTGTTTGCCATCATTTTCGGCAGATTCAATAAAATTGCGATTGATGGTACTGTATTCCATAGTCAAGAAGTCGGCTTTGGTAACTGGGGGACCCACGATGTTAAATGGCAAGGTATATCCGACAGTTAGGTTTGGAGTAAGGGTTTTGACTTCTTCAACCACTGGGTAAGAAAGGCTTTGAACCAGACTACCAGCTGCTTGGAGGCGAGACCCGTAGCGATTGACAAAAAGAGTTGCAATTTCTACTGGATCAGCTTTTTTGAGCTTGATTTCGACAATTAGTTTTTGTTGGAGGGTTTCAGCTGTCGCTAAGTAGTCATCAAAACTAACGAGAGGGGCTTGTTTCCCATTTTCGGTGAGGGTCAAAGCTAACGACTCCGCTAGAGTTGCCTCTTCAGGACGTAGGGCTTGACCAGTAAGCCGGGCTAGATTAAAGTCATGGGCGACCAAAAACTGCTTGTCTTTGGTCAGTTGCACGTCCATTTCGATATAATCAGGATGATAATGGTTGTGGGTCGCTGTCAGTGCTTGCAGACTGTTTTGGACCCCGTTTTTATCAGAAACGCCTCGATGGGATGCTGTGATAGGGATTTTTTGACTCATGTTGGTTAAATAATTCATATTGTAAATGCTGACCCCGATACCAAAGAAGATTGCCAAAGCCACCATTAAAGAGTTTTTCAGATGGCGGTGGGAAACAGGTTTCAACGGTTCACGATAAAACCATTTGGGAATCGCCGGCAAAAAGCCTTCATCTGCCATGTAATCAACAATAATCGCGAAAATCCCCACTGTCGAAAGCACCAAGTTTAATAGGAAGAAAAATTGCAAAAAGGTCATAGCAAAAATAGCGGTATTCAAGGCTTGGTCAGGCAAAAAATGCTCAACCCCTGCTTGCAAGGCAATGACCAAGGTGGTACCAGCAGTTGTTATCAACAAAATACTACCGATAATGAATAAAAAGCGACCGATGATTGAGAAAAAACGGCGCTGGGTGACTTCCCAGCTTTCTTTTACCGCAGCCCCAAAGGACCGGTCCCGTAAAATCATTTCCGGCAAAGCAAAAATCACCCGAATGCCTAAATAAACCAAAATCAAGTAACCTAAAATAAAGGCAGAAACAACCCAGAGTCGATTGGTAAAAATAAAGTCCATGATAAAGGCGGGTAACTTAATCCGACTAAGCAGATCAGAATTGAAATTCAAGCCACCAATGGGAAGTACGAGCAGAAAATAAAAAATAAAGAAAAGAATGACGGAGGGACGAATTTTCTTCATTTGAAGCAAGGTCATTTTCAATAATTGCTTGAGGGAGACCGCTTCTTTTTGTTGAATAAAATAGACGCTTAAAAGTAAAAAGGTAAATTCGAAAAATACTGCCAACAAAATAAATAGTAGCGTCAATCCCAATAACAGCGCCACAGCAGGGTGTTGCGTCAAGATTTCGCCGATATTTTCATTTGATAAATAAGAAATCTTTCCCCGCTTAAGGATAAATTTTGTGGAACTTGAAAGTAAGGGGAGCAAACCAAATAAAATAAAGCCGTGCATCAGCAAGACATCCCGGAAGTAGGCTTGCGTATTGCGGAGAAATTCCCAAGTATTTAATAATGTTTTCTTCAAATAGTTCATCGTCATCACCTAAGTTTAGTTTACGGTATTTTTAGCCAGAACGGAACTGGTAAGGTTTATAGGAAGAGCGTGAGTCAAGAGTGCGTTTTTTTATTAAGGCTCTTGTAACTTTTCTGCCCCATTCTCTGCCCCAAAACACAAAAAAAAGACGCTTTCGACTAATGGTCAAAAGCGCCAAAAACCTTGATATAAAGGAGAGTACAGGATTTGAACCTGCGCGCCGGTATTAGCCGGTTCGACGGATTTCGAGTCCGTTGCATTACCACTCTGCCAACTCTCCAAGGCACATGTCCTATTTTCGCAAAAATTACGGATTTGTCAAGAAAAAATACCACCACTCCTGTATGATTTGCGAAAATCACTCATGAGTGGTGACAAGTTCAGTAATTATCGAAGACTTTTTCGGGTTCTTTGACGTTTAAAATCATTTCAATAGCCCGTTGGATTAATTCAATAATCTCTTCTCGACTAGGCTGGATGATTCCAGAAGACATCAACGAAGCAATCCCAGTGACTGTAATCCAAATGCCATCGTGAAGCGGTTTAATGTAGTCTTCGCTTAAATCGGCATATTTTGGATCTTTTGACACGTTTTCTTTAAAGTAATCGTAAGAAAAATCGTGTACCATCTGGCCGCCACCATACTCATCGACATACAAGGCAACATATAAATTGCGATTTTCTCGAGCAAAATTGATATAATTGAGACCGAGATCGACAATAATATCATCTGTATGACGAACTGGAAAGACATTTTCATGTAAGTCGGTCATGATAGATTCTACTAAAGTGTTTTTTAAATCTTGCATATTTTTGAACTCAAGATAGATCGGTTGGGTCGAAATCCCCATTTTTTTGGCAATGTTGCGGGCGGTAAATTTACCAAACCCTTCTTTTGCTATCAGTTCATAGGCCGCTTTAAGAATCTGGTCTTTGGTATAAACTTTTCGACGCATAACAATACTCCCTTCATTATTATAACGTAATCTATGCCTGAATCCATTATAAAGGGAAATCTCTTTTTTGGGAAATGATACACTCGTTACGTTATTATTTAAGATGCAAAAACGAATTATAAAATAACTTTAGTGTTTTATAAACTGGGCTACTAGCTGATTTTTAAGAGTAAAAAAGACAAATGATGTCTAAATAGTAGGTTTATTGTTATACTTCTTTTGGTTATTAATATATTTGAAAATAAACTTGTTAATGTTGAATACAAAAATTTCAGATAACCTAGCATTATTGTTTTGAAAACAACTTCATACAAGGAGACTGGCAAATGAGTAAAAATAAAAAAATGATTTTAAAAACTTGTGTGTTAGCAGGAAAAATCATGATGGAGAATGGCTCAGAAGTTTATCGGGTGGAAGATACCATGTTGCGCATTGCCCGCAATGCTGGTGAAGCTGATTGTGTTAGCTATGTCACTGCGACAGGTTTGTTTATGGGCTTTAGAGAAGGTCCGTATTGCCAGTTGGAAGATGTCCATGAACGGGCGATTAATTTGGAAAAAGTCGTTGCCGTCAATCAGCTGTCGCGTCAATTTGCCGAAAAGCAAATTAGTTTACAGGAGCTGTACGACCAGCTGCGACAAGCTCAAAAAAATACGCCAAGTTATCGCTTTATCACACAAGTGTTGGCAGCTGGTATAGTCAGTGCTACCTTGATGTATGCCTTTGGTGGCAGTTGGCGTGATTTTATCGCGACGTTTGTCATTGGTGGTTTGGGATTGTTTAGTGCGACAGTGGCGAAAAGATGGTTGGGGCTGAGCTTTTTGGATATGTTTATCGCGGCGCTGGTCATTGGGGCCTCAGCGGTCTTTTGTGTCAACTTTGGATTGGCAGAAAATGTTGATAATCTAATTATCGGGGCCGTGATGCCTTTAGTACCAGGGGTGGCCATTACCAATTCCTTTCGCGATATCATGGCGGGAGATTTGATCAGTGGCATTGCAAGAGGAATTGAAGCTGTCTTCACAGCCGCGGCGATTGGTATCGGGATTGCTTTTATCTTATCTGCCTTTGGAGGTGTCTTATGATGAGTTGGTTGATTCAATTATTCTTTGGCTTTTTAAGTTCGGTGGCTTTTGGCGTTCTGACCAATATTCCTCGTAAGGCTTTGGTAGCCACTGGCATTACTGGTGGTTTGGGGTGGATTGTCTATTGGGGATTGCGGGAAGTGGGGACTGGCTTAGGGTTAGCCAATTTTATCGCGGCTTTTTTAATCGGCTTACTGAGTATTTTTTATTCTCGTTTTCAAAAAATGCCAGTCATTATCTTCAATATTCCAAGCTTAGTCCCACTAGTACCAGGAGGCCCAGCCTATAAAGCGGTTCGAGAGCTGGTGTTAGGGGACAATCAAGTGGCAACAGAAAACGTCGTCATCGTTTTAGTAACTGCCGCCGCAATTGCTGGTGCTTTTATGATTACAGGCGCTTGCGAAACAGTCATTCGTAAATGGGTTCACTGGCTGAAGCGGAAGCAATCGACAGCTTCTACTAGTGATTGAGGAGGAAAATTACGCCTAAAGGCTGATGTTCTTTTTTCCGAAACGCTTTATAGTAAAGGTGTGAATGAGAGAAGCTAGCTACCTTACAAAACTGTTTGACAAATGACAGGTAAAAAGATCGAAAAGCAAGGGGCATTCTTTTATAATAAAGGAGAAAAGGAGATGATCCCATGAGCGTGACAGCTTCAAGAAGATTAATCAATACAATTTCAGTCATCGGCTTGGCCGTGTCGGTCTGTTTGACCATTTATTTTATCAATCTCGGTGTCTTCAAAGACATGAATGCCTTACGAGGACTAGTGGGAGACAACATCATCTTGGGCCCTTTGATTTTTATATTGTTACAGATTTTGCAAGTG
This sequence comes from Enterococcus diestrammenae, assembly GCF_009933255.1. Taxonomy (GTDB): domain Bacteria; phylum Bacillota; class Bacilli; order Lactobacillales; family Enterococcaceae; genus Enterococcus_C; species Enterococcus_C diestrammenae. Next base: position 17,326 of record NZ_MAEI01000033.1, on the reverse strand, counting down.
GTGATTCCGATCATTCCTGGGGGGATTTCTAGTGCGGCTGGCGTATTGATATTTGGTCCGATGATGGGCTTTGTGTACAATTATGTCGGCATCTGTATCGGTTCCATCATTATTTTCTTATTGGGAAGACGCTATGGCAAACCATTTATTTTGAGTATGGTTTCAGATAAAACCTATAATCGCTACTCTGGTTGGCTGGAAAATCAACATCGTTTTGATAAGCTTTTCACCTTGGCAATATTCTTACCGGTTGCTCCCGATGATGCGTTGTGTTTGATGGCTGGGCTGACAAACATTTCACTCAAAAAATACACTGCGATTATCTTGTTGGCAAAACCATTGTCTATCTTCTTGTATAGTATGGCGCTTTTGTACGGAGGCAACTTCTTAGCAGGATTTTTAGGTTAATTCAAACAGGTAAACCGGCACAGGTTGTGTCGGTTTTTTTGATCAAAGAGAGAAGATTGAATTTGGAACATCGAGGCCACTAATTGAATGACTGCGCCAACTTGCCGGACTGGCAGCTGCTGTTTGAGTAAAGAGGAAGTTGTTTATAGTAGTTTAGAATTGAAAAGTTCTTCATTTACAAATCACAGGTAAAAGTTTTTTCTATTTATAGAAGAAAAAACGCAAGTCAATTATCAGAGGATATTGTGTATCTGAAAAAAGCCTGATCCCTTGATTACTGGTAGGGATCAGGCTTTTTTGTTTTGATTCAATCGGTTCTAGATAGCGAGGTACTTTTCCAAGTAGTCCGCTAGACCATCTTCATCGTTGGTTTTTTCGGTGATATCATTGGCAGCTGCTTTGGCACCTTCTGAACCATTGGCCATCGCGACACCCCAACCGGCATAGTCTAACATTTCCACATCGTTGTGTTCATCACCAAACGCGATGATATTTTGACGATCAATCTGGAAGGAATCAGCAATGATTTTGACTCCGTGAGCTTTTTCGATTCCTTTGGCAACAATCTCTAAAATAGCTTTCGGACCACCCCAAGTACTGACATCTACATAATCAGAGTATTGCTGTACCAATTGATTCGTCACAGTTTCTGCCATGTCATTGTTGGTTTGAACCAACATGGAAGTGGGATTGGTTTTGAGATTTTCCAACAGGTTGGCTTCCGTGGGTTTTTCGTTGGAGAAGAGGTAGGCATCTTCAAAGTCGATTCGATCCACAAAAAAAGTATCCCGGTTTTCCGCGGCGATATAGTCCAGTTGTAATGCGTCTTTTTGTGCCAAGATGTCAAAAACGATGTCGCGACTAAATAGCGTTTCTGATTCTTGGAGCCAATGTTGATAGGGCAGGTGAACCAAAGCGCCATTAAAGTTCACCATCGGACTTTTCAGATTTAATTGACGATAAAATTGTTCGCTCATACGAAAAGGTCGGCCAGTGGCAATACTGACAATGTGACCAGCTTTGGTCGCCCGTTGCAAGACATCTTTGGTTTTTGGTGAAATAAGTGAAGACCCATTGAGAGTCGTTCCGTCTAAGTCGATTGCAATAAGTTTTTGTGTCATAAAATATACTCCTTTGTTCCGTAGTATCTGTCACATTCTACCATGCTTTACAATTTTCACAAAATTTTCAAAGAGAATTTCTCGGGATTTAAGAAAAGCTTAGGGGCAGCTAGGAAAGTCAGCAAGACTTCTCTCTGAATGGAAATCATACATTTCAAGAGAAAAACGAATGAATTGCGACTGTTTTTCGGAAAAATAGGCTATATAATCAGTAAAACACGAACGTTCGTTAGGTAAAGTTCAAAAAAGCTATGATTTTCTTTGATAATTCTTAAAGTTATTCCTATAATCATCTGTGTTAGGAAATTTCCTAATCGCACTTATATTATTGTCTTAGGGAGAGAAAATTTCATGAATAAGTTTTTCAAGCTTAAGGAAAACAACACCAATGTTTCGACGGAGGTGATGGCGGGGATTACCACTTTCTTTGCCATGAGCTACATTTTGTTTGTCAATCCATCCATCTTGTCGCAAACTCAGATGCCGTTTCAAGCGGTCTTTCTAGCGACAATCATCGCCTCAGTGATTGGGACGTTAGTGATGGGGTTAGTTGCCAATGTCCCTTATGCTCAGGCGCCAGGGATGGGTCTAAATGCTTTCTTCACTTATACTGTTGTTTTTGGTTTAGGGTACTCTTGGCAAGAAGCTTTGGCGATGGTCTTCATTTGTGGGCTGATCAATATTTTAATTACGATTACTCGGATTCGAAAAATGATTATTCACGCGATTCCTGAAAGTCTCCAACACGCTATCGGTGGTGGGATTGGGATTTTCGTGGCCTATGTTGGTTTGAAAAATGCCAATTTGTTAAACTTTACTGTTGAAAAAGCCAATATCGTCGCGGGTGATCCCGAAACTAGTGTTGTTACAAACGGTGGTATCGTCCCTGCTTTGGCGAATTTTAACAATAGTGGCGTTTTGTTAGCTTTAATTGGTTTGGTAATTACGACCTTATTAGTCGTAAAAAATGTCCGAGGTGGCATTTTGATTGGGATCGTCACAACAACTATCATCGGTATTTTGATGGGTGTGGTGGACTTGGGGACGATTGATTGGAAAGCAAACTCTCTGGGGGCTTCCATCAATGAACTCGGAACAACTTTTGGTGCAGCTTTCGGGAAAGACGGGATGCAGTCGCTGTTTTCTGATACGTCAAAAATTCCGCAAGTATTGATGACGATTATCGCGTTTAGTTTATCTGATACTTTTGACACCATCGGGACCTTCATCGGTACGGGTCGCCGTACGGGGATCTTCTCTAAAGAAGACGAAGATGCTTTGGATGATAGCCGTGGCTTCAATACTAAAATGGATAAAGCGTTGTTTGCCGATGCGATTGCTACCTCGATTGGGGCAATCTTTGGGACTTCAAACACCACGACTTACGTGGAATCAGCAGCGGGTATCGGAGCTGGTGGTCGTACCGGCTTGACTTCTGTTGTAGTCGCAGCTTTGTTCGCTTTATCTAGTCTCTTTTCACCACTGATTTCTGTGGTACCTACCCAAGCAACAGCACCAGCCTTGATTTTGGTCGGGGTAATGATGTTGGCTTCCTTTGCTGACATTAACTGGCCGGATTTGGAAGAAGCCGTACCAGCCTTCTTCGCATCGATCTTCATGGGCTTGTGCTACAGCATTTCTTACGGGATTGCGGCCGGCTTTATCTTCTACACCTTGATCAAAGTCGTGAAAGGCAAAACCAAAGAAGTGTCACCGATTATTTGGGTGGTAGATTTACTGTTTATCGCAAACTTCGTGATTTTAGCCTTTTTATAATCTCTGGCTTCAAAAAAAGCTTGTCCTTCCTTGAAAGGGCAAGCTTTTTTCAATCTCCAAAACCAGCTATTTCTAAATGTAAAAAAGGCGTGCTAAGGGCCTTCGTGGTTTTCTCCAATGAAAAACTAAGGTATAGTTAGGATGAGGTGGAAAGGAAGGTTGAAAAAATGAAGATTGATTGGCGACGGAATTTGCTGATATCTTGGGTGGGTTGCTTTTTTACGGGCGCTAGTTTTAGTCTGGTAATGCCTTTTATTCCCTTATATATCGAACAATTGGGGACGCCCAAAAATCAGGTAGAACTTTTTTCAGGCTTGGCAATTTCGGTTACGGCTTTTGCTTCGGCTGTGGTCGCGCCTATCTGGGGAAATTTGGCTGACCGCAAAGGCCGGCGTTTGATGATGATTCGGGCAGCTGTGGGGATGACTTTTACCATGGGTTCCTTAGCCTTTGTCCCAAATGTATATTGGTTATTGATTATGCGGTTTATGACGGGGATTTTATCCGGATACATACCAAATGCGACGGCTTTGATTGCCTTTCAAGCGCCGAAAGAAAAAAGTGGTTGGGCGTTAGGGACGTTGGCTACCGGGGCAATTGCCGGCAACTTGATAGGGCCTTCCATGGGCGGTGCTTTGGCCGAATGGTTTGGGATGGAAAATGTCTTCATCATTACTGGTACAGTATTGTTGATAACAACCTTATTAACCATCTTTTTTGTCAAAGAAGATTTTCAACCAGTGGATAAGACTGATATGCTGACTACCAAAGAAATTTTGGGGAAAATTAGCAATTTGCAAGTTTTGATTGGCTTGTTTGTCACTTCATTAATCTTACAAGTTGGCGTTACGAGTATCAGCCCAATATTGACGCTCTACATTCGTCAATTGCATGGCGCTGGCGGAAATCTCTTATTTGTCAGTGGCTTGATTGTCTCAATCTCAGGTGTTTCGGCAATTTTGTCATCCCCCACGTTGGGGAAAATCGGGGATCGCATTGGCAATCATAAAGTCTTGCTCTTTGGTTTAGTCTTATCGTTACTCTGCTTTATTCCGATGGGCTTTGTCCAAACTCCTTTCCAATTGGGCGTCTTGCGCTTTTTACTAGGGTTTTCCACTGGTGCTTTGATGCCTTCCATCAATACGATTATTTCCAAAATTACCCCCACAGAAGGTGTTAGCCGCATTTACAGCTACAACCAAATGTTTTCCAACTTTGGGCAAGTACTGGGGCCGATGCTCGGCTCAATGGTGGCTCATGGTCTGGGCTATCGAGCGGTTTTCTGGGTGACTAGTGGCTTCGTATTGCTAAATATCGGGCTTTCGCTGTTTAATTTTCGCAAAAATAAGATTGGTGAAGCCCTTTGATTGAAAAGTCAAAAAAACCAGTTACAATAAACGTAACTGGTTTTTCTGTTTGCCCTTTTAGTTTAACTGGCTTTCGATTCTTTTGGTGGGGCGATTGTGCCGATCAAAATGACAATTACACCGACAATTAGAGATAAAATGGTGGCGAGTTGGAAGTTGTAAGCAGCCCCAATCAAGGCACTACCTAAATAACCGACAACTTGACCTAAAATAAAGGCCCAGAACAACGTCACGATATATTTCATATTGGCACCTCTTTTCTAATGAAAATCTGTCGTGTTTAGTTTAACATAATTCTTTGAGAAGTAAAGAAAACATAGCTTGGAAATTTTCTGGAGGTTTTTTCATGAGTTTTCCACAAATTTATACCACAACCGCTTTTTCCTTATTGCAAAGTACAGTCGCCATCGAAGCGTACGTAGCTACCGGAGCCAAACTGGGTTACCAGACGCTGGGGATTTGTGATCGCAACGTCTTGACGGCGGCAGTCAACTTTTTTCAAATTTGTAGTAAGGCGGGGCTTAAGCCGGTGATTGGCTTACATTTAGATTACTATTCTCCGGTTCAGCAAGGGGAAAGTGAAATTTTGTTGTTTGCTGAAAATCAAGCGGGTTACGAAAAGTTGATCCTACTGTCAACGCAAAAAATGAGTGAAGGGCGCGTACAATTAGAGGATTTTTTACCTTCAGAGGACTTGACGGCGGTCTTGCTAGCTCGGAATGAACTCAGCTATTTACGTTATGGTCATCCAGAGTTATTGCCGGAACGATTGGCGACTTTAAAGCAATTATTACCAAAACTCTTTTATGCTGTCGATAGCAATGAAGAAACTGACCAAGAGGCTGCCCAATGGTTTCAGGCAGCAGGGATTTTACCCTTTGCGGTAGTTTCGGTGGTAAGTCTTAAAGCCGATGAACTACAAGCTGTCAAAGTCATGACCCATATTAAGGAAGGAACGCAGCTGGCAGATCTGGAGGAATTGCAGCTGACGGGTTCTGGTCAGTTGCTTTCTGAGGAACAAGCAACTGCTTATTTTCAACAGCATGACGGTCAAGCTTTGGCCAATGCCGAAGCTTTTGCAACTCGTTGTGACTGGCAACTACCTTTGCATCAGAAGTTATTGCCAAAATTTCCAGTGCCGACTGGCGAGGAGGCAGCGACTTTTTTACGGAAACTCTGTGAAACGGGACTATCCCAACGTGTTTCTCAAGCCTCAGAGGTTTACCGAAATCGTTTGGACTACGAACTAGCAGTGATTCATCAAATGGGGTTTGACGATTACTTTCTGATTGTTTGGGATGTGATGGCTTACGCTCATGAAACAGGGATTGTTACCGGGGCTGGGCGGGGGTCAGCAGCGGGTTCACTAGTGGCGTATGTCTTAGCCATTACCGATGTTGATCCCATCGAATATGATTTATTGTTTGAACGTTTTCTCAACCCAGAGCGCTACACGATGCCAGATATTGATTTAGACATTCCGGATAATCGCCGCGAGGAAGTGCTGAAATACGTCCAACAAAAATATGGACGTCTGCGCATGTCTCAGATCGCCACTTTTGGTACGATGGCGGCCAAAATGGTGCTACGAGATACTGCCCGGGTCTTTGGCCTGTCCCAATCTGAGTCCAATCGTTGGTCCAAGGCCGTCCCCAATACGCTGAAAATCACCTTGAAAGAAGCTTATGATCAATCTGTCCAACTGCGGGAACTAGTGGCTCAGACACCCCGAAATCAAGTCTTATTTGCGGTAGCCTTGACCTTGGAAGGCTTACCCCGACATGTCTCCACTCATGCGGCCGGGGTAGTCATCAGTGACCGGGATTTGTCGGAGTTAGTGCCTTTACAAGCCGGTTCTGATGATATTTTATTGACTCAGTTTACTATGAATGATGTGGAGACTGTCGGCTTGTTGAAGATGGATTTCTTAGGCTTGCGCAATCTGTCCATCATCGATGACACCTTGCGAGGGATCAAAAAAGTTACGGGTAAGCAACTATCTCAAAAGCAGATTCCTTTAGATGATGCCCAAACCATGGTACTGTTTCAGAAAGGGGACACCGCAGGGATTTTCCAATTTGAATCTGCAGGCATCCGCAATGTCCTTCGTCGGCTAGGCCCGGAAAATATTGAAGAAATTGCAGCGGTGAATGCCTTGTACCGTCCAGGGCCAGCCCAAAATATTGATCATTTTATTCAGCGAAAACATGGCAAGGAAAAAGTCAGTTATCTGGATGATAGCTTGTGCCCCATCTTGCAAAATACTTATGGCATCATGGTTTATCAAGAGCAAGTTATGCAAGTTGCCAATAAGCTTGCGGGGTTTAGCCTAGGACAAGCAGATATCTTAAGACGCGCCATGGGAAAAAAGAAAAAAGGCATCCTGGATGAACAACGGCAAAACTTTGTCAACGGGGCTGTCAGCCTGGGTCATACCCGGGAAAAAGCCAATGAAGTTTATGATTATATTGAGCGCTTTGCCGGCTATGGATTTAACCGATCCCACGCCTTTGCCTATTCCTTTGTAGGCTTTCAGATGGCATATCTCAAAGTCCACTTTCCGGGTCCCTTTTTTGCGGCTCTCTTACAATCGGTGCGGAGTAACCCGGCCAAAGTTAAGGAATATCTAGCAGAAGCTAAAAAACGTGGCATCAAGATTTTGCCTCCAACGATTAATAAGAGTAGCTTTGGCTTTTATTTGGAGGATTTGACGACGATTCGCTTTGGCCTTGGAACTGTCAAAGGTGTCCGTCGCGATTTTATCGCTGAAGTCGTGAAAGAACGCCGGACAAATGGTCCCTATACCTCACTGGATAATTTTCTCTATCGGGTGGATAGCAAATGGCGCAAAGTCGACTTATTGACCCCCTTCATTCAAATTGGCGTCTTTGATGAATTGGAACCCAATCGTCGGCAATTGATGACGGAGTTGGAAGGGAAGATTCAAAATATCCAATACAGTGGCGGTAGTTTGGATTTACTTGATTTGATGACTTTGAAGGTAACCGATGTTCGGGAATATTCTTTAGAAGAAAAACTGGACTTGGAGGAACAGTATCTTGGGGTCTATCTTTCCGGGCATCCGGCTGAGAAATTTGGTATTTTACAAGAACGAGCCCACGTCCAACAGGTGACTGACTTGGTAGCCAATCAGAAAGTTCGCATTTTGTTATATGTCCGGGATATTCGTGAAATCCGCACGAAGAAAGGAGAGCAGATGGCCTTTATTGAAGGCAATGATGCTACTGGTGAACTGAGTGTCACGATTTTTCCGAAGCTTTATCGACACGTGCGTCAAACCTTTGCTGTCGGGGATGTTCTTTACTTGGAAGGGAAGGCTGAGATTAGCAAATACAATCAAGAATTGCAGCTGATTGCTGACACCTTGTTGTTAGCCCGGGATGCCCAAGCCAATTTGGATCAGATGACTTGTTATTTACGAATTCCGCCGGACAAAGAGCGCAGGGAGGATTTAAATCAACTTTTCCATATTATAGCGACCCATCCTGGGAGTGTCCCGGTGATTTTGGTCTATGCTTCATCTGGAGTAAAAAAAATTCTTTCCCAAGAAAACCAAATCGCCAATACGTCCCTCGTGAAAAGCGAGCTTGATGGCTTGCTAGGTTCAGGGAATGTTGTATTTAAATAGCTTACATGTTCTTTTCAGTAAATTGCACCAGTCGTTTTCATTTTTTTCATTTTCTTGCGGTATAATCAAGACATTTCAAGGATTTAATGGTAAAATATGACTCGTGGTGAATGCCTAATAGGTATAAACGTAATAAAACCAAAAAATAGAAAATTTAATGAGGTGAAAGGTTAATGAAACGCATCGGAATCTTAACCAGTGGTGGAGACGCTCCTGGGATGAACGCGGCTATTCGTGCCGTGGTCCGCAAAGGGATCTATGATGGCTTGGAAGTCTATGGGATCAACTACGGTTTTGCCGGCTTGGTAGCAGGTGATATCAGACGTTTGGATGTGGCTGATGTTGGCGACAAAATCCAACGAGGCGGTACATTTTTATACTCTGCTCGTTACCCTGAATTTGCAACGCAAGAAGGGCAATTAAAAGGGATCGAACAATTGAAAAAATTCGGTATTGAAGGGTTAGTTGTCATCGGTGGCGATGGTTCTTACCATGGAGCGATGGCCTTGACTCGTCACGGTTTCCCAGCAGTGGGTATTCCAGGGACGATCGACAATGATATCCCAGGAACTGACTTTACAGTAGGTTTTGATACAGCAATCAATACGGTTTTGGAATCTCTTGACCGGATTCGCGACACGGCCACTTCTCATGTCCGCACTTTTGTGATTGAAGTCATGGGCCGTGGCGCTGGCGATATCGCATTGTGGTCTGGGGTTGCCGGAGGGGCAGATGAAATCATTATTCCAGAACATGACTTTGATATGGCTGCTGTTGCCAAACGGATTCAAGAAGGACGCGATCGGGGCAAGAAACATTGCTTGATTGTCTTGGCTGAAGGGGTTATGGGCGGCAATGAATTTGCCAAACAACTTTCTCAATATGGCGACTTCCATACGCGCGTGTCTATTTTGGGTCACGTGGTACGTGGGGGCTCACCAAGCGCTCGCGACCGGGTCTTGGCTTCTAAATTTGGCGCTTATGCCGTGGAATTATTGGAACAAGGCAAAGGTGGCATGTGCATCGGTATGTTGGAAAATGAAGTTGTCGCAGCCGACATCGTGGATACTTTGGAAAACAACAAACATCGTCCAGACTTGTCATTGTACGAATTGAACCAACAATTGTCCTTCTAATTTTTGTGGGATGACCTCTCAAGCAGTCTAAAATTGAAAAAAGAGCTTTCTCGGCTTTTTTAAATAAAGGAATAGGAGCGTTCAGTAATGAAAAAAACAAAGATCGTTAGTACATTAGGACCAGCAAGTAATAACTTGGAAACTATCTCTAAACTCATCGAATCAGGGGCAAATGTTTTCCGTTTTAACTTCTCTCATGGTGACCATGAAGAACAATTGGGTCGTATGACACTCGTTCATGAAGCTGTGAAGAAAACTGGTAAAGATGTCGGGATCTTACTTGATACTAAAGGTGCTGAAATTCGTACAACTGTTCAAGGAACTGATTCAGGTAAAATCGAATTTGAAATTGGCGATATCGTGCGTATCTCAATGGACGGCGAACTTGTCGGTTCAAAAGAAAAAATCGCTGTAACTTATCCAGGTTTGTTTGACGACGTTCATGTTGGCGGCCATATCTTGTTTGATGATGGTTTAATCGACATGTTGATTACTGAAAAAGACGAAGCGACTAAAGAATTAGTCACTGAAGTTCAAAATGCTGGTTTGCTTGGCTCTCGTAAAGGGGTTAACGCTCCTGGCGTATCCATCAGCTTACCTGGTATTACTGAAAAAGATGCTGATGATATTCGTTTCGGTTGCGACAACGATATCGACTACATCGCTGCCAGCTTCGTTCGTAAAGCCCAAGACGTATTGGACATTCGTGAAATCTTAGAAGAAAAGAACATGACTCATGTTCAAATCATTTCTAAAATCGAATCTCAAGAAGGAATCGACAATGTTGATGAAATCTTGAAAGTTTCTGATGGTATCATGGTTGCCCGTGGGGACATGGGTGTGGAAATTCCACCAGAAGAAGTACCAATGGTTCAAAAAATGATCATCAAAAAATGTAACGCTGCTGGTAAAGTCGTAGTTACAGCTACCCAAATGTTGGAATCAATGCAACAAAACCCACGTCCTACTCGGGCGGAAGCTTCTGACGTTGCCAATGCTGTCTTTGACGGTACGGACGCAACGATGTTGTCTGGTGAATCTGCAAATGGGGACTACCCAGTAGAATCTGTTGCAACAATGGCTCGAATCGATATGGAAGCTGAAAAAGCTTTACAAGAATTGGGTACTTTCCAAATCAACGAATTCGACAAAACCGATGTAACTGAAACAATCGGTATCGCAGTTGCTCGTGCGGCTAAAAACCTTGGCGTAAAAACCATCGTTGCGGCTACTGAATCCGGCCATACTGCACGTATGATCTCTAAATACCGTCCAGATGCAAACATCTTGGCAGTTACCTTTGACGAACGCACAAAACGTGGCTTGATGTTGAACTGGGGTGTCTTCCCAACGGTTGCTGAAAAACCATCAACAACTGATGAAATGTTTGACTTAGCTACTAAAAAAGCTGTTGAACTTGGCTTTGCTAAAGAAGGCGACTTGATCTTGATCACTGCCGGTGTTCCTGTCGGCGAACGCGGTACAACTAACGTTATGAAGATCCAATTGATTGGTTCTAAATTGTTAGAAGCACAAGGCGTTGGTGAAAAAGCAGTCGTTGCCAATGCAGTCGTTGCTAAATCTGCTGAAGAAGCAATTGCAAAAGCAAAAGACGGTATGGTCTTGGTAGTTCCTACTACTGACAAAGAATATATGCCTGCATTTGAAAAAGCTGCAGCAGTTATCGTAGAAGAAGGCGGTTTGACTTCTCACGCTGCCGTTGTAGGTATCGCGAAAGACATTCCAGTCATCGTTGGTGCTGCAGATGCAACAACTAAGATTGAAGACGGTGAATTGGTAACTGTTGACCCTCGTCGTGGGATTGTCTACCGTGGCGAAACAACAGCCATCTAAGCCAACCTTTCAGTACTAGATTTGACGACAGCCACTGCATTCAGCAGTGGCTGTTTTCTTAATAGACAACGAGCTTATAAAAATTAAGCTCCAAAAAAGCGGATAGTTTAGGAATTAAGAGGCAGATTCTGTGGCCGTTTTGCTGTCACCAACAAGATGAGAGCTAGTGTCCGAAGAATTGCTATCATAGAAAGCTCGAAAGGGAAAAAGCGTTTGACTAGAGGACAGCTATTGCTAGCTTCAATGGAAGTGAGGCAAGGACATTTGCTGAGTAAAGCGTTATTTTCACTGAATGAAAAGGTGTCAAGAAAATTTCATTGACAAGGGAAAATTCAGCCTGTATAATAGCTTTTGTTGCTTAGAGGTGATAAATATGAAGTGGTCTTTACAAGAATTGCGGAAGTTCCGTGAAAGCGGACTGTCCTTTCAGGAAACCCTGGATGTGAAAAATGACTTACAACAGCGGGATCCTCAAATCATCGATGCAAACCCAGCTGAAGTGGCTGGTATGGTGACGGTGGACAATCAGGGCTATCTCCTGCACTACCGTGTGAAGGTCACCTTGACTGTGCCTTCATCGCGAAGTTTGGAGCCAGTTGCTTTGCCATTAGATTTTTCGGTGACAGAGCAGTTTATGACGCCTGAGCAGTTTCAAGAAAAAAGCGATGAAGTTTCGGAACATGAGGTGTTGATTTTAGAAGGTCAAACCTTAGATGCTGTCGAATCCATCCTGGACAACATTGTCCTGGAGATTCCGATGCAAATTTTATCGGAAGCCGAGAAAGATGCGACCCAAATGCCAAAAGGCGAAGATTGGGAAGTCATTTCGGAAGAGGACTACTTGCAGCAAAAGAACCAAGCTGCCCCAACTATTGATCCTCGTCTTGCTCAATTATCCCAATTGTTGGAGAAATCTGACGACGAAGATAAGCAGTAAGATTGGAATAAATCGCGCGGAACTTTCGCGTTTTAAATACAAGGAGGTGTATTGAGAAATGGCAGTACCAGCTAGAAAAACTTCTAAAGCGAAGAAAAACAAACGTCGCACTCATTACAAATTGACCATCAACGGGTTGAACGAATGTCCAAACTGTGGTGAATTGAAAAAGAGCCACCACGTATGTGCCAACTGCGGCTACTACGATGGCAAAGACGTAACTACCAAAGCAGAAGCATAAGTCATTTTGTTCAAGAAAATGACTGCAAACCTCTGAGACTAACCATGGAGTCTCGGAGGTTATTTTTTTAGAGGGTTTTTATTAGTCGAGGCTGGCGTTGAATAGCAACTCAAAATGGAGGCGTCTACATAAAAAAATGCAGCCATCAGTGATATTTAAAAGTCGCTCTTGCTTTGTTTACCGAGGTTTTTGGGCTATAATGAAGAAACTGAATGATAAAAGTACTTACTGGAGGAATGAACATGGCAAAACAGCAAATTGGTGTCGTGGGGATGGCCGTCATGGGAAAAAATCTGGCCTTAAATATTGAAAGTCGCGGTTATTCGGTTGCGTTGTATAACCGGACCGGCTCCAAAACTGAAGAAGTTGTCAAAGAACATCCTGATAAACAACTTTTAGCCACTTATACGATTGAGGACTTTGTCGCAGCTATCGAGAAACCACGACGGATTTTGTTGATGGTGAAAGCTGGTGCGGCGACTGATGCGACGATTAAAGAGTTACTTCCCCATTTGGACAAAGGGGATATCCTGATCGACGGGGGCAACACCTTCTTCAAAGATACGATTCGTCGCAATGAAGAATTAGCTAACTCGGGTATTAATTTCATCGGAACGGGCGTATCTGGTGGGGAAGAAGGCGCCTTGAAGGGACCGTCCATCATGCCAGGGGGGCAAAAAGAAGCGTATGATCTCGTAGCACCGATTCTAGAACAAATCTCTGCTAAAGCTGAAGATGGCGCGCCTTGCGTGACTTACATTGGTCCTAATGGTGCTGGTCACTATGTGAAGATGGTTCATAATGGGATTGAATATGGTGATATGCAATTGATTGCAGAAAGCTATGATTTGATGAAAAACATTCTTGGATTATCTGTTTCAGAGATGGCTGCTATTTTCAAAGAATGGAATACAGGAGAATTGGATAGCTATCTGATTGAAATCACAGCGGATATCTTGACTCGAGAAGATGATTTGGGCACAGGCCAACCAATTGTGGATGTGATTTTGGATGCTGCAGGTAATAAGGGGACCGGTAAATGGACCTCTCAAAGCGCTCTTGATTTAGGCGTGCCATTGCCATTGATTACAGAATCAGTTTTTGCTCGTTTTATCTCAGCTTACAAAGAAGAACGGGTCAATGCTAGTCAAATCTTACCGCAACCTGAGAAGTACGTCTTTGAAGGGGATAAAAAGGAATTCGTGGAAAAAATCCGTGAAGCGTTGTATTTCAGTAAAATCATGAGTTATGCCCAAGGGTTTGCACAATTACGGACCGCTTCAAAAGAATACGACTGGAACCTACCTTTTGGGGAAATTGCTAAAATCTGGCGAGCAGGTTGTATTATTCGAGCACAATTTTTACAAAAAATTACTGATGCTTATGAAACTACACCAGATCTAGAAAATCTTTTGTTGGATGCTTACTTTGTCGAAATCACGAAAAAATATCAACAAGCAGTTCGTGAAGTAGTGGCTGTGGCAGTACAAGCTGGCGTACCTGTACCGACGTTTTCTTCTGCTATCGCCTACTTTGACTCTTATCGTAGCCCACGGTTGCCAGCAAATATTATCCAAGCGCAACGGGATTACTTCGGTGCCCATACCTATGAACGTACTGATCGGGAAGGAATCTTCCATTACAGTTGGTATCACGAAGAATAATCACGAACATATTAGGGATTCAGATAAAACGCTAGTCTTTGAGGACTGGCGTTTTTTTTGAGGAAAATTGCCGAGGCTTCCTCTTTGGTATCAAACTGTCAGAGAAAGAATGCGGTTGTCCTAGTACTTAATTACCTATAAAAGTGATAACTTTATGATATGCCTCTTTATAAATAAGTTGGTTCATGATAAAATGGCTATAGTATTTTAATAAGAAAACAAAAGTTAATCAAAGAATATGCGAAGAGAGAAGGATTGTTACATCAATGAGTAATATCTTGATTATAGAAGATGAGAAGAATTTAGCCCGTTTTGTTGAGTTGGAATTAACTCATGAAGGCTATAATGCAGAAGTGCATTATAATGGGAGAACTGGGTTGGAAGCAGCATTAAATAACGAGTGGGATGCCATCTTGTTGGACTTAATGTTACCTGAACTGAACGGTTTGGAAGTTTGTCGACGTATCCGTCAAGTGAAAAATACACCAATTGTCATGATGACGGCACGGGATTCGGTGATTGACCGGGTATCAGGTTTGGATCATGGAGCAGATGATTATATCGTGAAGCCTTTTGCTATTGAGGAATTATTGGCGCGTCTGCGGGCGTTGTTGCGGCGGATTGATATCGAAGGCGATAAAAACGTGGCGAAACAAACCACGATTACTTACCGAGACTTAACCATCGAAAAAGAAAATCGTGTGGTACGTCGCGGCAATGACGTCATTGAATTGACTAAGCGTGAATATGAGCTATTATTGACCTTGATGGAAAATGTCAATGTTGTTTTAGCACGAGATGTCCTCCTCAATAAGGTTTGGGGCTACGAAACCGAAGTAGAAACGAATGTCGTGGACGTGTATATTCGTTACCTACGGAATAAAATTGACGTGCCTGGCGAAGAAAGCTACATTCAGACTGTTCGCGGTACAGGCTATGTGATGCGTTCCTAATCATGGAAAAAGCAAATCCCGTCTCAACTGAAAAAGAACTCAAAGGCCCATCTTTAACGATAAAGTGGGCTTTTGCCAGTTCTTTCTTTATCTTCGTGGTCTTCACGATTTTTGCAGTGATTACCTACAAGTCTTCCGTGAATTTAATCGTAGCCAATGAGCGGCAAGACATCGAGGATACCATGTCAGAAGTGACCTCCCGGCTGACCAATTCTGATGAAGAACTGACTTCGGAGTTAGCCTATCGTTACTTGACAGAAGGTACGGATAGCGTGGCCGGTGATGGTAGCAAAATTGGCCAGGTGCCGGACCTGGAGGGGAACCTTTTGACGATTGATCCCTATATTTCCTTTATCGGTCAAGAAATCATGCACCTTTATGTTTATAATTTGGACAAAGAAAATGTCTTACAAACCATCGATCGAGAGATGGCATTGATGCAAACCAAGCGCAAAGATCCAACGATTACGACTGTGGGGGAACGGACGGGCTTCGTTTCCGTCGAAGCGATTTATTCTAAAAAAACGAGAGAAAAAATCGGCTATGTCCAAAGTTTTTATGAGCTGTCAGCGTTTTATGATATTCGTAGTCGATTATTGTTAACGCTGATTGTCTTAGAAATTGTCTCATTGCTCTTGAGTAGTGTGTTAGGCTTCTTTTTGTCGACTTATTTCCTTAAACCGTTGAAAGTCTTACGGGATACGATGGATACTTTACGAAAAGATCCACTCTCAGATGTCCAGATGCCAGAAATTGCTACCAATGATGAATTGGCAGATCTGTCGGAAATTTTCAATGAGATGATCGATCGTATGCGGACCTATATGGATCAGCAAAAGCAGTTTGTCGAAGATGTGTCCCACGAATTACGGACACCGGTGGCGATTATGGAAGGCCATTTGAGTATGTTGCAACGCTGGGGGAAAGATGATCCAGAAATTTTGGAAGAAGCATTGAATGCAAGTCAACAAGAATTGAGTCGCATGAAGACACTGGTTCAAGAGATGCTAGATCTTTCTCGAGCAGAGCAAGTGGATATTCATTATGGAAATGAAATCACTAATGGGAAAGAAGTGACGCATCAAGTTTTCAATAACTTTGTCATGCTGTATCCCGATTTTACCTTTACGTTAGATGATGACTTGTTACAAGAAGTCCCTTTGAAGATTTATCGAAATCATTTTGAGCAACTGATTATTGTCATTTTAGATAATGCCGTGAAGTATTCTACAGACCGCAAAGAGATTCACTTAAGTATCCAGCAAGTAGGAAAAGAGTTTGAAATTGCCATCCAAGATTTTGGAGAGGGGATTGCAGCGGAGGATCTGGAGAAAATCTTCCATCGTTTTTACCGCGTTGATAAAGCTCGCGCTCGCACAAAAGGCGGGAATGGGTTAGGTCTTTCCATTGCCAAACAATTGGCAGAAAGCTATAAAGGCAGAATTGTTGCCGATAGCGTGATAGGTCAGGGAACGATTTTTCGGATATATATTCCGATAAAGATGGCAGATGAGCCCTCAACTAACGAGGACAATTTGCAAAACGAATAAGACCAAGGAGCAAACTTGTAAAAGAGTTTGCTCTTTTCATTTTTTATTCGACGATTTATCATAAAAAAAGCACGTACGTTTATTTTGAAAAGACGTTGAATCAGTTAGTGGTTTCATTATTCAGGAACGTTGAAAAGGCTACCTAATAATATTATTCGTATTTGAAAAAAAGTAGTGAAATGCTACTTTTTTCAGTTGCTTTTTATTTTTAGAATTGCTATATTAATAAATGTCCTGTTACGGAATCTGTTTTTTATCAATAAAAAAAACACTTGACCCGTTGCGTTGGACATGATATTATAACAAAGTTGTTACTGAATAAACGAGAGTTGTTCCTTTAAAAAAGCGAAAAAACTTGTTGACAAATAACAACGAACATGATATCTTGTTAGAGTCGCTTCGGTGATTAGCAGAAGTTTTCATCTGATGAGAACTTAAAAAAACTTTCAAAAACTTGTTGACTTTCTGTTGTGAAGCTGATAAGATATAAGAGTTGCTGAAGCAGTTAGCGACAACGACATTTAGACCTTTGAAAACTGAACAAAAAGCAAAAACGAACCAATGTGTAGGGCATCTCAATTTCGATTGAGATAACAAAACATTGCAAGCAAAAGCTAGCAAACAATTAATGAGCTTAAATGATTTTCGAATCATTTCAAACACTTTTTAT